>JBMOIJ010000023.1:0-39221 GCA_049317385.1 Acidimicrobiia bacterium
TTCGCGGCCATCTTCGGGATCGTCGGCCTGATCCAACTGGCCCAAGTACCCGGCGCGCCGGCGAACACGCAACCGTGGTTCCTGGTGAGCGTGGCAACGTGTTGGCTCGTCGCATTGGTGGTGTGGCGCACGAAGCTCGTGACGCGCCCGATGGCGTTCACGGGCGTGACCGTCTTCTTCGGACTCGGCCTCGCCACCTATGCCAACTTTCTGTGGCCCGACGCGTGGTCGTACTCGGCGTTCTACTTGATGACGTTCGTGGGGGCCGGACTGATTGCGCCACGCTGGTTCGCGCTCGGCGTCGCATTGCCACTCGCCGCCGGTCTCTTCTTCGTCCCGTTCGCGCGTCACGGTGTGCCCGACGGCATCGTGTTCTCGTGGATCGTCAACGTCGAGACGTGGGTGCTCACCTACTTGGTCATTCGCTGGACCGGTACCAAGTGGATGGAGAGCGAGGCGCGCAGCCGCCGTCGCCTCGACGGGCTCGAAGTCGTGCTCGACTCCGGCCTTGCACTCGGTCGCGCCGACGACGGGCGGAGCGCGGCCGATGCCGTCGTGGTCGCGGCGGCGGGACTCACCGGCGCCGATTCGGCCGTACTCGTGCACGTGGCTGGCGGCGATGAGCTGGTCGTGGCGCAGTACCCGACCCGCGCTGGTGCCGATGCGGCCAACGACGGTCAGGTGGTGGAGCGGGTTCTTATACGCGGTGACGAAGCGGCCGAGCGCGACGAACTGGTGTTGCGCTGGCGCGTGGCCAGTGAACGGGCCGCGGCCACCGACCTTCCGCTCCTCGCCGTGTTCGCCCGACAAGCGGCAACCGCGTTGCAGCGCGCGGAGGCCATGGAACGCCTGCGCGATGAGACACTCATCGACGCGCTCACCGGGGTGGGGAATCGCCGGCGCGCGGATGCGCTGCTGGCCACGGCGAGCCCGGGCGACGGCGTCGTGCTCCTCGACCTCGACCACTTCAAGGGCGTGAACGATCGACTCGGTCACGATGCGGGCGACGCAGCATTGCGTGACGTTGGGGCATTCCTGGCTGCGCAGTTGCGCGAACACGACGAAGTCGCTCGGTACGGCGGCGAAGAGTTCCTCTTGGTGGTGCACCAGATCGCCGAGTCTGCGCTCGAGGAACTGCTCCAACGGCTCCGGGAGCGATGGAATGCGCAGTCGCCGATCACCACGTTCAGCGTGGGGGCGGCGGCGGTCGGTGCTGATGGTGACGCGTCAGCCGCATTGCGCACGGCTGACGAAGCCTTGTACCGAGCGAAACAGACGGGCCGGGACCGGGTGGTGGTCGCCGCCTGATCAGCCGGTGCCCCATTGGTGGGTTAGCTGGCGGCGAAGGGTCCGATGATGTTGTCGACCGCGTCGAGTACGTCCTCGTCCAACTCCACGTCGGCGGCCTTCACGTTCTCGGCGACGTGCTCCACCTTGGTGGCGCCCACGATGACGCTGCTCACCATCGGTTGGCGCAAGCACCACGCCAACGCGAGCTGTCCAATGGTGACACCCGCATCGGCCGCAACTGGACGTAGCTCTTGCACCGCGTCCAACACTGGCTGGGTGAAGTAGTCGCCCATGAACATCTTGCCGTCGGTGGCCGCACGCGAATCGGCCGGAACATCATCGACGCCCGAGTACTTGCCAGTGAGAATGCCCATCGCAAGCGGTGACCACACCACGTTGCCCATGCCCACTTCTTCACACTCGGGCAGCACTTCCGCTTCAATCTTGCGCCACAACGCGCTGTACTGCGGCTGATTACTGACCGGCACCGCCCAGCCCTCTTCGCGACTCAGTTCCACCACGTTCGCGATCTGCTCGGCGTTCCACTCGCTCACGCCCCAGTAGAGAACCTTGCCCTGTCGCACCAGATCGTCCATGGCGCGCGCGGTCTCTTCGACCGGCACGTGCGCGTCGAAGCGGTGGCACTGATACAAGTCGATGTAGTCGGCGTTCAAGCGCTTCAGCGACAGATGACACTGTTCGAAGATGTGCTTGCGCGACAGGCCGCTGTCGTTGGGGCCATCGCCCATTGGGAAGAAGACCTTGGTGGCCAGCACGTAGGACTCGCGCGAGAACGGCGCCAATCCGCGTCCCATCACCTCTTCGGATGCGCCACGCATGTACACGTTGGCGGTGTCGAAGAAGTTCACGTCGAGCTCATAGGCGCGTCGGATGCAGTCGATGGCCGTCTGCTCGCCAACCGTGCCGCCATAGGTGAGCCAAGAACCCAGGCTCACCGCCGACACCTTCACGCCCCACTGACCAAGATTGCGGTACTTCATGGCGCGGACCCTACGCGCGTTTCGCCCAGCCCGCGATCTAGGGTCCCGAACCATGAGTGAACTCGTGCGAAACGAACGGCTCGACAACGGTGTGGCGCTCCTCACGCTCGATCGCCCACCGGTCAACGCGCTGGCCACTGACCTGCTCCGTTCCCTCGGCGACCAGGCCGAGGAGCTGGCCAATGACCCGACCCTGAAAGCAGTGGTGGTCACCGGGGGCGGCAAGCATTTCGCCGCCGGCGCCAACATCGACGAGTTCGTGGTGGGTGACCCCGAAGCCAACCGGCCGATGATCGCATTGTTCCGACGTGCGCTCGACGGCTTGGGTGCCATCCCGCGTCCTGTCATCGCTGCGGTGAACGGATTCGCACTCGGCGGTGGGTTCGAACTTGCGCTGGCGTGCGACCTGCGCATCGCCGCCGACAACGCGCGCGTCGGCTTCCCCGAAATCTTGCTCGGCCTCATCCCGGGCGCGGGTGGCACGCAACGGGCCGCGCGGTTGGTGGGTCCCTCACGCGCGAAAGAACTGGTGTGGAGTGGGCGGCAACTTGGTGCTGATGAAGCCCTCGCACTCGGATTGATCGACCGGGTGGTTGGAAAGGATGAACTGCTCGAGCGCGCGCTCGAATGGGCGCGATCGTTTGCCAGCGGTGCGGTCGTCGCCATGGGAATCGCCAAGACCGTCATCGACGTTGGAATCGACCAGCCCCTCGAAGACGCGCTCGACGCCGAACGCGAAGCATTCCTCTCCGCGTTCGCCACCCGCGACCACGAGATTGGCATCACGAGCTTCCGCAAGCACGGCCCGGGCAAGGCCGAGTTCACCGGCTCGTAAGCGCAATCAGTCGAAGTGCGCGGCCAGCCGTTCGAGGTTGCCGCGCCACAAGCGCAGGAAGATCGGCTTCGCCGCCCGCTCGCCGAGTGCGCCACCGAACTGCCACGGGAATCGCAGGTCTTCGTCCCAGTCGAATCGCGTGCGGGTGCCGTCGTCGATCGGCGTCAGGCTGAACCGGCCGGTGCCGGTGACGAGGCCCTGGTGCCGAATGCCCATCGCCTTGCCCTCGTCCCACTCGACACAGGTCATGCGATCGACGGTGGTGAGCGGGCCCACCTTGGTGACGCAGTCGTAGACGGTGCCCACGCCCCGATGTTGGTCGGTGTGGAAACGGATCTCCACGGCGTCGGCCATCCAGTCCGAGTGCCGCTCCAGCGGCTCCAAGTAGGCCCATACGTCGGTGACCGGGGCGTTGATCTCGACCGAAAGGTGCAGCTTCACGTCAGTGTTCCGATACCGCGGGGTGGTCGAGATGAGCGCGCAGCCGAACGGCTGCGATTTCGGGCGGCACGATGTTGACGTAGACGCCGGCGCCCAGTTCGAACCCGGCGAGCACGCCCAGGCGGGGTTGGATCTCCACGTACCACTGGAACGGCCGGTCGTCACCGTTGGCGGCGCTCATCACCAACAAGTTGTACGGCTGCTCGCCCAGTTCGGCGCGTAGGGCTCGCACCAACTCACGGCAGGTAAGTGCGACGGCGTCGACATCTCCGTCATCGGCGTCGGCGAAACGAGCGCAATCCGTGGTCGGGGTGATGTTCGTGACGTACGGCGTTGCACTGGCCCATGGCACCCATGCCACGAGTGCATCGGTCGTGAGCACGGTGAGCGCGCCGGCCCGTTCGTGGTCGCGAGCCGCGGCGACGACTGCGCCGCACGCGTTTGCGCCCTGTTGCGCCACCTGGTCGATGGGGTCGGGCACGAAGTCGATCGAGATCAACTGTGCATGGGGATGCTCGATGGAGGCGCCCGCTGCCGTGCCGTGGTTGATCAACACCTGCGAGTAGTGGTGCCCGCGATCGCGGTGCACGCGCACGCGGTCGCGTAGGACACGGAAGAACGTCCTCGCATCGTGATCCGTCAGATCGGCAAGCGAGTGGCGATGCACCGGTGACATCAACACCACTTCGTGGCTGCCGGTTGCCGATTCGCTGGAGCGCCAATGATCGTCGCCTGGATGGGCCTCGCGGTCCGGGCCCACGACCGGGTACATGTTGGGGAACACCCGCACCTGCCAGCCAAGCGAGTTGGGCGCGCCCTCGCCGCTGCGGAAGACCTCGGGCGTGGTCTGCGCCTCGTTGCCAGGACAGAACGGACAGGTGGCGTCGTGATCGCCTTCGATCGGCGCCATCGTTCGGAACGTGTGTGGCCGTTCGGCGCGATCGGCCGCCACGATGACCCAGCGGTCGTGAATGGGGTCGTAGCGACGTTCGGGCATGCCTCCTTCATCCTAAAGGTGCGTAAAGGACGGGCAGTGCGGCGTCGATAGCCTCTGCGACATGACCGTCTCGCAGACTCCGCGCTTCGTGATCATTGGTGGTGGGCCGGCGGGCCACACCGCCGCAACCGTCGCGGCATCGCTCGGAGCCGAAGTCACGTTGGTCGAACGGACCGTTGTCGGTGGCGCGGCCCACCTGTGGGACTGCATCCCGTCGAAAGCGATGATCGCCACCGGTGGCGAGCTCTCCGACCTGTCGCGGGCCGACGTCATGGGGCTCGACGCCAGCGGCCGCCTCGACGAAGTTGCGCTGCGGCAACGCATCACGTCCATCGAGTCGCGACTGCGCGAGTCGGTGACGTCGCTCCTCGAGAGTCAAGGCGTTCGCATCGTGCACGGATCCGGGCGCATGAAGGGCGCCCACGAAGTCGTGATCGAAACCGAGACCGGGCTCGAAGAAGTCGAAGCCGACGCAGTGTTGTTGTGCACCGGTTCGCGTCCGCGCATTCCGTCGTGGGCTGCGGTCGACGGGGAGCGCATCCTCACGACCCATCAGGCCTATCCGCCCCCGGAGATTCCCGAGCACCTGTGTGTCATCGGATCAGGGGTCACGGGGGTCGAGTTCACCCACATGTTCTCGGCGCTCGGCTCGCAGGTGTCGCTCGTGGTGTCGCGCCAACAGGTGCTGCCCCAGAAGGACCCGGAAGTTGCGGCGGTGCTCGAAGACGAGTTCCTCCGTCGGGGAGTGAAGTTGTTGAAGGGTGCGCGTGCCGAGTCGTGCGAACGCATCGGCAACGAAGTCGAGGTGCACTGCGACGACGGTCGCATCGTGCGTGCGAGTCACGTCGTCCTCGCCATTGGTTCGGTGCCGAACACCGAAGACTTGGGACTCGAGGACGCGGGAGTCGAGACCGATGCGCATGGCTACATCCCCATCGACCGTCACTGTCGCACCAACGTGGCGAACGTGTACGCGGCCGGTGACGTGAGCGGGAAGCTGCCGCTGTCGTCGGTGGCGTCCATGCAGGGGCGCAAGATCGCCGAACACGTCATGGGGTTGCAGAAGCTCACCCACCGGCATCTCGATTACGACAAGGCGGCGAGCGCAGTGTTCACCGAACCCGAGATCGCCGACGTGGGGCTAGCCGAGGCCGATGCGTTCGCCGAGGGGCGCAAGATCCGAGTCACCAAGGTGCCGTTCAGCTCGAACGCCAAGGCCCTCATCGACGGCGACCCCCGTGGGTTCGTGAAGATCATCAGCGACCCCGCCACCGGGGTGGTGCTGGGCGGCTCCATCGTGGGGCGCAACGCCGCCGAGCTCATTGCCCCCATTGCCCTGGCGGTCACGGCCGGGCTACGCACCCACGACATCGTGGATTCGCTGCTCGTGCACCCCAGCCTGAGCGAGAGCCTCACCGAGGCGGCCGACTAGCCTCTTCCCAAAATGGGCAATACGGCCTATAATGCCCGTATGCCCGCTAGTCCCGAGCAGGCTGCAGCCGACCTGGCGCGTGCCCAGGCTCGGATTCAGTCCCTCACCGCCGAATACGACCGCCTCCAAAGGGTGCGAACCGATCTCGAAGCCCGCGCCACCGGATTCGGTTGGTACATCGCGGCACTGCGGATCGTCGGCGAGCAAGTCCGAGCCACCACTCGCGCGCTCCCGGTGCGCCAACTCCCGAAGCGGGGGCAGGTGGGTGCCGGCACCGGGTTCCGGACTGCTCGAGAAGCAGCGGGGCGCGAGTGGCACGGCAAGGCCGGTGACGCATTCAGCGCGCAGATGCAGCGGCTCGACGAGCGGACTGCGTCCAGCTCGCATGCAGTCGACGAATGGGCGCAGCGGCAAGCGGACGAATGCACCCGCGCGGCCGATGCCGCGCAAGCAATCCGCAACCGCATCACGACGCAGTTGTATGACGTGAACGTCGCGCTCCTTTCGATGCCGTCGGCAATCGAGGGCGCGCGCCGCTCCGTGCGGCAAGCGCGTGCAAACGTGGAGGCCGTGTCGTCCGCTGCCACAGGTGGACGCTGATGGGCGCCGGCGAGTTCCACGACTTCGACCGGATCGAAGTTCGCGCAGGCGCGTTGTATCTCGCCGCCGCAGAAGCCGCCGATGCTGGGAACGCGTTGACCGAGTACGTGTCGGTACAGCGTCCGGCGATTACGGCCGCGATGACCGAGGTGCGACGCCTCATTGGTCTCGGGCAAGGAATTGGTGCTCCCGTCCCCACCGCAATCAGCGAACCGGATGCCGCGTTGAACGCGCTCAGCCGGGCGGGACTCGCAGGCCAACAGGCCAGCGTGGACGTGCTCGGTCTTGCCGCCGAGCTCCTGGGCATCGACCTGCGGGCCGCAGTTGCGCTCAACGGTCAGATCCCGCCCGACGTGCTGCAACGACTCCAGCAGGCAGCCGGCGCAACGATCAATAAGTGGAACAACGACGCGCGACGAGCCGCAGAGGATGAGGCGCGCAAGCGCATGCAGGAAGAGAGTCCGTTCGGCAGCTGGTTCGGCGACATCGGTGACTGGTTGTCGTTCAACGGCGACAAGGCTCAGGCGTGGCTCGACGACCACCTCGGCTTGGGCGGCACGATTGTCGGAAACCTCTACGGCGGCTTCTTCAAGGGCGCGTACGACGCCACGTTCACCAAGTTCCTGGGCGGCACACTCGATCTCATGTACCGGAACTCGCAGTACCAAGCGCGCTTCCGAAACGCGCTCCTCACCGGCGACCTCACCGAGGCGTGGCGGTCGGCGAAGTCCTATGCCGGGTTCGGTTGGACCGTGGTGAAGGGCCTGCCGTCGGGGCTCTGGCAGTTCGTGCAATCGGTGTACCACGGCACTATCGGCGTGCCGGTCAACGCTCTGATCGGCGCACACCGCGGTGAGACGGCGGCCACCATCTCGCAGCGAGCCGGCGAGGACATGGGCAACTTGGCCCCCGATGTTGCACTGTTCTTCGGTACGGGCGGCGCGGGCCGCACCGTGAGTTTCGCCAGTGACGTGAGTGCAGTCGGGTTGGGGCGTGCCGTCGCCAGTCGCGTCCCCTTCGTCGGTGACCGACTCGCCGCTCAGGGCATTGCGCGACTCGACGAGGTCTCCGCCGGTTTCAGCTATGTCGATCGGGGCGTGTTCCACTCGCCGGTCGTCAGCGCGACCGACGACTTCGTCGCGCGGGCATCGTTCCTCAACCACCCGGTGAAGTACTTCCCGGACGGAACTCCGATCACCGACCGCGCAATCGTCGCCATCCACGGCAGTTCCGTAGGTCAGTTCTCGGTGGTCACCAAGGTCGATGGCCTGGTGGCACACGTCGACAACTTCACCCCCGAAGAGTTCGCCGCGTACTTGCGTCGCCAACCTGGTTTCGTCCCCGGCCAGCCGCTCACGCTGATCTCGTGTGAGTCGGGTGCCGGCCCGGCCGCCCAGCGCTTGGCCGACGCGCTCGGAAGCCCAGTGCGGGCGCCCTCCAACGTCGTTGCAACCGATGTGAATGGCACGCTCGTTGAGCAGTTGCCCGACGGCTTCGGCGGATACTTCAACCTGGGCACGACGAACACCTTCCGTGTGTTCTCGCCGTCGGTGCTCCCCGGCCCGGTTGGTGCGACTGTGGGTGCCGGCGTCGCGGGAAACCTTCCCGTTGGTGCAGGAGCGGGTGGATGAGCGACGACGCCTCGATCGTGGAACCGGTGCCAAAGTTGCAGCTGTCCGATGATCAGGTGCGGGCGACGCGTGGTCAGGGAGACGCTCGCTATGACCGGGCGCGAATGGCGTCATACCTCGCCGACGCAACGATTCTCATTCGAACGATGCACACGCCCACCGATCCGATCGATCGTCAGCCGTTGTCAGACCCGGATCTCATGACGGATGGGACCCATGTGTGGCACGCGCACTTGGCCGACATCGTGACCAAGCATGCGCCCGCGTTGCCCGAAGCGTTCGTTGCGGCGGTCGAGGCGCAGGGGTACGTGTCGCGTGATGTGAGCGCGGAACGGCAGCAGGAGATCCTGGCGGGAGAGCAGACCCGGGGAATCAGGATTGCGCAGCAGATCGCAGTGCAGCGTGAGCCGCGCACTCGTGCGCGCGGGTCGGGTCGCAGCGCGTCTCGCTGATCCGTTCGATCAGCTGGCAGGTTCGAGCACCACCAGCACGTCGCCCGTGCCCACCGTCTGTCCGGCTTCGACGCGGACTTCCTGCACGGTCCCGCTCACTTCGGCGTTGAGGTGGTTCTCCATCTTCATCGCCTCGAGCACCACGAGCGCGTCGCCTGCGGACACCGATTGTCCGACCTCGACCAGCACCTTCACGATGGTGCCCTGCATGGGCGCGCTGAGGGTGCCGTCGTTTCCGGCACCGGATCCCGAGGCGCTGGCAACCGCCCGAGGGCGCGGTGCGCCGCGGGTCGCGCCGGTGGCTGCAGCAACGGGCGCGTCGGGCAACCACACCTTCACGCTGAAGCGCTTGCCGTTCACTTCGACCGGCACGGTTTGCTCGTGTAGCGCTTCGCTGTTCTCGGCCGCCGCACTCGCCCCGCCCGCGGTGACTGCGTACACCGACGCGTCGACTTCTTCTTCGAGCCAACGGGTGCTGTGGGTGCCGTTCGCGAAGTCGGGCAGCCGCATGATTGCCGCTTGCGCCGGCAACGTGGTGTGTATTCCTTCGATCACGAACTCGTTGATTGCACGCTCCATGCGGTCGATGGCGCGCTCGCGATCGGGCGCCCACACGATGAGCTTGCCCACGAGGTTGTCGTAGTACTGGCTGACCTCGTCGCCTTCTTCGTATCCACCGTCCCAGCGCACACCGGGGCCGGCCGGAACGCGCAACTTGGTGATGGTGCCAGGGGAGGGCATGAAACCCATGGCCGCGTTCTCGGCGTTCACGCGACATTCGATGGCGTGACCAGTCCGAGTGATGGAGTCCTGGGTGACCGACAACGTTTCGCCACTCGCGACGCGCAACTGCTCGGCCACCAGGTCGAGGCGCGTCACTTCCTCGGTGACGCAGTGCTCGACCTGCAAACGCGTGTTCATCTCGAGGAAGTAGAACTCGCCGTCCTGGTAGAGCATCTCGACGGTGCCGGCGTTGACGTACCCACACGCCTTGGCCGCGTTGACGGCAGCTTCACCCATGGCAGCACGGATCTCATCGGTGAGGCCCGGCGCCGGGGTTTCCTCGATCAGCTTCTGGTGGCGACGCTGCACCGAGCAGTCGCGCTCACCCAACCACACGGCATTGCCGTGCGTGTCGCAGAACACCTGCACTTCCACGTGCCGCGGTCGCGTGAGGTACCGCTCGAGGTACGCCTCGGCGCGCCCGAAGTACGCAGTGGCTTCGCGAGTGGCCGACTCGAATGCTTCCGCCGCGTGGTCAGCGTCGTTGACCACCTTCATGCCCTTGCCGCCACCGCCGAACGCGGCCTTGATGGCAACCGGCCATCCATGCGTGTTGCCGAACTCGATGATCTGGGCGACGTCGGTGATGACATCGGTGGTGCCCGGCACGGTGGGCACGCCACCCTTCTCCACGGCGATGCGCGCGCTGATCTTGTCGCCCATCACTTCGATGGCTGCGGGCGGCGGGCCGATCCACGTCACACCGCGCTCGGTGACGGCACGCGCGAAGTCGGCGTTCTCGGAGTAGAAGCCGTAGCCGGGGTGCACCCCTTGGGCGCCCGACTTCTCGATGATGTCGAGGATGGCCTCGGTGTTGAGGTAGCTCTCGGCCGCCGTTTGGCCGCCCAGCGCGTAGGCCTCGTCCGCGTAGCGCACGTGCAGTGCATTGCGGTCGAGCTCGGAGTACACAGCGACGGTCTTCACGCCGAGTTCTCGGCAAGTGCGCATGACGCGCACTGCGATTTCCCCGCGGTTGGCGATCAGGATCTTGTCGAACATCGGCCGTATCCTACGGGTGATGCATGATCCGGCCACCGACTCCACCGAGTTCGCCGTGGGCCGTCGCTTCCGAGTCCAGTGGCTCGAGTCGGTTGACTCCACGAATCGGCTGCTCATGGCCGCTGCCCGCAATGGTTCGCTGACCGATGGCGCGGTGGTCGTGGCTGATCATCAGACGGCTGGCCGGGGTCGCCTCGATCGCCGCTGGGACGACGAGGCCGGCGCCGCGCTGCTGGCCTCTGTGCTCTTCGAACCCCAAGAACCAGTGGCGAGTGTGCATCGGTACGTCGCGGCGGTATCGGTGGCCCTGGCAGATGCCGTCTTGGCGCTGACGGACGTGCGCCCGCAGCACAAGTGGCCCAACGATCTGGTGGTGGGCGACCGCAAACTCGCCGGCGTGCTCGCCGAGACCGGTGTAGCTCCCGACGGGACGGTGCGCGCGCTGGTGGTGGGCGCAGGAACGAACGTCGCCCAGGTTCCGCCCGCGCATCGCGAACTCGCGATCGCGTGCAATGAGTACGCGCCCACGCCCGTCGACCGGCGCGAGTTGCTGGTCACGTGGCTGCTCGCGCTCGAGCATTTGGTCGACGATCCGGCTGCCGTCGACGCGAGCATCCGCGACCACAGCGCGACGTTGGGAACTCGTGTGCGCGTCGAGGGCGCGCGTGAATCTTTTGAGGGAATGGCGGTCGACCTCTCCGACAGTGGCGCGCTCGTGGTCCGTACCGACGACGGCGTGGAACGCGTCGTGACCGTCGCCGACGTCCTCCACCTCCGCCCTTCCTGACTTTGCGTCGCACACGTACTGAATGACGTATGCGGCCGACGCAAAGTCAGGAGAAAGGTCAGGGGTCGGGGGTGGTCTCGACGAGGTTGCGGTAGCGCGCTGCCAACTCCACCGTCACCGGGCCGAGAGCCGACGGGAGCAGGCGGCCGTCCACCTTGCGGATCGCCACAACCTCACGTGGGCTCGATGTGATGAATGCCTCGTCGGCAGCGGCGAGCGCAGCCAGTGGTAGCTCGGATTCCGCGTACGTGATGCCAGCTTGCGCACACAACTCGATCACCAGCGCGCGCGTCACGCCGGCCAGGCATCCCGATGACACCGGGGGAGTGTGCAGCACTCCGCTGCGTACCAGGAACACGTTCGAGCTGCTTCCCTCGCAGAGCTCGCCGCGCGTATTGGCGAAGATCGCTTCGTGCGCGTCGCGCTCGAACGCGTATGCCAGGGCGCGCACGTTCTCGCCGTAACTCGTGGTCTTGATCCCCGCTAGGGCGCCGCGCTCGTTGCGCGTCCACGGCACCGTGACGACATCGACGAACGCCTCGGGCGGCGTCAACGGGACGGCCACCGCCACCAGGAGCGCCGGCCCGTCGCCACGCTGCGATCCGGGCGGACCCATTCCCGATGTGCAGGTGAGGCGCAGGCGCGCGTTGTCGAGTTCATTGGCTTCCAATACCGCCGCCGCACCCCTGCGCAATGCGTTGCGGTCGGGCGGCGTGATGCCCAGTCCGATGGCAGAGCGCTCCATCCGATCGAGATGACGAGTCCACGCGAACGGCACACCGTCGTACACGCGCAGCGTTTCGAACACGCCGTCGCCGACGGTGAGCCCGTGATCGAGTGGTGACACGCGCGCAAGCTCGGCCGCGATCACCTCGCCGTTGATCCAGATGAACACGGAGGGAGGCTACGTCGACACCTGTGCCGGCGTGTCGAACAGCGCGAGCAGGCGTTCGGCCTTGAGTTCGGTCTCGGCCCACTCGGCGTCGGCACTGGACGCCATGGTGATGCCACCGCCGACTCCAAGTTCGACGAGGTCGGCGTCCACGGTGAAGGTGCGGATCGCGACCGAGAACTCACCTGCATCGGCCAACGTGTCGAACCACCCGATCGCACCGCAGTACGCACCGCGCGGCCGCCCTTCGATCGACTCGATCAAGTCGAGCACCCGCGGCTTGGGCACTCCGGTGATGGAGGCGGCGGGGAACGTGGCGTGCAGCAGGTCGGCCACGTCGGAATGCTCCCGCCGTTGTCCGACGACGGTGCTCACCAGGTGGACGAGCCCGGGGTGCTCCTCGGCATCGAGCAGCCCGTGCACTTCGACCGATCCTGGCTCGCACGCGCGATCAAAATCGGCGCGCGCCAAGTCGACGATCATCACGTTCTCGGTGCGGTCCTTGTCGCTGGTCACCAATTCGCTCGCGTCGCGTCCGGTGCCCTTGATCGGACGGGTCGACACGGCCCGTCCCCGCCATCGCAGAAAACACTCCGGCGACGCGGATGCGACCGCCGTGTCGCCGAAACGGATGAGGCTGGCGTAGGGCACGTCGTGACGGGTGGCGATGTGTGCGAACAGCTCGGCTGCGTCGACTGAACCCGACGCGCGCAACATGCGGGTGAGGTTGAGTTGGTAGCACTCGCCGCGTCGCAACAGCGCATGCGTGTGGGCAACCTGCGCACACCACTGCTCACGCGTCACGTCGCTCTGCCACTCGGCC
The DNA here is from genome assembly GCA_049317385.1 of Acidimicrobiia bacterium. GTDB lineage: Bacteria > Actinomycetota > Acidimicrobiia > IMCC26256 > JBMOIJ01 > JBMOIJ01. The sequence continues at coordinate 12,964 of JBMOIJ010000023.1, forward strand.
AGCGTCGTCAGTGGCGCAGGGGGAGACTCGATGAACTCCTCGACCCGCGTGAGCGCCTCGCGGAGGCGCACCGCGCCGGGACCGTGCCCCACGACTCGCATGCCCTGTGGGCCGATCTCGAGGCGGGCGTCGAATCGCGCGAACAACAGGTCGGGAAACGACCGTGCGGTCGAGCGCGGCCGGCCGCATTCGTACCCGATGACGCCGGCCCACCAACCCGGCGCGAACCCGCGCACGTCGTGCAGGTCGGCGTGCTCGACGCGCCGCACCTCGGCCGGCTCGACGGCAACCACCACACTGCGTCCCGCCGGCACCGTGACCACGGGCACGTCGGGCCCGAACGCCTGAACGAGCGCAGCCGCAAGGAGTCGAGGGGCGGGTACCGGCACGTTGACCAGCGTAGACAGGCCTTCTGACCCCGGGCCGCGGCGACTCGCGCCGAGCCTCCCGATACCCTTTGCGCCCGATGACCGCACTCATCCGCCGCTTCTTCGCACGGTTCGGGATCGCCCTCGTGACCGTCACCATGATCTGCGCGGCTTCGTTGTGGGCGGTGAACCGTGAAATCGATACGCGACTCGCGGGGATCAATCGGGTCGAGGTGAAGGTCGACGACCCGGGTCCGGCCGAAGCGGCCAACTACCTCATCATCGGTTCCGACAGTCGCGCGTTTGCAGCTCGTGAGGGCAGCGAGTCCAACTTCGGCGACCCGAACAAGGAATCGGGCCAGCGCTCCGACGTCATCATGATCGCCCACGTGGTGCCAGCCCAGAAGAAGGTGCTGCTCGTCTCGATCCCGCGTGACCTCTGGGTGAACATCCCCGGCATGGGCTTCAGCAAGATCAACGCTGCGTTCAACGCCGGACCGCAGAAGACCATCGAAACGATCCGCGATCAGCTCGGCGTTCCCATCAACCACTACTTCTCCATCGGGTTCGACGGCGTGATGGCCACAGTCGATGCTGTTGGCGCGGTCCCCGTGTTCTTCCCTGCCCCAGCACGCGACTTCGAGACCGGGCTCGACCAACAGGCCGGGTGCCAGTACCTCAAGCCCGATCAGGCGTTGGCGTACGTCCGCTCGCGTCACTATGAGCAGTTCGAGGATGGGAAGTGGCGGGAAGACCCCACTGCCGACCTCGGTCGAATCAAGCGGCAGCAGGACTTTCTGCGGCGCCTTGGAGCACTCGCGGTGAAGAAGGGGTTGAACAATCCGCAGACGGCGCTCAACGTGGTCGACGGGGTGAGTCCTTACCTACAGGCCGATCAAGCGTTGAACAAGAAGGACATCTTCCGACTGGTCAACGCGTTCCGCAGCGTCGACCCCAATGACCCCGAGCGTTTCGAGACCGTCACGTTGCCCACGCGTGCGCCCCGCTCGGGGGAGGTGCGCACCGGCGGCCAGTCGGTGCTCGTGCTCGACCAGCCGGCGGCCAACGAACTGCTGGCTCGGTTGAAGGACTTCAGCGTCCCCACCGACTCCAGCGCGGCGCCGGCGGTGTCGCCTGGCCAGGTGCAGGTGCGCGTCCTCAACGGGTCGGGTACGGCGGGCCTCGCGTCCAAGACGGCGTCGGAACTCCAAGGGGTGGGCTTCGCGCCGGCCGGCAGCGGCAACAGCCCCCGCAAGGTCGCCGGCACCATGATCCTGTACCGGCCGGGCGCCGAGGCGAAGGCCAAGGTCCTGCTCGCGAACATCGGCGGGGTTGGGAAACTGGTGAGTGACCTGTCGGTGAGCGATGCTGACGTGGTCTTGGTCATCGGACCCGACTTCGCCGGCGTGAAGACTGCTGCCCCGGCAGCGCCCGCGGCCCCTGCGGCCCCCGCCGCGCCGGCCGCTCCGGCGGCCGCTGCAGCTCCGGCGGAACCCAACGGCTGCTGAGTCTTCCCCTGCGCATGCGACGGCGCCGGGGCCCTGCCCCTACGATGCCCGGCCGTGCGTCTCCTGGTCACCGGTGCAGCCGGCTTCATTGGGTCCAACTTTGTCCGCTATTGGGTGAATGAGCACCCCGACGACGACGTGATCGCGCTCGACGCGCTCACTTACGCGGGGAACCGTCCCAATCTCGACGACATCGACGACCGCGTCTCGTTCATCGAGGGCGACATCGCCGATGGGCCGTTGATGGAAGAGATCCTCCTCGGCGAGGGCATCGGACGGGTCGACACCATCGTCAACTTCGCGGCGGAAAGCCACAACAGCTATGCGCTCGTGAACCCCGGTGCGTTCTTCCGTACGAATGTGATCGGCACCCAGACGCTGCTCGAAGCGGCGCGCCGGGTCGGCATCGGTCGGTTCCACCACGTGAGCACGTGCGAGGTCTACGGCGACATGGCGCTCGACGACCCGGGCGCATTCACCGAACAGTCGCCGTACCGACCGCGCACGCCGTACAACGCGTCGAAGGCCGGTGGCGACCACGCCGTGCGCGCGTACTCCGAGACCTACGGGCTACCCATCACCATCACCAACTGCTCGAACAACTACGGGCCGTACCAGTTCCCCGAGAAGGTCATCCCGCTGTTCACGGTGAAGGCGCTCAACGACCAGTCGCTTCCCGTCTACGAGACTTCGGCCAACCGGCGTGAGTGGCTCTACGTCGACGATCACTGTCGGGCCATCGACCTGGTGCTCTCCGACGGCGTCGAGGGTGAGACCTACAACGTCGGCAGCGGCGTCGAGAAGAGCGTCGACGAGATCTGTGCACTCGTGCTCGACCAACTCGGCAAGCCCGAATCGCTCAAGACCATCGTTCCCGACCGTCCGGGGCACGACCGCCGGTACCTGCTCGACAGCACCAAGCTGCGGACGCAGCTGGGGTGGGCGCCCAAGGTGGAGTTCGACGAAGGCATCCGCGCCACCATCGACTGGTACGCCAACAACCGCTCCTGGTGGGAGCCGCTCCTCGGTCGCGCGCCGGTCGACGAGTCGGCATCCGACTGGAGCGCGAAGTAGCCGTGCGGGTTCTCGTCACCGGCGCAGGCGGCCAGGTCGGCTCGCTCGTCGCCGGCCAATTGGCCGGTCATGAAGTGCTGGCGACCGATCGCGACACGTTTGATCTCACCGATCGCGAGAACGTCGAGTCGGTCGTCGCATCGTTCGGCCCTCACGTCATCATCAACTGTGCGGCGTACACCGATGTCGACGGTTGCGAGCGCAACCCCGACCTGGCGTACGCAGTGAACGCGTTGGGGGTGCGGCAGTTGGCGGTTGCCTCCCGGCGCATCGACGCCCACGTCGTGCACGTGTCCACCGACTTCGTGTTCGATGGCCAGCTTGGCCGTCCGTACCGCGAGTGGGACACCCCCAATCCGCTGTCCGAGTACGGCCGCTCCAAGCTTGGCGGCGAACAGGAACTCGAGCGCCATGCCGGGAGTTGGTCGATCGCCCGCACGGCATGGGTCTACGGCGACACTGCCCGCGACTTCTTCTCCTGGGTGGTCAAGAACTACGCGGCCGGTGAGCTGAGAGGCATTGCCGACGATCAGTACGCGTCGCCCACGTACGCCCTCGACCTTGCGCACGTACTCGTGCAACTCGCAACTCGGCGCTCCCAAGGTGTGTTCCATGTCGTGAACGCCGGGTCATCCAACCGATGGGACCAGGGCGTGGCAGCGTTGGCAGCACTCGGCGTCGACGGGGCCGCGATCCCGCGCCTCGACAGTGCGTCTCTCAATCGTCCCGCTGCCCGTCCCCTCGACAGCACGCTCGACTCCCATGCGTTGACGGCCGCTGGTATCGACCCGATGCGAAAGTGGGAGGACGCGTTGCGCGACTACGTGACGGGCCCGTTGGTCGCATCGCTCGAACCCCAAGTGCGCGCGGCACTCTCGGAACGGAGGTAGGTCGTGGCACGGGTTGCAGTCATCGGAGCTGGATACGTTGGGCTTACCCAAGCCGTTGGATTCGCGCACCTCGGGCATCAGGTGCTGTGCGCCGACGTCGATGCCGAACGAGTTCGGTTGTTGCAAAAGGGTGAGCCGCCCATTCTCGAAGAGCGACTGCCCGAGTTGCTCGATTCCGGCCTCGAGTCACGTCGCCTGCAGTTCGTGGTTGGCGCGGCCGCGGCGGCCAAGGAATGCGAGTTCGTGTTCCTGTGCGTCCCCACGCCACAAGGCGACGACGGCGCCGCAGACATGTCCTACGTGGACGCGGTGGCCCGCGAGGTCGCTCCGGTACTCGGCCCGAACTCGGTGGTCGTGAACAAATCCACGATGCCGGTCGGGTCCACTCGGCGCGTGCAGCGAATCCTGGCCGAAGTGGGGGCGTTGGACTCCATCGGGGTGGCGAGCAATCCCGAGTTCTTGCGCGAGGGCTTCGCCATCCGCGACTTCCTTGCGCCCAGCCGCATCGTGATCGGCTGCGAGGACCCTGGTGTCGCGGTCCGGGTTTCTGAGCTGTACCGCGGTGTGAACGCGCCGATGATCATCACCGATCCAGCGTCGGCCGAGATGATCAAGTACGCCTCGAACGGCTTTCTGGCCACCAAGATCGGATTCATCAACGCGATTGCCAACCTGTGTGAAGCGGTCGGCGCCGATGTGCGCGAAGTCGCGCTCGGCATGGGCTACGACCCGCGCATCGGGTTCGAGTTCTTGCATCCGGGCCCGGGGTACGGCGGTTCCTGTTTCCCGAAGGACACTTCGGCGCTCGTCCACACGGCCAGCAACGCGAACTACGACTTCCAGCTGCTGCGGGGGGTGATCGAGTCGAACCGCGACCAGCACGAGCGCATGGTGGCCAAGGTGCGGGCTGCGGTTGGAGGGAGCCTCGCCGGGCGCACCATTGCGGCGTGGGGGCTCACGTTCAAGGCGAACACCGACGACCTGCGCGACTCGCCTGCGGTGTACGTCATTGAGCGCTTGGTTGCCGAAGGTGCTGAAGTGCGCGCGTACGACCCTGAAGCGTCGGCCGATGCGCTCGAACATCTCCAAGCCGTGACGCGCGTCGCCGACCCCATCGATGCGGCGGAAAACGCCGACGCGCTGGTCGTGCTCACCGAGTGGGACGAGTTCCGGTGGGTCGATTTCGACGAGCTCCACACAACCATGCGGGCGCCGTGCATCGTGGACACGCGGAACCTCCTCGACCCTGCCTCCATGCGTCGGCGTGGGTTCACCTACGAAGGCGTCGGTCGCTGATGAGTCCGCGCGCGGTGGTCACAGGTGGAGCCGGGTTTCTCGGTTCCCACCTCTGTGAGCACTTGCTGGCGCGCGGCTGGGAAGTCGTCGCAATCGACAGCATGCTCACCGGCGGTCCCGCCAACGTTGCTCACCTGGTCGACAATCCCGGGTTCCGCGTCATCGAATACGACGTCACGAACTACGTGCATGTCGACGGTGCAGTCGACGCGGTTCTGCACTTTGCCAGTCCCGCCAGCCCGCGTGACTACCTCGACCACCCCATCAAGACGTTGAAGGTCGGGTCGCTCGGCACGCACAACATGTTGGGCCTCGCGATGGCCAAGGGCGCTCGGTTCTTGCTGGCTTCCACCAGCGAGATCTACGGCGATCCGTTGGTGCACCCGCAGACCGAGGACTACTGGGGCAACGTGAACCCAGTGGGTCCCCGAGGTGTGTACGACGAAGCAAAGCGGTTCGCGGAAGCGATTGCGATGGCGTATCACCGCACGCATGGTCTCGACGTGAAGATCGCGCGCATCTTCAACACCTACGGGCCGCGGTTGCGCGCCAACGACGGCCGCGTCGTGTCCAACTTCCTGACCCAGGCGTTGAACGGTGATCCCATCACCATCTACGGCGACGGGACCCAGACCCGTTCGTTCTGTTACGTCGACGATGAGGTGCAAGGCCTCCTGGCGTTGCTCGAGAGCGAGCACTCCGGGCCCATGAACATTGGGAACCCCGACGAGTTCACCGTGGCCGAGCTGGCCGACGCGGTCCTCGACCTCACCGGCTCGACCTCAAAGGTCGAGTTCGATCCGCTTCCGGTCGACGACCCGAAGGTCCGTCGGCCCGATATCACCCTCGCCCGTAGAGTGCTCGGATGGGAGCCGAAGACCTCGCTTCGCGAAGGGCTTGCCAGTACGTACGAGTGGTACCGGAGGGAACGTGAACACGGCCGAATTTGAGCCGACGCAGCAGTACCGGAAACTTTCGGTGCTCGTTCCGGTGTTCAACGAGCGCAACACAGTGGTCGAAGTCCTGCGGCGTATCCGCGCGGTCGAGATCCCGCTGGAACGCGAGATCGTCGTCGTCGACGACGGGAGCACCGACGGGACGCGCGATGTGCTGCGCCAACTGGGTGACTCCACCGTGAAGGTGGTCATGCACCCTGTGAACCGCGGGAAGGGCGCCGCCATTCGTACCGCGCTCGAAAACGCCAGTGGCGACCTGGTGCTCATCCAAGACGCCGACCTCGAGTACGACCCCGACGACTGGAACAAGTTGCTGCTTCCTGTCCTCAAGGGCAAGGCGCAGGTGGTGTACGGGTCGCGCTTCACGGGCGAGCGGCGCAACATGCTCTTCACCCACTGGGTGGGAAATCGCTTCCTCTCGTTGGTCACCAACGTGCTGTACAACACCACGCTCTCCGACATGGAGACGTGTTACAAGCTCATCGACCGAGACCTGCTCAAGGGCATCACGATCCGCGCCGATCGCTTCGATCTCGAACCCGAGATCACGGCCAAGCTGTTGCGCCAAGGCGTACGGATCTACGAAGTTCCGATCTCGTACACCGGTCGTGATTACGAAGAGGGCAAGAAGATCACTTGGCGTGACGGTGCCGTCGCGCTGTGGACCCTGGTGAAGTACCGGTTCGTGAAGTGAGTTCCTGGGCGGCGGTCGTCGTCAACTACGAAGCCGGCGATCACCTGCTCGGCTGCGTGCAGGCGCTGACCGGAGCGGGTGCTTCGGAAGTCGTGGTTGTCGACAACGGCTCGACCGATGGTTCCACGGCCGCGGTGCGGCGCGAATGCCCGGCGGCCGTGGTCATCGATCCGGGTGCCAACCTCGGCTACTCGCGGGCGGTGAACCTCGGCACCGCGGCCACCACGGCCGAGTTCGTCATGGTGTGCAACCCCGACGTTGTGGTGGACCCAGGAGTTTGGGCGCCGGTCGAGGCGGCATTCGCGGCGGATGCGCAGCTGGCTGCGGTTGGTCCGCGCATCTTGAATCCCGACGGCTCCACGTATCCGTCGGCCCGTCGCCTCCCCAGCACCGGTGACGCAATCGGCCACGGTGCGCTGGGTCTGGTGTGGTCCAAGAACCCGTTCACGCGCCGTTACCGCGAACTTGATGCCGACCCGGCGCAGGCCCGCGCGGTCGACTGGGTGTCGGGCGCCGCGCTCTGGTTGCGGCGGCGTGCGCTCGACGATGTTGGCGGCTGGGACGAACGGTTCTTCATGTACGCCGAAGACGTCGAACTCGGTTGGCGCCTCAACGGATCGGGGTGGCACGTGCGCTACGAGCCCGCAGCAGTGGTCGAGCACGTCCAAGGGGTGAGCACGGCCGGCCGACCCGACCGGATGATCGTCGAACACCATCGGTCGGTGTACCGGTTCGCCGACAAGCGTTGGCGCGGGCCGTGGCGCGTGTTGTTGCCGGCGGCGGCGTTGTACCTGAGTGCCCGGGCGGGGTTGGCCGTGGCCGGTCGCCACCTGCTTCCCCAGGCGAAGATGCCGCGTGTCGACGCGTGATCTCCCGGGCGAGCGCCCGACGACGAGTAGATTCGCCATGCCCGTTGGGTGGGGGCGGGGACACGCAGAGGGAGAACGCGACTCATGAAAGCGGTGGTGCTCGTCGGTGGCGAAGGCACGCGTCTGCGTCCACTCACCACCACCATCCCCAAGCCGTTGCTGCCCATTGCCAACCAGCCGTTCTTGGAGCGGCAGCTCACGTGGCTGGCGTCGCACGGCGTCGATGATGTTGTCTTGTCGCTCGGCTACCTCCCCGATGCGTTCATCGAACAGTTCCCCGAGAGCGAATTTGCGGGTGTCCGGTTGCGTTACGCAGTCGAAGACCAACCGCTCGGCACCGCCGGTGCCATCCGCTTCGCCGCCGACGGCATCGACGAGCGATTCATCGTGTGCAACGGTGACGTCCTCACCGACCTCGACCTCTCTGCGCTCATCGCGTTCCATGCCGAGCGGGGGGCCGAGGCCACCATCTCGTTGACCGAGGTCGAGGACCCGACGGCGTTCGGTGTGGTGCCCACGTTCGACGACGGTGAGGTGAAGGCATTCATCGAGAAGCCGCCGGCCGACACGGCCCCCACGAAGTGGATCAACGCCGGAACGTACGTGCTGGAGCCGTCGGTGCTGGAGCGAATCCCGCCGCGCCTCAACGTCTCCATCGAGCGCGAGACCTTCCCCCGCATGCTCGAACAGCGCAGGATCCTGTACGCGCAGCCGAGCCCGGCGTACTGGCTCGACATCGGCACCCCTGAGAAGTACCTGCAGGCGCACCGCGACGTCCTGGCGGGCCAGCTCGGCGTGCCGGTCGTCGGTGCGGTCGAACGTTCGGCCGGGGTCTGGGTCCAGGGTGCGCCACGGATCGCCCACGACGCCGAGGTGGTGCCCCCGGTGTTGATTGCCGATGGTGCCGTGATTGCGTCAGGCGCCAAGGTTGCGAACTCGGTGCTTGGCGCGCGCGCTGCGGTCGACGCCGGCGCGGTCGTCGAATCCAGTGTGATGCTGGCTGACTCGCACATCGCGTCCAGCGGCGTGGCGCGCAACTCCATCCTCGGACCGGCGTCGTTGCTCGAACGCGACGTCGTGGTCGATCAGATCACGGTGGTCGGACCGGATGCAGTCGTGGAAGCTCAGACCACGCTGCATGGCGCGCGTGTCGATGCGGGCGGAGCCACCTCGTGAGAGTGATGGTCACCGGCGGTGCCGGTTTCATTGGATCGGCCCTCGTCGATCGATTGCTGGCCGAGGGCAGCGAGGTCGATGCGGTCGACGACCTCTCCAATGGGTCGTTGGCCAACCTCGCCGACGCTCGCGCGGTCGGGAGCCGCAAGTTCTCGTTCCACCGTCTCGACATCCGTTCGCCCGCGATCGCCGATCTCATTGCGCACCGCAAGCCCCAAGTCGTATTCCACTTGGCGGCTCAGTCCGACGTGCGTCAGTCGATGGCGAAGCCGCAGCACGACGCCGAGGTCAACGTGATCGGCACCATCAACGTGGCCGAAGGCTGTGTGAAGGCCGGCGTGCGCAAGGTCGTGTTCGCAGCCAGCGGCGGCTCGTTGTATGGAACGCCCGAAGACTTTCCGGTTCGCGAGGGGGCCCAGCAGCGCCCGCTGTCGCCGTACGGCGTTTCGAAGAAGGCGGCGGCCGACTACCTGCACTACTACCGCGAGGTGCACAATCTCGAGTACACGGCCTGCGCGTTGGCCAACGTGTACGGCCCCCGTCAGGACTCGTCGGGCGAAGCGGGTGTCGTTGCCATCTTCACCGAGAAGTTGCTGAACAAGGAACGTCCCACCATCTTCGGCGACGGCGAGCAGGCGCGTGACTTCGTGTTCGTCGACGACGTTGTCGACGCGTTCGTGCGCGCCGCCGAGAAGGGCGGGGGATTGCTGGTGAACATCGGTACCGGCAACGAAACGAGCGTGCAGCAGCTCTTCGATTCGTTGGCGCGGCTCACCGGGTTCAAGGATCCCGCGCGCTACGCGCCGCCGCGTCTCGGCGAGGTGCAGCGCAGTGCCCTCGACCCGGGGCGCGCCGAGATCCACTTGGGTTGGAAGCCGTGGACCGGACTCGACGAGGGTTTGGGCCGCACCATCGAGTGGGCCAAGGCCGCGCGTTCGCCGGCGGCCCGTCGGCGCTGACGCGACCGGTCAGCGCGTCGCGCGCAGTTCTTCGAGCGGTACCGCCGGCCGCGTCCGCCCTACGTAGCCGAGATCGGGTCGGCCCACCATCACCATTGCGTGCGGAAGCCACTCGCGGGGCAGTGCCAGTGCATCGCGGGCGGTTTCGGGACAGAAGATCGGCGCCGCCACCCAACACGTGGCCAACCCGCGATCAGCGGCGGCGAGCATGAGGTTCTCGACGGCGGCACCGAGCGACAGCAGCGCCATCCCGAACTCGGCGCGCTGGCGGCGTTCGTCGGGGTAGCGGTCGAGGCCGTCCCACGTGAGGCAGCCGAGCACGAGCGCGGGTGCCGACTCGATCTTGGCGTGTGACTGCCCAACCAGTTCGTCGATGCGATCGGCCGGGACGCCATCACCGTGGAGGTCACGTCGCCACTGCTCGCCCATGCCATGCGCCAGTTCGCGTTTGGATGTGGCGGTCGCCACCGTGACGAAGCGCCATGGCCGGGAATGGTGGGGCGCCGGTGCCAAGCAGGCGGCCGTCACGATCGCGTCGAGGTCGGTCGCGGTGACCGCGTCGTCGGTGAAGGAACGGATCGATCGTCGCGCCTCGATGAACGCAGGAACGGTGGTGCTGTCGCTCACCGGAACAGGTCCGCGCTGGCGGGGCGTACCAGATCACGTGCCGTGCCGGCACCGAACCACGTGGCATCGAGCCCTCGCACGATGGCGGCGGGCACTCCACGCGCTTTGCCCATCACGAGCTCGGCCGCGCCGGCGATCTCATCGGCGATGGCGACTTCGGTGACCTCCAGCTCGCGGCCGTTGGCGTCGGTGGTACCCCGAAGGTCGAGCACGGCGAGGAGGCCGCACACACCAATTGCCACGTCGGTGAGGCCCATACGCCACGCTCGGCCAAAGGTGTCGGAAACGATGACCGCAACCTCGACCCTGCGCCGGGCGCGCAACGCGTCGCGCACGTGCTTCGCGGAGCGATCGGGTTCCACCGGCAACAGCGCCGCAGTGCCGTCGTCAACGTTCGAGAGATCGATACCAGCGTTCGCGCACACGAACCCATGACGCGTCTCGCTGATGATGAGATCACCGCGCCGACGCAGAACGCGTACTGATTCCGACTCGACGAGTTCCCGCTTCGCGGATCGATCGGAGTGGTCAAGGGCAACAATGCGACCTTCGACCTTCGAAACCGCCTTCTGCGTGACCACGATGCAGTCGCCGTCGAGGAGGGGCGTACCGGCGGCCGCCGCGGCGTCGGCAATCAGTTCCGCGAGTTCATCACCCACGCGGAGTTCGCCGATACCGGTGATCGGCAGTATCTGGAGCGTGCCGGTCACGCGACTGCGTCGAGTGTGTACCGGGCCAGGGCCGCGGCCACGCGGGCGTCGCGCATGACGGTGTCGGTGACGACCGGTCGGACGCCGAGTTGGGCCACGCGCGGGGCAAGTGCGGCGTCGTTGGAGTCGATCACGAGGGTGGCGCACACGTCGGCGTACGCCTCGGCCACGCCGACGCAGCTGACCTCGATGCCGAGTGGGCTCATGAGGCGATCGGCGGGACCCTTCAGCGGTTTGCCCGCGATGATGGGGCTCACACCCACGACGCGCTCGCGTCGGGCGCGCAGTGCGTCGCGGACACCCGGCACACCGAGGATGGGCCCGATGGAGATGATGGGGTTCGACGGGCAGATGACGATGGTGTCGGCGGCGGCGATTGCGTCGATCACACCGGGTGCCGGCGTGGCGGAGCCGATGCCGTCGAACTCGACGCGCACCACCGGCGGTTCGGTGCGGTCGCGCACGAACCACTCCTGCATGCGGAGTTCTGCGGTGGGAGTGATGACGCGCGTGCGCACGCGGTCATCCGACATGGGTAGCAGCGTGATGCCGATGTCCCACGACCGGGCGATCTCGGCGGTGATCTGGTGCAGCGGCGCACCGTCATGCAGCCGCTGGGTGCGATACAGGTGCGTGGCCAGGTCGCGGTCACCCAATCGGAACCACGTTTCGCGCCCGTAGCGTTCGAGGGCGTCCATGGTGTTGAACGTCTCGTTGGCGAGCCCCCAGCCCTGTTCGGGGTGTACGGCGCCGGCCAACGTGTAGGTGACGGTGTCGAGGTCGGGGGACACGTGCAGGCCGTGGAACTCGTCGTCGTCGCCGGTGTTGCCGATGGCCACCACGTCGGAACGGGGGACGACGCCCACCAATCCGCGCAAGAAGCGCGCCGCTCCGACTCCTCCAGCAAGCGTTACCAGCACGACGTCGAATCTACGTGCTGTGCGCGCGAGAGCGCCCCTCGAAGCGAGGGGCGCTCGGTGCCCGCGGGCGGGGGGATGCCCGCGGATGCAATTGGGTGACGGGGTTCGTCAGCCGCGATTGATGATGCGCTCGCGCACGGGTGCGGTGCGCTCCACGATCTGATTCCACGCGCCCGCACCTTGGGCTCGCAGTGAGTCGACCGTGGGTTCGACGAGGTGACGGGCCATCTCGATGCTCGGTTCGATGCGGGCGCGGGCATCGCTGCCGACCATGGTGGCGGTGTCCTTGGCGCGGTCGGCAAGGTCGGACAGGCGCTCGGCAGCCGTTTCGGCGCCGATGCGGGCCTGCTGGGCCCCGACCACGCCGAGTCCCACGATGAGGTAGCCGGTGTTGGTGGCGGTGGTGCGCAGGTCGTTTGCCATTGGGATTGCCTCCTGATCCGGGTCGGTTCCCGGGTTGCTTGCAAGGATACCTCAGTACGCTTGCGGTTGCAAGCAGGCCGGAGCGGCCTCGGACCTCCGGAAACTCGGACCTCCACGGTCAAATGGGACGAGAACGCTCCCCTCGGGTACCCTTTCGAGCTTCATGGACGTCGAGATCAGCGCTCCCCTCGAGGCATTCGACCTCGACGATTCCTGCGAAGAAACACTCGCGGCTCCGCCCACTGTCGTTGCCGTGATGGTCACGCACAACGCGGGCCCGTGGTTCGAAGCCACGCTCGAGTCGTTCGCCAACCAGGACTACCCGGGTCTGACCGTGCTTGTGCTCGACGCTGGTTCCGACGAGGACCCCACGGCACGGGTCGCGCAGGTTCTGCCGACCGCGTTCGTGCGCCGGATCGACGAACCCGGGTTCGGGCGGGCAGCCAACGAAGTCATGACCACGGTCGAAGGTGCGAACTTCTTGTGCTTCGCCCACGACGACGTGGTGTTGGAACCCAACGCCATTCGCACCATGGTCGAAGAAGCGTTCCGATCCAATGCCGCCATCGTGGGGCCCAAGATCGTCGACGCCGAAGAACCGCGCCTGCTGCGCGAGGTGGGTTGGGCCATCGACCGTTTCGGCGAACCGCATTCTTACGTGGAGCCCGGCGAGTTCGATCAGGAACAGCATGACGCCGTGCGCGACGTGTTCTTCGTTTCGAACGTCACCATGCTCGTGCGCGCCGACCTTTTCCAAGAGCTCGATGGCTTCGACGTCGACGCGTTCCCTGGTGCCGAGGACCTCGACCTCTGCTGGCGCGCCCGGTTGCTGGGCGCGCGCGTGATGGTCGTCCCCGACGCCCGAGTCGCGCACCGCGAGGCGGCCGACGACCGTCCCGGTGTCGAGAGCCCCAACCTCAAGGCCATCGAGCGCCACCGTGTTCGTGCCTTCGCGAAGAACAGCTCCACGTTCTCGCTGCTCGTGTGGGCGCCCATCGCAATGGCCATGACCGCGGTGGAGGCGTTCGCACTGCTCTTCACCAAGCAGCGCACCAGCGCGCGTGCATCCATGGCCGCGTGGTGGGGTCAGATGCTGCACCTCGGGTCGATCCGCAAGGAGCGCAAGCGGGTCCAGTCGAGCCGCGTGGTCGACGACGCCGAGCTGCACTACCTGCGGGTGGGTGGTAGCGCGCGCCTCCGCCAGTCGGTGCGCAAGCACCTGTTCGGCGATGCCACGGTGGCGCGTCTCGACGAAGCGCGCGAACAGGCGGCCGACGTTCGCAACGTCCTGCGTCGACCCATAGCAATTCTCGGTGCGTTGATCGTGGCGTTGTTCATGATCGGTTCGCGCGACATCGTGCTCGGTCACTTGCGTTCGGTGGGTTCCTTCGTGCCGTGGAACGGCGTGGGCCCACTCTTCGGCGTCTTCTTCGGCGGCTGGCGGGGGAGCGGCATGGGTGCTCCCACATTCGCGTCGCCGGCGTTCGCTGCGGCCGGCACCATCTCCACGGCGTTGTTCGGCGCCGACTCGTTGGCGCGCACCGTGGTGGTGCTCGGCGCCGTACCGCTCGGCGCGTGGGGTGTGGCGCGTTGCGTGCGCACACTGGTTGGTCGCGAGGGCATCGCATCGTTCGTTGCCGCTGCTGCGTACCTCGTGAGCCCGGTATGGCGGAACGCAATCGCGCAGGGACGTCTGGGTGCCGTCGTTGCGTACGCGTGCGTTCCGCTGGTCGTGGCGGCGTTGCTGCGGGCCGGCGAACTCGAGGATGCGGCGTTGCGTCGGCGGGTGCGGGCGCGTGCAGTGCTCCTGCTGGCGGTCGCCACCGCGTGCGCGCCGGTCAGTGTGGTGCTCGTCGCTCTGGCGGTGGCCGGGTGCTCGTTGGCCGTTCCGTTCGTCGGGGGTGGGGACCTCACCCGCGCATTGCTCCGTAATGCTGGAGTCGTCATCAGCGGTGCATTGCTGCTGGCCGCAGGATGGTTCGTCGGCATGCTCCTGGTAGGGGTCACTCCGCAGGCATTGGGCCTGGCGTTCCGTCCGTCATCCGACGTGGTCGCGGTCATGAAGTGGTCCACGGGTCCGGCTGGTTCCGGTTGGTTGGCGTGGGGGTTGTTGGTCGCGGCGCTGGCGCCCCTCGTGGCCGCCGGGAGCGACCGATTCGCGTGGGCGGTGCGCGGCACGTTCTGGTACCTGCTGGCCGTACTCGCAGCGTGGGCTCCCAGCCTGGTGTCGCGTTCGGTCGTGTGGTTCGCGCCCGAGACGCTTGGCGTGTTGGGCGCGCTGGGGCTTGCGGTTTCGGCCGCCATGGGTGCGGCCGCACTGCGGCACGACTTGCCACAAACGCGCTTTGGTCTGCGTCACGTGGTCACCATTGCGGGGCTTGCCGCGGTGGCGCTGGCGTCGTTGGGATTCGTTGCCGACGCCGGAAGCGGTCGGTGGTCTCAACCGGCAGACGACTGGTCGAGCCAACTTGGTTGGACGCAAAGTGCCGCTCGTCGCGGCGAAGGGCGCGTGCTGTGGCTGGGTGACGCGCAGGTGTTGCCGCTCGACTCCATTGGTCGCAGCGCAGGAACCGACTACGCACTCACCGACAACGGTCCGGCGGGCGTGGTCACGTTGCTGCCCGCGCCCGGGGGTGGCGCCGAGGCGCGCCTCGAGCGCGCGTTGGCCCGGGTTGCCGACGGCCGCACCATCGATGGGTCGCGCACCTTCGCTGATCTGGGGATTCGCTACGTCGTGGTGGTCGAGCGTCCGGCTCCGAACGCCGGGCCAACCGTTGTGTTGCCCGGTGCGCTCCGAAGTGGGCTCGACGCGCAGCTCGGCTTGGCCCCCCAGCAGAGCGGTGACGGCGCAGTGGTCTACGAGAACGCGGACTGGGTTCCGGTTGCCGCCACGCGCACAGCTGACGGGCAGTTCGTTCCCACTGGGAACGGTCGTACCACGCCGGCCGGGCTGGTGACCCAGGCGTCGAACCGCGACGCGGCCTGGAACGCGTCGGTCAACGGCGTCGAGCTGCGCGGTCGGTCTTCGACTCGGGGCAACGCCTGGAACGCGCCGGTGGCGGGCAAGCTCACGCTGTCGTACGGCCGCAACTGGCTGGGTGTCGTCGTGGGGGCGGTCACGTTGGCGGCCTGGATCGTCGTAGCAGTAGCGGCATTGGGCTGGCGGCCCCGCCGACGGCAACGAGTGGTCGAACTTCTCGCCGACGAGATCGACCTGCGCGAACCAGAGTCCGTGCGATGACCGCGCCCGACACCCCCGAAACCCCGCGCATCGGTATGCGGACACGTATTGGCGTATTGGTCGCCATCGTTGCAGTGCTCGCCGTTGCGGTCGGCGTCTCGGTCGTTCGTGATTCATCGGCCGCGGCCACGTCGCCGACGTCGCTGCCGTTGGTTGCGGTCCCGGACGCGAAGTCCGACAGCGCCACCTGGTTCTGTGCCGCGGGTACGGCCACCAAGGACGGCAACGCCGCGGAGACCGTCGTGATCGCGAACGTTGGCAGCTCGTCGGCATCGGTCAACGTGTCGGTCTATTCCGGTGTCACGGGCGCGCCGCCGGCAGCTCGTTCGCTCCAGGTCGACGCCCGGTCGCAGACCAAGGTCAAGGTGGCCGACATCGCAGAGGTGCCCGAGCCGGCCGTCACGGTCGAAGCACGCGGTGGGCAAGTCGTCGTCGAACACTCGCTCGACGGATTCGACGATGCCGCGGTCGGCCCGTGTGCCCGTCGCGGTTCGGCATCGTGGTACTTCCCGAACGGCACCACGGCCAAAGGCTTCGACCAGAACCTGGTCATCTTCAACCCGTATCCCGACGAAGCCGTGGTCGACGTTTCGTTCTTCACCGAGGAAGGCGTGAAGCGGCCCGAAGGCCTCAGCGCACGCTCGGTGCCCCGTCGATCACGCATCACCATCCCGGTGCACGAAGAGGTTCGGCGCAACGACATCGTGGCGGCGGTCGTGCAGGCCCGCACTGGTCGAGTGGTGGCCGAGCGCGTCATGACGGCCACCGGCAGCGACGGACCGCGCGGCATCGCGCTGTCGCTCGGTGCTCCCGAGTTGTCGACCGCAGCATTCTCACTGCCCGAGTCCGTTCGGTCCGACGCGTTCGCCGGCCGCGTGATCGTGTTGAACCCCTCGGACCGTGACACCACGGTGCAGGCCACGGTGCAGACGCGCAACGAACTCTCGTTCTCGCCATACGACACGACGGTCCCGGCTCGCAGCGCCACGCCCGTGCGACTCCCCGACGGTTTGCCGGCGAACGAACCGTTCTCCCTGGTCGTACGACCCACCGACGGCACGCCGATTGCGGTCGAGCAGTGGGTGGTCGCGAAGAACAAGCCGAAGTGGCTCGCCACCGCGGAAGGCTCGCCAGTCACCGCGCGGTCGTGGGTGGTGGCGGCTGCTCGCACCGGGGCGAACGACTTCGTGGTGGTCGAGAACCCAGGAACGCAGCCGGTGCGTGTCTCGGTCTCCGAAGTGGGTGAGCGCAACGGCCCCACGCAACGCGACGCGTTCGAGGTGGCTTCGGGTCGCAGCGCCAAGGTGGCGCTTGCCGACCTGTCTATCGGTGACTCCAGCAGCGTGATCCTCTCGGGCGACGGCCAGTTCACCGTGTTCCGCGTTGGCGATGACGGCGCCACGCGATCGGTTGCCATTCCGTTCCTCGGCTAGACCGACCCGCATGACACTTCGAATTGGTCTTGGGCTCGTGCTGGTCCTCGTGGTTGCGGTGATCGCGTTCATTGCGGAACGTCGTCGCTCCGGGCGTGCGGTCATCAGTGGCCATGACGTGCCCGAGCAGATCGATCGCAACGACTTCGGTGCGCCTGACGCCGACTGGCTCGTGGTGCTGTTCTCCAGTGCCGACTGTGGAAGCTGCGAGACCATGCGGGAACGGGTCACCGCCCTGGGCGCCGATGACGTTGCGGTCTACGACGTGGAGTTCGGCGCCGGTCGCGCGGTGCACGAGCGCTATGGCATCACTGCGGTTCCCACCACGGTGATGGTCGACCGTGAGGGTGTCGTTCGCGCCTCATGGGTTGGAGCCGTCGATGATTCCGAACTCGCCGATGCGTTGGGCGCGTTGCGCGACGGTCAGGAGATGTGGTCGGGCGGCGAGTAGGCGTCGCGGTCGGCCTCGGGCAACGCCGTGGGAGCCGGCGGCTCGAACGCGCTCACCGTTTCATCGTCGGCCGCAGCGTGTTCGCTGGCCGCCGCTGAACCGTTGATGTGACCGTTCACGAACGACGGGGCCAACGGGGTGGCGTCGAGGATCTCCACCAACTGGCGGGGCCCGCCGACCTTGCGGCCCATGGCGTCGTCGACGAGCTGTGACACTTCGTCGCCCGACACGGTCTCTTCTTCGAGGAGTGCCTTGGCGATGGCGTCGAGCGCCGCCCGATGCTCGGTGAGGACGGCCCGGGTGCGGTCTTCGGCGTCGCGCAGGATGCGTTCGACTTCTTCGTCGATGACGCGCGCGGTTTCGTCGGAGTAGTCGCGCGAGTGCATGAGGTCTTCGCCGAGGAACACCGCGCCTTGCGAACCCCACGCCATTGGGCCGATGCGCTTCGACATGCCCCACTCGCGCACCATACGGCGGGCGATTTCGGTGGCCTGTTGCAAGTCGTTGCTGGCTCCGCTGGAGAGATGGCCGAACACGAGGTCTTCGGCCACGCGTCCACCCAGCGACATGGCCAGCGCCGCTTCGAAGTAGTCGCGCGTGTAGGTGTGACGTTCCTCGTTGGGAAGCAACTGGGTGACGCCCAGCGCCATGCCACGCGGGAGAATGGTGACCTTGTGGACGGGCTCGGCGTTCGGGAGCACATACGCCGTGAGTGCATGCCCACCTTCGTGGTAGGCGGTGATGAGCTTCTCTTCCTCCGAGAGTGCCATGGATTCGCGGCGCAGCCCCATCAGCACGCGGTCGCGTGCCTGGTCGAAGTCTTCGGCGTGAATCGATTGTTCGCCGCGGCGCACGGCGTAGAGGGCCGCTTCGTTCACGAGGTTGGCGAGGTCGGCACCGCTCATGCCGGGCGTGCCGCGTGACAAGACGTCGGGGCGCACGTCGTCGGCGACCTTTTTGTCGCGCAGGTGGACCTTCAAGATATCTTCGCGCTCGCCCTGGGTGGGGAGCGGCACGATGACCTGGCGGTCGAAGCGTCCCGGACGCAGGAGCGCCGGGTCAAGGATGTCGGGCCGGTTGGTGGCCGCCATCATGACCACGCCTTCGGTGGCTTCGAAGCCGTCCATCTCGGCGAGCATCTGGTTCAGCGTCTGCTCGCGCTCGTCGTGGCCGCCGCCCAGACCGGCGCCACGCTTGCGGCCGATGGAGTCGATCTCGTCGATGAAGATGATGGCGGGTGCCTGCTTGCGTGCCGTCTGGAAGAGGTCACGGACGCGCGCCGCACCCACGCCGACGAACATCTCCATGAAGTCGGAGCCGGTCACCGAGATGAACGGCACGCCGGCCTCGCCGGCAACGGCGCGCGCAATGAGGGTCTTACCGGTACCCGGAGGCCCGACGAGCAGCACGCCCTTCGGAATACGCGCACCGATGTCGCGGAACTTGCCCGGGTTCTTCAAGAAGTCGACGACCTCGGCGATTTCTTGCTTCACGGCGCCGTAGCCCGCCACGTCGGCAAACGTGGTCTTGGGCTTTTCGGTCGTGTACACCTTGGCTTTGGAGCGACCGATGTTCATCACCGCGCCCATCTGTCCTTGCGCGCGTCGGTTCATCCACACGAAGAACCCGATGAGCAACACGAACGGCAGCACCCACAGGAGGATGTCGCCGAGGTAGTTCGGTTGGTTGCTGATGTAGGTGACCTGGCCGCCTTTGTCGCGGATGACCTTTTCCACGTCGTCAGGAAGTTGCTGTGCCGGGCCCGAGCTCTTGAACTCGGTGCTGCCGTTGCGCGCTTCGGTGAGCGTGCCCGACATGTCGCCGGTGTCTTTGTTGTACTTGACGGTCTTCACCTGGCCGGCTTGGGCCGCGGACACGAACTCGGTGTACGTGAGGGTGGTGGCCGAGGAGCTCTTGGGCGCAAGTTGCGCGAGCAGGAGGAACGCCACGATCGCGGCCACGACGACCCAGGGCACCCAGCGCCCCCACGACGCAAGCGGGTTCGACTTGCTCGGCGGCGGGGTCTTGGAGTCGGGGGGTGGCGGGGCCATTTGCTCTCTCTCGTCGTGCAGGCGTCTGCACTCGTAGGTTCGAAAACCGACCCGAGGCCGGATGAATTCCCAATGGTAGGGCGACCAGGGCCTTCAATCGGCAGCGGCGGCACACATCTGGAGAACGGTGGCGATGGGCTGAGTCGGGGATGGTCGAACCAGTACCGTCGCAGCGATGCAAGAACCCCCGCCTCCACCGCTTCCGCCGCAACCGCCGCCCTCGGGTCCGGTGAGCTTCGTGGGTGCGGTGCCGCCACCGCCCCGGCGGGTGTGGTGGGGAATCGGCGACTTCATCTGGATCTCGGTTGCTGGATTCTTGGCGGCCGTGGTGGCCAGCGTCGCCTATGCGGTGGTCCTCACGCTCCAGCTCGGGCGGGCCCCAACGGCCGACGATCTGAAGGGCGCGGTCTGGCTGATCACCATCACGCTGGTCATGCAGAACGGCGTCATCATCGCGGGGACCGTGCTCGTTTCCCGCTGGAAGGGACGCGGCTCGCTTGCGGATTTCGGATGGCAGTGGCGGGTGCCGGCGCGCAACCTGTTGTGGGTGCTCGTGGGGGCGGGGCTGCAGTTCGTCCTGAACCTCGTGCTCATTCCGTTGTCGCTGCTGCTCAACGGCGATCAGCAGCAGACGGTCGTCGAAGCCCTCAAGAGTTCGGTGTCGTTCGGCCTGGTGGTGGCGCTGCTCGGGGTGGTGCTGGTGGCGCCGTTCACCGAGGAGCTGCTGTTCCGTGGCGTGTTGCTGCGGTCGCTGCAGCGTCGGCTGCGGCCGGGCCCTGCGGTCGCGATCAGCGCCGTGGTGTTCGCCGCGGTGCACGTGCTGGGCGATCCGAGCGTGGGCAGCACGGTTGCGCTCCCCGCCTTGTTCGCAGTTGGGGTGATTTGCGGTATGCGTGCGGTTCGTACGGGATCAATCCAACAGTCCGTTTGCATCCACGTGGGATTCAACCTCTGGACTGCCATCGCGCTGCTTGTGGCCGCTGCCACGCGTTAACGCGCCGTTCTGCCACTTTGAGTGACGGAATCTCATCCTCGGGATCATCCTTCAGAAATCGGGCGAGATGCCGTTACTGAAGTCGGGAGGGGAGTTTCCCCCCGTTGCTCGGGAGGCAATCATGCGCTGCGAACGTTGTGGGAAGGCAACCGTCGTCGAGATCAAGATGCAGGTGGGCGAGGCTGAACTCGTCTTCCGCCGTTGTGGCAACTGCGAGGAACAACGGTGGGAAGACCACGAAGGTGCGGTGTCGCTGACGGACGTGTTGGATCTGGCACGCGCTCGCTGACGACGCCAGGTACTCGGACTGCGATCGAGGGCCGGTGGGCCCTCGATTCGCGTACGGGCCCAGACCCCTGGTTCGGGTGGCCGAGGTACCGGTGCTGGGGCCGTAATACTGACCGGCGATTCATATGACGCCGAACCCACCACCCCTCGACGCGCCCGTCGACCAGAAGACCGCCGAAGCGCCGGTGCGCTTCTCCCCCGAGTGGTTCGCGCTGCACTGGCCGAGCATCGCGGCGTTCCTCATCGTGTTCATCGCGTGTCTGTTCTGCTTTGCGGAACAACGGCCCGACCTCGTGTTCCGCAACACCACTCCGGCCGGCGGCGACGTGGGCGCGCACGTGTGGTGGCCGTGGTTCGTCAGCAAGAACCTGTTGCCATGGCGCGTGGCCGGTTGGACGATGGACTGGTGGGCCGGGTTCCCGGTTGGCCAGTTCTACTTCCCGGTACCGGCGTTGATGGTGTCGATCCTCGACATCTTCTTGCCGTACAACATCGCGCTGAAGCTGGTGTTGGCTGCCGGCCCTGCCTTGCTGCCGCTGGGTGCGTACGTGTGTTTCCGGGGCCTGCGTCTGCCTCGGCCCGGACCCGAGCTCGCCGCCGTGGGCGCGGTGTTCATGGTGTTCTTCGCCGGCGACCCGCGGCCCGAGTACGCCTCGAGCATTCTCTCCAACCAGCGCATCTCCGGTGGCACGTTGGCCAGTTCGCTCGCCGGCGAGTTCGCGTTCGAGATTGCGCTCGTCTTCGCCCTGTGTTTCATCGGCGCGTTCGCTGCCGCGCTCGACCGGCGCATCAACTTGGCGATCCCGGCAGTGTTGTTCGCCGCCACCGTCGGTTCGCACGCCGTGGTCTCCATCTACGTCGTGGTTGCCGCGCTGTTGGTGGTTGCGTTCCGACTGGTGCCGTACCGCAAGCGGCTGTTGCCCGTTGCGGTTGCCGTAGGGGCAGTCGGTTCGGCGCTGATTGCGTTCTGGGCGCTGCCGTTCGTGACTGCCACGGGCTACACCACGAACATCGGGTACGAGAAGATCACTGCGCAGTTGGTCGATGCCTGGCTGTTGCCCCCGTATCTCCGCACGTTCCAGATTCTCGCCGGCGTCGCAATCGTTGCGGCAATCGTGCGCGGCCGATCTGCCACCGGAGTGATGGCCACGCTCACAGTGGCCATGGGGCTGTTGTTCGCGGCTTGGCCCGAAGGACACGTTTGGAACCTGCGGTTCGTGCCGTTCTGGTATTTGGGCCTGTTCATGCTCGCCGGCGTGGGCATGGCCGAGATCTGTCGGTTCATTGGTTGGTTCGTGGCGGCCTGGGTGCCGCCGGTGCGCGCGTCAACCGCGCCCGATGCAGCGGCCGGGCCGTGGCTCGCAGCGCGTCTGCCCATGATCCTGCCGATGGTCGCGGCGGCGTTGGTGCTCATCGTCTCGTTGGTGTCGGTGCACAGCGATCTCTATCGACCGGCCACCAAGACGCAGTCGGCCAATTACCTCCCGTACTGGGTGCAGTACAACATGAGCGGGTACGAGGAAATCACGGGGCCGGCGCGCAAGCAGTACGCCGAGTACCGCGCGCTCATCGACACGGTGAAAGCACTGCCCGAACCGGGTCGCGTGGTCTACGAGAAGGCGCGTGAACCAACTGACAGCTCCACCGAAGTCCAGAGCGTGTACGGCACCGACTTCTCGCTCTACCTGCTGCCGTACTGGACCAACGGGAAGTTCCCCACCATCGAAGGCCTGTACTTCGAGGCGTCGGCCACCACGCCGTACTACTTCCTCATGTCGGCACGCGTGTCGCGCAACCCGTCGAACCTTGTGCGGGGCCTTCCGTACTCGAGCACGGCGCAGTTCGCCGACGGCGTCAAACAGATGCAGCTGATGGGCGTGAAGTGGTTCATGGCGACCACCCCTGACGTGAAGGCCTTGGCCACCGCGAACCCGGGGCTGCGCTACACGTCGAGCGTTCCGAACCTCGACAATGTGCCACCGAACGGTTGGGACATCTATGAGGTGTTGGGTTCGCAGACAGTGATGCCGCTCGCGAACGAGCCGGTGGTGGTGAAAGCGAAGTCCGAACCGTCGTCGAAGTGCTTCGGCACGCCGCCGCCGGCGAAGGGTGTGCGCGATCCGCATTTGGAGCCGTGGCTGTGCGCGTCGGCCCCGTGGTGGGAGAACCCCGCCGCACTCGACCGTCCCATTGTCGCCAACGGTCCTTCTGGCTGGAAGCGCGCGCAGCCGGCCAACGTTTCGAGCGAGCCCAAGAAGCCCTTGCCGCCCGTCGAGGTCACGAACGTACGTGTGTCACAAGACGAGGTGCGGTTCCGCGTGTCGCAGACCGGCGTGCCGGTGATGGTGAACGTGTCGTACTTCCCGAACTGGGAGGTCGAAGGGGCCAAGGGCGTGTACCGCGCGTCGCCGAACTTCATGGTGGTGGTGCCCACATCGAAAGACGTGACGCTCACTTACGGGCGCACGACGTTCGACTGGGTCGGATTGATGCTCACTCTGCTCGGTTTGGCCGGCCTCGTGGGCCTGGCCTTGTGGCGCTGGCCCTACGACTCGCGTGCGCCGGTTGACCCGGGCGACGGGCTCGTCGGCCTGCTTGCGCCGGTTCCGCCAGCACCCGAACCGGCGCCCGAGTCCGCGCCGGGACCAGCCCCCGGACCCGCTTCCGTGCCGCCGTCCGAGCCCGTGCAGGGTCCCCAAGCAGGGGGTGTAGCGCCGGCGGAACCGGCCTCCGACTACATTTCCCCGGACCCCGAAACGGGTCTCTGACCCCGAATCCGCCCGGAAAGGCGCCCATTTCGTGTCGTCCGACGCGTCCCTCGACGCAATCTTCAAGGCCTACGACGTCCGCGGGGTCTACCCCAACCAGATCGACGAAGAGCTCGTCCGTCGCATTGGCAACGCGTTTGCCCGGTTCACTGAAGCGCCGCTCATCGTAGTGGGCCACGACATGCGCCCGTCCAGCGTGCCGCTCAGTGCGGCGTTCATTGAAGGCGTGGTGAAGGCCGGCGCCGATGTCGTCGACATCGGGCTCGCGAGCACCGACCTTCTGTACTTCGCGTCGGGCACGCTCGACGCGCCGGGCGCGATGTTCACGGCGTCGCACAACCCTGCGCAATACAACGGCATCAAGATGTGTCGCGCCGGTGCTGCGCCCATCGGCGAAGAAACCGGTCTGCTCCAGATCAAGGACGCGGTGCAGAACAAGCTGGTGGCGCGCGCCGAAGAGCCTGGTCGGGTCGAGCGGCGCGACATGCTTCCCGAGTTCGTGGCGCACGTGCGTTCGTTCGTCGACGTCGACGCGCTGGCGCCGCTGACCGTTGTTGCCGATACCGCCAACGGCATGGGTGGACTCGTGGTGCCCGCGGTATTCGACGGGTTGCCCTTCGACCTCACCGTGTTGTTTCCCGAACTCGACGGCACGTTCCCGAACCACCCGGCCGATCCCATTCAGGTCGAGAACCTCAAGGATCTACAGCGCGCGGTCACCGAGAAGCAGGCCGACATCGGCTTGGCCTTCGATGGCGACGCCGACCGGGTGTTCTTGGTCGACGACAAGGCGCAGCCGGTCAGTGGTTCGCTCACCACGGCCATCGTTGCCAAGGGCATGCTCGACCGGAACCCCGATTCCAAGATCGTGCACAACCTCATCTGCTCGAAGACCGTGCCCGAGGTGATCCGCGAGAATGGTGGCGAGCCCGTGCGTACGCGGGTGGGACACTCGTTCATCAAGCAGGTGATGGCCGACACCGGTGCAGTGTTCGGTGGCGAGCACTCGGGCCACTACTACTTCCGCAAGAACTGGCGCGCCGACAGCGGCCTCATTGCGGCGCTCGTGGTCCTCGAGCAACTTGGTCGAGCCGGCATTCCGCTTTCCGAGTTGCGCGAACCGTTCGAGCGCTACTCCGACAGCGGTGAAATCAACTCGCGGGTCGACGACCCGCACGCAGTCATCGAGAAGGTGGCCGGCGTGTACTCGGCCGGCGCGCAGGACCGCCTCGATGGGCTCACGGTCGATCTGGGCGACTGGTGGTTCAATCTGCGGCCCAGCAACACTGAACCGTTGTTGCGACTCAATCTCGAAGCGCGCACTCGTGAAGAGTGTGAAGCGCACACCGCAGAAGTGCTCGACATCGTGAGGGGAAAGTGATGGCGAAGGAAACACTCGACGCGCAGTTGCTCGAAATCCTGGCCTGCCCCGACGACAAGGGTCCGCTGCTCTACTTCGCCGATGAAGACGCGCTCTACAACCCGCGTCTCAAGCGCAAGTACTCGGTGCGCGAAGGCATCCCGATCATGCTCATCGAAGAAGCCGAAACCGTGAGTGCCGACGAAGACGCGCGCTTGCTGGCGAAGGCCGAAGCCGACGGCATCACGCCCACGTTCGAGGCATGACCGACTCGCTGAACTTCGTGGCAGCAGTCGAAGGGCTGCCCGAACAGTTGGCGGCCGCCCACGATGCGGCGGCCGGCGCCGACTTCGGTGGTTTGCCGGCGGCGGCTGACATCCGCAACATCGCAGTGCTCGGCATGGGCGGCAGCGGTATTTCGGGCGACGTGTTCACCGCGGCGTTCGAGGGCGAACTTCCGGTGCCCGTCACCACGGTGCGCGGCTACGACGCGCCGGCGTTCGTGGGCGAGGGCACGTTGGCGTTCGCCATGTCGTACTCGGGGAGCACCGAGGAGACGTTGTCGGCCGCGCGTCAGGCCGTTGCGCGCGGCGCCACGTTGGTGGCGGTGTCCACTGGTGGTGCGATTGCGGAGATCGCGCGCGATTCCGGCGGCGTACACCTGCCGTGTCCCACGGGCTACATGCCGCGTGCGGCGCTCGGCACGCTCATTGCGCCGTTGGTGGTCACGGCGTTCAAGTTGGGTCTCGCACCCAGTGGGCATGCACAGTTGGTGGCCGCGCAACAGCAGTTGGCCCGTCGTCGTGACGCGGTGGCGCCGTCGGTGGTGGGCCCGAAGAACGAGGCGCGTGAGTTGGCGCGCAAGATCGATCGCACCATTCCCATCGTGTACGGCGGCGACGCGCTCGGACGCGTGGCGGCGTTGCGCTGGAAGTTGGAGCTGAACGAGAACGCGAAGGCGCCCGCGTACTCGAACGCCTACCCCGAGCTCGATCACAACGAGATCTGTGCGTGGGGTCAGCATGGCGACGTCACCCGCCAGATCTTCACGTTGGTGGAACTACGCCACGGCTACGAGCACGCGCAGACCGCGCGTCGTTTCGACATCACCCGCGACATCATCGCCGAGGCATTGCATCAGGTGCTGGCGGTGGAAGCCCAGGGCGAGGGGCCGCTCGCGCAGCTCCTCGACCTGGTGTACA
>JBMOIJ010000024.1:0-35076 GCA_049317385.1 Acidimicrobiia bacterium
ACCGCCTACGAGCTCTTTACGCCCAATAAATCCGGACAACGCTCGCCCCCTACGTATTACCGCGGCTGCTGGCACGTAGTTGGCCGGGGCTTCTTCTGCAGGTACCGTCACAATCGTCCCTGCTGAAAGCGGTTTACAACCAGAAGGCCTTCATCCCGCACGCGGCGTCGCTGCGTCAGGGTTTCCCCCATTGCGCAAGATTCCTAGCTGCTGCCTCCCGTAGGAGTCTGGACCGTGTCTCAGTTCCAGTGTGGCTGGACATCCTCTCAGACCAGCTACCCGTCGTTGCCTTGGTAGGCCGTTACCCCACCAACAAGCTGATAGGCCGCGAGGCCCTCCTGAAGCGGAATCCATTTCCTCACCGGACCATGCGATCCGGTGAGGGCATCCGGTATTAGCCGCGGTTTCCCACGGTTGTCCCGGTCTTCAGGGCAGGTTCCTCACGTGTTACTCACCCGTTCGCCACTCTCCCCAGGGCCGAAGCCCTGGTTCTCGTTCGACTTGCATGCCTTAAGCGCGCCGCCAGCGTTCGTCCTGAGCCAGGATCAAACTCTCCATCGGAATCTCGGGCATCCGAAGATGCCTCTGATCTTGAAGAGTCGCCGTCGGGAAACCACTTCCTCCCTCGGGCAACGTTGGCTCTCCAACTCCGAAGAGTTGGTTTTGCCTGAATTGACAGGTGCGATCGATACCCCAAATGGGAGCATCGGTACACCGCACCGACTTTTGGCGTTTCACCATCTCGTTGTCAAGGAGCAACGGCCCGAGGCACAGACGGGTCCCGATGAGGGATCATCAGGGGCCTGTCTCGAGCGGATTACCCTGCTGAGCCGGGCGGTCTGGGAGGACCGGAACCGAGCCAGCAGGGACTCCGTGTCAAGCCTGCCGGAGTGTGAACCCCCGTGCAGGCGGAGTCGAGACTGTAGTCAATGCCGGAGCCGCATGCAAACCGCCCGGGCAAAAACTTTGCGGCGAACCAGTCGCCGGGAAATCTCACCTGTTCGACGTTGTAACAACGCTCGGAGTCGCCGTCCAGTTCCCGAAAACTCGTCGAGCGCGAACTCGAGGCTGCGGAGCGCCGAAACTCCCTGTCGCTCGAGGAACTACGCCCCGACACTGAATCAAGCGCGCACGCGGGCCCAGTTGCGCTTGCCGAGCTGCAGCACCTTGCCGTTGAGCGCCAGAGCGTCGAACACGGCTTCCGCGTCGTCGATGCGCTCACCTTCAAGCTTTACGCCACCTTGGGCGATCTTGCGCGCGCCCTCTTTGTTCGAGGGGACGGCAGCCGGAAACGCGAGCGCGAGCACGCGCGCCAAACGCACCTGGCCGTCGACGAACTCGGCCGCGTCAATGGCGACTTCGTCGATCGACTCGGGCCGTGCTCCCTCCTTGAACACCTGATCGAACGCACCCTCGGCCGCGGCGCCGGCGCCCTCGCCGTGATACAGATCGACAACCGTGCGCGCGAGTAGCCGCTTGGCGTCGACCGGCTTCAACGATCCGTCGGCAATGGAACGATTGACCTCGTCGATGCGGTCGGGGTGCCACCCCGTAGTGAGCGTGAAGTAGCGCGGCATCATCTCGTCGGCAATCTTCATGAGCTTGCCGAACTGGTTGCTCGCCGGCTCGTCGATCCCCACGTAGTTGTCGTAGGACTTGCTCATCTTGCGGACGCCGTCGAGCCCCTCGAGCAACGGAACCGTCATGACCACCTGCGGCGCCTGCCCCATTTGCTCTTGGAGCGAGCGCCCCATCAGACAGTTGAAGAGCTGGTCGGTGCCACCGAGCTCGACGTCGGACTCGATGGCCACCGAGTCCCAGCCCTGCAACAACGGGTAGAGGAACTCCATCACCGAGATGGGCGTACCCGACTCGTACCGCTTCTTGAAATCGTCGCGCTCGAGCATGCGCGCCACCGTGGTGCGCGCCATGAGCCCCAAGACGTCTTCCACTCCCATGGACGCGAGCCACTCGGAGTTGCGCCGAATCTCGAGGTTGTCGGGTAGGAGGATCTTCGCCGCCTGATCGAGGTACGTGGCTGCGTGGCGTTCGACCTCGTCCTTCGTGAGGCGCGGCCGGGTGGCCGAACGCCCGCTGGGGTCGCCCACCTGGGCCGTGAAGTCGCCGATGATCAGCACCGCCGTGTGGCCGAGTTCCTGGAACCGGCGCAAGAGGCGGAACACGACGGCATGACCGATGTGCAGGTCGGAGGAAGTGGGGTCGACTCCCAGCTTCACCCGCAGCGGCCGGCCCAGGGCCAGCTTCTCGGCCAGGCCCCCGTCGGGAACCACGTGTTCGGTCCCCGTGGAGAGAACTCGGACGGCTTCGGCGAGGGCAGGATCAGTCACGGACGGCGAGGGTACTGCGTCGATTTTGGGGTGCGGTTGACCGTTTCGCGTGCCGATTCCAAGACCATGGCATTCGGCCGGCGACTCGTCGCGCTCGGAATCGTGGGGGTGGTCCTGGGCGGTTGCGCCTACCGGTCCAACCTTCCCGACGCCCCGCGCCAGGCCGAAACCTCGGCCATCTACGCGGCCGACGGTTCGCTGATCACGCAACTCTCGAGCCAGAACCGTCAGCCGGTCACGCTCGATCAGATCGCACCAGTGATGCGCGATGCGATCGTCGCGATCGAAGACGCCCGGTTCTACGACCACCCGGGGGTGGATCCTCGGGCCTTGGCGCGCGCGCTGAGCCGCAACTACGAATCAGGTCGGGTAGCGCAAGGTGGTTCCACGATCACCCAACAGCTCGTGCGCAACCTGCTGCTCGACGACTCCCGCAGCATCAGCCGCAAGCTCCGAGAGGCCGCGCTCGCGAACGAATACGAGAAGCGGTTCACCAAGCGCCAGATCCTCGAGAAATATCTGAACGCAATCTACTTCGGCAACGGCGCATACGGCATCGAGTCGGCGGCGCGCACGTACTTCGACACCACGGCGGCTGCGTTGAATCTCGAGCAAGCGGCGTTCCTGGCCGGGATCGTGCAAGGGCCCGAGCGGCTGAACCCATACGTGCATCCGATCGAGGCCAAAGCGCGGCGCGACACGGTGCTCGACGCCATGGCCCAACAGGGATACATCGAAGCTCCTGCGGCTGCGCAAGCCATCGCCACACCTTTGGGAGTTGCCCCACCGAAACCTCCGGCGCGTTACATCGCCGGACACTTCGTCGAACGAGTGAAGGACCTCATCTTGGGCAGTTCTTTGTTCGGGGAAACCCTCGAAGCCCGCCGGCGCAGTCTGCTCGAAGGCGGCCTCCGCATCGAGACCACGCTCGACCCGGTGCTGCAACAGAAGGCCGAAGAGTCGATCAACGACACCCTCAATCGCGACGGAGATCCCAGCGGTTCCCTTGTTTCCATCGATGCCGCAACGGGCGCGGTGCGCGCGTACGTCGGCGGTCCGGACTTCTTCGGTGATTCACCGAACGCCAAGTTCGACCTGGCCGGCCAAGGGGGGCGCCAGAGTGGGTCAGCATTCAAGCCGTACGTGTTGGCCGCCGCCCTCGAGAAGGGGTTCAAACTCGACCAGAGCTACGACGCGCCAGGCCGCATCGTCCTCAATACGTCCGAGGGACCGTGGGACGTCCGCAACTACGACGGCAGTGGCCGCGGTCGCCTGAACCTGGTTGATGCAACGGTGAACTCGGTGAACACCGTGTACGCGCAACTGGTGTTGGACGTAGGGCCCGAGAACGTCACTGCGCTCGCCAACCGCATCGGGGTGAAGACGCCGCTCCAAGCGTTTCCTTCGAGCGCGCTGGGGACCAACAGTGTGACCGTCATGGACATGGCCAGCGCGTACACCACGTTCGCGAACGACGGGATGCACGCCGATCCATACTTCGTGTCGCGGGTCTACCGGCGTGACGGCACGTTGCTCTACGAAGCACCGAAGATCACCAAGCGCGTGCTCGACAAGAACGTGGCCCGTCAGGTCGACGACGTGCTCTCGCAAGTTGTGGCGCGTGGCACCGGAACCCGCGCCCAGCTCGGACGCCCCATGGCCGGCAAGACCGGCACCGCCGAGGAGTGGCGCGACGCATGGTTTTGCGGGTTCACCCCGCAACTGGTGACCGCGGTGTGGGTCGGCTTTCCCGACGAGGAACGCTCGATGACCCCGCCGACCACCCGCATCACCGTTGCCGGCGCCACCTGGCCGGCGCAGATCTGGCGCTCCTTCATGGCCCAGGCAGTGTCGTTGCTCCCGCCCGACGGATTCCCCGCACCAGAGATCGCCCCCGTGGCGCCGGCCACGACGGCGGCGCCCACGCCCGTACTCCCCGACTTCACCAACCTCGATCTGGCCGCCGCACAACGTTTGGCCACCAGCGCCGGCGTCACCCTCGACGTTGTGACTGCACCGCGTGCCGACATACCCGGAGGCAAGATCGCCGAACAGGATCCGGGGGCCAACACAATCGCCGCCCGAGGAACTCGCGTGCGCGTGGTCGTGTCGAGCGGACCCCCGGTGCCCGTGGCAATTCCCAACGTCATCGGGCTGCTTCCCGACGAAGCGGTGTATGTGCTGGCGAGAGCCGGGTTCGTCACCAATCTGGTCACGGAGCACAACCCCGACGGCGTAACCAACAACGCGATCGGCCGCGTCTGGCGTCAGGACCCCGGCGGAGGCGAACTCGCGGGCCAGGGCACGAAAGTCACGCTGACCGTGAATCCCCCGGGGTCGTGAACACGATTCGGCCACAGCAGCTCCCGGCTCGGCGGACGACCTCACTCAACGCACGTACGGCGCCAATGCATCGTCGAGGGACTGGCAACGGGAACTGCGCAACAAGCTGCGCAGCCGAGCGACTGGACGCGTGGCGCCGACAGCGACGAGACGGTGGCTGGTAAGGGTGTTCAACATTGCGCTCATTGGTGGACTCCTGGGGCACGGGAGTGGGTAGGTCACCCTCAATGACCCGCTCCTAGCGCAATTGGTTGCGCTGTCAGCGAAGATTCCGCAGACCGGACACGTGTATCTCGTCCGGTACGCAACACCGCCATGGATTCGCCTGCGCGCGGCTAATGCCGATTCGCCTCGTGCGCGTCGGCGCGTGCGGAGGCGCCACTCCGTCATCGAAAATTCCGATCCGGCCCCGCACCAGGTCCAGTCCATCGCACGTGCGATCCAAACCGAACGCTCGTGCCAATCGAGCCGGTCCCCGAAGCAGCTCACGGTCGCGGTGCTGCGCGCCCCGGCGCAACCGCATGACGTCCAAGCCGGCGAGCGGCACGGCCGCTCGGAGCAACACTGCCTGCGCAGTACCCCGTGCACCGGTCACCACGTTCACGCAATAGTGCATGCCGTAGGTGAAGTACACGTACAAGTGGCCCGGAGCACCGAACATCGTGGCGTTGCGCGCGGTCATGCCGCCGGCGGCGTGGCTGGCGGGGTCGTCGGACCCACCGTACGCCTCGACTTCGACGATGCGCGCCACGAGTTCCCCACCGGATCCGCGCGAGACGAAGAGTTTGTTCAGGAGATCCGGTGCGACCTGATGCACGTCGCGCGCGTAGAACGAGCGACCGAGCCGCTCCGGTCTAGCGGTATCGCTCACTCCTCGAGCCGGAGCGCTTGCCGTTCGAGAAGCAGCCGCACTTCCTCGAACTGCCGGGCGACGGGCTCCGGCCCTGCGCCGCCGGGCGTGGTACGACGGCGGACTGCGGCCCCGGGCTCGAGATATACGAGCGCGGCTTCGCCCAGCCCGTCGGCGTGCACGATGAGCTCGGCCAAGGGAATTCCCCGGTCCAACGACTCGCGCACGAGCGCACCGACCCGAGCATGGGCGTCGCGGAATGGCACGCCGTTGCGAACCAGATGCTCCGCCAGATCGGTAGCCGCGCTGCCTTCGGTGTCAGCTGCTGCGGCCATGACGTCGACATGGAACTCCGCAGTTGCGTACAAACCCGCAAGTGCCTGAACCGCCAACTGGAGCTGGTCCAGCGCGTCGAACAGCGGCTCCTTGTCCTCTTGGAGATCGCGGTTGTACGCCAACGGCAGCCCCTTCAGGGTGGCCAGGAATCCCGCAACGTGCCCGATGAGGCGTCCGGCCTTCCCCCGTGCGAGTTCCGCGATGTCAGGGTTCTTCTTCTGCGGCAACATCGACGAGCCGGTGCTGTAGGCATCGGCCAGGCGAAGGAATCCGAACTCATCGCTGGACCACAACACGATCTCTTCACCCATGCGCGACAGGTGGACCTGCGTGAGCGCCGCAACGAAGAGCGCCTCGGCCACGAAGTCGCGGTCGCTGGTGACATCGAGCGAGTTGCGGAACCGACGGGAGAACCCGAGGAGTTCCGCGCTGCGGTCAGGATCGAGCGGCAAGCTGCTGCCTGCCAGTGCACCCGCACCCAACGGCGAGGTGTTGGAGCGAGCCAGACAGTCCCACCAGCGTTCCACGTCACGAGCCAAGGTCCACACATGAGCCAGGAGGTGATGGGCCAGCATCACCGGCTGCGCCCGTTGCAGGTGGGTGTAGCCGGGAAGATACGCCTCGCCCGCCTCCGCGGCGCGCTCGACGAGTACCGCTTGGAGCGCGTGGATGCCCCGGATGACTTCCCGTCCCTCGCGCTGTAACCACAAGCGAGTCGCAGTCGCTACCTGGTCATTCCGACTTCGACCGGTGTGCACCTTCGCACCCGCATCGCCCGCCAACTCCGTGACGCGCCGCTCGATTGCGGTGTGTACGTCTTCGTCGGACTCGACAAAGACGAACGCGTTGTCGACGAACTCGCGCTCCACGATGGCCAGCGCATCGCGGATAGCTGCCGCATCTGCGGTGGCGAGGATCCCGGCTTCCTCGAGCATCGTGACGTGAGCGATGGAGCCTGCGACATCTTCGAGGGCCAGACGCTCGTCGAACGACCGGCTCTCGGTGAAGGCCATCAACGCCTCTGCCGGCGCGTCAGCGAATCGCCCGTGCCAGAGCTGGCCCCGGGACTGTTGTTCATCGGTCATTGCGCGTCACCATTCGTCATTGCGCGATCGGTCCTTGCTCGTACAACTGCACCGCGCCCCGTCCAGTCAGAGCCCAGCCAGTTCGGAGAAGCGTCGGGCCATGGGAGCACCACCATTGGTTTCGGTGCAGATGACCAGAAGCGTGTCGTCGCCCGCCACCGTACCGAGCACGCCGGGTACGACGGTGCGATCGATAGCCGACGCAACGACGTGCGCCGATCCCGGCGGCGTGCGCATGAGCACGAGATTCCCGCTCGACCCGACCTCCAACACGAACTCCCCGGCAATGCGCCGCAGGTGGTCGTCGGGCGAGACCGTGGAACGCGTGTGCTCGGGAATGGCGTAGGCCGTAGTGCCACCCGGGATCCGGATCTTCACCGCGCCCATGTCCTCGAGATCGCGACTGACCGTGGCTTGCGTGGCCTCGATGCCCTCGACAGCGAGGAGCTCCGCGATCTGTTGCTGACTGGACACCGGCTGCTCTTCGAGGAGCCGGGCAATGCGGTGTTGACGTTGGAGCTTCCCAAGCGTGGCCATCAGCGCGCCCGGGCCACGAGTTCGTACATTGCAGACCGTGCCGCGTGGAAGCGATTCTCGGCCTGTTGCCACACCCGGCTGGTGGGACCGTCGAGCACCTCGTCGGCCACCTCCTCGCCGCGATGCGCCGGCAAGCAGTGCAGAAAGATTGCCTGCTCCCCTGCCGCCCCCATCAATGCGCCGTTAACTGTGAAACCGGCGAACGCGGCCCGGCGAATCTCGGCCTCGGCCTCTTGGCCCATGGACGTCCACACATCGGTGTACACGACGTCAGCACCCTTCACCGCCTCATGCGGATCGGCGGTCAAGTCGATCTGGCCACCAAGGTTGCGCGCCCGCGCCACCACTTCGGGATCCAATTCGTACCCCGATGGACTGGCCACCGTGAGTTCGAGGCCGGAGAGCGCGGCCGCAAACGCCAGCGATGCCGTGACGTTGCCGCCGTCACCGATGTACGCAACACGCCGTCCTTCCAGACTTCCCAGACACTCTTGGATCGTGAGGAGATCCGCGATCGCTTGGAGTGGATGTGCGTCGTCGGACAGCAAGTTCACAATCGGTGTGGCGACCGCGCTCGCCATCTCGACCAGCACCGCATGGTCGAACACCCGGGCGCCGATGCAATCGCAGAAGCACGACAGGGTGCGCGCCACATCGGCCGCCGACTCGCGGACACCGACCCCCACCTCTTCGGCTCGCATCGTGATGGGATGCCCGCCCAGCGACACGACGGCCATCTCGGTGGAGGCACGAGTGCGAGCCGACGGCTTCTCGAACAGCAACGCAACGCCGGCGCCCGAAAGCACCCGGTCGACCGACACGGGATCGGCCTTCCAGTGCTCCGCGCGCTCCAGCACTCGCGTCAGCGTGGCGCTGTCGAAGTCGTCCAGCTCCAGCAAGGAGTTCCCATTCACTCTGCTACCTCCGTGAGCGCTCGCTCCAGGATCGCCAGCGCTTCATCGATCTCGGCCTCTGTGACCAACAGCGGCGGCGCGAACCGCAGTGCGGTGGGCGTGACCGCGTTGACAACCAGACCCAGGTGAAGGCACCGGTCGGCAACCGCAGGAGCCGGCGCGCTCGGTTCGAGCTCCGCGGCCAGGAGCAACCCTTCCCCGCGCACGCTCGCCACATGATCGAGGCGAGCGAGACCGGCACTCAGGTACTCGCCGGCCGCCACGGCCCGTGCCGGCACGTTCTCCCGCTCCATGACGTTGAGCACTGCGCTGGCCGCCCGAGCGGCCAACGGCTGACCGCCGAATGTGGAACCGTGATCGCCGGGAACGAGCGCGTCTGCGATCTCACGCCGCGCCCAGATGGCACCGATCGGAACGCCGTTGCCCAGCGCCTTCGCCATCGTGACGACATCGGGTTGTATCCCGGCGTGCTGGAAGCCGAACCATCGTCCGGTGCGGCCCAACCCTGTCTGCACTTCGTCGAGGATGAGGAGTACCTCGCGTTCGTCGCAGAGTTGCCGCACGGCTCGGAGGTACTCACGCGACGCGACGTTGACGCCACCTTCGCCCTGTACCGGCTCGAGCATGACGGCGGCAACGCGATCATCGACCGCCGCCGAGAGCTCATCGATGTCGTCGAGCATGACGTGGCGGAACCCGGGCGGGAGCGGTTGGAACGGCTCATGCTTCTCGGGCTGACCGGTTGCCGCCAACGCCGCCATCGTCCGACCGTGGAACGAGGCGTACGCCGTGACGACTTCGAATCGGTTGGGACCGCCCTGTGACTTCCCGAAGCGGCGGACCAACTTGATTGCCCCCTCGCTCGCCTCCGCCCCCGAATTGCAGAAGAACACTCGACCGCCACCACCCACGAGCGTGTCGAGCCGCTGCGCGAGTCGCGGGGCGTAGTCATTGACGAAGTAGTTGCTCACATGGAGCAGCGTGTGGGCTTGATCCGCGATCGCCGCCGCAACGTCGGGATGGGCATGACCGAGCGACGTAACCGCCAGCCCGCAGAGGAAATCGAGGTACCGGGTGCCATCGGCATCCCAGAGCTGAGTGCCCTCGCCACGCACGAACACCACACCTTTCCGCGCGTAGGTGTGCATGACGTACTCGTGGTCGAGCATCAGCGTAGCGTCGGTGTCTCCGAGCGGAGCGGTCATGGCATCACCATCGTTCCCACGCCTGAGCGGGTGAAGAATTCCAGCAACAACGCGTGGGGAAGACGCCCGTCGAGAATGTGCGCCCGGCGTACTCCCCCGGCCACCGCATCAATGCACGAACGAATCTTGGGAATCATGCCCTCACTGACTGCACCGCTCTGCACCAATGCGTCGAGCCCCGCCGCATCGATCTCGGAGATGAGCGACGTCTTGTCACTGAAGTCGCGATAGATCCCAGGCACGTTGGTCAGGTACACGAGTTTTTCAGCGCCCAACGCTTCCGCGATGGCCGCCGCAACCGCGTCGGCGTTCACGTTGTGCACCTGCCCCGAATCATCGACGCCGAGTGTGGCGACGACCGGTATGCACTCGTTACGAGTGAGATCGTGGATGACATCAGGCCGCACCGCAGTGACGTCGCCCACGAAACCCAATCGCGGGTCGCGGGTTTGGACCGTGAGCAACCCGGCGTCTTCGCCGCTGACTCCCACCGCAAATGGGCCGTGGCGGTTGATGGCCGACACCAATTCGCGGTTGACCTGCCCGAGCAGCGCCATGCGAACGATTTCCATCGTTTCGGCATCGGTGACACGAAGCCCATCGACGAACTCGGGCTTCTTCCCGAACCGATCCATCAGCGCGCTGATCTGAGGACCACCACCATGGACCACGACGGGATTCATGCCGACCAACCGCATCAAGACGACGTCTTCGGCGAAGAGGTCGATGGCGGTGTCCTGACCTTTGGCGTCATGAATCGCGTTCCCGCCGAACTTGATGACGACGGTGGCACCCGAGAACTCGCGGATGTAGGGCAAGGCCTCGGCGAGAATCGCGGCTTTGTCGAGTGCTTCGATCACGGCATCATCCCCGTGACTGTGAGCCCCAAGTGCTCATCGAGCCCCAACGCCAGGTTCGCACACTGCACGGCCTGGCCCGACGCTCCCTTCACCAGGTTGTCCAGCACGCCAATGGCCAACGCAGTTCGGGTGCGTTCGTCCCAGCGAACCGTGACATGCACCGAGTTCGAGCCGAGTGTGGCCTTGGTGGCCGGCGGTTCGTTGCACACCTTCACGAACCGTTCGCCGGCGTAGAACGCGCGATACCGGTCCAAGAGATCATCGGCTTCGACGGGGAGCCCGGCGACTGTGCAGGTGGCGTGGATGCCGCGGGTCATGGGCACGAGGTGCGGCGTGAACAGCACCGAAAGCGGCGCGCCAGCAACGAGCGCCAGGTTCCGCTCCATCTCAGCGGTATGGCGGTGCGTGAGGAGCCCATAGGCGAGCACGCTCTCGTTCACCTCGCTGTAGAGACTGGTGACCTTCGCGGCCCGCCCGGCCCCCGACACGCCGGACACGGCGTTGACAATGATGGGATGCGCAACCGGAAACGCCTCGACAAGCGGCGCACACGCCAACGACACCGCAGTGGGATAGCAACCCGGAACCGCAACACATTGCGCGTCGCGGATTTGGTCGCGGAACAACTCGGGGAGTCCGTAGACGAAACGCTCGGTGAGGTGCGGTGCCACATGCCCTTCGCCGTACCACTGCGAGTAGGCATCGGGCGCCAGGCGAAAGTCCGCACCCAGATCGATGATCCGCGCGCCCGTAGCAATGAGCGACTCCATGATGGGTTGGGACGCGCCATGCGGGAGCCCGCAGAAGATGACGTCGACGCCGGCGAGATCCGTTGGATCCAACGGGCCACAAACCAGGTCGGGATAGGCACTCGCCAAGGATGGGAACATCTCGCCCACCGCCTTGCCCGCGTTCGAGTCCGCGGTCGCAACGACCGCCTCGATCTCGGGATGGCTCGCCAGGAGGCGCAACAACTCGGCGCCTGTATACCCCGACGCCCCGCACACCGCTGCTCGAATGGCCATTCAGCGACTATACAGCGCGCTGCATAGGAGCGGGACCATCTGTCGCACCGGCGCTCGCCCCGGCCGCACTCCCCCACTTCCAGCACGCGACCGACCGGAGATCGCGGCAGCGGTTCAAGTTTTCGACGCGTGGGCGCCGACAACCGGAAAGGGGAATCGGAGGGGCCATGGTCACGTACGCCGATGCTGCGCACCTGTTGCGCCGGGCGGGATTCGGGGGAACGCGGGCGGAGGTGAACGCGCTCGTACCGCTCTCCCGGGCGGCGATGGTGGAACGGGTCCTGGATCCGACGAAGGCCGCCGCCGTCACCCGGCCCGCGTTCCTCGACGACGATGCACTCGAAGAGTGGGAGAAGGGCTTCCGACTCCGGAACTGGTGGTTCGATCGTATGCGCACCAGCGCCGCGCCCCTCACCGAGAAGATGACGCTGTTCTGGCACGGACACTTCGCAACCTCGATGGACAAGGTCTACGACGCCCGTGCGGTGTACGACCAGCAGAACAGCTTCCGCACGCTCGGCCTCGGCAGCTTCCACACGCTCACGACTGCAGTCTCACTCCAGGCGGCCATGCTGCGGTACCTCGACAACGACTACAGCGTGGTCGGATCACCGAACGAGAACTTCGCCCGAGAGCTCATGGAACTCTTCACACTCGGTCTGGACCAGAACTACACCCAGTCCGACATCGTGGAAGGCGCCCGTGCGTGGACCGGCCACAACGTCGGCGACAACAACCCACGCCAATACGTCTTCTACTCCAAGCGGCACGACAACGCTCCCAAGACGATCTTCGGGATCACCCGGAACTGGAACGGCCCCGAGATGATCGACCACATCATGACCCAGGAGCCCCACAAGACCTCGGCGGCGCGCCTGATCGCGCGCAAAGTCTGGAGCTTCTTCGCCTACGGCAATCCAGAGAAGGCGGTACTCGACGCCCTGACGATGGCATTCCACGACGCCGACCTGGACATCACGGCGCTTCTTCGTGCGGTGTTCAATCACGACGCCTTCTACTCGGATCGCGCTCGCACGAATCACTTTCGGTCGCCGACCGAGTGGGTCGTGGCCGCGATGCGCGTTGCGAACATACGAGCCGATGTCGCAAACCCCCCTTGGTTCATGGACGACATGGGCCAACAGCTCTTGTACCCGCCAAACGTGGCCGGCTGGCCGAACAACGGGGCGTTCATCTCGAGCACCGCAAGTGCTGCCCGGATGAACTTCGCCCGTTTCCTCACCTGGAAGTGGTATCAAGCAACCCCGACCGCGTGGCAGTCACTGAAGACGCTTTCAGTGAACAGTGCCGTCGACGTGGCCTATCGCCGCTTCAACATCGATCGCGTGTCGGTCTCCGATCAGACACGCCTGCGCGAATGGCTCACTGCGCAACGGGCGGCGAGCACCGCACCGGCCTGGGAGTGGGATGAATGGCAGAACATCAATCTCTTCACCCTGATGCTGCTTGCACCCGAATTCAACGCCGCATAGGAGTCACCTGATGAGCGCGACCACCGATCTCGATGCGGCTGCGATTCGTCGCCAGCTGTCGGTGCGCAACGATGCGCCGTTCGGCGCGACGCCAATCAGCCTGACCCGACGGCGTTTCTTGCAGTGGATGAGCGGTCTGGGTGCTGCCGGCGCAGCCAGTGCCGCCGTGGCCCCCTGGCTACGGCAAGCCGCCGCCTTCGCGGCGCCGCCCGTGGGATTGCACGACGGGATCCTGGTCATCATCCAAATGGGCGGAGGGAACGACGGCCTGAACACGCTGGTACCCGTCGCCAATGCGCGCTACGCCGCCATGCGGCCGTCGATCGCCTATCGCACGGACGAGGTGCTCGATGTGGGGCAAGGGTTCGGCCTCAACCCCCGACTCACGAACTTGAAGACCCGGTGGACCGCAGGGACGGTGGCTGCGATTCATGGGGTGGGCGTGCCCGACCCGAACCTCTCACACTTCGATTCCATGGCAACTTGGATGCGCGGTTGGGGTGGGAGTGGCTCCCCCGCAACCGGCTGGATCGGTCGCTGGCTCGACACACTGCCGAACGCGCCGACCGAACCTCTGTACGCCGTGACCATCGGCAGCGGCGTCCCGCTGCACCTGCAAGGTTCGACCACCCGCGCCATCAGCGTGCCCGAGGAGATCGGTGGTTTGTTCGGCATCGACCGCAGTGACCCGGCCGACGCCCGAATGTTCGCGACCATTTCGAGCTACGCGCGACAGTCGACGGGAATCGGTGCGCTCGCGGACGCGTACGCCTACAGCGGGCACCAAACGCTTGACCTGGCGAACCGAATCAAAGGCTCCTACGCGGGTTGGCAACCGCCGACCAGTATCGGACGTCAGCTGCTGCTGTGCGCCCGCCTCATCAACGCGAACCTGGGCACGCGCGTGTTCAGCGTAAGTGTCGACGGCTTCGACACCCACAGCAACCAACGAGCCGACCAAGAGCAACTGCTGCAGGACCTCGACCGCGCACTGAACACGTTCTTCCGCAACGTCAACACGCAGTGGCGCGACCGTGTCGTGGCGCTGACGTTCAGCGAGTTCGGCCGGCGTCCCGAAGAGAACGACAGCAATGGAACCGATCACGGCACTGCGAGCGTGTGCTTCCTCGCTGGCAACAAGGTGCGCGGAGGCCTTCGAGGCCAGGCCCCGTCGCTCTCGGCGCTCGACGAAGACGGCAACCTGGTGATGACCACCGACTTCCGGTCGGTCTACGCCACCATCTTGCAGACGTGGCTCAAAGCCGATGCGCGTGCGATTCTGGGCGCGACCTACCCGACGTTGCCGCTCTTCACTGCGGGTCCGTGAGCCGCGTCAGCCGCGCAGTTCGGCGCCGTGCGCGCCCACGACTGCGTCGATACAGGACTGCCGGATCTTCGCCACCTCGTCGTCGGTGAGCGTGCGGTCGAGGGCACGGAATCGCATTGCGAACGCGAGACTCCGTCGACCTTTACCAATGCGGTCGTCGCGGTACTCGTCGAAGACGTGAACCGACTCGACCAACTCGCCGCCAGCTGACTCGAGGGTGGCGACCACTTCTGCAGCCGGGACATCGTCGCTCATGACGAACGCCAGGTCGATGTTTGAGAACGGGAAGCGTGAGAGCTTGCGGAACTCGCGGTTCCGGCGAGCGGCGTCGAACAGTGATTCGAGGTTCACCTCGAAGCCAACGACCGGCCCATCGATCCCGAACCGCGCCCGGGCGAGTTCGGAGAACTCCCCGACCTGTCCGACCGGTTCGCCGTCGACCCTGATGATGGCCGTACGAGTGGGATGGAACGCCGGTGGGAACGGGCCCGCCGGCTCGAGCGTGACCTCGCCCAGCTCGACCGCATCCGCCACCGTCTGCCACAGATCACGTGCGTCGTAGACGTCGACCGGCCGATCAGCTTCAACGGGTGATCGCTTGATCGACCCCATCATCAGTGCCGCCACGTGGACTCGCTCGACCGGCAGAAGGTCACCGGCCGACGGCTCCCAGAACACCCGGCCAATCTCGAAGAGCGCAACATCACGATTCCCCAGCGCGAAGTTGGTCCCGAGCGCGTTGAGCAGACCTGGGAACAGCAACGGACGGAGCGCCGATTCCTCCGCTCGCAGCGCATTGAGGGTTCCGACGATCGGGCCGTCCCACCCCAGCGCCCGCAAGGTGTCTTCGGACTGCAACGCCAAGGTGATGGCCTCGGAACAACCGGCCCCAACCAACGTGTCGGCCACGGCCCGGCGCTCACGTTGCGATCGGCTGAGTCCACCCACCTGCTTGTCGGCCTTCGGAACGGTGCGTCCGATGCGATCGAAGCCGACCCGCCGCGCGACCTCTTCGACGAGATCGATCTCGCGGTCGAGGTCGGGACGGAACGACGGCGGCACCGCCTCGATTGCATCGCCACTGCCGCTGACGTCGATGCCCAACGGTGAAAGCGCGTCGAGCACTTCCTGGTCGGACAGCTTCGTGCCGAGCACCCCGTTCACCTTGCTGGTGCGCAGGGTGATCCGGGGTCGCACGAATGGCGCAGGGTTGAGATCGAGCACCGACGGTGACACACGCGCCGAGGCCACGTGCTCGAGCAGCTCCATGACCCGTGCCGCGCCCGCCGGCGGACTGTCGGGGTCGACTCCGCGCTCGAAGCGCGCACTCGCCTCCGAACGCAACTTCAGGCGCTTGGATGTGCGGGCGATCCCCATGCGCTCGAAGTGCGCGACCTCCAACAGGATACGAGTGGTGGCAT
Source organism: Acidimicrobiia bacterium (assembly GCA_049317385.1). Taxonomy (GTDB): domain Bacteria; phylum Actinomycetota; class Acidimicrobiia; order IMCC26256; family JBMOIJ01; genus JBMOIJ01. Next base: position 15,745 of record JBMOIJ010000024.1, read on the forward strand.
CAGACACTTCTGCGTCGGCGCCACCCATGATGCCGGCGATGGCCTGCGGCGCGCGCTCGGCGTCGCAGATGAGCAAGTCCTCGGCAGTGAGTTCGCGTTCGACATCGTCGAGCGTGGTCATGGTCTCGCCGTCGCGCGCGGTACGCACCACGATGCCGCCACCTGCGAGCCGGTCGAGATCGAACGCGTGTACCGGTCGAGACATCTCGAGCATCACGTAGTTCGTGACGTCGACGACGTTGCTGATGGGCCGCATCCCCGCCTTGATGAGGCGTTGCTGCATCCAGTCGGGCGAGCTCCCCATGGTCACTTCAGCAGTGCGCGCCACGAAGCGGGGACAACGGTCCTCGGCCTCGATCACGACCGTGGCATCGTTCGCCACCGCCGCGTCGGTGACGGGACTGGGCTCAGGGATGGTGAGCGGCAACTTGAAGTACGCCGCAAGTTCCCGCGCTACACCGGTGATACCCATCGCGTCGGGCCGGTTCGGAGTGATGGCGAGCTCGAAGATGATGTCGTTGAGACCGAGCACGTCGCGCACGTCGGAACCCAGTTCGGTGTCGTCGGCCAACGCCAAGATCCCGGAGTGATCTTCGCCAAGCCCGAGTTCACGAGCCGAGCACAACATGCCGTCGCTCACCACGCCCCGACCGAAGTCTTTGCGCGTCAGTTTGAAACCGCCGGGGAGTTCGGCGCCCGCGGCAGCAAGCGGCACCACCATTCCCACTTCGATGTTCGGCGCCCCGCACACCACTTGCGTGACGCCGTCACCGAGGTCGACCGTGGCGAAACGCACCCGGTCCTTCTTGGGGACGGGCGCAATCTCGAGAATACGAGCCGCTCGTACGCCAATGATCTCTTCGCCTGACTGTTCGAGCGCGTCGACTTCGAGCCCGAGCTGGTTCAGCCCCGCGACGATGTCGGCCACCGGCGCGTCGACCGGGGTGAACTCACGAATCCACGAAAGCGGCGCGCGCATCAGTACTGCTCCAAGAAGCGAATGTCGTTGTCGAAGAAGGTCTTGATCTCGTCGATGCCGTAGCGGACCATCGCAATGCGTTCGAGCCCGAATCCGAATGCGAATCCTTGCCACTCTTCAGGGTCATACCCCACGTTGCGCAGCACGTTCGGGTCGACCATGCCGCACCCGCCGAGTTCGATCCAGCCGGTCTGCGAGCAGACTCGACATCCGTCGCCGTCGCAGAACGGGCAGCTGACCGCGAGTTCTGCCGACGGTTCGGTGTACGGGAAGAAGTCGGGCCGGAAACGCGTGCGGATGCGCTCGTCATCGAAGAGCCGTTGGGCAAACGCTTCGATCGTGCCGAACAAGTCGGCCAAGGTGATGTTGCGATCGACCGCAAGGCCCTCGAGCTGGTGGAACACCGGCGAGTGCCGCGGGTCAAGCGTCTCGTTTCTGTACACCTGCCCCGGGACCACCACGTACACCGGCGGGTCCTGCTTCTCCATCACCCGGATCTGGTTCGGTGAGGTGTGGGTGCGCAACAGCACCTGCTCGGGGGCGCCGAGCGCGACGAACAAGGTGTCCTGCATGGAGCGGGCCGGGTGTGCCGGCGGAATGTTCAACGCCTCGAAGTTGTGCCAGTCGTCCTCGACCTCAGGACCCTCGGCCACCACGTAACCGAGCCCGACGAAGATGTCTTCGAGTTCGCGCTGCACCTGACGGATCAGGTGGTGATGCCCACGGCGACGGCCATGGCTGCCCATGGTGAGGTCGAGCCGCTCTGCGGCGTACCGAGCATCGGTTTCAGCGGCGGCGAACACCGTGCGCCGGGCGTCGAGCAGCTGACCCAACGTGGCGTTGTACTCGCCGATCGCTTGGCCAACGAGCGGGCGTTCGGACGCGTCGAGCGACTTGATCCCCTCTTTGACGGTGGCGATCACCGACTTCTTCCCGGTGAACTCGCGTGCGATCTCGTCGAGCTCGATGGTGGAGCCGGCCGATTCGATTGCCGCCTTGGCCTGTTCCAGCGCGGCGTCGAGCTGTTCTTTCGCAGTAGTCATGCGCTCCTCCGTTGGCGCGCCGCCTCGAAACACAAAATGGTGGCGGCTTGCGCGACGTTCAACGACTCGGCCGGCCCGTGCATGGGAATGGTGACCGCACCGTCGGAGACATCGATGACCGATTGCGCCAGTCCGTGCGCCTCACTCCCCACGACGAAGGCAACGTTGCCAGCGCAGTCGACGGCCTCAGGGGCGGCGCCGGCGCGGGCCACAGCGGCAAAGGTGCGGTATCCGAGGTGCCCCAACGCGTCGATGCATTCCACCGGATCACGTGCCTCCACCACATCGATACCGAAGATGGCCCCCGCGCTCGAGCGAATGCACTTGGGATTGCGCGGGTCGACCGAACTGCCGGCGAACACTACCGCCGCGCACCCCGCCGCCTCGGCTGATCGGATCATGGTGCCGGCGTTTCCGGGGTCGTTGATGTCGACGCCGATGAGTAACGCGCCAGGCAGTAGCGGGCCGAGCTCGGACCGAACTGGGTCGACGGCAACTGCGATCACCGGCTGTGGGGATCGCACCTCGCTGATGCGGTCGATCACCCCGGGCGCCAACGGCGTAGCCCCATCGCCATCGCCGTAGAGCGCAGTGATGGTGGCGTGACGATCGCGAGCGCCGTGGAGCAACCGTGCGCCTTCGAGGACCACCAGCCCCTGCTCGCGACGCGCGTCGGCGTCGCGGAGCAGGAGTCGGAGTCGCTTCACCTCAGGGTTCGATGCCCCCAGCGGAGAGGAACCCTGTTGCGCCGGGGTCATGCCGCGAGGGCGGCCTCGGCGGTCTTGACCAACGCGGTAAACGCGCCGCGGTCACGAACGGCGATGTCTGCGAGCACTTTACGGTCGACCTCTACACCCGCCGACTTCAGGCCGGCGATGAAGCGCGAGTAGGCGATGCCGTTCTCACGGCAGGCGGCGTTGATGCGGACGATCCAGAGGCGACGGAACTCGCCTTTGCGCGCCCGACGGTCGCGGAAGGCGTAGTTCCCCGAGTGCATCACCTGCTCGTTGGCCTTGCGGTACGAGCGGCTGCGCTGCCCTGAGTAACCCGAGGCGCGCTCGAGAACTTGGCGGCGGTTCTTCTTGGAGTGAACGGAACGCTTCACCCTGGCCATTTGCTTGCCTTTCTATGGTCGGATGAGAACTGGTCAGCGCAGCTTCAGCAAGCGCTCGATCATGCGCTTGTCGCCGCCGTCGAGCACGGTGTCGCGCTCGAGCCGACGCTTGCGCGAACCCGACTTGTACTCGAACTTGTGCACGTTGAACGCCTTGCGCTTGGTGACCTTGCCGGTCCCCGTGATCTTGAAGCGCTTCTGCGCGCCCTTGTTCGTCTTCATCTTGGGCATGTCACTGGTCTTTCGTTCGGCTGACGGCCAGCAGTCAGGCGCTGGCTGCCGGCTCGGCGGGTGCGTCAGCGTCTGAGGCATCCGCAGATTGCGGAGCGTCAGCCGACTTCGGCTTCGCCTTCTTCTGGTCGGGCTTCTTCTTCGGATTGAGGACCATGGTCATGTTGCGACCGTCGACCTTCGGCATCTGCTCGACGTCGGCAACCTCGCCCACTTCCTCGGCGACGCGCTGCAAGATCTTCAACCCGAGCTCTTGGTGGGCCATCTCACGACCACGGAACATGATGGTGAGCTTCACCTTCGAGCCCTCGCCCAGGAAGCGCACCACGTGCTTCATCTTCGTGGAGTAGTCGTTGGGATCGATCTTGGGCCGGAACTTCATCTCTTTGACGACGATGTTCGTGGCCTTCTTGCGCGATTCCTTCTTCTTTTGGTCGAGCTCGTACTTGTGCTTGCCGTAGTCGATGACCTTGCACACCGGCGGCGAAGCGTTCGGCGCGACTTCGACGAGGTCGAGATCGGCAGCGCGAGCGATTGCCAGCGCGTCCGGCAGGGGCTTGATTCCGAGCTGTTCCCCAGATGGTCCAACGAGTCGGACCTCACGGGCCCGAATGCGATCGTTGATCCTGGGTTCGGTCGTAGCGATGAGAGCACCACCTCCACTTGCACAACAGGACAGGTGTGTTCGCCTCGCCCCCGCCCGAACGGACCCCGGACGCGAAACGACGGCGAACACTGATGGAAGCGTCCGCCGCCAGGGCACCGCGCACCGCACGCCGCCGAGCTGCATTCCGACCCGACGCACCACCCGCAGCAGCGGAGTGGTCGGGTGGGGACTGGATTCCGGCGAGCCGGAGCCGATCCCACTTCCGTTGAGTTGTCACGACGCCGAAGCGCCGAAGGGGCAGGATACCCCGAACACCCCGATCAATGGAGCGAACCCGATGAGCGAACTCTGGACCCCCGGCGCCCCGGAGCCCCACGAGCCCCAGCCGAGCGCCGCCATCGGCCCGCTCGACCCCGGTCCCAGCAGGGCCCCCGACGAGGACATGACCGTCAGCGAGGAGGAAATCGCCGGAATCCTGCGCATCCGCGATGAGATGCGGGCTACTCCCGCTGCTGACGTGGTGGCCAACCACGCCGTGGGGATCTACCAACTGGCCTTGCTCCAGCTCGGCGCTGACGGCATCCCCGCCGAGATCGCCCCGCCGGTGGAGCCGAACTTCCCCGAGGCCCGCCTCGCAATCGACGCGCTCGCAGCATTGGTCGAAGGCCTCGGCGGCCAACTCGGCCCCCACACCGACATCCTCCACCAAGCGCTTGCACAGGTGCAGCTGCTCTACGTGGAAGCGAGCCAGGCCTATGGCATGCCCACCGAGGACGACGCCTGATGCGCCGGGCCCGAGTCAGCGCGGTCGTTGCAGCTGCGCTGGTTGCCGTGGCGTTCCTGCTGAGCGCAGGGTCGCCCGCCGGAGCCCAGACGGTCCGGGTCGGGGAACGCGTCCGCGAACTCAACTCGACCATCACGATCCAGGCCGACGGGTCCGTACGCGTCGTCGAACGCATCGCCTACGACTTCGGATTCTCCGCTCGCCACGGGATCTATCGCTACATCCCCGTGCGATACCGATACGACGACTCGCACGACCGAGTGCTTCGCATCACGAACCTGCGGGTGACGAGTCCCGACGCGCCCGCCGAGGTTGACGTCAGCGAACAGGACAACAACAAGGTGCTCCGCATCGGTTCTCCGGATCGCACCATCACCGGGCTCCACACCTACGTGATCGCGTACACGGTGGCGGGTGCGCTCAACGGCTTCGATGACCACGACGAACTCTTCTGGAACGTCGTTGGCGGCGGATGGAAGGTCCCGATCGACATTGCCAGCAGCAAAGTGACCGCTCCCGGCACGATCTCTCAGATCCGCTGTGCCGCCGGATATCCAGGCGTCGACCAACCCTGTCCAACGCAGACCACCGACGGATCCGATGCGCGCTTTCGCGCCACCGACCTGTCGCCCGGCGACGTCATGACGATCGCGGTCGCATTCCCGAAGGGCCTGGTCCCAACCCCCACGCCGATCCTCGAAGAGCGCTGGAGCCTCCAGCGAGCGTTTCGACTCGATGGCGCAACCGTTGGAATGTCGGCCCTGCTCGGCGCACTCGTGTTCACCGGTGTCGGAGTGCTGCTGTGGCGCGGCCGAGACCGCCGCTTCGTGGGGAGCGGTGTCGACGTCGCCATGGGGAACACCACGGGCGCCGAACAGCCGGTTGGCCTGTTCGAGAACACCGACTCCCCCGTCGAATTCGTTCCCCCCGAGGGCATCCGCCCGGGACAGGTCGGGACGCTGATCGACGAGACCGCCAACCCGCTCGACATTTCGGCCACGATCGTCGACCTGGCAGTACGTGGGTACCTGCGCATCGAACAAGTTGGCGAGCAAGGATTCTTCAAGAAGCATGACTGGAACCTGGTGAAGCTCGACAAAAGCCCGAGCGACCTCATGACCTACGAACGACGCCTATACGACGCGCTCTTCCATGGCCGCGAGGCAGTGTTGCTGTCGAAACTGAAGAACACGTTCGCCACCGACCTACACAAGGTGCAGGACGACCTCTACCAGGACATGGTGAAAGAAGGGTGGTACGCCGTGCGGCCCGACCGAACCCGCAGCACGTGGCGTGGCTTCGGCGTCTTGGCGGTCATCGCATCGATCGGAATCAGTTACCTATTGATCCGTTACACCAAGTGGGCGCTGATCAGCGTGCCGCTGGTGCTGGGCGCATTCGTACTGCTGCTTGGAGCCACGCGAATGCCGCGTCGCAGCGCACGCGGGACCGCGATGCTTCGACGCGTCAACGGATTCCGACAGCTGTTCACCGAACCAGAAGTCGCGCGCCAGAAATTCGCCGAGAACAACAACATCTTCAGCGAGTACTTGCCCTACGCGATCGTGTTCGGACTCACCGAGAAATGGGCCAATACCTTCGAGGGACTGGCCGCTGATCCGGCGGCGGCGACGAACAGTTGGTACGTGAGTCCGTACCCCTTTGTGTGGACCGACTTCGGGCACCAGATGGACAGTTTCACCGTCACGACATCGGGCACCATCACGTCCACGCCAGCATCAAGTGGTGGGAGCGCGTTCAGCGGCGGCGGCGGCTTCAGCGGCGGCGGATTCGGCGGCGGCGGTGGGGGCAGTTGGTAACCCCCACCGCGCGGTGCGCTTGAGACGCGTCATATAGGCACTCACAAGCGCCCCATTGGTTCATGGGGTGAAGGGGCAACTCGTCTGCAACCCGGCGAGCACGCACAGCGAAGCGCCCTGGATGCGCACTCTGCCAGTTTGGTCCACATAGGCATCCACGCTGACGGAAACCGGAGCCTCACCCCTCCGGGTTCCGACGCTGGTGGTCGCGTACACCAGCCGGAAGGACGTGAGCCCCGACGCCGTGGGTATGAACCCGTCAATCGATCGAACCGTGAGTTGCCGCCCCACCGCGGCCGCACGCCAAGCGGCGAGCGAAGCCACCGGGTCGTTCCCCGAGTCACTCGCCAAGTACTCCGACGCTTCGTCGGCGGACAATCCCGTTGCACCGCTCAGGGCTACCAGCGCGTCAGCGACTGCCCGGTGGTAGCGGGCAGTTGGTGGCAGCACTCCGGTAACCGCAACCGTGGGGTTGGTCGGCGGCAGCGCAACCACCACGGGAGGCAAGCCCGCAACCACTGGAACTGCCGGACACACCTCACTCCCCGGCAGCGCAACGAGACGGCATGCGCTGGTCGACGCGATGCGCCAGGTGTCGCCATCGCGCACCACTGCCACTCGGGCGTTCACCGACTTCCCCAACTCCACCATCGCCTGATCGCCTGCGAACAACACTCCGTCGACCGAAGGCCGCACGCTCGACCCGTACACAGCTTGAAACTGCTGCATCCGCGGCTGGAGGTCCAACCCTGATTCCGCGCCCGCCACATCACCCGAATAGAAGCGGTCGAATGTCGCCTGGATTGCGCGTCCGTCAGCGGAAGCTGCGTTGTCGGTGGCAACCGGGTCATAGACCGACAGGGGACACGCCAAGTTCAGGCCGAAGGAGAGCCCGCCGGTGAAATTGCACGCCGACTCGACACTGATCACCCACGGCGACATGCCATCTGTCCGAGTCACGAGGAATTTCGAAGCCGAACCCGGCAGCGAGACCCCAACGACCGTTGCGACGACCTCGACCTCGTTTTCCGATCGGGCTCGGACCTGATCGATGCGGCCACGGAGCGGAGAAAATGCGCTGCCTGCCTGTCGCGCATGCGACTGGATGAAGGCGCGATACCGGCCACTGTCAGCAATCGGCAGATCGTTCCCCGCCGTTGCGGCATCGCCGGTAAGCGTGTGATCGAGCACCTGCTGCACGAGCGAGCGTACGGCTGCCTCATCATCAGCACTCAACGACGCGGCGGAAATCTTCCCGTTCCCCGCCTCGGATGCCGGGACCGTTGCGGTCGCCACCGCCCGGTCGCTCGAACCCTTGGGCAACCCAACGACAAGGCCCGCCACCACCGCAACGATTGACGCCGCTGCGGCGACGACCAGCCACCGGCGCTGCGTTCGCCGGCGGCCTTGGCGGCGCATTTCGTGGTGCTGCCACACCCCCGGTTCGCTCTGCACGAGATCTTGCATGTCGATCACTCCCGAGTGTTCAGTCGCGCTCGCATCTGGGGACGTCGGAAGCGCGCGAATGGTTCGCGAATGTCCAACTGTGGCGGCAACAAGATCCGGGAAGGGCTCCTCGACCGCAACCGCGTTGCGCACGAGCCCGACTCGTCGCTCGAACTGACGACACGACTCGCAGTTGGCCAGATGCGCTTCGAGTTGGAGAGCCGTTGCTGCGTCGAGCGCATCGTCGATGCGCAAAGAATGGGCGAAGCGAGCGTCATCACACTGCATCGGGTTGCTCCTCCATCCAGTCGGCCAAACGCTGGCGAGCGTCGAACACGCGTCGTTTCAACGTGCCTTCGGCGACACCCAGCACTTCACTGGCTTCGCGGTACTTGAGACCGGTGACTTCGATCATGATCAGGGCCTCACGAAGTTGGTCGGGCAGCGTGTTCAGCGCGGCGAGAATTTCGACGCGGGACACGGCATCGGTTGACGCGCTCGGAAGGGCCACCAGATCGGCGTTCCGGTTCCATCGATCACGTTTGCGCATCGCGTCGATGGCGGCGTGGCGTGCGATCTGGAACAGCCACGTGGTGAAGGTCGCGTCGCGACGCCACGACGGAAGCTTGTCGACCATGCGGATGAAGGTCTCTTGCGCCACGTCTTCGGCGAGCGAGTGGTCGCGCAGCATCCGTACCAAGAACCGCCAGATCCGCGCCTGGTTGGCTCGCACGAGCGCGGCGATGCAGCCGGCGTCTCCGGCCGCTGCGCCATCGATGAGCTCACTGTCGGTCAGGGTCACTGTCACCCCGGACACCCCTGGTACGTCGGGTCTTCCACCCGTACCGACGACCGAAATGGGGTGATGGTTCGCGGGTATCCCGATTTCTTTCGGAACCGGCGCCCGCTTCCTGAGCGGACTGGTCGTCGCCGGCAGTTGGTAACCCCGGTGGCCCGGCGGCGTTTCTGAGCTGGATATATGACAGTCAGAAACGCCGCGGGGTGATGGCGGTGGCTTCGGGTCGGCCCGTCGGGCCGAGCACAAGCGCGAACTCCACCGGCGCCCCAACCTCGATCGTGCGCGTGCCATCGGCGATCTGCGTGCAGTGGAACCGAACTCGCTCGCCAGCCGCGTCGATTTCGCCCAACCCGACGAACTCGTCGAAGGCCACCACGGTGCCCCGTTGGCGCGGCGCCGCCGAGTTCACGCTCAGGAGACGATCTTGGCGATCGGGAGTTCGATGATCCCGGTGGCGCCGGCGTCCTTCAGCGCCGGGATCAAGATGTTGATCTCGGACTTGGGGACAACCGTCTCGACGGCGTAACCACTGTCACCCGACAGCGGCGACACGGTGGGCGACTTCAACGCCGGCAAGAGTGCAAGCACGCTGTCGAGCTGCTCCTTGTCGCAGTTGCACTTCACCAACACCCGTCCGCGCGCCTCGAGTACGCCGCTGAGCAAGGTGAGCAGCTGCTCCATCGCCTTGCGCTTCTCGGGGTCGGCCGCCGCATCCTTGTTGGCCACGAGTTCGGTGTAACTCAACAAAATGGTGTCGAGGATGCGCAGCCCCGCGGCACGCAGCGCGCGGCCCGTCTCGGTGATCTCGACCACGGCGTCAGCAATTTCGGGGATCTTTGCTTCGGTGGCGCCATAGGAGAGGCTCACTTGGGCGTCGACGCCATTCGCTTCGAGATAGCGGCGCGTGAGTTCGGGGTATTCCGTGTGCACCCGCACGCCGGCCGGCAGATCACGCACCGACTGCCAGGGCGCGTCGTTCGCCACCGCAAGTACCACCTTGATGGGACGGCTTGTGGCCTTCGAGTATCGGAGCTCACCGAGCGACTCGACGTTCGCGTTCGTTTCCTCGACCCAGTCGCGCCCGGTGATACCCAGGTCGAAGAGCCCGTCGGCCACATAGCGCGGAATCTCTTGCGGGCGCAGGATCATCACTTCAGCGACCCGAGGGTCGTCGATGGTGGCCCGGTAGTCGACGTCGCTGCCGCGGTGCACCGCAAGGTCAGCATCTTCGAACAGCTGAAGCGTGGCCCGCTCGAGCGAGCCCTTCGGCAGAACGATCCGCAGCATCAGTGCTCCCCGTTGACGGCCCGCAGCAGGGTGACCATTTCGATGGCAGTTGCTGCGGCCTCGGCGCCCTTGTTGCCCTCGGCGCCGCCAGCACGATCGAAGGCTTGTTCCTTGTTGTCAGTGGTCAGTACGCCAAAGACGATGGGTACACCCGTCTCGAGCGACGCGTTCATGAGCCCCCGCGCACACTCACCCGCGACGTAATCAAAGTGTGGGGTGCCCCCACGGACAACGGCACCAACGCACACTATGGCGTCGTAGGAACCAGTGGCCGCGAATGTCTTGGCCATCAGCGGCAACTCGAACGCACCCGGAACCCAAACGGCGTCGATTGCGTCGGAGGCAACACCCAAACGCTCGAACTCCTTGACCGCGCCGTCGTACAAGAGCTGCACGATCTCGCGGTTGAACCGGCCCGCCACGACCGCCACCCGACAGCCCGTAGCGTCGAGGTCGCTTTCGTGTACTGCGTACTGCCCCATCAGGAATGTTCTCCCGCTTCGTCGACGGATTCGCCCAGCAGGTGGCCGAGTTTGTCGCGTTTGGTGGCCAGGTAGCGAACGTTTTCGGGGTTCGGTTGCACCACGAGCGGCACCCGTTCGACGATGCGCAGGCCGTAGCCCTCGAGCCCGCCGTACTTGGCTGGGTTGTTCGTGAGGACCCGCATCGTGGTGATGCCGAGGTCGACGAGCATCTGGCTGCCGATGCCGTACTCGCGCGAGTCGGCCGGAAATCCCAAGTCGGTGTTGGCCTCAACGGTGTCGCGCCCTTCGTCTTGGAGCGTGTACGCGCGCAGTTTGTGACCGAGCCCGATGCCCCGCCCCTCGTGACCGCGCAGATACACGACCACGCCGCGCCCCTCTTCGGCAATCATTTCGAGCGCCCGGTCGAGTTGCACACCACAGTCACAGCGCAATGAGCCAAACACGTCGCCGGTGAGGCACTCCGAGTGCACGCGGACGAGCACATCTTCTTGCCCGGCCACATCGCCGCGCACGAACGCAATGTGCTCCACGCCGTCGAGCAATGACTCGAAGACCACTGCGTTGAAATCGCCGTGACGCGTGGGAATGCGCGCCTCGGAAACCCGACGGATCAGCTTCTCGCGCTGGCGGCGGTAACGGATGAGATCGGCGATGGTGATCATCATCAAGCCGTGATCTTCCGCAAAGGCCACGAGGTCGTCGCCGCGCATCATGGTGCCGTCGTCGTGGACGATTTCAGCGAGCACGCCAGCCGGCTGCAACCCCGCAAGCATGGCGAGGTCGACGCCCGCTTCGGTGTGGCCAGCTCGCTTGAGGACGCCTCCCTCTCGGTAGCGCAGCGGGAAGATGTGTCCCGGGCGAGCGATGTCGTCGGGCTGCGCTGCCGGATCGATCATGGCGCGGACCGTGGCGGTGCGGTCGGCCGCCGAGATGCCGGTGGTGATGCCCTCGCGGGCGTCGACCGACACTGTGAACGCCGTGCGCTGATGCTCGGTGTTGTCGGCCACCATCAGCGGGATTCGCAGCGCGTCGAGCCGCTCGCCGAGCATCGGCAGGCAGATGACGCCGCTGGTGTGGCGGATCATGAACGCCATCTGTTCCTCGGTGATGAGTTCGGCGGCACCGATGAGGTCGCCCTCGTTCTCACGGTCGACATCGTCGGCGACGACAACGAGTTCACCCCGCTGAACGGCGGCAATGGCTTCCTCGATGGTGTTGATGGGCACGTCAGTGATCTCTCTCGTAGGCAACGAGCTGTTCGATGTACTTGGCGACCACGTCGACCTCGATGTTCACCGCGTGGCCGCTGACGAGCGATCCGAGCGTGGTGACGTGGAGCGTATGGGGAATGAGTGCAACCTCGAACCAATCGGCGCCGCGGGCGGCCACGGTGAGACTCACTCCGTCGACCGTGATGGAGCCCTTGTCGACCACGTAGCGCAGGAGAACGGGTGCAATGGTGAACCGCAGGCGCTCGGATGCGTCGGGCAACGGCGTGCGCTCGGCCAAGGTGGCCGTACCATCGACGTGCCCCTGCACCAGGTGTCCCCCCAACCGGTCGGCCAGCCGAACCGGCCGCTCGAGGTTGACCGGATCACCGGCCTGCAACGCGCCGAGCGTGGTGCGGTCGAGCGTCTCGACCTGTGCGTCGGCGGCCCACGTGGCGCCGTCGTTGGTGACCACGGTCAGACAGCACCCGTTCACGGCGATCGAGTCGCCGATGGCGGCATCTTCGAGCACACGCGTCGCATCGATCTCGATGCGCGCGCCGCCATGCACCGGAGTGACTGCGCGCACGCGTCCGAGCTCTTCGACAATTCCGGTGAACATCAGATTCGTCTCCACCGCAGGCGGATGTCAGGTCCCAAGATGGCGGAGTCGAGGAACTGCAATCGATGCGCGTCGGCCAACGTGGCCGGACCATTTGCGATCAGCGCCGGCAATGCATCGGATCCCAAGACCGTGGGGGCCATGTACGCAACGAACTCGTCGACCAGCCCCGCATCCCACAACGCGCCGTGGAGCGTGGGCCCGCCTTCAACCAACACCTGCAGCACACCTGCGCCGGCCAACAGCTCGAGCACCGCAAGGAGGTCGACCCCGTTGGGCCACGCATCGACGATTTCGACCTTTGCGCCCGCCGCTCTCCAACCATCGACAGTGTGCGCCGAAGCGGCGTCGGTGGTGATGACCAGCGTGTCGGCGAGCGTCGCATCGAACAGCGGACCGGTGGGTGGAACCCGCCCCGCAGCGTCGAGCAGCACGCGCACCGGGAGCGGACCCGAGAGCCCTTCGACGTCGCGCGGGGTGAGTGTGGGCTGGTCGGCCAGTGCAGTACCGGCGCCGACCATGACCGCCTGTGACTCGGCACGCAACCGATGCCCGTCGGCGCGCGCCACCGGCCCGGTGATCCACTGAGACGTGCCGTCGGCCGCGGCGACACGTCCGTCGAGACTCATGGCCGACTTGGCCACCACGAACGCCCGTCCCGTGCGCCGTTGGTGGATGTAGGGCGCGAGCTGGGTACGCACTTCGCGCGCCCGCGCCCCCACGACCACTTGGATTCCGCGGTCCCGCAACGCCACCACGCCCCGGCCCGCCACGAGGTCGTCGGGATCCTCGATCCCGATCACCACCCGAGCGATACCGGCCTCGGCCAGCGCATCGATGCACGGCGGCGTGCGACCGTGGTGGGCACACGGTTCGAGGGTGACCACCGCAGTTGCCCCCCGAGCCCGTTCGCCCGCTGCGGCCAGCGCGGCGAGTTCGGCGTGGCGGCCGCCGGGCGCTGCGGTTGCCCCCTCGCCGACGAAGAGTCCGGACGGGGCCACGATCACGCAGCCGACCCACGGGTTGGGAGCCGTGATCCGCCGCACCCCGGCCGCGAGCGTGAGGGCCTGCTCCATCGCCTCAACTTCGCGCTCAGACCACTCAGTCATCGGATCGATCGTAACGCCGCCCCCAGGAGGGGCCCGATTCAGGACTGCCGGCGGTCGACCTCGAACGCAGAACGCCCGTGGCGCTTGGCGTGAGACTTCATCTCCGAAGCCGCAACGGACGCCTCCCACTGCGTGGCCAGGCGCCGTCGCTCGGTCGTGGCGACCCCGATCGCGATGCCCATCAACGGGTTGCGAATCCGGTCGCCCGTGCGACTGACGGTTTCGACGTAACCGAGCGCCCGGTCCGCCTCGTCGTAGAAGTTCGGGATGCCGGCATCGAACCGCTCGATGATGGTGGCCGCCAGTGCCTCGGCAACTTCCGGCGGGCAGATCACCACGAAGTCGTCGCCACCGACGTGCCCGACGAAATGGGGCGTGCCCTCGACGTCGGCCATCGAATCGGTACACACCTGCGCGGTGAACTTGATGACTTCGTCGCCGCGCAGGAAGCCGTAGTGGTCGTTGAACGACTTGAAGTGATTGAGGTCGCAGTAGAGGACGGCGAAACGCGCATCGGCATCGTTCACCAACCGTTCGAGTTCGGCCGAGATGCTGAAGTTGCCAGGGAGCCGCGTGAGCGGCGACTGGTCGCGCATACGCGACGACCGCCGGAGCACGTTGCGCACGCGCGCCACGAGCTCGGCCGGATCGAACGGCTTGAGCAGGTAGTCGTCAGCACCGGCGCTCAGGCCACGCAAGCGGTCTTCCTTCACCGTCTTGGCCGTGAGCATGATGACCGCGATGTCAGCGGAGCGCGGATCGGCCCGCAGGGCCTCGCACACTTCGACACCGCTGATGGTGGGCAACACCACATCGAGGATCACCAACTCGGGCTCGAAGTCACGCACTGCGAGCAACGCCGCAGCACCATCGTGCACGACTCGCACGTCGTAGCCCTCGACGACGAGGTTGACCTCGACCGCAGCGGCAACCTCGGTGTCGTCGTCGACGACCAGGATGCGGCTGCCCATTCTCACGCGCCCGTCGCAGCAGCCCTGATCGCGCGCGCTGCGGCCGCCGGATCGTCGGCACCGAACACCGCGCTCCCGGCGACCAAGATGTCGACGCCTGCTTCGGCGGCCACATGTGCGTTGTCGGCCTTGATGCCTCCATCGATCTCGATCTCGACCGCGAGCCCTCGCGCGTCGATCTCGGCCCGCGCGGCGCGCACCTTCTGGAGTACTTCAGGAATGAACGATTGACCACCAAAACCCGGGTTGACGCTCATAACGAGGAACGTGTCGATGCGGTCGAGGTACGGCGCGATGGCGTCGTATGCGGTTCCCGGACTGCACGTGAGGCCGACTTTGCAGCCGAGCTCACGAATGCGGGCGATCAACGCGTCGGTGTCACCCGTTTCGACATGCACCGTGATGCCGTCGGCGCCCGCATCGGCCGTGGCGTCGAGCAGGTCACCGGGGTTCGTGACCATCAGGTGACAGTCGAGGTAAAGGTCGGTCCGTTTGCGCAGCGACTTCACCACCGGCGGGCCGATGGTGAGATTGGGAACGAAGTGCCCGTCCATGACGTCGACGTGCAAGAGATCGGCTTCATTGCCGACTCGCTCGATGTCGGCGGCGAGGTCGGCGAAGTCGGCAGCAAGGATGGACGGCGCGATTTTCACGCCTACAACCTAGGTGCTCACGCGCTCGACGTGCGCCGGAGGCGCAATACGTACATGCCATCGGTCCCCGCGGCGCTGGGCAACAGGCGCGCCCCCCGACCCAATGGGGTCCACGGCGCCTCCGGGGGCGGGTCGGCCTCGAAGTTGGGCAGAAATCGGGCGGCCCACTCATCGACCCGCAGTGTCTCGGCACTCGTGAGCGTGCAAACCGAATACACGAGCCGCCCGCCCGGCCGCACCAGCTCGGCCGCGCTCGCCAACAGGTGCTGCTGGATGAGTCCGAGCGCGCCGACATCGTTGGGCTGGATCCGCCAACGCGCATCAGGACGACGGCGCAACACCCCCAGCCCACTACACGGCGCGTCGAGCAGCACCGCATCGAATTCGCCGTGGACGGTGAGCGCAAACGGCGGCTCAGTGCCGTCGGCAACGAGGCACGCCACGTTGCCGAGCCCGAGGCGATCGAAGTTGCGCTGCATCGTGTACGCACGGCCTTCGTCGCGATCGGACGCCACCACCCACGCGCCGTGCTCGGCCATTGCCGCGGCTTTCCCGCCCGGCGCGGCCGCAAGATCGAGGATCCGCTCGCCGGGTTGCGGGTCGATGATCTGCACCACCGCTTGACTCGCTTCGTCTTGCGGTGATGCCCGCCCGTCGCGGACAACTGCGAGACCAGCTGGGTCACCCGTACCCGTGACCCGCAATGCGCGAGCCACCAACGAACCGCGTTCGACGTGCGCGCCCTCGGCTTCGAGTTCGGACACCGTTGCGTCGAGGTCGACGTCAGGTCGCACCCGCAACGTGACCACCGGTCGCTCGTTGTTCGCGCGCATCACCGCAATCGCATCGCCGTCACCAAGATCGGCCGCAAATCGCTGAGCCAGCCACTTGGGGTGCGAGGTCGCGAGCGCCACTGTCTCCACGTCGGTCGCTTCGGGATACGCAGGATTCGCATCCGCCACCTTGCGGAGGACTGCGTTCACCAGCCCGCGGCCCTTCCCCTGGACTGCGTCGACGGTGGCACTCACCGACGCGTGGGGTGCAATGCCTTCGAGCAACTGATAGGTGCCGATCCGCAAACCGGCTCGAACCGGCGCGTCGAGTGATGCCATCGAGCGCGAGAGGTGCGGCGTAATGAAGGAATCGACGAGGCGCCGGTTGCGCAGCGTGCCATAGACCAACTCGGTGACGAAAGCACGATCGCGCGCATCGAGCGACGAGCGACGCAACTCGGCCGGGAGGGCCAAGTTCGCGAACGCGCCGTCGTCGACACGCGCCAACACTGCAACTGCAACAGCTCGCGCACTCATCGCATTATCCGAACGTGAGCTCACCGCGCACGCCGGCGCGCCATGCCTGGCCCGACATGCGCGCCTTGCCTTCGGGCTGCACTTCCTCGAGAACGATGACGCCATCGCCCGTGCCAACACGCCCATTGGCGTCGACCATTCCTGGTGCGAGCACACCGTCCGCGAGCGTGGTGCGCCACACCTTGAGGCGCTTGCCATTCGCTGCCGTGAACGCGCCCGGACGCGGATTGCCGGCGCGCACCAAACGGTCGATGTCGACCGCGGCGAGCGACCAGTCGATCGCGAACTCCTCAACATTGAGCTTGTCGGCGTAGACGGCCTCGCCCTTCTGCTCGGTGGGCGTGGTCGAGGAAATGGTGGGCAACGTGTGGAGAAGCAGCTCGGTTCCCATCGCGACGAGGCGCTCGTGCAGCGAACCTGCAGTGTCGGTATCGGTGATGGCAGTGCGGGCTTCGGCATATACCGCGCCGGTGTCGAGGCCCTGCTCCATCGCCATGATGTCGACACCGGTCTCGGGGTCTCCGGCGAGCAGCGCACGTTCGACGGGTGCCGCGCCACGCCAGCGCGGCAGCAACGAGAAGTGAACGTTGACGAATCCCATCGGCGCCGCTTCGAGGAGATCGACCGGCAAGAGTTGCCCAAAGGCGACCACCACACCGATGTCGACCTTCGCCGCCCGCACGTCGTCGATCACCTCGCGTGCTTTGGTGGGCGTGAGGACCGGGATGGCGCGCTCGATGGCTGCGACTTTCACTGGGCTGGGAACGAGATCGCTCCCCCGCCCGCGCCGCCGGTCGGGTTGCGTCACCACGATGGCCACGTCGTGGTCGTCGGCGAGCGCTTCCAGTGCCGGAACCGCGTCGCGCGGCGTGCCGAAATATGCGATGCGCATGCGGCGATGTTCAGAGCAGGCCGTGATGGCCGCTGGGCGCGGCACCCGTCATGGCTTGTTCGCGCAGCACCCGGAGCGCCTGCTTGCGCCGATCATCGTCGAGGCGATCCAGAAGCAGCACCCCATCGAGATGGTCGAGCTCGTGTTGGAAGAGCCGGCCGAGGAGTTCGTCGCCTTCGATGACCACCTCGTTGCCATCGAGGTCGAGGCCCTGGACCGTGATCACCTTGGGCCGCACGATGTCGAAGTAGAGGCCCGGCACCGAAAGGCACCCTTCCTCATAACTCCACTCCCCTACGGAATCCACGATCTCGGGGTTGATGAGCGTTGCCGGGCCGTCACCCACGTCGTAGACGAACAGCCGCTTCTGGACTCCTACCTGGGGCGCGGCAAGACCCACCCCCGGTGCGTCGTACATGGTGTCGAGCATGGTGTCGCACAGGCGCGCCAACACTCCGTCGATCTCTGTGACTTCCTTGGCGCGCTGCTTGAGCACCGGGTCACCGAACGTGCGAATGGGGTACGACATGTCTGTTCCAGGCTAGACGCGCCGGGGGTCGACGGCGACGCGCACACGCCCCGTCGCCTTGGCCGCCGGCACCACACCAGCCAAGACGTTGGCCAGGAGCGACGAGCTGCGATGGCTCACCAGCGCACGGGAGCGTTCACCATCCCCGATCGGACCGAACACCACAGCTCCCGCCGCGCCGGCCGCCGCCGCGGCCACCGCAACTGCGGCCGCACTTCCCGAGAGTTCCGCCAGTCCACCGAAGGGCGGGTACCCGAGCACCCGAAGGCGCGCGGTCTCGCCTTCGAGGACCGACGTGGGATCAGCGTGGAACGCCGCATCAATCGCCGGATGGTCCGGGACGTGGGTCTGCACGAGGATGCGTCCGTTGTTGGCGCGTGAGCCGACGACGCGACCTGCGCGCGCCAACAGCACCAGGGCCTCCTGGGTGGCGCGAACGCGCGGTGCCAGGAGTTCTTGGTCGAAGTCGAGGAAGGACACGAGCTTCACCGCACGTGGTGGCACACGATGTAGCGCGGCCTCGGTACCGATGTACACATCGGCGTCGGGTACCTCGTCGGTAGCGGCGTCGATGTCGGCGACAGTCGCCCGCGGGAGCAGTGCTTGGAGCTCTTCGAGCAACTTGGTGACCCCGGCCCGCAACACCTTCAGCTTCGTGGAATTGCACTTGCGACAGATTCGAGGTCGGCGAGTGTCACAGCGAGGACACACCAGCTGCTCGCCGTCATCGATCACCGCCGCGTCGCATGCTTCACAACGCGCGAGCTCGTTGCAGTGCGCGCACGCCAACAGCTTCGCCCGCCCCTTGCGGTTCACGACACACACGACTCGCCCGCCCAACTCGAGCACGTGATGCACTGCAGCGGCAAACGGTTCGGTGAGCAGGCCGCGCGGTGGGCCGTCGCGCAGGTCGACAACTTCGACGAGCGGCCACCCGTCGCGCTCAGCGGCGCGGTCGGGCCGGACGACAGGGCCTGCGATCGCAACGCCTTCAGGTGTGGGCACCGGAGTGATGAGCGCGAGCGAAGCCCCCGATCGGCGGGCCCGTTCCGCCGCCACTTCGCGCGCACACCACGTGGGGACCCGCTCCTCCTGCAACGCTTCGTCGTGTTCGTCGAGCACCACGAGCGCAGCAAGATCAGGGACCGGAGCGAACACTGCACCTCGGCCCCCGACCACGACACAGTTCCCACGCGAGGCGTCGCGCCACGCTGCGCTGCGTTCGGCGTCGGAACCGTGCATGAGCACGACCCGCCGGCCCGCAGCCCGCAGCGAGCGCACCAACGGCACGGTGCGCCCCGGCGCCGGCGTGATCACGATGCTCGACCCCGACGGCGCCAAGTGCTGCGCAATGACCGCCTTGCGGTCGGCCGCCGGCGGCCACGCGAGCATCAAGCGACCGTCCGCAGGAGGACCGGGCGGGCGGAGGCCCGCCCCGACGGA
>JBMOIJ010000025.1:0-34444 GCA_049317385.1 Acidimicrobiia bacterium
TGACGATCCAACGGTGCCGGCAACGGACGCGGCGCCGCCTTCGGGCGTATCGCACTCCGAGCCGGAGCCGCTGTTGTCGGTCCGAGGGCTCGAGGTTGTCTACGACGACGTGATCCTGGCGCTCCGGGGCGTCGACATCGACGTCGATCGCGGCAAGGTCATTGCGCTCTTGGGTGCCAATGGTGCCGGCAAGACCACGTTGCTGCGGGCTGTTTCGGGGTTGCGTTCCTTCAACCACGCCAAGGTCCGGGCCGGCACCGTGTGCTTCGAGGGAGTCGACACGACTCACTCGTCCACTCCGTCGCTGGTGCGGGCCGGCTTGGCCCAGGTCATGGAAGGTCGGCGGATCTTCGCCGAGCTCACCGTCGACGAGAACCTCCGTACCGGCGCCACCACCCGCAAGAACCGGGCTGATGTGAAAGCGACCTACGACTGGGTGCTCAGCCTGTTCCCCAAGCTGGCCGAGCGACGGCACAGCACCGCCGGGTACCTCTCGGGCGGCGAGCAGCAGATGGTGGCCATTGGGCGCGCGTTGATGGCGGGGCCCAAGTTGTTGCTGCTCGATGAGCCGTCTCTCGGTTTGGCGCCGCTCATCGTGCAGCAGATCCGCGACATCATCGCTCAGATCAATGGGGCTGGCACCAGCGTGTTGCTGGTCGAGCAGAACGCGGTCATGGCGCTCTCCATAGCGCACTACGGCTACGTCATCGAGAACGGTGCCATCGTTCGTTCCGGTACCGGCGAAGCGTTGCGCAACGACTCCGACATCCAGGAGTTCTACTTGGGCACGGGTGAACAGGGGCGTGCGTCGTTCCGCGAGCTGAAGCTGCAGTACCGCGCCGCACGGAACGGGGAATCGGTATGACCGAGGCCGGCGAAGTGTTCGCCTCCGGGAAGCCGTTGCTCTCCATGCGCGACGTGTCGATGCGCTTCGGCGGCGTGCAGGCGCTGAGTGGCGTGAGTTTCGACGTCCTGCCGGGCGAGTTGTTCGCCATCATCGGTCCCAACGGCGCCGGTAAGACGTCCATCTTCAACTGCTTGAACGCGGTGTATCGCCCACAAGAGGGAAGCATCACCCTGGATGGTCGCGAGATCATCGGCATGCGGCCGTCGAAGACCGCGCAGCTCGGTATCGCGCGTACGTTCCAGAACTTGGCCTTGTTCAAGAACTTGAACGTCATCGACAACCTCATGCTGGGTCGACACATCCGCATGAAGTCGGGCTTCGTGCGAGGCATGCTCTGGTTGGGCCCGGCTCGCAACGAAGAGATTCGCAACCGCGCGCGTTGCGAGGAGATCGCCGAGTTCCTGGGCCTCCAAGACGTCCGCAACCACCCGGTGGGCACGTTGCCCTACGGCGTGCAGAAGAAGATCGAGTTGGGGCGGGCGCTGGCCATGGACCCGCGGCTCCTGTTGCTCGACGAGCCGGTTGCCGGCATGAACCTCGAGGAAACCGAGGAACTTGCGCGTGCGATCTGTCAGATCAACGGTGAGCTTGGCGTCGCCATGGTGTTGGTCGAGCACGACATGCACCTGGTGATGGACGTCGCCGATCGGGTGATGGCACTCGACTTCGGCGTACCCATCGCGCTCGACACGCCCGAGAAGATCCGTAACAACCAGAAGGTGATTGACGCCTACCTGGGACAAGAGGTGTCGCAATGAAGTGGGTTACTCGGCCGCAGAACGTCGGCGTCCTCGCGGTGGGCGGGTTGTTGTTCGGTGGCTTGGCCTATCTGGCCGCCGACAATCCCACGAAGTTCTTCCAGAACTTCGTGGCGGGGCTGTCCTTGGGGGCCATCTACGCGTTGGTGTGCCTCGGGTTCGTCATCATCTATCGCGCGACCGGGTTGTTGAACTTCGCGCAGGTGGGGTTGGTGGTCCTGGGCGCGTTCGTTGCCTACAACGGCGTCGCTACTTGGAAATTGGGGTGGTGGCTGTCGTTGGTACTGGCCGCGGCGGTCTGCGGTGCCGTTGGCTTCTTGTTCCAGCGTTTCGTGATGCGCAACATGTCGCGTGCGCCGGGCTTCTCGCAGATCCTTGCCACGATCGGGCTCTTCTTGTTCCTGCAAGCGGTCGTCGATCTCATCTGGGGTGGCGACTCTGCCGGCGGCAACAAAGTGGCGAACCCGTGGGGTCTCACCACGTTCCAGATCGGTGATGTCACATTGCTGCGAATCGATGCCGTCACCATCGGGCTCGCCGCGTTGCTGCTCTTCGGGTTCTTCGTGCTCTTCCGCTTCACGCCCGTCGGTCTGTCCATGCGAGCGGCAGCCATCGATCCGGAAGCGGCGTTGGCGCAAGGCATCAGCGTGAACCGCGTGGTCGCGCTGTCGTGGGTGATCGGTGGAGTGGCGGCAGCAATTGCCGGCACCATGCTCGGTTCGGGTTCTACGCCGTTGGTGGGGCTCAACGCGGCGTTCATTGCCTTGGTGGGCTTGCGGGCGTTCCCCGCCATGATCGTGGGTGGGCTCGACTCGCCGGGCGGCGCGGTGGTTGGCGGTCTGTTGATCGGTGTGATCGAGAACTTGGCGCGCGCCTATGAGGCGCAGTACTTCCCGGCCCTCGGCGGGCAGTTCCCGTCGGTGCTCCCGTACCTGGTGATGATTGCCGTGTTGCTCATTCGGCCGTACGGGTTGTTCGGTACTCCAGAAGTGCGGCGGATCTGATGACCGACACTGCTCTCCCGATCGACACGACGCAGGTTCGTCGGGAAACCCGCCTCTTCAAGGGTCCGAGCGAGTGGGTAATTGCAGCAGTTGTACTGCCGATCTACCTCGTGCTGCCGTTGGTCGTCTCCACCGAGTGGGCCAATGTGCTCGCGTTCTCGGGCGTCATCGCGGTCGCCGCGCTGGGGCTCAACCTGCTCACCGGGTTTGCCGGACAGGCATCGTTGGGCACGGCCGCGTTCATGGCCATCGGAACATTCGTGGCCAGCTACTACGGCCGGTCGCCCGACGTGCGTGGCGTTCCCGGGTTGGGCCAGCCGTTCCTCGTCTATCTGCCCATCGCAATCGCCATCGGCGCCGTGGTCGGTTTCGTGGTGGGCCTGCCGGCACTGCGGTTGCGCGGCAACTACTTGGTGATCGTCACGCTCGGGTTCATCTTCATCACCATCTGGGTACTCAATCTGCTCGATTCGGTGAGTGGTGGCAACAAGGGCGTGTCGATGCCGCAGACCGCGCAGGTGTTCGGTTTCGACTTCGCGCGCGACTTCGACTTCTTCGGCATGCGCACGCTCACGCGGCCCAACGAGTTCCGTAACCAGGGGCTCATGTATCTGGTGTGGGCGTTCGTGGCCATCGTGGCGCTGCTCGTGAAGAACATCGTGCGCTCGCGTCCCGGTCGTGCACTCCAGGCGGTGCGTGATCGCGACGTGGCGGCCGAAGTGGTGGGCATCAGCTTGTTCCGCTACAAGGTGGGCGCCTTCGTGGTGTCGAGTGCCATTGGCTCGTTGGCCGGCGTGCTGTACGCGCTGTACCTCTCGAACGCGGTCCCCAAAGAAGAAGAGGCGTTCGGCCCCACGCTCGGGCTGCAGCTTTCGATCCTCATTCTCACGGTCATCATCGTTGGTGGGCTGGGGTCCGTCTACGGCACCGTGCTCGGTGCCGTCATCCTCGGTGGGATGCCCGCCGCCGTGCGGCAGTTCTCCGACTCGTTGCCGTTCATTGCGAAGCCCGGTCAGTCCGGAATGTCGGCGGCGGTGTTCTCGAGCTTGGTGTTCTCGGCGCTGCTGGTCATCACCCTGGTGACCCAGCCCAACGGCATCGCCGGCGCCATCAGCAAGCTGCGGGGCGCCCTGTCCCGCAGCAGTACCTGACGCTCCCGACGCAGGAAGGCTGCGCGCTTGGCCGAGCGCTTGCCCGCGGTTCGGGTGCTCCCTCGGCTACGTTCCCCCGGACCATTTACTCTCGAGGGGGATCCCGATGCGGCGGAAGAACATGGCGGCGCTGTTGGCGCTGATCAGCGTGTTCGCACTCGTCGTGGCTGCGTGTGGCAGCGGCGACAAGTCGAAGTCCGGTGGAAGCACCACCACGGCGAAGAAGGGCGGCACGCCCGTCCCGGGTCAGGGATTCGACGGCACCACCATCACGTTGGGGGTGATCACTCCTACGTCGGGCACGGCGTCGATCGTCGGTAACCCGCTCACCGCGGGCAATCAGGTCTACTGGGACGCCAAGAATGCAAGCGGCGGCGTGGCCGGCAAGTACAAGGTGAAGCTCGAGGTTCGCGACTCCAAGTACGAACCCACTCCGGCCGGCCAGGCGTTCGACGAGATCAGCTCGAAGGTTGCGGCCTTCCAGCAGATTCTGGGTACGCAGATCAGCCAGTCGCTGATCCAGAAGCTCGACGACCAGGGCCTCGCGGCCGGTCCGGCCACCCTTGACGCCGAGTGGTTGGTGGAACCGAACCTGTTCCCGATCGCCACGACGTATCAGATCCTCGCCATCAACGCCGTGGACTACTACCTCAACAAGGCTGGTGGGAAGGGGAAGACCATCTGCCAGATCGCGCAGGACGACGCCTACGGTGACGCGGGTGTCGCCGGCATGAATTTCGCGGCGAAGCAGTTGAACTTCAAGATTGCGGTGACGGCCCGGTATGCAACGGGTGCCGACAAGACCGCATCGATCCAGCAGCTCCAAGACGGCAAGTGCGACTTCGTTTACGGCACCGTGTTCGCCACCGACACGCCGTCGGTGATCGGAAAGGCCGTGGCCGCAAACTTCACGCCGCAGTGGGCGCTCATGTCGCCGGCGTGGGTCACGGCGTTCGGCGGCCTCGCCGACGTGGGCCCGTACTTGCAGAAGAACGCGTGGGTCAGCTCGGTCGGTGCGTCGTGGGGCGACACCAACGTTCCGGGGATGGCGCAGATGCTCGACGCCGTCAAGCAGTACAAGCCCGACCAGGCGCCCGACATCTACTTCGCGTTCGGATACGCCCAGGCCTGGGCCATGGACCAGATTCTCGAGAAGGCGGCCGGGAACGGCGACCTCAGCCCGAAGGGCATCACCGCAGCGATCGGTGACGTCGGCACGTTGAAGTTCGGCGACCTCGTTCCCGACTTCACCTACGGCTCGGACGTGGCCAAGCGCCAGGCTCCTCCGGTGTCCACGCTCTTCACGGTCGACCCGTCGGTTCCGGGTGGATTGAAGGCGGCGGCGGTGAACTACACCTCCGACGCGGCGAAGGCCTACAAGTTCACCAAGTAGTTCCGGTTGAACATCGAGTGTTCGTGGCGGGCCCGCTCTCTTCGGAGGGCGGGCCCGCTCCGTTGTGCGCTCATGGTCCGGGCCGCTTCGGTACGGTGGCGCGTGTGAGTGAGGCGGAACTGCCGGCGCGCGAACGGGTGCTCGAAGTCGCGTACACGTGCGTCGAGCGCAGTGGCCTTACGCGCACGAGTGTCGAAGACGTGGCGCGCGAGTCGGGAGTGTCCCGAGCCACGCTGTACCGCTGGTTCCCCGGCGGACGCGACGAGCTGCTGCGCGAGACGGTGGGCTTCGAGGTGGCGCGCTTCTTCGGCCGGCTGGCCGAAGCGGCGTACGGCGCGCCGGACTTCGCCACGATGCTCGAAGAGGTGCTGGTGTTCGCGCACCGGGCCGTGCGGGAGCATGCGCTGTTGCAGCGGATGCTCGTCGAAGAGCCCGAGCTGCTCTTGCCGTTGCTCACCACCGAGTCGCACAACGTTCGTCCCGTCATCGCCGAGTACCTCTTGCCGTACCTCGAAGTCGAGGCACGGGCGGGGCGAGTGCGGACCGACGCCGATCTGGCTGCCACGGCCGATTACCTGTCGCGGATGATCCTTTCGCTCATCTCGTCGCCGGGGCACTGGGATCTCGAGGACCCGACAGTGGTGGCGGAGCTGGTGCGTACCGAGCTCTTGGGGGCCGTGCTCCACGGGGGTTGACGGTGAGACACGAAATGCCTTATTGTCTCACCCATGGTCCTTGTGAGCCATGACACGCGCGTGAGCCCAGTGACGATGGCCGAGCGCGCAGTTGCGGGCCTGCTCGAAGTAGTGGCCCGCCATGGTTTGGCCAAGACCACTCTCGACGACGTGGCGGCGGCGGCGGGCTGCAGCCGGGCCACGCTCTATCGCCACTTCGCCAACAAGCAGGCGTTGGTGGATGCGGCGGTGGGTGCCGAGGTGCAGCGCTTCGAGGCCCAGCTGGCCACTGCCACCGCCGATGCCGACACGCTCACCGACGCCCTGACCGCCGTGGTTGTCACCTCGGCTCGCTTCGTCGACGATCACGGCGCACTGCGGTTCCTCTTCGACCACGAGCCGCAGGCCATCTTGCCGTGGCTCGCCTTCGCCCAAGGCGACGCGTTCCTGGCTGCCGTGGCGCCCGTCCTGGGCGCGCCCGCGGAGCGGTTCGTGGGCGCCAACCAGGCCGTGCGGGTGGGCGAGTGGGTGGCCCGTCTGCTGCTCACGTCACTCACGTTCGCCGACGAACGTGCCGATCTCACTGACCCACGGCGTGCGAGTGCGCTCGTCGCGCAGTTCATCGTTCCGGTGTTGCAACCGGCGCAATCCACACCGCAGGGGGTGGCCACATGACCAGCAACTTCGAGCTGATCGGTCGCGAAGACGTCAACGATCTCGAAGCGATCTTGTCGGTCTCGAACACCGACGTGAACGAAGTGGAACACGCGGTGCGCAGCAACGCCGAGGCCATCTTCACCTGGAACTACGAGCGGTCGCGTCCGGCGCTCTCGAAGCTCTACGAGAAGGCGAAGGTCAGCCAGTGGAATGCCACCACCGACCTGGACTGGAGCATCACTGTCGATCAAGCCGAAGTGGCGCGCCAGAACCAGTTGCAGAACAACCTGGGGATCCACTCCGACCTCGACCTGCGCGGCACGGTGTTCGAGCCGTGGACCGAAGACGACTGGATCCGTTTCGGCATGGAGAGCCAGAACTGGACGCTCAGTCAGTTCCTCCACGGTGAGCAGGGCGCGCTCATGTGCACCGCCCGCATCGTGGAAACGGTGCCCTGGATCGATGCGAAGTATTACGCGTCCACCCAGGTGGTCGACGAAGCGCGTCACGTCGAAGTGTTCAGCCGCTACTTGAACGAGAAGCTCAACGGTCACTACCCGATCAACGCGCACTTGCGCATGCTCATCGACGACACCCTCTCCGATTCGCGCTGGGACATGACCTATCTCGGTATGCAGATCATGATCGAAGGTCTTGCGCTCGCGGCGTTCGGGTTCATTCATCAGATGACCACCGAGCCGCTGTTGAAGCAGCTGTTGCGCTACGTGATGAGTGATGAAGCACGCCATGTGGCGTTCGGCGTGATCTCGCTCAAGGAGTTCTACGCTGAACTGAACGCGCAGGAGCTGCGCGAGCGCATGGAGTTCGCCTTCGAGGCAGCTGTCCGCATGCGCGACCGCTTCATCCAACAAGAGGTCTGGGAACGCATGGGGCTCGACCCTCGGGACGTGGCGCCCTTCATCATGTCGGTGCCGGACCGGCCCATCTTCCAGGCCATGTTGTTCTCGAAGATCGTGCCGAACTGTCGGAAGCTGGGGCTCCTCGACAACGACCGGGACCCGTGGCTGCGGGAGAAGTTCACCGAAATCGGGGTGATCGCGTTCGAGAACGAGACCACGACCGACGAGGAGTACGGCGCGTTCGACGTGGTTGGGGCGCAGTAGCAGGTACCGTGCTCATGCGATGAGCGACGTACGAGTGGTGTTCCTGGGCGGTCTCGGCGAGATCGGCCGCAACTGTGCCTGCATCGAGGTCGAGGGGCGCATCCTCGTCATCGACTGCGGGCTCATGTTCCCCGACGTCGACATGCCAGGCATCGACCTGGTGCTGCCCGACCTCACCTACCTGCGCGAGAACGCCGATCGCCTCGAAGGCGTGCTCATCACGCACGCGCACGAAGACCATGCCGGGGGCCTGGCCTTCCTGTTGCGCGACGTGTCGGTGCCCATCTACGGATCCGAGCTCACGTTGGCGTTGGCGCGTACCCGCCTGGCCGAAGCCGAAGTGTTGGGCAACACGGAACTCATCGCGGTGCGCGACGGAGAGCGGCGCCAAATCGGCCCGTTCGACGCCACGTTCATTCCGGTCACGCACTCGGTTCCGCACGGGTTCGCCACTGCACTGAGCACGCCGCAGGGCACCATCGTGCACTCGGGCGATTTCAAGATCGACCTCACGCCGGTCGACGGCCGGCGCACCGATCTGAAAGCACTGGGCGCCATCGCCGAACGCGACGGCGGCATTCGGCTGCTGCTCGCCGACTCCACGAACGCCGAGCACCCGGGCCACACGCCGAGCGAACGCACGGTGGGGGTGGCGATGCGTCGCCTCTTCCGGGAACACGACGGCAAGCGCATCGTGGTGGCGAGCTTCTCCAGTCACTTGCACCGGGTGCAGCAAGTCGCCGAGGCCGCGCTGATGACCGGTCGGCACCTGTGTTTCTTGGGCCGTTCCATGACCCAGAACGTGGCCATTGCGCGAGAGATGGGGCTGCTGCACCTGCCCGACCAGCGCATCATTCAACCGGATCAGATCGAACAGTTCGCCCCGCGCGAAGTGTGTGTCATCTGTACCGGTTCGCAGGGCGAACCGCTCTCCGCGCTGTCGCTCATGGCGGCGCACGAGCACAAGCACGTGAAGATCACCCCCGACGACGTGGTGGTGCTCAGCGCGCACGCCATTCCGGGCAACGAGGGCAACGTCAACCGGGTCATCAACGCGCTCATCAAGAGCGGGGCCGAAGTCGTGCACGACCGAGTGGCGCCCGTGCACGTGTCGGGGCACGCCGCGCAAGATGAGTTGAAGACACTGCTGAACCTGTTGGAGCCCGAGTTCTTCGTGCCAGTGCACGGCGAGTACCGCCACATGACGGCGCACGCGCGGTTGGCGCACGACTGCGGCGTGCCCGAGTCGAATGTGATCGTGTGCGAAGACGGTGACGTGCTCACGCTGTCGGCCGTCGGGCTGTCGGTCGAACGCGACGCGGTGCCGGCGAACTTCCTGTACGTGGACGGCACCGTCGGCGATGTGGGGCACGGCGTGTTGCGTGACCGCAAGGCGCTGGCCGAGGAAGGCTTCGTGCTCGTCATCGTCAGCGTTGACGCCAAGTCCGGCGAGCTGGTGACTGCGCCCGAGATCGTCACCCGGGGCTGGGTCCACGCCCCCGAGGCCGAGGAGCTCCTCGACCAGGCCCGCGACGCCGTAGCCGCGGCGGTGCAGGCGGCCGCCGACGAGGGGGCGATCGACCCCGACACCCTGCGCCGCCACGCCCGTCGGGCACTGGGGCGCTTCATCAACGACTCCACCCGGCGCCGTCCCCAGGTCATCCCCGTCGTCCTCGAGGTCTGACCCCGAGGCGTTTCTGAGCTGGATATATGACAGTCACAAGCGCCCCGAAGTGGCGCGGGGTGCGGGTGGCGGCGGGCTAACTTGGGACCGATGGCCTCCAAGACTTCCAAGTCTCGGAGGGGCGCTTCGGGCGGACCGAGCACTTCATCACGCACGGCTTCGCGCGCGGGCGCGGGCCGCTCCCCGTCGCGCAAGAACTTTGCGCCGCCGGCACCATCGGTCACCCAGCGGGCCAAGATCGCCGTGGCCGACCAGCTCGGTTCGCACTTCGCCGACGCCACCGCAATCACGCTGTTGGTGCTCGCCTCCCTCACGGCGCTCGGCCTGTCGTCGAACGTCGTCGACCCGGTCGGCAGCATCCTGCGTGCCGTCACCACCGGACTGGTGGGACGGGCCGCCATCCTCATTCCGGTGGGAATGATTGGGATTGCCATCGTGCTCTTCAGCCGTCGGGGCGAGCGCGGCGATCCGGATCGGGCGTCGAACGAGAAGCGAGCGGTCTTGCGCGTGTGCGTGGGCAGTTTCTTGTTGCTCGTGGCGTGCTGCGGGGCCCTCACGCTCGTCAACGGCCGGCCGGACCTCAGCGCCGACTTCACCCAACTGCGCGACGCCGGGGGACTGATTGGCTCCGCAGTAGTGATGCCGCTCACTGCGATTGCCGGCACTGTGGGTGCGGCCATCGTCTTGGCCGGTGTGTTGGTGCTGGGCCTGTTGCTGGTTCCCGGCTTGCCCATGCGGGACGTCTTCGCGGCGATTGCGCGTGGCTACCGCTGGTGTGCGCGCACGTTGCTCGCCTACACCGAACTCGACGGTGAGGAACGAGAACGCGTGCTGGAGGCACGCGACTCCGACTCGGGAACCGGGCCGGCCGTGCACCTCTACGACCAGTACGCCGACGGCGCCGGCGACAACGATGCGGACGCCACCGAAACGGTCATCGACCTGGTGAATGCTGATCACGAAGACGACGAGCCCGAAGACCTCGAACCCGAAGTGGTGGCCGAAGCAGGCGCCGATACCGACGACGACCCGGCCGCTGGTCCCGCCGAACAGCTCGAAATCCTGGGTAATCGAGGGAGCCGGCCCGCAGTCTGGAAGCTCCCGGCGCGCAACATCTTGAAGCGCAGCGGTGCGAAGACCATCGATCGCGGCGCCATCGAACAGGGCGGCGCCATCCTCGAAGACACGATGCACGAGTTCGGAGTCGACGCTCGTCTCGTGGGAATGACCGTTGGCCCCACCGTCACGCGCTACGAACTCGAATTGGGTCCGGGTGTGAAGGTCAACAAGGTCACCGGCCTCAACCACGACATCGCGTACGCAATGGCCAGCCCCGACGTGCGCATCCTGGCGCCCATTCCGGGGCGCTCGGCCATCGGTGTGGAAGTGCCGAACCGGCAGCGCCAACTTGTCACGCTTGGCGACATCTTGGCGTCCGACGAAGCGAAGCGCGCAACGCACCCGCTCGAAGTGGCGCTTGGCCGTGACATCTCGGGCAAGCCGGTGATGTGCAACCTGGCCACGATGCCGCACGTGCTCATCGCCGGTCAGACCGGTTCCGGTAAGTCGAGCTGTATCAACAGCATCATCACCAGTTTGTTGATGCGCACCACGCCCGACCAGGTGCGCCTCATCCTGGTCGACCCCAAGCGCGTCGAGCTCGGCGTCTACAACGACGTCCCGCACCTGCTCACTCAGGTGGTCACCAACCCGAAGAAGGCAGCCAACGCGCTCGACTGGGCCGTACGCGAGATGGAGTTGCGCTACGACGTACTCGCCGAAGTCGGTGTCCGCGACATCGGCGGGTTCAACGCCGCGTATGACCGCGGTGACCTGCCCACCAAAGAACAGCCCGACACCGTCACCGGCAAGGGGTACGAACGCCTGCCCTACATCGTCGTAGTGGTCGACGAGCTCAACGACCTCATGATGGTGGCGGCCCGCGACGTGGAGCAGAGCATCTGTCGAATCGCGCAGATGGCCCGTGCCGTGGGTATCCACTTGGTGATCGCAACGCAACGTCCGTCGGTCAACGTCATCACCGGGGTGATCAAGGCGAACGTGCCGAGTCGGTTGGCGTTTGCAGTGAGCAGCCTGGCCGACTCCCGCGTCATCCTCGACCAGCCGGGCGCGGAACGACTTGTCGGCCAAGGCGACATGTTGATGATGGGCGCAAACTCGAGCCGCGCCGAACGAATCCAGGGCAACTGGGTCGACGAAGACTGTGTGCACAAGGTGGTCGCGCACTGGAAGCGTCAGGCCATCGAGCCGACGTACGTGGCCGGGATCGCCGACGATGCCGCAGGATCCAGTTCCAGTGGGGGCGATGACGACGGTGACGACGATCCGCTGATCGAAGAGGCCATGGAGATCGTGGTGCGCAGTGGCATGGGGTCCACCTCGATGCTGCAGCGCAAACTCCGCGTCGGGTTCGCCCGCGCCGGGCGCATCATGGACGAACTCGAGCGCAAGGGCGTGGTCGGGCCCAGCGAGGGCAGCAAGGCTCGGGCCGTCCTCATGACGGTCGAGGAGTTCGAGGAGCGCAAGGACCGACTCGAGTCCTGATCGGGGCGGTCAGGATTGACCGTGGCGGCCGGCGACGGCCATCCTGCCCGTCGTGTCCGAAGAGCTGCGTGCCCTCTTGCAAACTGCGGCGGCGCAGTTGAGCGCGGCCGGCGAGCTCGAAGCCGACATCTGCGCTGCGGTCGACGAAGACCTCTTGAATGGTCCGCTGCATCTGGTGCTTGAAGCAGTGCCCGTCGATTTGGATGACGACGACGCAGTTGCCTTCCAGCTCGATCTGAACACCTACACCGGCGACAATGGGTTGGTGTGGGCGGTCGCCTATGCCGGCAAGGTTCCCGATGAATGCGTCGCCACGTACGAACTGCGCGGCTCGATCGGGTGGAGCGACTTCGTGGCGTGGACCGATGGCGAGGTGGGCCTGATGGTCGCCGACGCCGGGTTCGCAGTGGGACCCACGGTGGTACGGCGCTATGCGGTCGGACTCGTCGCCGCTCCCGATGCGACTGGGTACCGCTTCGATGAGCGCATGACGTTGGCGCCCGCTGAAGTCGAAGACCTCGATACTGGACTCTTGCGAGTTGCGATGCGGCTCACGCCTGCAGTGAACGCCGTGCATGCCGTGGCGGTTTCCGAACACGGCAGCAACCCGTGGTTCGGGGTTGCCCTCGATGCCGAACCGACCGTCGATTCCGAGGAGGCACTCGAGGCCTTCTCGGATGCGCTCCGAGCGGCATGCGAACACGCCGATGTGGACTTCGGACTCGACTCGCCGTTCCTGTTCCTGGCCAGCGGGACGATTGGTGAGCAGGTGCGGGCCGTTGCGCCGGCACTCGTTCGCCGCGGCCGTGGCACCGACCTGGGAATCGCCTGACGGCACCCGCCGCCGACGGTTCAGTCTTCGTCGTCGACTGGTTCCGCAATCTTGGTGCGCAGCTCGTCGAGCAGCGCGTCGATCTGCGCCAGGTGCTCTTCGATGAGCCCGACGTAGGCGCTCGGTGAGGTGTCGGGCATCTCTTCGTCGACCGAAACCTCGTTGATGACCGAATAGGCGAAGTCGCTCTGGTCGCCCGGCACCACGATGGTGCCGTGGGAATCCGCCCCTATGCCCGACCACTCGACCATGACGGTGACGCCGGCGGACTCGAGCCGCCGCCGCAGGATCTGGGCCGACAGGCGGGGGAACTCGCCCATGTCGACGAGGTCGCTGCCGAGCTCGGCGCCATCGTCGTCGTCGAAAGCCTCGTTGTCGTCGTCGGCGTCACCATCGGTCCGCTTCGAGCGGGACGGCTCCGCCACCAACTGCACCCGGCAGTCGACGCACACGGTGGAGCCGGCCACGTACTCGGCTCCGCAGGAAGGGCAGTACATCTCGTTCGCCACGGCGCGGAGTCTACGGAGCGCCAGGCCGGCCGAGAGTGATTTCGGGCGCAGCCGGTACCATGGTCGGGTGACTGGTTCGGAGCCCACCACCTCTGCGCGCTCATTCCACGTGGTCACCCTGGGCTGCCCCAAGAACGCCGTTGACTCCGACAAGGTGACTGGCACCCTGATGGCCGATGGCCTGACACCCGCCCAGGCGGCGGAAGACGCCGACGTCATCGTGGTGAACACCTGCGCGTTCATCGAAGCGGCCCGCCAAGAGTCCATCGACACCGTGCTCGCGCTCGCCGACGTGCGCCGCCCCGGCTCACGCCTGGTGGTCACGGGCTGCATGGCCGAACGCCACGGCGACGAGCTGGCCGCAGCACTCCCCGAGGTCGATGCCGTCGTGGGGTTCGGTGGCGAGGCAGCCATCGGCGAAGTGGCGCTCGGGATGCCGACGTTGCGCACCCAGCCCACCCGCGGTGGCGGTATCACCGATCTGCTCGACCTGCCGCGCCCCGCGCCGAGCGCGCCGTGGGCGTACGTGAAGGTTGCCGAAGGCTGCGACCGCGCGTGCGCGTTCTGTGCCATCCCCAGTTTCCGTGGCAAACAGGTGTCGCGCACGCCTGACGCAATCCTCACCGAAGCACGCTCGCTGGTGAACAACGGCGTGGCCGAACTGGTGCTCGTGGCCCAAGACCTGGCGTGGTTCGGACGCGACGCCGGCTCGGTGGACGCACTCGCCGAACTGCTACGCGACGTTGACACGTTGCGCGCCGACGGGTTGGCGCGTGTGCGCTTGCTGTATCTCTACCCGAGCGAAGTGCGCGACCCGCTGGTGTCGACCATGCTCGAACTCCCGTCGGTGGTGCCGTACTTCGATCTGTCGTTGCAACACGCATCCCGCCCGCTGCTGGCGCGGATGAAACGCTGGGGGAGCGGCGACGTGTTCCTCGAGAAGATGCAGAAGATCCGCGCCGAACAACCCGATGCTGCGTTCCGCTCCAACTTCATCGTGGGATTCCCCGGTGAGACCGAAGCCGACCACGAGACATTGCTCACTTTCCTGGCCGAGGCGCGCTTCGACTGGGCGGGGTTCTTCCCGTTCTCGCGCGAAGAGGGCACTGCTGCGGCGTCGCTCGACGGTGAAGTGCCGGCCGCGTTGGCAGCCGAACGGTTGCGCGAGTGCAGCGCGCTGCAGGATCCCATCACCGAGTCGGCGCGTGACGCGCTCATCGGTGCGACCATCGACGTGCTGATCGATGAGGTGCACGAGGTCGGTGCGGGCGACGATGAGGGCGAAGAAGGAGGCG
The DNA here is from genome assembly GCA_049317385.1 of Acidimicrobiia bacterium. GTDB lineage: Bacteria > Actinomycetota > Acidimicrobiia > IMCC26256 > JBMOIJ01 > JBMOIJ01. The sequence continues at coordinate 14,554 of JBMOIJ010000025.1, forward strand.
ACGTTGCACTCGTGGGCCGCACCCACCGCGAAGCCCCCGAGATCGACGGCGTGGTGCACGTGCGTGGTGCCGCGTTCGCTCGTCCGGGCACCACCGTGCACGCGGTGGTGCGCGATGCTTTGGGTCCCGACCTGTACGCGGACGTGCTGCAATGACCAACGTGCAACAGCCTCACGACGGTGAAAAGGTTCTCCGGTACGGGCCGGGCGCGTTGGGCACGCGGGCGAACGTGATCACCGTTACCCGGCTCGTCGGCGCCATCCCGCTGCTGATACTCATCTCGAACCGAGGCGCGTCGTGGCTTGCCTTCATCGGGTGGGTGGTGCTCGCGAGCACTGACGGCCTCGATGGCTGGGTGGCGCGCCGTGACGGCACCACGCGCTCGGGCGCGTTCCTCGACCCGATCGCCGACAAGATCTTGGTGCTCGGGGCGTTCTTTGCGCTCTACCTCCTTGATGCCGTGCCGGTGTTGCCGGTGTTGTTGATTGCGGCGCGCGAGTTCGGCATCTCGGCGTATCGCAGTTGGTGCGCGCGCCAAGACGTGTCGTTGCCCGCGGGGCCGCTCGGCAAAGCGAAGACGCTGACGCAATTGCTGGCGGTGGCCGCGTGCATCTTCCCGCCCACGGCCGATCGCCTGGGCTTGCAGCAGACGTTGCTGTGGGTTGCGGTGGCACTCACGCTCGTCAGCGGGCTCGAACTCGTGCTGCGCGGCGAGCGCGTGCGCCGCGCGCCCCGCCTCTCGTAGCCGCGCTGCCGCCGTTAGGGCGGTACCGCCTCCCATCGTCCGTCGGGCCCACGGGCGAGTTTCCAACCCCCGTGCAGTCGGTCGTGGTGACGGGTACACACGAGTGCGAGTTCGTCGAGGTTGGTGGCGCCGCCCTGTGCGAACGGCACGGTGTGGTGCACCTCGCACATACTCATGGGGCGATCGCAGCCGGGCCATACGCAGTGTTCGTCGCGAATCATGACAGCGCGTCGTTGTGCGGGTGTGGCCAGGCGGACGCGCCGGCCGAGGTCGAGTACTTCGCTGGTGCCGCGCGTGAGGACTCGTCCGACGTGCGCGTCGCAGGCGAGGCGTTCCATGAGCACGCGGTTGATTTCGCCGGCGCTGCGTAGCTCGCAGCGCACCTGTTCGATCGGCCGTTCGCGCCCCACGACCGTGTCGACGTCAACGAGGACATCGAGGTTCACGCGCACGGGTGCGTCGTTGGTGAGCGCGGCGATGAGGGCATCGGCGCGCCGTTCACTGGCGCTGCGCGGGTCGGCCGCATCGGTGGGGGCGGACCCGGCGTCGATGCCCGACCGGAACATGGCGGCATCGCGTGGGTCGAGTTCGAAGCGGCCCACCAGTCGCCCTTCGAACGATGGCGCGTAATCGAGCCAACTGCGATGGTCGCCGGGCATTGGCCGCAAGAGGTCGTCGGCGTACTGCCACCAGCGCTGCACGACGCGGCGGAACGCGTCGGCGGGGAGGGTACGGGCCACTTCGACCAGCGTGTGCACGTGTTCGGCGAAGTTGCCGGCTTTGTGGCGTGAGGCGCGTGCGAGTTGATCGACGTGCGCGGTGGTGACGGCTCCGCTCCGCAATGCATCACCAACCGCATCGTGTTGGCCGGCGACGCGCGCGGCCGCGACCCGTTTGCTCGCCTCGACGCGGGCACACCCGGTGCTGTGCGCGAGCCAGTTGACGGCGCTGGCTGCGCCCGTGGCGTCCCACGCGTGGTCGCGGTCGGCGTCGGCCACCGCGCGGGTCCATTCGGCGGTGAGTCGTTCGACAGCGCGCCCCAGCTCTTCGGCGCGCGCCACCCGCGCCGGCCCGGACCAACCGGAGCGGTCCTCGGTACGCAGCGCAGCAATCGCGCCGGCAAGGTCTTCCGTGACGACATCGAACATACGTTCGTATCGTACTGCTGCACTCTGACAATGAACCCGGCCGCGTGCCAACCCGCCCTTGCATTCAGGGGCGCATAACGTCGCCATCATGAGAGCCGACGTCCTCGCTATTGGTACCGAGTTGTTGCTCGGTCAGATCACCGACACCAATTCGGCGTGGATCGGTGAGCACCTCGCCGATGCTGGCATCGATTCCTACGAGCACCGTCACGTGGGTGACAACCAGGCGCGCATCGTGGATGCCATCGCCGACATGCTCACGCGTGCTGATGCGTTGATCATCTGTGGTGGTCTCGGCCCCACGCACGACGACCTCACCCGTGACGCAATCGCGCAGTGGATGGGCGTACAACTCGTGCGACGGAATGAACTCGTGGCGCACATCGAGACGATCTTCCAGTCCCGTGGTCGCGCCATGCCTGACAACAACTTGCGCCAGGCCGACGTGCCGGCGGGCGCGCACCCCATCGCCAATCCGTTCGGCACGGCGCCGGGCATCCTTGCCGAGCACAACGGCAAGGTTGTGTATGCGGTGCCGGGAGTACCGGCCGAGATGCAGTTGATGATGACCGAAACGGTGATCCCTGATCTCATGGAGCGGGCGGGCGAGCGGGCGGTCATTCGCAGTCGCAACATCAAGGTGTGGGGTCAGAGTGAGAGTGGCCTCGCCGAGATGATCACGACACGCGTTGATGCGCAGACCAACCCCACCATTGCGTTCTTGGCGCGCGGTATCGAAGGCATCTGGGTGCGCGTCACCGCGCGCGCCGCAACCGAGCTCGACGCGATCGCGCTGCTCGACAACGAAGAGCGGGAACTGCGCGCCATCATTGGCGACGATCTGATCTTCGGGGTCGACGACGAGACGATGGAGTCCACCTTGTTGCGTGAACTTGGCGCGCGGGGTCTCACGCTTGCGGTGGCCGAGTCGCTCACTGGTGGGTTGGTGGCGGGGCGGATTGTGAATGTGCCGGGTGCGAGTGCGGTGTTCAAGGGTGGTGTGGTCGCCTATGACACGGCGGTGAAGCGTGAGGTGCTCGACGTCACCGCCGAGAAGGTCATCAGCGAACAGTGCGCAGGCGAGTTGGCCGAAGGTGTGCGCCGCCTGCTGGGTGCTGATGTTGGGCTCGGGGTGACCGGCGTGGCGGGGCCCGATGAACAAGAAGGCCAACCGGTGGGCACCGTGTGTATGGGCGTTGCCATCAAGGGGCAGCCCACCACCACTGTGCGGATGCGTTTGCCGGGCCATCGTGAAACCGTGCGCCAGCTCGCGGTGATCTCGCTCTTGGACTTCGCGCGCAAACAACTCCCATGACCACTGCCTTCACCAACGGCCGGATCCTCACCATGGACCCGCACCATCCGAACCCCAACGTGGTGGTCATCGACGGTGACCGCATCGCGGCCGTCGGCGAGCGCGCACTCCTGAACTCGTACCCGCACGCCACCACCATCGACCTCGGCGGCCGCACGCTCACTCCCGGCTTCATCGACGCGCACCATCACCTGTGCCAAGCCGCGCTCCGTCCCGCATGGGGTGACTGTTCTGGCGCCACGAAAGACGCAGTGCTCGAAGCGCTGCGCGCGCACGCACGCGCCGAACCCGACGTGCACTGGCTGCGCGGCCACCAATGGAACGGCCCCGACATCACGCGCCACGACCTCGACACCATCGCCGACGACCGACCCATCGTGCTCGCGCACTACTCATTTCATCAGTGCGCAGTGAACAGCGCAGCACTCGACCTCCTCGGCATCGGTCGTAGCACCCCCGACCCGCAAGGCGGCGAGATCGTGCGCGACAACAACGGCGCACCCACCGGCGTGCTCATCGAACGTGCGTGGAGTTGGGCACACGCAAAGAGCATGGAGGCATACGAAGACCCCGACCGTTGGGACGACTACGTGGTGGAGTACGGCCACCGGCTCCATGAAGACGGCATCACCGCCGTCCACGACGCCGCGTGCCATCCGGCCGCCGAAGCCATGTACCGCCGCCTCGAGACCGCGGGCCGGCTGCCCGTGGGCGTGCTTGTCATGCCGCACTCGCAAGCAATCCTCATGAACGACATCGGCGATCGTCTGCACGGCCCCAAAACCGGTGAAGGCAGCGAACAACTGCGCGTCGGGCCGGTGAAGTTCTTCGCCGACGGGGGAGTAGCCATCGCGCTCGACGTCACCATCGACGGGCATCGTCTGCAGTACGGCACACTCATGGCCGACCTCGAAGCGAAGATGACCGAGGCCATTGCGCACGGCTTTCGCGTCGGCGTGCACGCAATGGGCAATGCCGGCGTGCAAGCAACCATCGACGCGTTTCGCGCCGCCGCGAGCGCGCACCCCGACGACGACCATCGCTTCCGCATCGAACACGCAGGCCTCGCCGACGCGCGTCAGTGTCACGAGCTCGCGTCACTTGGAGGCGTGGCCGTGGTGCAACCGAACTTCGTCAACCACGTGGGCGAGAACTCCATGGGCGCGCGTTTCGGTGACGTGCACTGGTTGCCGTTCCGCTCGCTTTCCGACGCCGGTGTGCCGCTCGCCGCGTCCAGCGACCACCCGTGCGCGCCGTACCCGCCGCTGTGGGGTGCGCAACGGGGTGCGCTGCGCACCACGCTCAGCGGCATGTCCTTCGAACCCGAAGAAGCACTCCCGCTCGAAGACTGGCTGTACGCGTTCACGGCGGGCGCGGCCTACGCCGGCGGCCAAGAACACGAACGCGGCCGCCTGGCCCCCGGGCTGCGCGCCGACCTGGTGGTGCTCGACGGCGACCTCGACCCCACCAACCCGCCCTCGGTGGCCCAGACCTGGGTGGGCGGCACGCGGGTCTACGGCGCCTGAATCCGTCGGCCGGGGCGCCAACCGGATCGCTACTGTCCTTCGCCGCGGCTGGACTTCGGGCACTGTGACCTTCGTCGCATTACCGTACAATCAGAAGGAATCGGACACAGTGAATCTGAGGTGCGCAATGCGCCGGTCGCCCCGCCTTCTCCTTGTCGCCACGGCCGCCCTGCTCATCGGCGCGGGGTGCAACAGCGCGGTTCCCCCCGACCCTGTGCGCACCGACGCAGCGCCGCCCGTGCCGGTTGGCGTCCCGGACCTCCCCGGGTGCAACGGCGCGCGCCTCGCCACCTGCGCGCTCCCGTTCCCAAGCGATGCGGCGTTCACCGTCGAGGATCCCTCCGCCGCCACCGGCCGGCGAGTCACCGTCTCCAACGACGTGGTGGCCCGGCGCGGCTTGCGCGGCATGTCGGCGGCGGTCCTTCCCTCCCAGGTGTTCGCGAACAGTGACGGCTTCAGTCCGCTGGGGCCGGTCCTCTTCGAAGTCGACCGCACCCCAGTTGCGTCCAGCCTCGACGGTGCGGTCACCGTCGTCGATCTGGACACCGGCGCCGTCGTACCCGTGCGCGCCGAGGTCGATCGCGAAGCCGAGCGCCGCAACGGTCATGTCGTGCGGGTGTGGCCGCGCGCTCGGTTCGAGTTCGGTCACCGATACGCGGCAGCACTCAGTACCAAGGCGTACGCAACCGACGGTGTGGGCTACGCGCCGGCCCCCGGTATGCGCATCGCCCTCCGGAGCGCGCGCTACAAGCCGGCCGTCGACGCGCTCGCGAAGCAGAACGTGGCGCGCAGCGACATCATCAGCGCCACCTACTTCACGGTGCGCTCGTCCGACAACGCGAAGCAAATGATGCGCAATGTGGCAGCTCAGGTCACCACAACCGACCATCCGGTGCGCAACTTGAGCGTGAGTCCCAACTTTCTGGGGATCACCGGCGTCGATTGTTACGTCACCGGCGAGGTACGACTCGACGACTTCCGTCAACGAAACGGCGGATGGGACGCCGCTGCGACGCCATCTGACGAATGGATCGGGTTCACACTCACCATTCCCGTTTCGGCCGCAACCAAAGCCGCGCCCGTGGTGGTGTTCGGACACCCCATCACGTTCGACCGATCGATGGTCATCCTCGAAGCGGCGCTCAACGCGCAGCGTGGCGCGGCCACCATTGCGATCGACTTCCCCAACCATGGGGTGCGCGCCGACTCCGACGGTGGCGATTACGACTCGCTCATTACTCCCACGGGTCTCGCCAGGCTGGTGTCCGGCCCGAAGCAGAGCGTGACCGAAACGGTTGCGCTGGCCGAGGCCGTACGGTCATCGCTTGCCGACCTCGACGCCGCGCCGTTCAACCTCGCATCGCCGCTGCAAGCCAACGGCACGCCCGACCTCGATACGAACCGCATCGTGTACGAAGGCATATCGCTCGGCGGCGTGTTCGGCATGCCGGCGGTGGCGTTGTCGCCCACCATCGGTGCCGGTGCGTACCTCGTGGCAGGGGGCGCACTCGGCCAACTCATCACCGGGTCGGAGCGGTGGGAGAAGAACTTCGGCGAATACGACAACCTCGGGTTCCGTGACGCAATTCCGACTGGTGCCACCGCAGGCGAGCAGTCGTTCCTGGTGGCGTCGGTGCAGCACGCGCTCGACCCCGTCGACCCGGTCGTTTGGGCCGACGAACTTCGTACCAAACCGTCACTCATGATCAACTCGTTCGGCGACCGCACCGTGCCGAACCGCAGCACGCAGGCGGCCGCTGAGTCGGTCGGGCTTCCGCTCTACGGGCAGCAGGTGTGGGAAGTGCAAGGCATTCAACGAGTGCAGCGATTCCCGCGCAACGGCAACGTGCTCGTGCAGGTCGACACTCGGGACTGGCTCGATCTCATCCGCAACGAGTTCGGCCACTTTGCGTTCGTTACCGATCCGGCGCAGATCGCGCTGAATCGTTGGCTCGGAGCGCGCCTGCCGTAGCGCGCCCATATGTTGGCGTCAGGCAACGTCACGGCGAGTTCCGAAGTGGTGAGCCTCCTGGATACTCGGGGAACAGCCCCCGCGGGAATGGACCGTCGTTCGCGCTCGCTCCTAGCGTGCGGCCGTGCACGCGGGGGAGTGGGGCAGCACCGGGCCCATCGTCGTCATCGAAGACCGCGTCCCGAACGTGGGACGCGGCTCGGGCGACCCGCGTGCGGCGCGCATCGCCCAGGCCATCGCCGAGCGATTCCCGCGTCGACCGCGGCTGTGGCTCTCCCCAACCGACCTCGGCGCCGCCGAGTTCCGACCCGTGCTCGACGACCTCGGGTACGAAGTGTTCATCGGCGACGTGCGCGCCGAGTTGGCGCGCCGGGCCGGCTCGTTCGACGTGGTGGTCATGGCCCGCCCGCACAACTGGGAGGCCTTCCACGACGCGGTCGACACGCATCAACCGCAAGCCCGCCGCATCTACGACGCCGAAAGTCTTTACCACGTGCGAATCGATCGCGAAGCACGACTCGCCAGCGGTGAACGACGCATGCAACTCATCGAGGCGTCACTCGAGCAGTACCACCAGGAGCGATGCGCAATGGAATGGGCCGACGCCGTGATGTGCGTCGCCAACGATGCGGTTGCCATGGTCGAAATGGTGAGTCCCGGTACGCCCACGGCTGTGGTGTCGCACGCCGTCGACGTGCCCAGTTGGGTGCGGCCGCTGAACCAGCGCGGCGGTGTGGTCATGTTCGGCGGATTCCTGGCCGGCCCCGGCGGACCGAACGAGGACGCGGCCATCGTGACCGCCAGTCAGATCGCACCACTGCTGCCCGAACCCGTGGTGATCGCGGGCGCCGACCCCACGCCGGCTGTCGAGATGCTCGCCAACGAACACGTCTACGTGGTCGGGCCCGTCGTCGACTCCATCGACTACCTGTCGCGCTATCGCGTGCACGTGTGCCCGTTGCGCATCGGTGCCGGACTCAAACTGCGCATCGTCGACTCCGCGGCAGCCGGCACTCCTGTTGCCACCACGCCCGTCGGCGCCGAGAACTTGGGCTTCGACACCGAGATGATGCGTCTGATGGTGGGGCTCTCGCCCGCCGACCTGGTGGAGCTCACGCACGCGTTTCTGCGTGACGACGCGCGCTGGTGGGCCGCGCACGAGATGCTGCGCTCGCTTGCCCGCGAGCGCTATACGCAAGGAACGCTCGCAACCGCGGTTGCAGCGGTGTTCGACGCCGTGTCCCGGGTCGTCGTGCTCCACGACGATGCGCCCGGGGCCCCGGGCAACCTGAACCCGACCCAGATCCCCGTCTGAGCCGCCGGCCCCCAGGGGCCCGCCGCATTTCCGGCTCGGGTCGTTGACCCGAACACCCGTTCGGTCTACCGTCTGAATCACACGGGCGTGATTCGACGGCCGGAGCGAGGGACAGACCCCTCACCCCGGAGTTCCTGTCACACCTCGTCCGTAGGTTCGCCGGCGTCAACGAACAACCCAACGTCAGCCCCGGGAGGGAACTGTGGAACGCGACAAGGCACTCGACATGGCACTCGGCCAGATCGAAAAGCAGTACGGCAAGGGCGCCATCATGCGGCTCGGCGAGCAGACGCACGTCGGTATCGAGGCCGTTTCCACCGGGGCGTTGTCCCTCGACCTCGCGCTCGGCATCGGGGGTCTGCCTCGGGGTCGCGTCGTCGAGATCTTCGGACCCGAGTCCTCCGGGAAGTCCACGCTCGCCATGCACGTCGTGGCCGAAGCGCAACGCAACGGCGGGCAGTGCGCCTACATCGACGCCGAGCACGCCATGGACCCGGTGTACGCAGAAGCCATCGGCGTGAACGTCGACGAGTTGCTCATCTCCCAGCCCGACACCGGGGAACAAGGCCTCGAGATCGCCGACATGCTCGTGCGTTCCGGAGCGCTCGACGTGGTGGTCATCGACTCGGTGGCCGCCCTTGTACCCCGGGCCGAAATCGAAGGCGAAATGGGCGACACCCACGTCGGCCTACAGGCTCGCCTCATGAGTCAGGCGTTGCGCAAGCTCACCGCCAACCTCAACAAGTCCAAGACCATCTGCATCTTCATCAACCAGTTGCGCGAGAAGATCGGCGTCATGTTCGGTTCGCCCGAAACCACGCCGGGCGGCCGGGCGCTGAAGTTCTACAGCTCGGTCCGTCTCGACATCCGTCGTGTCGAAACCATCAAAGACGGTGCCGAAGCAGTTGGAAACCGAGCCCGCGTCAAGGTGGTCAAGAACAAGGTGGCGCCGCCGTTCCGGCAGGCCGAGTTCGACATCATGTACGGCAAGGGCATCTCGCGTGAAGGCTCGCTGCTCGACGTGGCGGTCGACATGGGCATCGTCAAGAAGAGCGGTGCCTGGTTCACCTACGAAGGTGAACAGCTCGGCCAAGGCCGCGAGAAGGTGAAGACCTTCCTCTCCGAGAACATCGACCTGATGCTCGAGATCTCCGAGAAGATCCGGGTGCAGTCGGGGATCGGTGAAGACGGCGAAGAAGCCGTCGACCTGGCCGCCAGTGGGGTTGCCGAGGCGGTCGAGGCCGAGGCCGACGCCGAGTAGCCCCACTCCACATCCGAGCCGCAGCCAACCCTCGCCGGTTGCGGTACGAAACCCGGCCGGTCACCCGACTCCCTCGCGTTGGGTGGCCGGCCGAGTCGCGCCCGGGCCCGAACCCGGCAATTTCTGGCTTCACTCCGATGCTGGGCCGCCGATGAAGAATCGATGTTCGAAGAACTCGTTGCCCTCCACGACCCCGTCACTCGGCTCCCCGGATCGGTGCTGTTCTTCGACCGCCTCCGTATGGCCCAGCACCGGGCCGCCCGCACCAACAGCGCGGTGGCAGTTCTCGCCGTCGAGCTCGAGTCGTTCAAAGCGATTGCGCGTGGGTACGGCGGCCGCACTGCCGAAGAAGTACTGCGCGAAACCGCTCGTCGACTCGGTGCAGTGCTGCGTCCTCAAGACACGGCGGCGGCAGTGGGCGACGGCGGATTCCTCATCATGTGCGACGACCTGCACGGCATCGCCGAGATCGCCGACCGCGAGGCCGACGAAATCTGCGAACGCGTGGCCCATGTCATCACTGGCTCATACCGGGTCGACGGCACCCCCATCGACATCAGCGCGCGCATCGGCATGTGCGTCGACGTGGGCGGAAGCCTCGAAGCGTTGCCGTTCATTCAAGCGGCGTTGGCGGACCGTCCCAAGACGACGCCGCGCCGCACCGTCGAATTCGGCTGACGCAGGTCCCGCCGCGCTTCCTCCCAGGTTTTCTTTCGGAGCGCGTTCGGTTGCATTCCCGCAACCCTTCACGCGCCAAAAGGAAGGGTCAGGTGGGGGTGTCGGGGATGTTGGTGATGCCGGCGATGGCGAGCGCGTCCATCAACGAGTCGGCGACGGGCGCCCCGGTGGCTTCGAGGCGGGTGCGATGGATCTCGCCGGTGGTCACCAGCACGCAGTCGATGCCCACGCCGCGCGCCGCCTCGGCATCGTCGATGGTGTCGCCGATCAGCACCGGCGCAACGGGCGGGTGCCCGAGCGCGGTGGCGACGTCGGCCAAGTGTGCGTCGAGTTGGGCCTGCTTGAAGTGATGCGAACCGTCGTTGCCATGCACCGTAACGAAGTGTTCGACGAGCTCATGCTCCGCGAGGACTTCCATCAGCGCAAAGTGTTCGTACATCGAACAGAGCGATTGCGTGCCGCCCGCGTCGTCAACGGCCGCAAGCGCGTCGTGCGCGTCGTCGGCCAGTCCTTGGAGAGCACGCAGCGCGTGGTACTCCACCAGCCATTCGTCGTTGAGGCGTTCGTACTCGTCGTCGGCGACCGGTCGGCCGAGCAATTTCGCGTAGAAGTCCTTCAACGGGCGCGAAAACTCGTGTTGGTAGTACTCGCGATCGATCACCGGCCAGCCCCAGCGGGGGGCCATGGCGTTCGTGGCGCCCAAGAGCGCGGGGAAGTCGTTGAGGAGCGTGCCGTTCCAATCCCACACGACGTGGCGAGTCATGCGGTCAACCCTCGCGCAATCGCCATCAGTCCGGCGAGCGCGCACATGGCGAGCATCGTGGGTCGCAGCCACCGCACGTCGAGGCGGTGGCGGAGCGGACCACTCACGACGAGTCCAACCACCATCGCCGGTGCGAGCGCCGCGGCGTAGCGCGCTTGGGGCATCGTCAGGTTGTGGGCAATGAGGAGCCCGGCCACACTCAGCACGCCGGTGAAGGCGAAGAAGTGGCCCAGCGTGGCGCGCACCATCGCCCCGTGGTGTCGTTGGAACAGCAGGGCAACCGGCGGACCGCCCACGCCGACGGCGGTGCCCATCGTCTGGCTTGCGAACCCGGCTCCGCATGCCGTTGATGACGACACCTTGAGCTCAGCGGGCAGCAGTGACAGCACGACGCCGAGCACGGTCACCACCCCGACAATCAATGTGAGCAGGTTGACCGAGGCGAACGTTGCGATCAGCACCCCGAGCACCGTGCCGGGGATCGCACCGACCAACATCCACCGCAACGCCGGCGCATCGCGGTGCTCGCGGTCGCGCAGTGCCACCACGAAGCTGAGTGGCAGTGCCACCAAGATGATCGAGCCCGGCAGGGCATGGGGGTACACGAGCGCAATCACCGGTGCGGCAAGCAGGTTGAGTCCAAAACCCACCGACCCCTGCACGATCGCCCCGATCAGGACGGCCGTCAGGCCAACGACGAGTGCGGTGGTGGTCACTGCGGTCGATGTTACGGATCCGAGCCCGGCCCGAGGCCCCACCAGAGGTCAGGTCCCTACACTGGTTGCCCATGTCCCGGTTTCTGGTGCGCACCTTCGGGTGCCAGATGAACGAACACGACTCCGAACGCATCGCCGGCTTGCTCGAGGCCGAGGGCATGGAAGCCGCTTCCACCCTCGATGACGCCCATGTGGTGGTGCTCAACACGTGCTGCATCCGCGAGAACGCCGACGACAAGCTCTACGGAACTCTCGGGCATTTGAAGAGTGCGAAGGACCGCAACCCCAACCTCAAGATCATGGTGGGGGGGTGCCTGGCGCAAAAGGACCGCGACCTCATGCTCGAGCGCGCGCCTTACGTGGACGTGGTGTTCGGGACGCACAACCTGGCCGACGCGCCGCGCTTACTCGAGCGCAGCATCGTCGAGCAACAGGCCGTGATCGAAATCCTCGAGGAACACGAGGCGTACCCGAGCGCGTTGCCGGCGCGTCGTGAACACGATCACAGCGCGTGGGTCACCATCCAGATCGGCTGCGACAACAACTGCGCGTTCTGCATCGTGCCCAGCGTGCGCGGCAAAGAAGTGAGCCGGCGCATGGGTGACATCGTGCACGAGGTGGAAGAGCTCGCACGGGACGGGGTGAGCGAAGTCACGCTGCTCGGTCAGAACGTCAACAGTTATGGCCGCGACCTGGGGGCGGGGCAGTGGGCCCCGCGCTTCGCCGACCTGCTGCGCGCGGTCGATGCCGTCGAAGGGATCGACCGGGTGCGCTACACGTCGCCCCACCCGAAGGATCTGCGGCCCGAAACCATCACGGCCATGGCCGAATGCGCAAGCGTGTGTGAGCACTTGCACTTGCCGTTGCAATCGGGGAGCGACCGCATTCTGGCGGCGATGCACCGCGGCTACAGCGCCGAGCGGTACCTCGAGAAGCTGGCGGCCGCGCGCGCCGAGATCCCCGACCTGGCCGTCACCACCGACATCATCGTTGGCTTCCCAGGCGAGACCGACGACGACTTCGCGGCCACCCTCGCCGTGGTCGAGGCTGCGCAGTACGACAGTGCGTACACGTTCGTGTTTTCGCCGCGACCGGGCACGGAAGCGGCCACGTTCACCGACCGATTCGTTGACGACGACGTAGTGAAGGCGCGCATGGATCGCCTCACTGGCGCGGTGAACGCGAGTGCGCTCGCGAAGCACGAAGCGCGCGTCGGTCGGATCGAAGACGTGCTCGTGGAAGCCCCGTCGAAAAAGGACCCCAGCGTGTGGGCGGGGCGTACGCGCCAGAACAAGCTGGTGCATTTCCGCGGCGAGGTCACGCCCGGTGGCTACTGCACCGTGCGTATCACGAAGGCGGCGCCGTACTGGTTGGCCGGCGACCTGGTTGACGTCGGGGAACCCGCGCGTCGGCGCCGGACGCGCATTCCGGTGTCAGTTACGGGTGGTTGAACACCTCGCTCTGATCGGGCCCACGGCGTCGGGCAAGTCCGAGCTGGCCCTGCGCTTGGCGGGCGAGTGTGGCGACCTCGAAATCGTCGCCGTCGATGCCATGCAGATCTATCGCGGCATGGACATCGGCACTGCGAAACCGTCGGCGGCCGATCAGGCCGCGGTGCTCCACCACTGCCTCGATCTCATCGACCCCGCCGATACCTACTCGGCGGCCGAGTTCCAAACAGTCGCCCGTGTCGCCATCGCCGACATCGAGGCGCGCCACAAGCGTGCGCTGCTGGTTGCGGGTACCGGGCTCTACCTCCGCGCAGTCATCGACGACCTGCGCTTCCCCGGCGAAGACCTCGAGCGTCGCGCCGAACTCGAAGCTGCGACGGCAACACCCCCCGGGCTTGCCGCCGCGTACGAGCGACTGCAATCGCTCGACCCGCAGGCCGCGGCGCGCATAGAACCGGGGAATCAGCGGCGCATCGTGCGTGCGCTCGAAGTGATCGACACCACCGGCGAGTTGTTCTCGAGTTTCGGCCCGGGTGTCGACGCGTACGGCCCGCCGGTGATTCCCGTGCGCATGTTCGGTGTCGCCCTCGACCGAGCCGCGCTGTACGCGCGATGCGACGAGCGTGTGGCCCACATGCGCGAGGTCGGACTGCTCGACGAAGTGCGCGCCCTCAGCGCCCAGCCGCTCTCGCGTACGGCGCGCATCGCCATCGGGTACTCCGAGCTGTTGGCGTACCTCGACGGCTCCCAGCCGGACCTCGACGAAGCGTTCACGGCCACGGCCCAGCGCACCCGCCAATACGCGCGCCGCCAGCTCGCCTGGTACCGCCGCGACCCGCGGATCACCTGGCTGGATGCGGGAACGAATCCGGCCTCGGTCTACCCCGAACTCCTGGCAGGCTTGGGGGCACCATGTTGATCTCGAAACTGCACGCCACCGGAAACGACTTTCTCGTGACCGCCACCGCCGCTGACCTGGGGGCCGAGGTCGCGGTTGGGCTCTGTGACCGCCACACCGGCGTGGGAGCCGACGGGCTCATCATGATGCTGCCCGCATCCAACGGCGCCGACGCGACCATGGTGTTGCGCAACGCCGACGGCGGTATCGCCGAGATGAGTGGCAACGGGATCCGGTGCCTGGCGTGGGCGGCCGTGCGCGACGGTCGGGCGCACGGTGATTCGTTGGTGGTCGACACCGGTGGTGGGCGGCGCACGCTGGAGCTCGTGGTGAAGAACGATGAGCTCGTGTACGCCACGTGCGACATGGGTTCCGCAGTGTTCGAACCGGCGGCGATTCCGCTCGACGCGTCGAGCGCGTTGGATCTCGAAGCTCAGGTCGATGGCACCACGTACCGCGGCGACGCCGTTGGGATGGGTAATCCTCACTTCGTGCTGCTCGTCAACGACGTCGACGACGTTCCGTTGCATCACCACGGTCGAGTGCTGGAACATGACGCGCGCTTCCCGAATCGCACCAACGTCGAGTTCGTGCAGCACGCCGGGCCCGACCGGGTGCGCATGGTGGTGTGGGAGCGTGGCGTGGGCGAGACGCTCTCGTGTGGCACCGGTGCCTGCGCCGCGGCCAGCGTTGCGCACCGGCGCGGCCTCACGGGAAATCGCGTGACGGTCGACGTCCCGGGTGGCACGCTCGATGTTTCCATCGATTCCACCCTCCGACTGGGCGGGCCGGTGGTGCAGGTCTTCGACGCCCACCTCGACCCCCACGACCTGGTTCCCCGTTGACGAAACAACACGAGACCCGCGCCCGGCTCACCCTCACCGCAACCGAAACCGACCTCGGAGTCGTTCAGCAACGGGCCCTGCTGGTGGGCACCGATTTCGGATTCCGCGACGAAGACGACGCCCGTCTCTCACTCGAAGAACTCGCGCTGCTCGTCGACACCGCCGGTGCAGTGCCGGTGGAAGCGGTGTTCCAGCACCGCACCGCTCCCGACCCGGCCACCTACATCGGTAAGGGCAAGGTCGAGGAACTCCAGGAGCTCGCACGAGCCCTCGATGTCGATGTGGTCGTATTCAATGACGAGCTCAGCCCGGCGCAGCAACGCAACCTCGAGAAGCTGTTCGCCGTCGACTTGGTCGACCGCGTGGCGCTCATCCTCGACATCTTCGCGTTGCACGCTCGCAGCCAAGAAGGGATGTTGCAGGTGGAGCTCGCGCAGCTGCGCTACCGCCTGCCGCGCCTGCGGGGTCGCGGTACGCAACTCTCGCAACAGGGTGCCGGCATCGGAACACGAGGCCCCGGTGAAACGCAGCTCGAAGTCGACCGCCGCCGCATTACAAGGCGCATGGCGAAGGTGGAGCGCGACCTGAAGAACGTGGCACGCGTGCGGGCCACCCAACGCAAGGCGCGGCACCGGCGCGCGCTTCCCACCGTGGCGCTCGTCGGTTACACCAACGCGGGCAAGAGCACGCTCCTCAATGCGCTGACGCGCGCCGACGTGTTGGTGGAAGACCGGTTGTTCTCCACGCTCGACCCCACCACGCGCCGGCTCGAACTTCCGGGCGGAGAAACCGTGTTGCTCTCGGACACGGTGGGGTTCGTGCGGCATCTCCCGCACCAGTTGGTGGAGGCGTTCCGCTCCACGCTCGACGAGGTGCGTGATGCTGACATTTTGTTGCACGTGGTCGATGGCAGCGTGGCCGACGTCGACCAGCAGATCGAGGCCGTCCACGCGGTGCTCGACGAGATCGATGCCGAGGATCTGCCGGAGCAGCTCGTGTTCAACAAGTGCGACGTAGCGGAGCCGAGCGCCCGCGAGCGGGGTATCTCCGCGAGCAGCGAGCGGGGTAACGAGATATGGGTGTCGGCTCGAACGGGCGAGGGCATCGACAAGCTGCTCGACACCATTGCGGCGCGGCTGCGGGCGCTCACCGCGATTCTCGAGCTCGAAGTGCCCTACGACCGCGGCGACGTTCTGGCCGGCCTGCATCGCGACGGCGAGGTGCTCGTCGAGGTGCACACCGAGCGGGGCACCCGGGTGCGAGCTCGGCTCGCCGACAGTGTGCGGGCCCGCTACGAGGAGTTCCTCGCGTCGTAACGCGCGCCCCTTCGCCAACGGCCGGCGGTAGCCTCGCCGCCGATGGCCGAGCCGTTCATACCTCCTCCGTATCCGCAGGACCGCCTCACGGCGCTGCTCCGGCTGGCCGATGCGCTGCCGGGCGGCGCAGTCGACGTGTCCATCGGGAACCCGGTCGATCCGCTCCCTGGAGCCGTGCTCGCTGCGCTGCGGGATGCCGCCGCGGGTCCCACCGCCTATCCGCCGTCCATGGGCACCGCCGAGTTCCGCACTGCGGCCAGTGCGTACCTGGGGCGCCGGTTCGGGGTGACCGTCGACCCGGCGCAGGTCATTGCCACGGTGGGGCTCAAAGAGTTCGTGGTGTCGCTGCCGCACTACCTGCATCTGCGCAACCCACAGCGCGACACCGTCTTTTACCCGGCCATCTCGTATCCCTCCTATGCAATGGGCGCGCAGCTGGCGGGCTTGCGCGCTGTGCCGGTGCCGGTCGACGGGTCGTGGCATCTCGACCTGGCTCGGGTGAGCGACGAAGACGCCGAACGTGCGTTGATGCTCTGGATCAACGAGCCGTCGAACCCCACGGCAACCGTCGCCGACTCCGCCCGCTTCGACAACATGGCGTCGTGGGCGCGAGCCCGCAACATCGTGTGCGTCAGTGATGAGTGCTACGCCGAGTTCGTGGCGAGCGCGCACGGTGCGCGCATCGCCCCCAGCACGGTGCTGAGCAGCGGCACGGCTGGCGTGTTGGCCGCCCACTCACTCTCGAAACGCTCCAACATGGCGGGCCTGCGAGCCGGGTTCGTCGCGGGCGACGAAGACCTCGTGCACTACCTCGGCGAAGTGCGCAAACACGCGGGGCTGATGGTGCCCACGCCGGTGCAAGCGGCGGCGGCGGTGGCGCTCGGCGACGACGCATCGCTCGATGAGCAGTGGGAGCGCTTTGCGCGCCGCCGGGGCAAGGCCATTCGAGCTCTCGAAGAACACGGCATCGTGCACGACGGCGGGCCGATGGTGTTCTACCTCTGGCTGCGCACCGTCGATCAGCTCGACGACGGCTGGGAACTCGCAGCGCGACTGGCCGAGGCCGGCACGCTGGTCGCTCCTGGCGATCTCTACGGCGCGGCGGGCGCCGACCACGTGCGGTTTGCGCTCGCAGTATCCGACGACCGGCTCGACTTGGCGATCGAACGACTCGCCGAGCGCGCCGGCAACTAACGCGCCGGCTTCACGCCATCAGAACGCGCCGGCGTGGGTCGGCTGGTCGCGGGTTGCCCCGGCATAGTTGAGTGTCACGCTCGGGTCGGGTGCTGCATCGGGTACGGCCGGGGGCGGAGGGAACGGCCCCCACTTGAACGGTGGAATGGTGGCGGTGGCGTAGGAGAGCAGCGGGCTCTGCTCGGCGGGTTCGAACTTGCCGTTGGTCGGTGAGGCCAAGCGAGGCTCGATGGTATTGATCGCATTGTCACGCGTAATCACTGCGCCGTTACATGTGGGATTGGTGGCGCCGCACCCTTGATCTTTGCCGCCCACTCCGAGCGGGAAATCCTTCGGCCCGTTCCAGATGATGTTGCCCTTGAACACCAGGTCGTTGTCGGCGCACGCCGGTCCGGGCACGTTGGTGGCAGCGGTGTCGACGGGTCGGCATGCAGCCACCGCGAACTGACTGGTAGCGCTGCGATAGCCGGGCGGGTTGTACACGACGTTGTTGTAGATGCCCACCGACCATGTCGGAATGATCGTCAGCGGCGTCCCTGTCGTACCCCAACCCCCTTGTTTGAGGTACTTCTCGCAGAGCGCAGTGGCGGCCTGGTCGGCACTGGTGACCTGAACGCCCGATGCCGTGGCCCCCGATGGCGGCACCACGCACCCACGGGAACCGATCGTCACTTCGATCACGTGATCGGCGCGCCCGACCCGGTACGCCGTGTTGAACGCGAAGAGGGTGTCGTAGGCGCCCGATGCTCCGAACAACGGACCCTCCACTTCGTGCACCACGTTGTTCACGGCACGCATCCCGTAGACCTGATAGCCCAGGTACGGCGGAGTCATGGATGCGAACGCATTCACCTGCCCGGCCGCGATGCCGCCGCTCGTGCACCCCCACAACTCATTGGCTTCCACGGCAAGGGCCGCCGACCCGCCGGTGACGTTGAGACACCAACCGTTGGCGCGATGGATGCGCGAACCGAGGATCCGTCCCGTCTGCACGGCGTCGAAGTCGATGGCATTGGCTGCGGAACCCGAGATGTCGGCGCTCTCGACGAAGAAGTTGGTGGACTGGGCGACCTTGAGGGTCTGGCCCGGGCCCTGGCTCTTAGTGGCGTCACCAACACCGGCCAGCGTGACATTGCGCAACAGGACGTGATCGCACTGTTCGCAGCGGAACGCCGTGACATCGGCTTCGGCGCGCACGCCGATCACGTAGAAGAAGCCCACCCCGAACACGCGGAAGCTGCCGGTGACCGCGCGTCCTGCGCCGTCGACCGACTCCACGATGATTGGCGCAGTGCGGACGCCCACCTTGTTGCGCCAGAAGTCGGGCATGGTGTCCTGGGGATACGTGCCGGCGGTCAACGCAATCCGGAATCCCTGGGTCAGGGTGCCTTGGGGGATGGCATCCCACGCCGCGGCGATCGTCTTCTTGGCGCGGTCGCGGGTGCTCCCGCCGTTCTGGTCGTTCCCGTTCGTCGGGTCGACCCAGATGTCGGTGACGGTCGGCGTGCCGGTTTCGTAGCGGAGTGCGGCCGGCACGACCCCGGGCGGAGTGAGCGACGTTGCCGGCGCGGTCGTGGTGGTGGCGCGGCTGGTGGAGGTCGTGGGCTTGGCCTTCGAACTGCTGCCACAAGCGGCGAGCGTCAGCGCCGCCGTCAGCACGGCCGCGCCGAACCAGATCGCGCCGAACCAGATCGCGCCGATTCCCTTGGACTCCCGCATCCCGGTACGCGTCGGCGCCCCGTGCCCCCCCCTTGAGCCCATGGGGCGCTTGTGACTGTCTATTTCGTCACTCTGAAGCGCACCGCGGGTGGGTTGGGATGTGAGAATCGGGGGTCCGAACGATCCAGGAGCTCCGGTGTCCGACCTGCCCACGACCATCACCGCCCTCTACGAGGCCGAGCACATCGAGACCGTCATGGCGCGGGCCGAGGCGCTCTCGGCCATCCGCGAGGCAGTCGGGCGGCTTGACTCGGGGGCCGGGCGAGTGGCCGAGATCGTCGACGGCCAGGTGGTGGTGCATGACTGGTTGAAGCAGGCGATCCTGCTCTACTTCCGCACCCACGGCATGGAGACCATCGACGTGGGGCCCTTCGAGTTCCACGACAAGATCCCACTCAAAGACGGGTTCATGGCGGCGAAGGTGCGAGTGGTGCCACCAGCAGTGGCGCGCTGGGGGGCCTACCTCGCGCCGGGCGTCACGCTCATGCCCAGCTACGTGAACATCGGCGCCTACGTGGATGCCGACACCATGGTTGACACGTGGGCCACCGTTGGCAGCTGTGCGCAGATCGGCAAGCGCGTGCACCTCAGTGGTGGTGTGGGCATCGGTGGCGTGTTGGAACCGCCCCAAGCTGCGCCCGTCATCATCGAAGACGACGTGTTCGTGGGCTCGCGCTCCATCGTGGTGGAAGGCGCCCGCGTGCGGGCCGGTGCGAAGTTGGGAGCGGGCACCGTCATCACGTCGTCGACGCCGGTCATCGACGCGCAGACTGGTGACGAGATCTCGCGTGGCGACGTGCCCGAGCGTGCGATAGTGGTGAACGCCACGCGCGTGAAGGAGTTCCCCGGTGGTTCGTTCGGGTTGCCGTGTGCGCTCGTGTTGCGCACGTTGGCCGAAGGCGAAGTGCACGACAAGCTGTTGCTGAACGACGTGCTGCGCGAACACGGCGTCGCGACGTGAGCGCCCGCGAGCTGGGTATCCCTGCGAGTAGCGAACGAGCCATGAGGATCGCGACGTGAGCGCCCGCG
>JBMOIJ010000026.1:0-33003 GCA_049317385.1 Acidimicrobiia bacterium
GGAAGCGGCAGCGGGGGCCGGCAATGACGCGCCGCCGCTTCCGGGTGCGTCGCACCGACGACGAGCAGGGCATCGCCATCGTGGTGGCCATGACCGCCGTGTTCGTGGTGCTGTCGATCACTGCCATTGCAGTGACGTCCACGTTGGCCGACCTGGCGTCTGCGCGCCGGAACGAGGCCAAGGCCACGGCTCGGGCCGGTTCGGAGCGCACCGTCGACAACTACGCCGCGCTCATCGAACAGCCGGGTGGACTCGCGGCGCTGCAGACGCGGGTGGGGGCGCTCAACGCACCTGGGCTCGATGGGTGGTGGGGGCCGAAGCTCGACGCCACGGCCGACGGGCGCAAGGTGGCCCGAGCAGGAGCGCAAGGCTCGGAGGACACCAAGTGCAACCAGACTGACGCCAGCGGCGACCCAACCCGGTACAGCAGCGACGAAGCGTGGAACACCTGCACCAAGACGACCGTGAAGGCGCTCCGGGCCGATGGCAGTGAGGCACTGCTCACGGCGCTGGCGCCACAGGAGCTCAATAGCGTCACCGAACTCACGATCGAAACCATCACCCGGTCTCGGTGCGTGGCGGCGGGTGGAGCAGTGGTGGCGCAGTCCTGTACGTACACGCGATTCCAGCAGCGGCTGCGCGCCCGCACGTACTTCGAGAACTTGATCCTGGCCGACTCCGAAGCGCTGGCGCCGAATGCGTACGCCGCGGCCGACCCGTTGGCGAAGGCGGGCACGGTGGCCAGCAAGTGTGGGACGGCGACCGACTCGAACTACGGCCTGCGCGCCAGGCCGAAGGGGGACACGGACAGCCCGAGTCCGATCACGCGTGACCCCGCGTGCCTGAACGCGGCGTATCACGCCGACGCAACTGGAAAGGACTCGCTCCAGGGCGGCGCAGTGCACACCAACGACGACCAGACGTACGTGTGCGCGAGCGACCAGGACGTGGCGTTCGGCCAATCCCCGAGCAACCGTGGCCGCGACCAGTTTGCTGGGACCGCGCGCTGCGGCACCACCGCCGGCGGCGCGAGTGGGTCCACCAGCGTGGTGAACCGCATCGCGTTGGCCGACACGCAGTCGCCGCTCAAGGACCTCGCGACCGCGGCCGGCCCCGTTTATGTGAACCCCGACCCGACGTCGCTCACGCGGATCCTCCTCAATGACAAGCAGATCACGATCGACAACGGCAACACATCGCAGACGGTTTCGCTGCCTGATAGCGGGGTGATCTGGACTGCGGGCAACGTGGCCATCGCCGGCACAATCGAGGGGCGGCTCACCGTGCGCGCCCGCGGGTCGATCTACATCACCGGTGACTTGACGTACTCGGATGGCAACCGCGACATGATCGGACTCATCGCTGACGGCGACGTGGTGTTCACCTGTGACGACGACCTCACCCCCGGCCACACGGCGGATTCGTGCCCGCCCGACCGCACCGTGCACGCGGCGATCGTGGCCACGGGCTGGGGCCCCGAGGCAATGCCGCTTCCCGAAGGACCGTACGGCGGCATCTACAACCGCGACTGGTTCAGTGGGGCAACGACCGGCAACCCGCAGCTGCACTTCTTCGGGGCCATGGTGTCGCGCTACCGCCCGGTGTTCGGCAGCTTCGAGAAGTGGGCGCCATTCGCGCTCGTGAACGGCTGGCACAAGGACTTCACCTACGACGCGCGCCTGCGTACCGACCAGCCGCCGTACATGCTGCGCCCGGCAGGGCGGGCGTGGGACCGGCTCGACCTCTCGGAACTTCCGTGCCGGTCGGGCGCAACCAACGTCTGCTACGGGTGACCCACAGGCCGTGAATGGCGGCCCGAAAAACTGGGCACGAACGTGTCAAGCGGCTGACACCACGTCTCGTGAACGAACGTCTCCGCCGCACCGAGCCCCAGGCGCCTCCCCGGATCTTCACGGTGGCCGCCCCGTACGTGGCCGACCTGTTGGCCGGTGACCCGACCATCACCGTGCATCCGCACCTGTGGTTCACGCTCGAGGACTTCGTGGACGATGCCGCGAGCCGCCGCCTGCCGCTCGACGAGAAGTTCGTGGTGTGCGTGGGACCCGACGCGGCCAACGGGCAGGTTTCGTTCGACGAGTTCCTGGCGCTGTTCCGTGACGTCACGGTGGTGGTGCACCCCGGCGTCACGCTCGACGACCTCTACGACCGGCTGGCCCAGCACCTGAGCGGTGCGGCCATGGACGCCACCGCGCCGCCAATGCACGCGCCGCCCGCCATTGACCTCACGGGGATGACCGACGACGCCACGGAGTGGCACTTCGAGCGCCCGGCCGCGGCCGCGCCGGCGGCCCCGGCACCCGCTCGGGCCGACCTCGACGAACTCCTGGGCGACCTTACGACACAGTCGCTGCCCACCGAGACTGCCGCCCCGACCTCCCGGCGGGCGGCCCCCCGGTCGGTACAGCGTCCGCTGGCCCCAGCCGCGCCAGCGCCGATGGCCCAACACCCCGATCCGATCGACGACGACCTGCTGGCCGGACTGGGCGCGTACACGTCGTTCGGTGCGCCGATGGCGCCGCCCGAACCGACTCCCGAACCGGCTCCGATGGCCGACTCCACGCAGTTCGTCGACGCGGCATCCTTCCTCGACGCCGCGCCCGCATACGACGCCGCGCCGGTCATGGATCCGGCGCCGATCACGTTCGACCCCGTCGCACCGCGCGACGTGGCCCCCACGTTCGAACCTACTGCGCTCACATTCGGATCGGCCACCACGTCGGTGCCGTCCTTCGACGACATGTCGCGCGGCCCGCTGGCCGAGGACCTGCGCCACGATGACTACCGACTCGGTGAAAGTCGCATCATCGCCGTGTACTCACCCAAAGGTGGCGTGGGGAAGACGAGCATCGCCGTCAACCTGGCGGCGCGACTCGCGCACCGCACGCGGCTCAGCGTGTGCATCGTCGACCTCGATGTGGGCTTTGGCAACGTGGGCACCCGTTTGGGCGTGTTCACCCCCACCATTCGGAAGCTGCTCGTCGAACCCGAGCTCGATCAGGAGTCGCTGGCCCGCAACCTGGCCTACGACGAGCACAGCGGCCTGCACGCCCTGCTGGCCCCGCTGCGCCCGGAAGCCGGCGCCGACCGCAAGCTGCTGAAGCCGGCGGTCTACGACAAGATCCTGGCGTTGCTCGTCGACCGTTTCGACGTGGTGTTCCTCGACTGTTCGGTCGAACTCAACGACCCGCTCGTCGCGCAGTTCGCGCTCAAGCGTGCCCATGAAGTTGTGGTGGTGGTGAACAACGAACAAGCCACGCTCCTCGACGCTCGACGGGCCATCGAAGCGATGATTCGTTCCACCGATGCTCCGCGGGCCCCGGGTCTGGGTCTGGACCGGGAGCACATCAAGATCGTGCTCAACCAGAACGTCGACGGCGTCGGCAAGGATCTCGATCAGATCAAGGTGTTGCTCACCGGCGACGACCCGAACCACCCGTTGAACCATGTTCCGATCGTTTCGGTCATCCCCGACGACCGGAAGTTGTGGGTGGGGCACGCGAACCTGGCCCGTCCCGTGGCCACGGCCGGCAACGCCGACGTCGACCACGCGCTCGATGCCGCACTCGACTCCGTCATGCGCGCCAGCGCCTTCGATGCGCCGCGTCCCGACCGTCACTTCGACACCGACGACCGCTACGAACTCCAACCCCGTGAGGCGAACCCGCGTGTCGGTGGGTTGCTGTCGCGCTTCCGGCGCCGGAAGGACTGACGATGGCCGGGGGAGTGCTCGCGGTCCTGGGAACCGATTCGGTCGCCCGTCACGTCGCCGGGCTGATGGGCCTGCGCGTCGTCGAACCGAACGACGCGCTCATCGGCCGCGTCCTCGTGGTGGTGCACCGTTCCGAGTCGATCGACGCCGTGGCGCGCCTCGTGCAGTCCGTCGACGTGGCCGGGCTCATCGCCTGGTCGCTCCCCGAGGCCGCCACCCTGCGCTGCTACGAGCTCGGCCCGCCCGTGGTGGTCGGCCAACCCGACCCCGACGAACTCCGGGCCCTCGCCTGGCTGGGCGCAGCGGACGAACCGTCGGCGGCGGACCGGGCCCTCACCGAGCGGCTGGCACACCTCGAAGCGGCCTTCTGAAATCCCCGGATTTCCTTGGCGCCAGGCCCGAAAGCGGCTGACACCTCTGGGCAGTACCCCGATCGAATGAGGTGGTCGCGTTGGCCTCACTGAAGACCAGCAACTCGAAACGAGCGAAGAACCGCCCGCCGTCCCCGGCGACCCCTGAGAGTCCCGTTGTCGCGGCGAGCCGCGTGGGCATCGAAGTCGACGGCCCGGTCGTGCGGGTGGTCACGGTCGACGCTCGCGGTGTGGTGACGTACCGCGCCAACGAAGCGAAGAACTCGGGTGACGCGCTCGAGGCCGCGCTGAAGGGTGTCCGCAAGTCCGACATCGACCGCGTCGCGTGGACGGGTGGCCGCCAGTACGTGCGTCGCCTCTCGATTCCCGACGTTCCGTCGGCCGCCATGCGCGCCGCGATGCAGGCGGTGGCCGAAGAACAACTCCCGATCGTTCCGGGCGCCACGTCGATCGGCGGTCTGCTGCTGCCGGCCGACGCGGCGACTGCAGTTCCCGGCGAACGTCCGATGATCGTTGCGGCGGTCGAATCCGACGACCTCGACCCGTTGTGGCGTCGCCTTGGTGGCCGGCGCGCGCCGATCACCGCCAGCGCGCTGCTGCTGCCCGGTGACGGGTGCTACCTGCGGGTGGCGCGTTCCACTGCCGAACTCGTGTTGGTGTCGCAGAGTGTGCCGGTGGCGGCGCGCGTCTTGCAGGCCGGCGGCGTGGCCCACTTGGTGCGCGCCGTTGGCGGCGACGGCGCGTCGCTGCACGACGTGATGACCGTGGTGACCGGTGCCGCTCCGGGCGACACCGGCGCGATCGACGGCTACCTCGACGCACTGGTTGCCGACGTCCGGCGCACAGTCGTGTTCTGGCGGCGCGAGGGCCTCATGGTCCCCGACGACCTGCTGCTGATCGGCGAAGGCGCCGCCCTGCCCACGCTGCGCTCGCGACTGCGCGACGCCGGCTTCAGCACCCGGCCGTTGCCGCTGGTGCCGGGCCTCGACCTGTCGCAAGTGTCCGAACTCGACCGTCCCGCCGCGTTCCAAGCGTTGGCGTCGGCGGTCATCGACCTGTCGATGCAACCGTTCGCCACGTTGCCGAACCCGGTGTACGACGCTGCGGTCGAGAAGCGCAAGCACGGTTCGAAGCGGGTCCGCAATCTCGTGGTGATGCTCGCCATCATCGGTGCCGTGTCTGCGGCGCTCGCGTTCCCGTGGTTCAAGGCGCGCGCCGAGCTCGTCGTGGCCAACACGCAGCAGAGCAGCGCGCAAGAAGAGCTGAACGGCCTGAGCAAGTACGACGACCTCGCACAACTGCACGCGTCGGGCAAGGCCGCGCAATCCGCAGCCACCAAGGGCCAGCCGGCGTGGAGCGACGTGATCGACGCGGTGTACACGAACAAGCCCGAGGGGACCGACATCGAAAGCGTGCGGTTCACGAACAGCGACGGTGACGTGAAGGTCTCCATCTCGGCGACCATCAACAGCGCGCAAGCCTTCAAGCCCGTTGCGGACTGGATCCGCAAGGTCGAGGCCGCCGGGGCGCAGAACACCTGGTCGAACCAGCAGAGCTTCGAAGGCGCAAACGGTGCGCAGAAGCTGACGATCCAGTTCACCTTGCCCAAGGCCAAGCCGGCACAAGGAGGAACCAAGTGAACGTGACCGGTTCCACCAAGCAACTCGCCCTCGTCGGCGTCCTGGCCGCAGCGGTCATGTACTTCGGTCCGGTGAAGTGGGCCCTGGGGCAGACCGACAGCCTGGACCAGCAGGTGACCGCGACGCGTGAGCAAACCACGGACCTCGAGTCGCGGGTGAGCGCGGCGAAGAAGGCCAAGGCGAACGAAGCGCAGTACCAGAGTGAACTCGACACGTTCCGGGCTGCGTTCCCGGCCAAGACCAACCAGGCCGACCTCCTCGACCTGATCAGTGACACGGCAGGCAGCGCGGGAGTGGTGTGGAAGTCCAACGCAGCCAGTGACCCCGACGCGAAGGACGGCGCGGCGGCGGACGCCTCGACCGCTTCGTCGGCCGGCGATGGCTCGGGCGCCTCGGCAAATACTGCGCCGGCCGGACTGACCGCCATCTCGCTGTCGATCGAGGTCGAGGGCACGCAGGACCAGATCAGCAAGTTCGCGGCCGGGCTGCGGGCCGCGCCTCGGGTTCTGACCGTCGACGACGTCAACATCACCAAGCAGTCCGGTGACGCCACCGCCACCGCACGTATGACCGTGCGAGCGTTCACGTGGCCCGGTGGGGAGCGCAAGTGAGCGTCGAGTCCCTCACCGGTCACGCCACCCCGATGGCCGACGACCCAATCGTCGTACGCGATGACGTGACGCGGCTGCCCGGCGACCGCAACGCGGTCATCGCGGCACTGCAGGCGGCGGGCGTCATGGCGATCGAGCGTGCGGCGGCCGCCATCGACGGTGGTGCGGCGCGGGGCCTGCGCCCGATCCGGGCGCTCATCGACGCCGGGTTCGAATGGGAGCTGATCGAGCGCGCCGCATTGGTACGCCAAGGGTTCGAGTTCATCGACGTGGCGGCCGAACTCGTCGACCGCGAGATGTTGAACCGAATGACCCCTGTGGTGGCCGAGCGCCTCGAAGCACTCCCGCTGGGTCGGGCCGACGACGGCAGCGTGCGGATCGCCGTTCCGGACCCCACCCAGCTCCAGGTCACCGACGACATCGCGCACCACTTCGTGGGTGAGCGCGTGCAGTTCGTGGTGGCGGACCGCGCCAACATCTTGAACATCATCACCACGCTCGACCACGCCGAGCGGGCGGGCGCCGTCGACGTGGCGCAGGTGATCACCGACGACGCACCACGCGTCGTCGACATCAACGAAGGCGCCGACGACAACGGTGTGGGGCGTCTGGTCCGTAACATGATCGAGCGCGCCGCCTCGTCGCGCGCCAGTGACGTGCACATCGAGCCCACGGGTTCGGAGCTCATCGTTCGATTCCGGATCGACGGTGTC
Organism: Acidimicrobiia bacterium; assembly: GCA_049317385.1. GTDB lineage: Bacteria > Actinomycetota > Acidimicrobiia > IMCC26256 > JBMOIJ01 > JBMOIJ01. Next base: position 7,066 of record JBMOIJ010000026.1, read on the forward strand.
ATGCACCCGATGGCCTCGTACCCGATGAACGCCACGCCGGCGGTGGTGAACCGCCTGAAGGTCATGGCGAACCTCGACGTCGGTGAACGCCGCGTGCCCCAGGACGGGCGTTTCGAAGTGGAAGCAGCCGGCCGCCGCCTCGACCTGCGCATCGTGACGCTGCCCACGTCGTGGGGCGTCGAGAGCGCAACGATTCGTATCCTCGACCGCACGCGCCAAGTCGGTGACCTCGACTCGCTCGGTTACTCGCACCACGTGCGCAGCGCGTACCTGCAGTTGGTCGACGCGCCCCAAGGTGCGGTGCTCGCAACCGGCCCGACGGGAAGCGGCAAGACCACCACGCTGTACGCGAGCTTGCAGCGCATCGCTACGCCCGACCGCAAGGTGCTCACCGTCGAGGACCCGGTCGAGTACAAGTTCCCGGCCATCACGCAGGTGCAGGTGAACCAGAAGGCCGGGCTGTCGTTCGCTCGGGCGCTGCGTTCCTTCCTGCGCGCCGACCCCGACGTCATCCTGGTTGGTGAGATCCGCGACGACGAGACCGCAACCACTGCGATCCAAGCCGCGCTCACCGGTCACCTCGTGTTGGCCACGATCCACGCCACGTCGGCGACCGGGGTGGCCACGCGACTCATCGAGATGGGCGTCGAACCGTTCCTCGTGTCGTCGTCGCTGCGCGGCATGATCGCCCAGCGGTTGGTGCGGCGCCTCTGCCCCCAGTGTCGTGAGCCGTACACGCCCGATGTCGCGATGCTGAAGAGCTACCCGTGGCCCGGCGACGTGCCGTCGCAGTTGTTCCGCGCCCGCAAGGGTGGCTGTGGACGCTGTGAGCGCACCGGATACTCCGGCCGATTCGCCGTGGCCGAAGTGGTCTCGGTCGACGGCGACCTGGCGCTCGCCATCGCAGAGCGGCGTTCCGCCCTCCAACTCCAAGAACTCGCAGTAGCGAAGGGAACCGTCCCCATGTACATCGATGGACTCGGCCGCGTCGCGGAAGGCGCCACGTCGATCGAAGAGATCACCCGGGTGGTGATGGTCTGATGACCACCACGTTCAAGTACCAGGCGTTCACTCGTGACGGCGAGGAACGCAGTGGCGAGGTCGTGGCCACCGACGAGGCCGAAGCGCGTGCTCGCATCGGTGACGGACTGGTGGTCACTACGGTGACCAAGACCGCGGCCAGCCGCACGCTCCTGAGCCGTGAGTTCACGCTGCGTCCCAACCACGTGCGACTGGGCGACGTGGCCTGGATGGCCCGCAACCTTGCCACCACCCAAGAAGCCGGTCTTCCGCTGTTCCGAGCGCTTGCCCTCGTGGCCAAGCAGCGACCGGGCACCGCGATCGGGCGCGTCCTCGACGACATCCACCAGCAGTTGGCCAACGGTGCATCGCTCTCCCGTGCGTTCCGCTCGCACGAAAAGGAACTCGGACCGCTCACGTGCGCGCTGATCGAAGCCGGTGAAGCGAGCGGTCGGCTCGACCAGGCGTTCAGCCGGCTGGCCGACATGCTCGAAGCGCGCCAACGACTGCGGCGCAAGCTGTTCTCGTCCATTGCGTACCCGGCGGTGGTGTGTTTGCTCGCCATCGGGCTCACGCTCGGCATGTTGTTGTTCGTGGTGCCGTCGTTCAAAGGCATCTACGCGCAGCTCGGGGGCCAGCTCCCAGCGCTCACGCAAGCGGTGCTGTCGCTGTCGAACCTGGCCCGCAGCCTGTGGTTCGTCTACCCGTTGGCGGCCGCGGGCATCGTCATGCTCGTCGTCGAGATTCGTCGGAATCCGAAGGTCAAGATGCAGTGGCATGCGTTCTTGCTGCGCGCGCCGATCTTCGGTCCTTTGGTGGCGGGGACGGCACAGGCCCGAGTCGCCTCCACGTTGTCGTCCTTGCTCGACTCGGGGGTGGGCCTCCTCGAAGCGCTCGACCTGGCTGCAAGTTCGGCCGGCAACTTGGTCTTCGAACACGCACTCCACTCCGCCCGCGACCAGGTTCGGGAAGGCCGAGCCTTCTCCCGGGCCCTCGTGCCGGACGACCCGTTCTCCGAAGTCTTCGTCCAGTTGCTGGTGGTGGGAGAGGAGACCGGCGCTGTGCCGGCGCTGCTCAGCCGCTACGCCAAGAGCCTCGAGGACGAAGTGCAGACCAAGGTGGAGGGCCTCACGTCGGTGCTCGAGCCGCTGCTTATCGCGGGCCTCGGCATCATTATCGGCGTGATGCTCGTGGCCTTCTACCTGCCGCTGTTCAACGTGGCGAACTTGGTGCAACAGCAATGACACGAACCAAGCGAACCGGCTGACACCACCGACCATGGAACCGATCCAGTCCGTCCCCGAATCCGCACCAACGCGGCGGCGTCGCCTCGCCTGGGTGCTCGTGCCCGTCATGGTCGTCGCGCTCGTGGCCGGAGCGGCGTGGGCGCTCCCGGGTGCCGGCGAGGATCGTGAGCTCGCCGCCGGGGCATTGAACGATCCGCAGCCGAACCCCACACTCAAGAGCTGCAACAAGGTGCTCGTGTCCTACGACATGTCGGCATCCATCGGCCTTGCCGGCCACATCAACGACGTGAAGTCGGCAGTGAAGGGGCTCATCGGCGCGTTCAAGGGAACGCCAGCCCAGGTCAAGGCGGTTGGGTGGGCATCGACCACGCCGTTCCGTAATGGACAACCGGTGAGCAACCTGGCGCCGGTCAACGATCAGACCCAACCGTTCTTCAACGCAATGGTCGACGGTTCGCCGTTCCCCACCGGAATTGGCGTGGGCACCGCAACGAACCATGAGGCTGCGTTCCGCTGGGCGTACGACGACGGTGCGCCAAACCTCATGATCATGATCACCGACGGCAAGCCGACCAGAGCGGGTTACCCGAACGCCACCCTGGGCAACGGCAGCGAGTACGGGATCAACGACCCTCGGTTTCAGCAGGTTGCGAACCCCGCAATCAACGCAGCGAACGGGCTCAAGTTGTTCGGCGGCACGCGCATCCTCACCGTGGCCGTCGGTGACGACAACTTCTTCGGGGTCGGCGACTACTTCGAGCGGCTGAGCCCTGGAGCGCGTTACGCCACCTCGAACTGGGGGCTCTTGGGGCTCTTCCTCGCGAACCTCGTGAAGGGCATCTGCCCCGGTGGTGGTGGCGGCACCACCACCACGGCTCCTCCGCCTCCGCCTCCCCCTGCGATTTCGGTGACCACCCAGGTGCCGGCCGAGGTGCCCGAAGCATCGCCGTTCACCTACACCATCACGGTGTGCAATGCCGGCGCGCAGCCGCTCAAGAACGTGAAGTGGACCAACAACCGCGGCCGGGCGGGTTCGGTTGCGAACCTGAATGCCAAGGGCACCGCTGGCGACTGCCAGCCGGTCACCGGAACCGGCACTGTGCCCGACCCATACCCGTCGTCGCCCGACGGCACCGACTTCGTCGGTCGGAAGTATCCGTTCGGCGTCACCACCACGGCCACGGGCGACGGGGTCACGTCGGGGACCACTAGTGCCACCGATTCGCAGACCACCCAAGTGGTGTCGCGGGGGCCGCGTCCTACGTGAGGTCCTAGCCTCGGCGGTGTGACTCCGCCGATCGGTGTTGTCGACGTCGTGTACCGCCGCGAACCTTCGGTCGTGGCGCGTTCCGAGCTCGCCCAGGCTGATGGCTTCGCGCACATCGACGTGCTCGTTGGTACCGACGCGCCAACGCTTGCGCTGCCCATTGGTTGTCCCACCGCGTTCCCCAAACCGGTGGCGGGATGGTGCTCCACGCCGGCACCGCCCGTTGACCCGGCCGATACCGCCCGCAGCTGGGACCGCACGGTGCGGTGGTACCGCGACGCGCCAGGTGCGCTGTGTGAGCCGTGGGCGGGTGCCACAGTGCACTCACTCGAGTCGATGCTCGCGTTACGCGAGGAAGTGCCGGGACTGCAGTTCCTCATCGATACCGGCCACGCGACGGCATGGGGGAGTGATGTCGTCGAACTGTTGCCGTACGCCGCGCACGTGCAGTTGCGCGACGCCGTACCAGGGAACACGCAGGTGTACCCGGGCGACGGAGACGTCGACTTCGCCGCCGCGTTTGAAGCGCTCGAACGGTTGGATTATCGCGGCGTGGTTTCGGTGGAGTACTTCGATCTTCCCGAGCAAGGGTGGCCGTGCGAAGATCCGCGCGGCTGGGCCGTCGAGTTACGGGCGATCTGCACGCGCTAGTGGCAGGTTCCGGTGCCGTCGTCGTGGAACGAACCTTCCGAGGGGAGGAACGACCACGAGTAGCTGCCGGGCTTCAGCGTGAGCTGCAACACGCCGTAGGAGTCGTCCTGGTGTTTCTCGCTGGTCGACGACGGGAACAGCACGGGGTACAGGCTCTTGCCGCCCGTGCCCACCACGAACTCTCGGGTGCCGTTGCGGTCGCGTGCGCCCTTTGCGCTCATGGGCGCGAATCGTTCGTAGTCGTGGTCATGACCGCTCAGCACGATGTCGACGCCGTTAGTCGCCAACACGTTCCAGGTAGTGGCCATGAAGTCGTTGTCGCCGTGCAGCCCGGAACTGAAGCGAGGATGGTGGTAGTAGGCGAGGGAGCATGCGGCGCCGCGGGCTCGGGCTGCGGCCAGGTCGGCGCGTAACCAGTTGGTTTGCGCACTGCTGTCGCCGCAACCGCCAATGGATCCGCAGTTCGAATTCAACGCGATCACGTGCCACGTGCCCACATCGTAGCTGTACCAACCCTCACCGGGTTTCGCAGCGGCCGTGCCGAAGTACGCGAAGTACGGCGCAGCGTTCTTCGATTCATATTCATGGTTCCCCGGTGCGGGGTGTACCCGGTCCCGCAGCGCGCCGAACGCCGGTTGGTAGCACCGGGTGAACTCCGACGCAGTACCCGACTCGTACGCAATGTCGCCCAAGAGTGCGATCTCGCCGGGCGTCTTCTGCAAGAGGGCGCCGACGGCATCGTCGTGCTTGGAACCGCAGTCGGCGATGTCGCCCACTGCCAACAGCGTGGCGGTGGGGCCCGAGGGCGTTGCGGTGGTGGCAGTGGGGGCGGTCGTGGCGGTGGGGTCCGCCGCGCTGCTGGACGGGCGTCCACCCGAGCTTGCGCCACCGCCGCACCCGGCGAGCATCGTCACCGCAAGGGCCGCGCTCGCGGCGAGAATGCGCATGCTCAATGATCGCAGACGGAGGCCGGATGGCAGGGGCGCCGAGCGCAGTGGTGATCGGAACCGGGTTTGGACTGCGCGTGCACGTCCCAGCGCTCCGGGCCGCCGGATTCGACGTGGTTGCGCTGGTGGGAACCGATGCCGAGCGCACGGCGCGACGCTCCGAGCGGGCCGGTGTGCCGCACGCGTTCACGGCACTCGACGACGCGCTGGCGCAGGATGACGTCGCGGCGGTGACCATCGCAACGCCACCGAACACGCACGCCGCGCTCGCCATCGCGGCGTGTGAAGCCGGTAAGCACGTGATCTGCGAGAAGCCGTTTGCGCTCGACGCCGCGGAGGCCGAGGCGATGTGTGCGGCTGCCGTGCGCGCCGGGGTGGGCGCGTTCGTGGGCTATGAGTTCCGCTGGGCCGTCGACCGCGCGGTGGCGCGTCGCGCCATTGCCGACGGCGTGATCGGCGAACCGCGGCTCGTTTCGATCGTGCAGTACGTGCCGCTGGTCGCGTCGCTCGACGCGAAGGGCCCGTCGTGGTGGTTCGACGATGCCGCCGGCGGCGGGTGGTTGGGCGCGAGCGGCTCCCACGTCGTTGATCTGGTGCGCTACTGGTTGGGCGACTTCGTGTCGGTGTCGGCCACCCAGTCGATGGTCAGTGCGCGTGACGGCGCGGTAGACGCGGCGGACTCGTACACCGTGCGCTTCACGCTCGCGAACGCGGTCGAGGGCGTGATCCAAGAGACGGCGGCGGCATGGGCGCCCGGTGGCATGGTGCGCGTCGCAGGCACCGAAGGAACGTTGTGGCTCGAGCGCGGATCGGTGTTCGTGGCCGACGCAGGGGGAACGCGCGAGCTGCCGGTACCCGCCGATCTGGTGCTGCCGGACGCACCCGAGGTCAGCACTGACCCTCGGCACCGCTTCACCCATCTCGAGCTCGGCCCCTACACGCGCCTGGCCGAGGTGTTGATGGCGCGGGTTCGGGACGAGCCGCTGCCCACCGCCGTGCCGCCGCCGACGTTTGCCGACGGCCTCGCTGCGATGCGGGTGCTCGACGCCATCCGCCGTTCGAAGGGGCAGGAAGTCAGGCTCTGAACCGACGCCGCTGAGCGCCGGAAGCGGTGATGGCGGTCGGTAGGCTGCGCCCGATGGCGACCTCGACCGACCGCACCGCGCCCTTACCGGGGCAGGCGCCACTGGTTGCGCCGAACGCCGCCGCGCTGCTGCGGCGCAACGCCACCGAGTTCGGCGACCGACCCGCCATCAACTTCAATGACCGCACCTGGACGCATCGCGAATACTTCGAGGAGAGCTGTCGGTTCGCGCGCTTCTTCCAGGCGGTGCTCGACCCGGCCCGGCCGCCGCATGTGGCCGTCCTCCTCGACAACACGCCCGACTACTTGTTCGCGTTCGGTGGTGCCGCGCTTGCCGGTGCTGCAGTGGTGGGGCTGAACCACACGCGCCGCGACGAACACCTCGTGCGCGACCTCGTGCACACCGACTGCCAACTGCTCATCGTCGAGCCTCGTCACGTGGAGCTCTTCGGCGACGCGTTCGCCGAAATATCGGTCCCAGTGTACGTCACCGACCGCTTCGCCGACGACAACGATCCCTTCGATGCGCGCAACGCGGGCGAATCACTCGCCGCCGCGCTCCACGCGCACCCGGCCACCGATCCCGGTGGCGAACCCGACGTCGACACGTTGTGGGCGCTCATCTTCACCAGCGGCACCAGCGACGCGCCCAAGGCGGTCATCTGCACGCAACGCCGCCTGCTCGTCACCGGCAACCGCATGGCCATCCTCCTCGGACTCACACCGAGCGACGTGGGGTACCTGTGCATGCCGCTGTTCCATTCGAACGCGGTGCAAGTGGGCTGGGCGTCCAGCATCGTCACTGGCGCGTCCATCGGTATGGCGCGCAAGTTTTCGGCGCGAGGTTGGCTGCCCGACGTGCGGTCGTTCGGCGCCACGTACTTCAGTTACACGGGCAAGCCGCTTGCATACATCTTGTCCACTCCCGAACTGCCCGACGACGCGAACAACAACCTGCGCATCGCGTTCGGCAACGAGGGCTCGCCCGAAGTGGTCAGCGAGTTCGCGCGCCGCTTCGGCGTGGAAGTCATCGACGCGTACGGCGCCACCGAAGGGGGAGTGGCCGTCAACCGCGACGCCACCACGCCGCCGACTGCACTGGGGCGTCCGGCCGATACGGTGAACGTGGTCGACGACGACGGCAACCCGAAGCCCGTCGCCACCTTCGACGAACACGGTCGGCTCATGAATGCCGAAGACTGCGTCGGCGAGATCGTCAATACGGCCGGCCGGGGGCCGTTCGAGGGCTACTACAAGAACGACGACGCCACCGCGGGCACCACGCGCAACGGCTGGTACTGGACGGGCGACCTCGGCTACTTCGACGCGGCGGGCTACCTGTACTTTGCCGGCCGCAACGCCGACTGGATTCGCGTCGACGGTGAGAACTTCCCGGCTGCCCCCATCGAAGAAGCGCTTCGGCGTCACCCCCAGGTCGTGCTCGGCGCCGTGTACGGCGTGCCCGACGACCAAGCCGGCGACCAGGTGATGGCAGGACTGGTGTTGAACGACCCTGACGCGTTCGACCCGGTGGAGTTCGCGAACTGGATCGACGCACAACACGACATCGGTCCCAAGTGGCGGCCGCGCTATGTACGAGTCCTGCTGGATCCGCCCACCACGGGTACCAACAAGATCGTGAAGCGCACGCTGGTGCACCAGAAGTACCGTCACGATCGCGTAATGGGCGACCCGCTGTTCGTGCGCAATCGCGGCGACGACGTGTACCGAGCATTCACCGCATCCGACGAAACCGCGCTCTACGAATCGTTCGTGCACTATCAACGTGAACGGTTCTGGGACCTCTGAGGCGACGCACCATGGATCTGGCATTCACCCCCGAAGAACAAGCCTTCGCCGAAGAGATCCGCGCCTGGTTGCGCGACAACCTGGAACTGCCGCCGCGCTTCGAGACGCTCGACGACGAGATCGCTTGGGGCCGGCAGTGGCAGGCCAAGCTCGCCGCCGACCGGTGGATCGGCATTCACTGGCCCGAGGAATACGGCGGCCGGGGCGCATCGCCGGTGCAGGTGGCCATCTTCAACATGGAGTACGCCCGTTCACGCGCGCTGCAACCCGTCAACCGGGTGGGCATCAACTTGGCCGGTCCCACACTGCTCGCGCACGGCACCGAAGAACAGAAGCAACGGTGGGTGCCCAAAATCCTCACTGCCGAAGAGATCTGGTGTCAGTGCTTCAGCGAACCCGAGGCCGGCAGCGACCTCGCCGGGCTGCGCACCACCGCCACTCCCGTCGACGGTGGGTTCCTGCTGAACGGCCAGAAGGTCTGGACGAGTTACGCGCAGTACGCCCGGTGGGGCATTGGCCTGGTGCGCACCGACACTGAGGCGCCCAAACACAAGGGAATCTCGTACATGGTGATTCCGATGGAAGCGCCGGGTGTCGAGATCCGCCCGCTCGTGCAGATCACCGGCGAAGCCGAGTTCAACGAAGTGTTCTTCGACGACGTGTTCGTCCCCGCCGATCACCTGGTGGGTGAACTGAACAACGGTTGGGCGGTCGCGAACACCACGCTCGCGCACGAACGTGGTACGCAGTTCCCGTTCAAGGAACAAGTGGTGCACGAAGTGTTCCTCGACGAGTTGTACGCGCTGGCTCACGAACGCAACCTGCTCGACGATGTGGAGATCAGCGACGGGCTCGCGCAGAGCTTCGTGGAACTGCGCGTCTTGCGCCTGCACAATTGGCGCACGTTGTCGCGCCTCACCAACGGCATCGAACCCGGCCCCGAATCCAGCATCATCAAGCTGGCATGGACCGACATGACCCAACGCATGTCGGAACGAGCGCTCAGTGTGCTGGGCGAGTCATCGCCGCTCTACCTGGGTGCCCACGGCACGCCGGCCGACGGCAAGTGGCAGCGGCAGTGGCTCTGGAGCTTTTCCACCAGCATCGCCGGGGGCACCAACGAGGTGCAGCGCAACATCGTGGGTGAGCGGATGCTCGGCCTGCCTCGCTCCTGAGCCGAATCTGACGGACTCGGCCAGGGGTTGGGCGGCGAGCCGGCCCGGCTGCGGCCTGGATGCGGCGCCGGTCGGCAGGTGAACAAACGGCAAACGCCGCCTTGCTCCCAAGTGGTCGTCGTGCGCTCGACGGGGCCGGGCCCCTAGCGTCCGGCGCCATGGGTGAACGGTTCTCAGCGGCTCGGCTCCTGGCGCAATGGCGCCAGACCCGTGGCCCCATGGTGGCGCTCGCCGTCGAGCCGGGGCGCAGCGAGACCTTTCTCGACCAGCACACGGGTGTCGTCTGCAAACTCTTCGATCCCGATGCGGCGCATTCGGCCGCCAGCGAGGCGCGCGTCTTGCAGCTTGCTCATGCGCACGGCCTTCCGGTGCCCCGAGTGCGCAGCGAGTTCGAGGTGCGGGGTCGACGCGGGCTCGTCCTTGACTTCGTTCCGGGCGCGCCACTTTCGGTCATGGACTGCGACCTCGGTGCCGAGAACCGGCGGGCGGCATGGCGCGCGGCGGGTCGCCACCTGGCCGCGCTGCACTCCATCCCCTGCGATGACGTGCCCAACCGCCAGTGGGTGCACGGGCGTCCCGACGGCAATGCGTTCTTGGTGGCGCGCCGACCGGGGCGCAGTGCGGTGAGCGGGTTCGTAGGCTTCGATCATGCCGGGGTGGGCGACGTAGCCAATGACCTTGCGTTCGCGGTTCTTGACGCGCTGCTATGCAGCTATCCGCTGGAGGCGTTCGTCGACGGCTACCGATCCGTGCGCGTGATCGACGACGACACCAAGGCGCGCTTGATGCACCGCTTGGCGCAGCTGGTGTTCGAGCTCCACCCCAGTGTGGCTGGACGAGTGACCCAGCGGATCGACGACGGCGTGGTGGCCCAGGCGTTCGCAGGCGGGCTCCACCGGCGCGCTTCGGTGCCGCTCGCGGGCTGACGCAACGCGCAACGGCACCGCCAGCCGAGTGAAACAATGCCCGTCATGACTCCTGCTGAGTTGCTCGCCTCGGAACGAGCCGGTATCGCCGACGACTTCGAACGCTTCGGGGCCGATGCCCCCACGTTGTGTGAAGGGTGGACGGCGTTCGACCTCATTGCGCACATGGTGGTGCGTGAGCACGAACCGTTGGCCGCCAGCGGCATCGTGTTGCCGGGGCCGTTTCGCTCCCACCTCAATCGGCGCATGGAGGCCGCGAAGGCCACGGGGTTCGACACGCTGGTGGCGCGCATCCGTGATGGCGCGGGGTTTCCCATGCGGATTTTCGGTCCACGGGCCAACCTGAACGAGTACTTCATCCATCGCGAGGACCTACGTCGTGCGAACGGTGAGGGCGCCCGGGAACTCCCCGACGAGTACCAGGACTTCTTGTGGTCGGGGCTCGCACTCAGCGCGTTCCTCGCCAAAGCGCGGGTGCGGAACTTCGGGTTGCAGCTGGTGGCGGCCGACGATCGCATCCGGACGGTACGTGACGCCGAGCCGATGGTCACACTCTCGGGGCCGCCCAGCGAGATCGTGCTCTACCTGACGGGGCGCAAGGCGGCGGCCGTCGTGGAGATCGAGGGCACCGAGGTGGCGAAGACGGCGCTGGCCCACGCCCGCTTCGCCCTCTAACTGAGGCGTTTGTGAGCTAGCTATATGACAGTGAGAAACGCCTCGGGTGGTTAGAAGAGTTTGCGGAGGAACCAGGCCTTGCGCTTGGTGTACGGCGGGTACGACAGGCTCGGGTCGGGACGTGTCGGCCGGTCGAAGACGGCCTTCGCGTGCGAGAACACGTCGAAGCCTTCCTTGCCGTGGTACGCACCCATGCCGCTCTCGCCCACACCGCCGAACGGCAACTCGGGTGCACCCAAGTGCATGAGCGTGGCATTCACACACGCGCCACCCGACGACGTTTCGCGCAGCACCTGCTCCGTTGCCGTTGAGTCCTCGGAGAACACATAGAGCGCCAACGGCTTGTCACCCGCCTTCACTCGCTCAACGGCGGCGTGCAAACTGGGCACACCGAAGACGGGCAGGATCGGACCGAAGATCTCTTCTTGCATGACCGGCGCGTCGTCGGGCACGTCGACCAACACGGTGGGCGCAATGTAGCGAGTGGCGGCATCGGTGGAGCCGCCCAGGAACACCGTGCCGTCGGTCAGGTACGCCGACAGGCGAGCGAAGTGACGGTCGTCGACGATGCGGCCGAAGTCGACGGACTGTTGCGGATCGGGGCCGAAGAACTCGGTGACCGCGCTCGCAAGTTCGGCGAGGAACTGATCCTTCACGGCATCGTCAACCAACACGTAATCAGGGGCGACACAAGTCTGCCCGGCATTGGTCCACTTCCCCCACGCGATGCGCCGGGCCGCAATGCGCACGTTCGCCCGGCGGTCGACGATGGCCGGACTCTTGCCCCCCAACTCGAGCGTGACGGGCGTGAGATGCTTGGCCGCGGCCGCCATCACAATGCGACCGACGACGCCATTGCCCGTGTAGAAGATGTGATCGAAGCGCTGTTCGAGCAGGGCCGTGGTCTCGCCCACGCCACCTTCCACCACTGCGAACGCGTCGGGGTCGAGGTACTCGGGAAGGGCCTGCGCAATGAGCGCCGACGTCTTCGGCGTCACCTCGCTGGGTTTCACGATTGCGGTGTTGCCTGCTGCGATCGCACCAACCAGCGGCGCAATCGCCAAGTGCATCGGGTAGTTCCACGGGGCAATGATCAACACCACGCCCAACGGGTCGGGCACGGTGTAGCCCTTCCCGCCGCCCAACTTCAGGGGCACCTTGCGACGGGTGATGCTCGTCCACTCGTCGAGGTGCTTGAGTGCGTACGCAATCTCGGCGCGCACGAATCCGATCTCGGTGGTGTACGCCTCGATCGGTGACTTGCCCAGTTCCTCGCCCAATACCGCGGTGAACTCGGCTTCGAAAGCGACGAGCATCGCGTCGAGTCGTTCCAACTGGTTGCGCCGCCAGCTCACCGGCCGGGTGCGACCCGCATCGAACGTTGCGCGGAGTTTCGCCACGAGTGCTTCGGGGTTCGTGGCGCCACCAGCGGTGGGCGGGGCGTTGGTTTCGCCAGCGCTTGGAGTGACGATGGTCATCAGAGCCTCCTCGTCGTGACCGAGACGGTACTCCGGCGGCGCCACCGATTCGACCGGTCGCGTGCGGTGCCGCGATGCCCGCTCCGTGTGACCCGAAGACCTAGCGTGCTGGTCCGTGCAGGTCCGACGAGATCCCGATGGCACCGTGGAATGGGTGTGGCGCTACGGCCGGGTCTTCTCTCGGGCCTGGGTGCACACGCACACGGTGGGGCTCGAGCACATCCCGCCGTGGGGCCCGGTCATCTTGGCGGGGAACCATCGCAGCCATTCCGACATCCCGGCAGTTGTGGGCGCGCTGTCACGCCGCATCGTGTTCGCTGCGAACGACGAACTGTGGGACACGTCTCGCATCTTGGCCTTCGTGCTCGACACCCAAGGGTGTCCGCGCGTGCACCACTCCGGTGTCGATCGCCAGGCGCTCAATGACTGTGTCGCCATGCTCGAACGCGACCGCATCCTTGGGATCTTCCCCGAAGGTGGGTTGCACCCCGAAGGGCTCGCACCGTTCGAAGCCGGCGCCGCGTTCTTGGCGGTGCACACCGGCGCGCCGTTGGTGCCGTTCGGGTTGGCCGGCACGCTCGACGCGTGGGGCAACGGCGAGTGGCCGCCCATCCGCTCCCGCCGCGTGATGATGGTGGTGGGCGAGCCGCTGTACCCGAACCCCGATCTGGTGCGACGGGCAGCAACGCGCGATCTCACCGAACGGTTGCGTCATGCAGTGGAAGCGTGCGTGGCACGCGCCGAGCGAATCCGTGCCCGAGCGCTCGGGCGGCGCTGATCACATGCCGAGCACCGTAGACTTGTCCCCCGTGCCCCGGTACCGAATGCCTGCGCTGCGTTTCCTCGCTGGCGCGCTTGCGCTCATGGTGATGGTCGCAGGGTGCGCCAGCGGTGACAAGAAGGGCGCGGAACCCGGATCGACGTCCCAAGTCGTGGCCGAGGGCACCGAACCCCAGACCAACGTGCAGAAGCTCGCAGCGCAGACCGACGACTTCGGATACATCACCAAGGACGCGTCGCTGCAACTCTTTGCGCTGCTCTACGGCCCCGTGCCGGGGGTCACGCCGCCACCGGGCGGTACGGGCGCGCTCGTCGACGGCAGCATTGCGATTGATGGGGTGTTCCGAGCTTGGCCCGAGCTCAGCGACGCGCAACGCGACGCAATCCGCCGGGCCCTCGGACGCGACGCTTCGTACGTTCCACCTTCCGGAACGTTTGGAAAGTCGCGTCAGGCGGGTCCAACGATTGCACCTGCCAGCACGTTCGCTCCCGACCTCGACAAGGTGAAGTCGCTGCTTGCTGCGCATCTCGGCGCGCTACCCGTTTCGGTCGAGCTGTCAACGGTGGCGACCGGACCACCCGACATCGGCGCGGATGCGGGGGTGTACGACGGCCCGAAGGGGAATGCCTGTTACGTGCGGTTGTACCCGGCTGGGGCAACCGACCCCAGCACGTTGTACGTGGTGCTCGCCCATGAACTCACGCACTGCTACCAGGACACCTGGGGGAAAGTCGCGCCGGCGTGGATCGAAGAGGGCATGGCGATGTGGACCGGCGTCACCATCAACGCCGAGGCCGGTAAGGCGCCGAGTGGACTCGGTCAGGGTTGGATCGAGAAGTACGCGAACACTCCGCAGACCAGTCTCTTGGCCCGTTCCTATGACGCGCTCGGTTGGTTCGCGTTCGCCGCGCAGTCGGGGGTCGATCTGTGGCCGCGGCTCAAGAGCATCCAGACCGCGTCCTACGGGCGTGCTGCATTCGACGCCGCTACGTATGGTGCCGATGGCACGTTCGTCGAGGGCTGGGGCCCCGCGCAGTTCGATTCGAGTGAGTGGGCCGGTCGCTGGCAGATCGCCGGTCCTGGAATCACTCCGCTGAAGGCGACAATCACGTCGAAGTACAAGGCCTTGAAGAATGGCGACAAGGTGGTGTTGAGTGCCGGCAACTTCGCCTCGGCGCGCAAACCCATGGTCTTCACTGCCGACGTCGTACTGATCGCCGCGGGCGGCCTCACGGAAGGACTCGACCGCATCGACGGCACCACCGATCGCCCGCTGAAATCCTTCGACGGATTCCAATGCACGAGTCCGAAGGGATGCGAGTGTCCGGCGGGTACGGCGCGCGCCGGCGAGAAGTTCCCGGCACTCAATCAGGGCCCGCACTTCTTCGCAATCAGTGGTGGACCCGAGCCGAGCCAGCTCACGGTGTCAGGGTTCAGCCTTGACGACGCGTGCAATGCGAAGAGTTGCGTGATCGGTACGTGGACGAACTCCAAACCGCCGCAGGTGAAGAACATCACAAAGTTGCGCGGCGGTACCGGGTCGGTACTCACCATTGAACCCGACGGTGCAGTCACCTTGGACTATGGCGCGACTGCGCCCTTCGAAGGCGACACGGAATCAGGTCAGTTCACCCTGCGCGTTGGTGGGGTCATCACGGCCAAGATCACTGTTCCGCCAGGAACCGAGGTCGACGCGGCCGTGCCCTTCACCAACGCGAAGCTCTCGGGCGCAACTGGCAGCGGCACGCTCTATGTCGGCGGGTTCGGCGTTCCAATCGATGAGGGGTTCGTCTCCGGGTTCCTCTCGCTCGGCGACGGTGGTTCGGGGGTCAACATCGCCAGTTGTGCGAACGACAGCCTCACGATTTCGACCGGTAGCGGCACCTGGACCTACGAGCGGGTGAAGTAGCGCCGGTCGGGGCGCAAAGGTCGCCCGGGCATCGAGGGCTGAGGCTCTGGGGCCCGACATCTGACGCATGCCACCGCGCCGCCGTAGCGTGGCGCGGTGGCAACTCGGGCGCGGGCCGTCCAACTGATGCAGGATGCGGTGCAGGCCGCGCGGCGCGCCATTCCAGCCGATCCACCCGGGCGCGATGCGCAAGACGAGTTGCGGTTCTCAGGCCAGTGGTCGCGTGCCGTTGCGCTCGCGCTTGCGACCGACGAGCGGTTGGCTGGTGCCGCGCGGCGGACGGTGCACGAACCCGACCGCGCCAGCGACGCCGCCACGTGGGACGCCGAAGAGATTCTCATCGGGTGGTACGACGCGATCCCGAAGCGACATCGCACGCTTGGCGGCGCGGCGAAGGAAATCGCGGCGTGGACGGGGCGAGCGCGCGGGTTGGTGATGGTGCGGCCTGCAATCGGGGCGCCGAAGATCTTGAACGTGCAGCGCGTACGCGGCGAAGTCATGGTCGCCGACGCGTTCATCGGCACGGTCGACGGATGGCACCGACTCGAGTTCGCGCTGCGCTCGGTTCAAACCGACGCCGGCCGCTTGGCTCCCAATGTCGATCTGCTCACGCTGCAGACCGGCCGGCTCGTGCGTCACCCTGGCCAACGTGCATTGGCTACGAATAGTGCCCCGGAACTTGCGGCGCGCCACGCGGTTTGGGAGCACGTGCGGCACGTGAACCAGGGCCTGGTCCTCCACGATCCATGGCGGGAGCTGCCCGGCAACTGTCAGTTCGTCGCCGTTGCGGCCGATGCATCGCTTTCGGGCGCGCCGTCATCGGCGCTGTGGTGTGAGAGCAATGCTGACGTATCGCGCAATGCAGCACTGCTCGAAGCGTTCCTCGATCCCGACACCTTGCTCGGGGACCCAATTTCGGTCACGGCCGACGAGCTCGCAGAACGGATGGCGTCGGTCGCGTGGGGAACCCGCGGCATCGTGGGGAAGGACCAACTGTTCGCGCACGTGGTCAACTGCGTCAACGAGCGAGGGTATGCGGTGTTCGTCGACGCCGGATGGCAACACGTTGGTGGTGCACCGCTTCTCAAGCGCCAACTCGACGAGATGATCACCAGATCACGTCATCCGTACCGCAAATCCATTCTTCATCGCCGTGGCTACGTGGACAGGTTCCGATTCGAATTCAACGACACGACCCAAGGGTTCGCCTGGGAACGCCAAGTCGCCATGCGCGAGTTGGGTGCGCTCGCCCGCCGATACCCAGGACGACGCGACGTGTTTCGGTTCGTGGAGTGGCTTGACGGAGTGGCCATCGGCCGCACGTCGGATCTTGGCCGCACTACGCGTGCTGCTGCGGAACGGTGGATCCAACAGGAAGGCGACGGGGCCCGGGCGGTGGCCCGTTTCCCGACATCGAACCGGCCGCCTGCGGTGTTGGTGAACCATCGCGGCCACAGCGCGTGGATCTCGTATGAAGACGGCGAACTCTGGGTGGAGCCGCGACCATTCGGGTTGCGGGGCGAATCCGTGCAGTTGCGGACCGGTCGCGATCTCGGTCGCTGACTCGCCTGCGACCAGCAGTGGTCAGCGGGTCAGCGGGTCAGCGTTTCAGCGAGGTGCGCGTGCGGTATTCGCTCGCCGCGGCCATCGAACGGCCGAGCGCGTCATCAGCCCGTTCTTCGTACCCGGCTCTCAGCCAGTACTGGTTTGCCGTGAGGTACTCGCGTGACGCCACGCCAACCCGGCCGTCGCCGAGGGCAGCACGCGCAATGCGTTCACCGGTTTCGGCGGCCGCTGCGTAGTCGCGAGCAAGTGGATCGAGTTGCTCGCTCTGCAGCCGCCGCAGTTTCCCGATGATCACGTCGCTCCGCACGGAAGACGACGCACTTTCGGCTAGGGCCACCATCTCCTCGGAGGTGGCGAGCAGCGCCTTGTGGTAGGTGCGGGCCAACTCGGGATCGGTGTCGCGAACCGCATCCCGCCGCCGCCCCTGAACATTGATGCGACCCTCCAACGTGCGACGCACGTTGCCGTCGAGGATTGTTACTTTGTCGTCCATGATCTGTGGTTCCTCCTGATTCGAGGTCATCCGAGGACGAGCTCGTAGTTGCCGTGGGCATCGAGGGTGGCGTGCGCGCCGGGCGGCACCACCAGCACCGTGAACGGCTCTTGGATGAGGGCCGGGCCGGTGAGAGTAGCCCCAGCTGCGAGCAGCGACCCGTCGTACACCGGCGTGTCGATGAAACCGCCGCCGAAGTATGCGTTGCGGCTACCGATGCGAGCGTCCTCGGCGTGGACCACGGTGCCGGCACCGGCCAACTTGTCGGGCTTCGGAGTATGGCCGCGGGCGATGAGGCGGACGCCGCGCACCAGCGGCTGTTGGGTGCGGAAACTGAATCCTCGCTCGTGTTCGTGGGTGTCGTGGAAGCGCTCAGCGAGTGTGAGCAGGTCGGTTTCGGTGAGATCCGCGCCTTCGGGGCACGGCACCGACAAGTCGAAATTTTGGCCCGGATAACACATCTGTACGTGCAGCGTGAGGTCGACGTCGTCGGTGGAGAGGCCGGCGGGGTCGAGTTCTTTACCCGCTTCGTCGAGTACTTCGTGCATCCGTGAATGCAGGCGGGCGAGATCGACCTGACTGAGAGGCGTGACGTAGGAGCGCACCAAGTCGACGACGTAATCAGCCACCAGTACGCCCAGCGCGCTGAACGCCGGCGCAGTCTTGGGAACCAACACGCGTTGCGCACCGAGTTCCTGGGCGATGGCCCAGGCGTGCACTGCGCCGTTACCGCCGTACGCAATGAGTGACAGATCGCGCACGTCGGCGCCGTGCGACGCCAACACTCGCCGGGTTGCATTCGCCATGTTCGAGTTCACGATGCGTTCGATGCCCCACGCCGCATCGGTGAGGTCAACGCCGAGCGGATCGGCGACGTCGCGTTGGATGGCGGCGCGGGCTGCGTCGATGTCGAGGGTCATGCGGCCACCGGCGAATCCGTCGGAAGGCAAGTAACCCAACACTGCGTCGGCGTCGGTGACGGTGGGGTGTACACCACCCTTGCTGTAGCTGACTGGACCGGGGTTGGAACCGGCGGACTCGGGGCCCACCAACAGCGCGCCCTGACGGACGCGTGCAATGGAACCGCCGCCGGCACCGACACTCTGCACGTCGACCATGGGCAGGCCGAGGTAGTAGCGGTAGCGCCAGTTCCAGTCGACCTTGATCTGCGGTTGCCCACTGCGCACGAGACACAGGTCGAAGCTGGTTCCTCCCATGTCGACGGCCACGAAGTCGTCGACGCCCGACTTGGCCGCAGCAATGGTGGAACCCATCACGCCACCCGTGGGTCCACTCGCCAAGACGGTGACGGCACGCTTGGCCACGTAGTCGGGGGGCATGACGCCGCCGGTGCTCTGCATGATGAGCAACGGCCCGGTCATGCCCGCCGCGCGCAACTTGTCTTCGAGGTTGCCGACGTAGCGAGCGATCTTCGGCGCGATGTACGCGTTCACCAACGTGGTGCTGGTGCGTTCGAACTCGGGGCCGCGCGGCATGACCTCGTGCGAGAGCGTGATGTTTTCGACGTCGGGGAACTCTTCTCGAATGATCTCGGCGGTTCGGCGCTCGTGGTCTGGGTTCACGAAGCTGAAGAGGTACATCACCGCGATGCTGCGCACGCCGAGCTTCTTCAGCCGTTGCACGCCGCGACGCACTGCGTCCTCGTCGAGTTCTTTGACGACCTCGCCTTCGAAGTTGAGACGCTCAGGAATGGCGATCCGAGCACGGCGGCGCGCGATGGGTTCGGGGCCCGGATAGCTGGGGTCCCAGATCTCTTCTTTGTGGCAGCGCCGGAGTTCGATCTCGTCGCGGTGGCCTTCGGTTACGAGCAGGCCGGTGGGCGCACCGTTCATTTCGATCATCGTGTTGTCGCCGGTGGTGGTGCCATGTACCAGCACCTCGAGCTGAGCGGCGAAGTCGGGGAGCGACATCCCGAATCGTTCGGCGAGCTGGCCCAGCCCATTCATCACCCCGGTCGACTGGTCATCGAGGGTGGTGGGCGTCTTGTCGAGGACGATCTCGCCGTCGGGCGTGACGCAGATGATGTCGGTGAACGTGCCGCCCACGTCGACGCCAACTCGGTATCCCATCGGTCCCCCCGGAATGTGCGCTGACTTGCTCTCCCGCAGCGTACCGGTCTGCGCTCGAGTGCCGCGCGCTGCTGAGCGGATGCTGCACGTTGGGAGCAGCAGCCCGCCCGACGGTGACCCGCGGCTCCGCTCAGGAATGCCCGCTCGCCGCCATATCAAGCGAAGGAAAGCGCAGTCGTGTTGGTGCTGGTCATTGGGATGTCGGCTGCGGTGCGAACGGAGGTACCGGCAACCCGGTTGTTGGTGAACACGACCTGATTGATCGGATGCGATGCGTCAAATCCCGTAATCGTCGACGTGTTCACGCCCCTCGAGTATGCAATCCAGTCGCGTACCTCGACGTTCGAGATGCTCCCGATTGGCGTGCTGGTCATGCGCCTCGTCACGTTGAAATCGAACAGCTTCTGGCGGATATCGCCGCCGACGAACTCGCTCTTGTTGGCGACAAAGTGGATGTCGTACGCGCGCGCACCATCTGCGATGTAGATCGCCATGGCCCGATCAGCATGGATGACGTCGTTGCTCTGGAACGTGATGGCGTGTAGGTCGTGCAGAGTTTCGGTGCCCACCTTGAGCGCAGACTTCTTCGTCCAGCAGATCCCGTTCTTGATCAGGATGCTGCTGGTCTCCTGCGCAACGCCATTCATGCCGCTGGTCTTGATGGCATGGCAGTCGTCCGAGGTATAGATGAACGCGCCGTCGATCGTGACGTTGCGAGACATGTCGGGGTCGATTCCATCGATGTTCGCAAGCGAGAGATCGTTGATGATCTTCATGTTCGAAAGCGACGCACCTCTTACACCAACGAGGTGCACCGTCCAGGAGCTCGAGTCACGGAGCGCTACGTCGTTGACCGAAACATTCGAAGCGTTGACGAATCGAATCGTCCGGAATCCATCGCCGCTGCTCTTGATGACCGCTCCCTGCGCATCAATTTCGCCGCGCCCGAAGATCACGGCATTGTTGGCGTTGGCGCCAAAGATCATCGAGTAGTCGGGAAAGTCGCTTCGGACACCGGTGCTCTTCAGCAGTGCACCCGGGGCCAAGTACACGCGGCTATTGGCGCGCAGACGCAGCTCGCCGGTTCGGTACGTCCCGGCTGGAATGTAGAGCACCTGTTGCGTAGCCGCTGCCGCATCGATCGCCCGTTGGAGATTTGCGGTCTCCGGCGCGGCGCCATTGGCCGCCGCCACATAGCCCGCCGCCGAGAGAACCCCAGGGTCGGCAGGGCGTGGCGCGGCGGTCTCAATGGAATCCACGAAGAGGAAGAACTTCTCCAGTGCGTTGACCGTCACCACGAGTTTCGTCGGATGATCAATGGTGAACGTTGCAGTGTTCCCGGCGCGGGTTGGTGTGATCCCGTAACTTTTCGGGCTCACCGATATCTGCGAGACGTTCTCAGACGCCGTGATGGTTGCGGTCGTCGATCCTGACTGGGAATACCGGGCGTAACTGATGTCTTTGAACTTCTCCACGAAGACCGGCACGCCGTTGACGGCGAGCGAGTACGACGCGCTGCGCGCGGCACCCAGCAGTGACGGATACGTCACCACCTTCGACGCTTGAGCGGGCGCGGCCGCAACGGTCGTGGTCGTTTCGGGCTTGGCCGTGGTAGTCGCGGGCTTCGCAGTGGTGGTCGCGGGCTTGGCCGTGGTGGTTGCGGGCTTGGCCGTGGTGGTTGCATTCGCAGCGGGTTGCGGGCCTGTACACGCAGTGCTCAGAGCGGCGAATGTCATCGCAGCGACTGCCACCAATGCATGGGTCTTGAGCGTGGGCACCATGTGGGTCTTTCGGGTCATCGGCTGGGAGTTGCGCGGCCAACGCAGGTCATCGTCCGAGGGCCGACCCGGTCGACTCGCGGATGTTCCCCGACCAGCTCGTCGATGGCGCCACGTACACGTGCGTGCCGTAGGTAAAGCTCGTCCCGAAGCGGTTGTTGGTGACGCTCATGGTCGACGGCTGCGTGCCAGTCGATTGGTTCCAACCTCCGTAGAGGCCGAAGTTCCCGCCGTTGATGCGGTTGCCGTCGATCGCGATGTTCGACAGTCGGCCGAACTCGTCACCGAGCATGATCGCCGCGCCCGAACCGACCACGTCGAAGTTGTTGCGACGGAGGTACGTGCCGTTGCCGCCGGTGCTCTGCACGCCGTCGCAGTGACAGGTCGATGTGTTGGCGAGGTGGTGAATGTAGCTGTCGTCGATGGTGGTGTTGTCGCCGATCTTCGCGCCATCCATGCAGTTGTGGAGGCTCACGCGCCGAGCGGTGTAGCCGCCAAACGCGATGCAGTTCTCCGCCGCGTTCTTCCCGTCGACCTCGGTGTCCTCGATCAGGGTGCCGCTCACACCCTCCCAGTCGCGGATCTCGATGATGCTGAAGCAGGAGCCCACGATCTTCGAGCGGCGAATCGTCACGTTGTTCGCCCGCACGTAGATGCACCCGTTCACGAGCTTGGAGTCGATGACGGTGCCCGGTGTCGTGACCGTGATGTCACCGTTCACAGTGGTGAGTGCGGTGCCGGTCGGAACACCGGTGTTGCTTGCGGTTCGGAGGATGAACGCGCCCCCGCTTGCGGCAGGAGCAGGTGCTGCCGCAGTCGTGGTGGTGGTGGGCTTGGCCGTGGTGGTGGTGGGCTTGGCCGTAGTGGTGGTGGGCTTCGCGGTGGTGGTGGTGGGCTTGGCCGTGGTGGTGGTGGGCTTGGCCGTGGTGGGTGGTGTGGGGGCGGCGGTCGGCACGCACGCGCTGAGTGCGAGCAGGCCGATCGCCAGGGGTACGAGTGCGCGGCGCGGGGTGATCGCTGAGCGGGGCATGGCTTCTCCGTTGGGTTCGGGGTGATCTCAATGCTGGAGACGACCGGCACCTCGGCGGCCTTGGCCGGTCATCGTCAAATGAGCCAAATGACCTAAGCGCGGTTGGACTGCGTGCGTGCGGCCTGCTCGGTGGCTGACTCCACCATTCGTGACCCTCACCGAGCCCCAGGCCTTCGAATCGACGCCCGCTGGGGAAGTGCGCACGCCGGCGCACCTGGTGTCGACCCAAGGAGTGGTGGCGTTCGACGCTCGATTCGCGGATCTGTTCGCCGTTGCCTACCGGGTGGTGCGCAAGTGGAGTAGCGACGACGCCCGTGCTGCTGACCTCGCCCAAGAGGCCATGGTGCGCACGTATCTGCGGTGGAACTCGGTGTCGGCGATGCCACATGCGGAGTCATGGGTTGCGCGGGTCGCGGCGAATATTGCCGTCGACGACTGGCGCCGTCGCGAACGTCACAGGCGCGTGGCGCACCTGCTCGACCTGACTAATTCCATGAGCGCCGAAGATCACGGGATTGCCGTCGACCTCTCGCGAGCGCTTGCACAGCTCCCGCGCCGTCAACGGGAGGTAATTGTGCTGCGCTACCTCGCCGATCAGAGCGAGCGTGACGTTGCTTCCGCGCTCGGTTGCACGGTGGGAACGGTTTGCAAGGCCGCATCACGCGGGCTTGCCGCGCTGCGAGAGTCCCTTGGCGAGTATGCGCTCGAGGAGCCGACGGCTCCCGCAACCGCGCGGGCGGGAAGTGCCGTCGACGCCTGTGCCGCTGCGCAGCGCCGGCGCGCCCGTCGGCGTGTCGCCGGAGGCGCTGCGGGTTTGGCCCTCGTGATCGCGGTGGGGGCGTTCTGTTTCAACGCAACGCAGACAGGCCGGCGCGCCCCGGTGGCCAACTCGTCGACTTCGACCAGCGCAGTCGTCACCACGACTGCTGCCGCCAACCGCACGACCCCGACCGGTGGCGAGCAGACGTCGAACGGGGCAATCGAACCGGCGGGAGCGTTGGGCAACCCGGTGTCACGTGCCAACAGCGCCGGCGGCGGAGGTACGAGCAGCTCGTCGGCGGGCGCGTCGAGCGCAGGGCCTTCTGGTGACGGAGCGCCTGGCCCCGCCGGATCGCAACGCAGCGGGTCTCGTTCGATGGCGCCATCGCCCGGGTCGCCGTCGACTGCGGCGCCAACCACAGTTTCCCAGGCCGGCCCCACCACTGTGGCGCCGGTACCGGCCGCCACCGAACTCGGCTTCTTTGGCGAGTACACGCCGACGCGCGTTGATCCCGAGACGCGCGCCACCGAGGTGGGGATGCGCTTCTGGTCGGACGTACCGGGCACGATCACGGGAATGCGCTTCTACAAGTTTGCGACCAACACCGGCACGCACGTGGGCACGCTGTGGGACGTCAATGGCAACGTGCTCGCTCGGGTGACGTTCACGAACGAGACCTCTGCCGGTTGGCAGCGTGCGAACTTCGCCACGCCGGTCGGAATAACGCCCGGCGCGGAGTACGTGGTCTCCTACCTTGCGCCGAACGGCCAATACGCGAGTGAGCAGTACTACTTCAGCGACTTCCAGCTGGATGTCGGTGTGCTGCACGCCCCACGCAACAACGGTCTGTACCTGCACGACGGCGGCTTTCCCGTCAACGAGTTCGCAAGCGAGAACTACTACGTCGACCCGGTGTTCGTCCGGAGCTGACGAGTCGAACGTTTCTGTTCGACGGTGCTGGTGCTCTCGAAGACGCTGAAGTCCAGCTTGTTGGATTAGCACCACGCGTTGTTCGAATCGGTCGAGACACATTCGGGAGTCGAGCGCAGACGCGCGGACGACCCGAGGGGTCCCCGTCCCTCGGGTCGTCTGGCGACTTGCCGGACCGGTTTCCCGGTGCCGTCCGTCTATGTATCCAGATAACGGATGAGCGGCTCGTGGCTATGACTCATCCACGAGGATTTCGTGAATTGGGTCGCTGGGCCCATGCCAGGGGAGCGGGGCCTGCGATGGGTGCGGGTCGACAGCGCGGGTTGCCATCGAGATTGGACAAAAAGTACGATTTGTCCAATGGAACAGGATGCAGTCACCATCGACACCGTGGTCCAGGCGCTCGACGCCGGCAAACCGGTTTACCTGCGCACGCACAACAGCGTCTACCGACTGAGTCCCGGCTCGGACGGGTCGGTGACGCTCGAGTCCACGAACGCAAGGTTTGCGGGCCGAGGCGGACTCGTTGGCGATCGAACATTCCTATCGCTCCAAACCGACGGCCCGTTGCTCTTCCAGGGGGTTGACGGCTCCAGGTTGAAGACCTCACCCGTGGTTGAGATCGAACGCGGGATCGAAGGTCCCCACGCCGACGAGTACGTCCAAGCCGAGTTCGCCGCCGTCCTCGAGCGCGACCGCACGGTGTTCGTGGAGACGCAACGGGGCTCGGAGCCCAAGAACATTTGGGCGGTCACCGCGCTCGACGCATCCGAGCGCGACGAGGCGGCGCGCAACGGCCAGGAAGGCGCGACGCACCAGTGGGTGTCGCTTCGTAGCATCGAGAAGGACGGTGTGACTCCGCCCACACTCGCCAATGAGGTCGGACTGGTCGGTGTCGGTCGGCCGATGGTCCTTGGAACCTTCTCGAAATCAGGTCGCGTGCTGCTCACCGGTTCCGTAGTCGCGTTCGAAGGTCCGAATGGACCGCGCGGTCTCGACCAGCAATTCAACGACCGGGTGATGCACGCAACGATGCAGCGTCTCGGCGTGGGCCAAGTCGGCCGGGCCCCGACGCAGCGAGGGACCGAGCGCTCGTAACGGCTGCATCCATGAAGTGGGGGACCGAGCAGAGTCGGCCCCCCACCTTCACTCAGCCGATCTTGTAGATGTGCACGGCGTGCGGTCCGAACGTGTCGGTGACCCGCCCGCTCGCCACGCTCACCGAGCGTCCTTCGTCGTACACCGTGGCCGTGGTTGTTGAACCAACTCCACCGAACGTCATGGTCTGATTCGTCAACGTGTTCGTGGTCGTGTTCACCACAAAGAAGTACTTGCCGTTCGGCGTGTCGCGCCATCCGGCATCCAGGCCCGTGGGCAGTGACGCACTCAACGTTGATGGGTTCACTGCATAGGGCTGCAACACGGGGGTGAGCGCAGTCACTCGGTTGTTCTGCACCGTGAGTTCGTTCGCGACCGCCGTTGGTGTCGTGTCGAACTTGAAGCTCGGCGAAATCTGTTCGGGGAAGAAGTAGTAGCCCCGCACGCCGTGATTGATCGACAGCCAGATCTCGGCGCGCACCTGGTCGGCCGTCGGGCCTGCGCAGGTGTCGGAGAGGTTGTAGTCGGTCGTCTCCAATCCGATGAACACCGGCTTCGACCCCGACCACGCCCGCAACGTGTCCACCGTCTGAGCCACGCGCGTGATCGGCTGGCACGAGTTCACCGGGTACTTGTCGGCGCTCACCCAGTCGGCGCCCTGGATGTACTTCTGATACCAGGCCGGGCCGGACTCACCAGTCACCTTGTCGTACTGGTTCAAGTCGCCCACGAAGTTCACGAGTACCGGGTTGTTCGGCATCGCCGCCTTCATCGCCCGGTACTGCTGCTGGATCTCGGTGTACGGGGTCTGGGTGTAGATGCCGTCGGGTTCGTCGGGCTGCGCGCGGGCGATGAGGTTCGGATACGCCGTGTCGGCGGACAGCGAACTCGAGGGTTGGCGAATCATCTTCAGGCCGTTGGCGACGGCGGCGTTCGACCACGCCACCGGATCGTTGCCATCGGGCACGCCGAACATCGTGTTTGCGCCGCGCGATTTCCACTTCGCAAAGTCGTAAGAGGGCGGAACCCACACGCCGATTGGGAAGAACGTGGTGAGGGACGTGCCGCTGGCGGTCGGCGGAGCCGTCGTGGTGGTGGGTTTCACCGTGGTGGTGGTGGCCGCGGTTGTGGTGGTGGGTTTCACCGTGGTGGTGGGTTTCGCCGTCGTCGTGGTGGGTTTCACCGTGGTGGTGGGTTTCGCCGTCGTCGTGGTGGGTTTCACCG
>JBMOIJ010000027.1:0-32749 GCA_049317385.1 Acidimicrobiia bacterium
CACGAGCACGAGCACGAGCACGAGCACGAGCACGAGCACGAGCACGAGCACGAGGTGGAAGCCGCTGCGGACGACGCCACTGCAGTGGCGGCGGATGAGGCCACCGAAGCCGACGGCGAGACCGCGCCAGCTGGTGACGCCGAGGAGAAGGACTGACATGGGTCAGAAGATCAACCCCTACGGGTTCCGGCTCGGAGTCACCACCGACTGGAAGTCGCGCTGGTTCGCCAGCGACAAGGAGTACGCGGACACCCTCATCGAGGACTGGAAGATCCGCGACTACTTGAAGAAGCAGCTCGAGCGGGCTGCGGTCAGCCGCGTCGAGATCGAGCGCACCGGCGAGAAGCTGCGCGTGGACCTCTACACCGCGCGTCCGGGCATCGTCATTGGTCGCCGCGGGTCCGAGGTCGAGCGGCTGCGCGCCAAGCTCCGCGAGATCACCGGCAACCCCAAGGCCGAACTCAACGTCCAAGAGATCAAGCAGGCCGAACTCGACGCCACGCTGATCGCCCAAGGCGTTGCCGACCAGCTTGCCGGTCGCGTGAGCTTCCGTCGGGCCATGAAGCGTGCGGTGCAGACGGTCACCAAGGCCGGCGGTCTTGGCATCAAGGTCCAGTGCAGTGGTCGCCTCGGCGGTGCCGAAATGAGCCGTACCGAGTGGTACCGCGAAGGTCGCGTGCCGCTGCACACGCTGCGCGCCGACGTGGACTACGGCTTCGCCGAAGCCCGTACCCCCATGGGTCGCATCGGTGTGAAGGTGTGGATCTACAAGGGCGACATCCTCCCGTACAAGGCCTCCAGCGAAGACAAGATCGCTCGCGAGGCCGCCATGGCTGTCGGTGAAACCGGCGCCGGTGCGGGCCCGCGTCGCAAGGTCGTCGCCGGTGGCGGACGTCGTAAGAGCGAAGCCGCGCCCGCCGAGGCGCCGGTTGCCGAAGAGGCCCCGGTCGAGAATGAACCGCTGGTCAAGGAAGCTGACCCCGAGCTCGAGCGCCTCCTCGCTGAGGAAGAAGAGATCGAGCGTCGCGTCGGACGGCACTCCGCCGAGGCACCGCACTTCCGCGGGAACGAGGACTGATCGACATGTTGATGCCGAGGAAAGTCCGTCACCGCAAGACCCACCGTGGCCGCATGTCGGGCGCAGCGAAGGGCGGCACCAAGGTCCAGTTCGGCGAGTACGGGATCCAGGCGCTCGAGCCGGGTTGGATCACCAACCGTCAGATCGAAGCGGCCCGTATCGCGATGACCCGCTACATCAAGCGTGGTGGGAAGGTGTGGATCACCATCTTCCCCGACAAGCCCATCACCAAGAAGCCGGCGGAAACTCGCATGGGTTCGGGTAAGGGCAACCCCGAGCAGTGGGTGGCCGTGGTGAAGCCGGGTCGCATCATGTTCGAACTCGCTGGTGTGCCCGAAGCAACCGCTCGTGAAGCCATGCGCTTGGCGATGCACAAGCTGCCGGTGAAGACCCGCTTCGTGACGCGTCTGGAGGAAGCGTGAGCAAGCAAGCAGCGGAGCTGCGCGACCTCTCTGACGTGGAGTTGTTGCAGAAGCTCGTCGACTCCCGAGAGGAACTGTTCAACCTGCGGTTCCGCAATGCCACTGGCGAGCTCGACAACAACGCGCGTCTCTCTGAGGTGCGCAAAGAGATCGCACGCGCCGAAACGGTGTTGCGCGAGCGCGAGATCGCGGCTGCTGAAGCCGCTGAGGAGTGACCGCGATGGCTGAAGCAACCACCGAGAAGCGCGAGAACCGTCGCAAGGTTCGTGAAGGCATTGTCACGTCCGTGAAGATGGACAAGACGATCGTCGTCACCATCGTCGACCGAGTGCAGCACCCGCAGTACCGCAAGACGATGCAGCGCACGCACAACCTGTACGCGCACGACGAGACGAGCGACGCCCGTGAGGGTGATCGCGTTCGTATCGCCGAGACCCGGCCGCTGTCGAAGACCAAGCGGTGGCGTCTCGTCGAGATCCTCGAGCGGGCGCGCTGATCGAGGGGATGGCGTACCAATGATTCAGCAAGAGAGCCGCCTCAAGGTTGCCGACAACACCGGTGCACGCGAAGTGCTGTGCATCAAGGTGCTCGGTGGCACGCGGCGTCGTTACGCGGGGATCGGCGACATCTTCGTCGCCACCGTGAAGGACGCCCAGCCGGGTGGAGCAGTGAAGAAGGGCGACGTCGTCAAGTGCGTCGTCGTGCGGACCAAGAAGGAACGGCGTCGACCGGATGGCAGCTACATCCGCTTCGACGAGAACGCAGCGGTGCTCATCAACGACCAGATGCAGCCTCGCGGTACCCGCATCTTCGGTCCGGTGGGCCGTGAGCTGCGCGATCGCAAGTTCATGCGCATCGTGTCGCTCGCACCGGAGGTGCTGTGATGAAGGTCAAGAAGGGCGACAAGGTCCAGGTGCTGGCTGGCAAGGACGTCGGCAAGCAGGGCACGGTGTCGCGCGTCATCCCCGAACGCGACCGCGTCATCGTTGATGGCGTGAACGTGGCGAAGAAGCACCAGAAGCCGACTCGCGCCACCATGCAGGGCGGCATCATCGACAAGGACATGCCGATCCACGTTTCCAACGTGGCCATCGTCTGTCCTCAGTGCGGCCCCACTCGGGTTGGGTACAAGTTCGAAGGCACCACCGAGTCCGGTCGCCCCGACCGAACCACCAAGGTGCGTATCTGCAAGAAGTGCGGAGGCAACGTCTGATGGCTGCCACCACCACCACGGTCCCGCGCCTCAAGCAGCGCTACAACGCTGAGATCCGTGACCAGCTGCGTTCTGAGCTCGAGCTCAAGAACGTCATGGAGGTCCCGAAGCTCGAAAAGATCGTCGTCAACATGGGTGTCGGTCGGGCCACGCAGCAGCAGTCCCTGCTCGACGGGGCCATCGCCGACCTCACGGTCATCACCGGGCAGAAGCCCCAGGTGCGCCGGGCGACGAAGTCGATTGCCGGCTTCAAACTCCGTGAGGGCCAGGCCATCGGCGCCAAGGTGACGCTGCGCGGCAACCGCATGTGGGAGTTCTACGACCGACTCGTGTCGCTCGCGATCCCGCGTATCCGTGACTTCCGCGGCTTGAACCCCAAGTCGTTCGATGGTCACGGCAACTACACGTTCGGTGTCACCGAACAGTTGATCTTCCCGGAGATCGACTACGACAAGATCGACCAGGTTCGTGGCATGGACATCACCATCGTCACCACGGCCCGTACCGACGACGAAGGTCGTGCGCTCCTTACGGCGCTCGGCTTCCCGTTCCGTCGCAACTGAGGATCGAGGGATCCACATGGCGAAGAAAGCCCTGATCAACAAGCAACAGCGCAAGCCGAAGTTTGCGGTGCGCGGGTACACGCGGTGTCGCAAGTGCGGCCGGCCGCGTGCCGTCTATCGCAAGTTCGGCCTGTGCCGGGTTTGCATCCGGGAAATGGCGCATGCCGGCGAACTGCCGGGCGTCAAGAAGGCTTCGTGGTAGGGGGGTGCGCAGATGACGATGACTGATCCCGTCGCGGACATGCTCACCCGCATCCGGAACGCCAACCTGGCGTTCCACGATGAGGTCCCCATGCCGACGTCGAAGTTGAAGGTAGAGCTCGCGAAGATCCTCCAGAAGGAAGGCTTCATCGAGGGCTACTCGGTGGAAGACGACCCGCAGCGCCCGGTCGACAAGCTCGTGATCCGGATGAAGTACACGCCGGACCGCAAGCGCACGATCAGCGGCCTGAAGCGAGTGTCGAAGCCGGGTCTGCGGGTGTACAAGAAGGCCACCGACGTTCCGCGCGTGCTGAATGGCATGGGTATTGCGGTGCTGTCCACGAACCAGGGTCTGATGACCGACCGCGAGGCGCGCAAGCACCGAGTCGGCGGCGAGATCCTCTGTCACGTGTGGTGATTGGCGATGTCGCGTATTGGTAAGGCTCCCATTCCGGTTCCGTCCGGAGTCGAAGTGAAGATCGACGGCACCCACGTTACGGTGAAGGGCCCGAACGGGACGCTCGAACACGACGTGCCCGAGCAGATCACGATCGCCCAGGAAGGGGCCGAACTCGTGGTGACCCGGGCCAACGACGAGCGCGCTTCGCGCTCGTTGCACGGCCTCACCCGCAGCTTGGTCAACAACATGGTGGTGGGCGTGAGCACCGGCTTCAGCCGCGACCTCGAGATCGTGGGTGTCGGTTACCGCGCCCAGGCCAAAGGTCCGTCGAAGCTCGAACTGCAACTCGGGTTCTCGCACCCGGTCGAGTTCGAGGCGCCGGCTGGCGTCACCTTCGAAGTGCCCCAGCCCACGAAGATCACGGTGAAGGGTGCCGACAAGCAAGCGGTCGGCCAGGTGGCGGCGAACATTCGCAAGATCCGTAAGCCCGAGCCCTACAAGGGCAAGGGCGTTCGTTACGCCGGTGAGCGCATTCTGCGCAAGGCAGGGAAGTCGGCCAAATGACCAAGCTCACGAAAGATCAGGCTCGTCGGCGGCGCCACTTCCGTGTGCGCAAGACGCTTCGTGGCACGGCCGAACGGCCGCGTCTCGCAGTGTTCCGTTCGAGCAAGCACATCTACGCGCAACTCATCGACGACATCGCCGGTCGCACCATTGCGTCGGCCTCCACGGTCGAGACGGCGGCGAAGGGTGGAAGTGGTGCAACGGTCGACGCCGCCAAGGGTGTCGGCCAACGTCTCGGTGAGCGCGCCAAGGCGGCCGGGGTGCACACGGCAGTGTTCGACCGAGGTGGCTTCCGCTACCACGGCCGGGTTGCCGCAGTGGCAGATGCTGCTCGCGAAGCAGGATTGGAATTCTGATGGCTGAAGGTCAGTTCGAAGAGCGCGTCATCGCGATCAACCGTGTGGCGAAGGTCGTGAAGGGTGGACGTCGGTTCTCCTTCACCGCACTCGTTGTGGTTGGCGATGGCAACGGAAAGGTTGGTCTGGGCTACGGCAAGGCCAAGGAAGTGCCGGCGGCCATCCAGAAGGGTGTCGAGGAAGCGCGCAAAGCGATGTTCTCGCCGGCGCTTGCTGGCAGCACAGTGACTCACGAGATCATCGGTCGCCACGACTCGGCGCGTGTGCTCATCAAGCCGGCGGCGCCCGGTACTGGTGTCATCGCCGGTGGTGCCGCGCGCATGATTCTCGAAGCGGCGGGCGTCCATGACGTGTTGGCCAAGTCGCTCGGCTCGTCGAATGCCATCAACGTGGCCCGCGCCACCATCGAAGGCTTGAAGTCGCTGCGTCGACCCGACGAAGTTGCAAAGCGTCGCGGCCTGTCGCCCGAAGAAGTGGCGGCCGGTGGCATGTTGCACGCGTACCGCGAGCGCCAGCGGGCGGCCAAGGCCGCTTCGGAGGCCACGGCATGAGCACGCTGCGCATCACGCAAACCCGTTCGTCGATCGGCATCAAGCCCAAGCAGCGCGGCACGTTGCGCGCGCTGGGGCTGCGTCGGATCGGCCGCACTGTCGAACACGAGGACACCCCGGTGATCCGCGGCATGATTGCCAAGGTCCCGCACCTCGTGCAGGTCGAGGAGGCGTAATGCCCATCAAGGTTCACGATCTTGCACCCGCACCGGGCTCGAAGAAGCCCAAGCGGCGCGTCGGCCGCGGTATCGCCGGCAAGGGCGGCAAGACCGCCGGTCGCGGTACCAAGGGACAGGGTGCCCGCGACAACATCAAGCCGGGTTTCGAGGGTGGTCAGACCCCGTTGCACCTGCGTACTCCCATCGGGAAAGGCTTCAAGAACCCGTTCCGGGTCGAGTACGTGGTCATCAATCTCGACACGCTGGCGGCGTTCGACGCCAATGCCGAGGTCGACCCCGGCGTGCTGCGCTCCAAGGGGCTCGTGGCCAAGAAAGGCCTGGTCAAGGTGCTCGGCCGCGGCACGCTCAACACCGCGCTCACCGTCCGGGCCCACGCGTTCTCGGCCTCGGCCAAGCAGGCGATCGAAGCGGCCGGCGGCCGCATCGAGGTGATTCCGGCGCCGTGGGGCGACCGGCGTCCGCCGGCGAAGGGCAACGCACTCACCAACCGGTAAGCTCACGCATCTCACGGCCGGGGTCCGGCTGCGAGGGAGGACCCGCGCCAATGTTCAGCCGCTTGCGCAACATGTTCCGGGTTCCGGATCTGCGCAACAAGATCCTGTTCACCGTCGCCGTCATTGCGATCTACCGGCTCGGGACGCACATCCCGCTGCCGTACGTGAAGTTCAGCGAGATCACGCGACTGCAGGAGCTCGCCGAGAAGCAGACCGGCGGGATCGCTGCCTACATCAACCTGTTCTCGGGTGGTCTGACCAAGGCGTCAATCTTCTCGCTCGGGATCATGCCCTACATCACGGCCTCCATCATCATGCAGCTCTTGGGCGTGGTGATCCCCAAGCTCGAAGAGTGGCGAGAAGAGGGCCAGACCGGTCAGAAGAAGATCACGCAGTGGACCCGTTACGTCACGGTCGGCTTGGCCGTGGTGCAGTCCACCGCGTTGGCGGTGGCCCTGGAGAGCGGGAACAGCGCGTTCTTGGGTGGACAGTTGCCGCAGGGCACCAAGCTCATTCCGAACGCAGGGACGGCGCGCTACGCGCTGATCGTGGTGACGCTCACGGCCGGCACCGCGTTGATCATGTGGCTGGGTGAACTCATCACCCAACGTGGCATCGGTAACGGCATGTCGCTCATCATCTTTGCCTCGGTGGCATCGGGGATTCCGGGCGTCGCATACCAAGTCCGCAAGGACGAGTCCGTGCTGGTGGGGATCTCCATCTTGCTGTTGGTGGTGGCCATGATCGCCGCCATCGTGTTCGTGGAGTCGGGTCAGCGCCGCATCCCGGTGCAGTTCGCCAAGCGCATCGTGGGGCGCAAGCAACTCGGTGGCCAGAGCACCTACATCCCGCTCAAGGTGAACCAGGCCGGTGTGATCCCGGTCATCTTCGCCAGTGCGATCTTGCAGTTCCCGTCGATCATCGCTCAGGCCACGCCGTGGGACGGGTTCAAGAAGTGGGTGAACGACAACCTGCTGAACGGCACGGGCTGGACGTACATCACGCTGTTCGCCCTGCTCATTTTCTTCTTCTCGTACTTCTATACGGCCATTGCGTTCAACCCCGAGCAGCAGGCCGACATCATCAAGAAGCAAGGTGGGTTCATTCCCGGCATTCGCCCGGGGCGCCCGACCGAGCAGTACTTGAAGAAGGTGCTCAACCGCATCACGCTGCCGGGCGCCATCTTCCTCACGATCATTGCGCTGGTTCCGCTGATTGCCTTCAGCCTCTGGGACATCAAGGCGTTGGCCGGGTTCGGTGGCACGTCGTTGCTGATCATCGTGGGTGTCGGCCTGGAAACGATGAAGCAGATCGACAGCCAGCTGATGAACCGCAACTACGAAGGCTTCCTCGCGAGCTAGGCCTGATCGATGGCGAACGGACCGCGCGTCGTGCTGCTCGGTAAGCAGGGAGCCGGCAAGGGCACCCAGGCCGAGCGGCTCGCGCTCCACTTCGATGTCGCGTGGCTCTCCACTGGCAACATGTTCCGGGCGGCAAAGCACAGCGGCACGCCGTTGGGGCAGATCGTCGCCGGGTATCTCGACGACGGCGAACTCGTCCCCGACGATGTGGTCATGGACGTCGTGCACGAGGCGTTGCGGGGGCAGCCCCACCGCGGGTTCGTGCTCGACGGGTTCCCGCGCACCGAGACCCAAGGACGCGGTCTCGAGGGCATGCTCGCGGAAATCGATGCCACGCTCGACGTGGTGATCGACCTGTCGGTCCCCACCGACATCGTGTTGCATCGATTGGCAGGTCGGCGGGTGTGTGGCAGCTGCGGTGCCACGTACCACGTCGATGCGCCGCCGGCGCACCCGTGGGTGTGCGACGTGTGTGGCGGCAATGTGGTGCAGCGTGCCGACGACACCGAGGAAGCCATTGCCCGGCGACTCGATCTCTACGAACGCGAGACGTTGCCGTTGGCCGACTTCTATCGGGCGAAGGGTGTGCTCGTGACCATCGATGGCGTGGGTGATCCCGACGACGTGTTCGGTCGCTTGCGCACGGCCGTCGAGGGCAGCGGCCCTTTCTCCAGCCTGGCTGAAGCTGCGGGCTGACGCGTTGACGCGCTCGCAGATGCGAGTCGCGGTTGCCGTGCTGACGCTGGCAGTTGCGGCGTGTTCGAGCACCAATGCACGGTCGGCGCCGACGCGGGCCTCGACCGCCGTGCCGTCCAGCACCACTGCAATCACCACCACGCCGACGGCGGTGGTGCCGGCGCCGTCACCGGGGCCCGCGCCAACTGGTGTCGGGCTTCCACCGGTGATCGAACACGGTGCGCGCGATCAGGCGCGAGTGGCCATCACGTTCGACTCGAATCTCACCGATGCCATGCTTCGCAAGCTCGATGATGGCAAGGTGGCGTCGTACGCGAACACTGCGGTGATCGACGAACTCGATCGCTTGGATGTTCCCGCGACGTTCTTCTTGGCGGGAAAGTGGATGGAGCGCTATCCCGACCTCACGAAACGTTTGGTGGCGGACCCGCGCTTCGAACTGGGCAGCCACTCCTACGAACACCGGGCGTTCCGCATGCCGTGTTACGGGTTGGGTGCGTTGCCGCCGGACCAGTTCGCATCCGATGTGGAGCGGTCGTTCACCGTGTTGCGGCGTTTCACAGCGCAGCCCACGAGCTATTTCCGGTTCCCGGGTGGGTGTCTCGACGACGCCGCGTTGCGCGGCGTTGCCCCCACTGGTGTGACGGTCGTGCAGTACGACGTAGCGAGTGGAGATGCGTTCGGCACGTCGGTCAAAGCAATCGTGAGCGACACCCTGCGCCAGACCAAGAACGGTTCGGTGATCGTGATGCACGTGACGGGGGGCGATACCGCGCCGCTCACTGCGCAAGCGTTGCCGGCGATCGTGGAGGGGCTGCGTTCACGTGGGTTTCAGCTCGTGAAGCTCAGTGATCTGATGCGGGGGAGCTGATCCGCGTCAGCGCTCGAGGGTGCGGGCCCGACTGGCGATGTCGCTGATCCGTCCGTTGAGCGCGGCGCCGTACATGGGGACCGATCGCATCTCGTCGCGGAGATCGGCGACGAGTTGGGTCACGGTGTCGGACTCGACGTTTTGGGGGGTCACCCCGGCGCCGAGTTCCTCGATGGCATCGAGCAGCAGCGTGTGGCGGGTGCTGTCGTGGAGCACGTTGGGTCGGTAGGACTGCGCGATGGTGAGGAATCCCCGGGCCAGCATCAGATGCCCGGTTTCTGGTGGGTGGTCACCCCGGGCCATGGCTGCACGGATCCCGGCCAGCCGGCCAAATTCCAGGGCCCGTTCCGAGGTCCGTTTCATCCATGCCACCCCGCCAGTATCAAGGGTTCCCAGCGATTCGGTCAAAACGGACGGTCCGGACGCGGAAGCCGCCCGGTGGACCGACGGCGGCGTGGTCGGTAGACTTTCCCGCCGGCCCGGAAACGGGCTGCGGTCTGTTGTCCATCGAAAGCAATTCTCCGGAGTGCCCGCGCGCGCCGGACCAACTGCGAGGTACCTCCACTGGCCAAGCCCAAGGGCGACACGATCCTCATGGAAGGAACGGTCGTCGAACCGCTGCCGAACGCGACCTTCCGGGTCGAGCTCGAGAACGGCCACAAAGTCCTCGCGCACATTTCCGGGAAGATGCGAATGAACTACATCCGCATCCTGCCGGGCGACCGGGTGCAGGTGGAGCTCACTCCATATGACCTGAGCCGCGGCCGCATCACATATCGCTACAAATGATGGCGTTCATCGAGCGCTGGTGGCCCCGGTCCCCGATGCCGCCGCACGTTGAACCAGAGATAGGGCACCGATGAAGGTCCGACCTTCGGTCAAGAAAATCTGTGAGAAGTGCAAGGTGATCCGCCGCCACGGTTCGGTGCGTGTCATCTGTGAGAACCCGCGCCACAAGCAGCGGCAGGGTTAGGAGTTCGTCGATGGCACGTATTGCCGGTGTGGACATCCCCCGCGAGAAGCGGTTGGAGATCTCGCTCACCTACATCTTCGGTATCGGGCGCACCACGTCGCAGCTCATCTGCGACCAGGTGGGCATCAGCCGCGACACGCGCGTGCGCGACCTCACTGATGAAGAGGTCGGAAAGCTGCGGACCTGGATCGACGCGAACGTCAAGGTCGAAGGTGACCTGCGGCGCGAAATCAGCCAGGACATCAAGCGCAAGATGGAAATCGGAAGCTACGAAGGTCTCCGGCACCGCCGTGGTCTTCCGGTGCGAGGCCAGCGCACGCGTACCAACGCACGCACGCGCAAGGGTCCGCGCAAGACCGTGGCCGGCAAGAAGAAGGCGAAGAAGTAACCCATGGCGAAGACCGGACCCGGTGGGCGTCGGCCGAAGCGACGCGAACGCAAGAACGTCGCCTACGGCGTGGTGCACATCAAGAGCTCGTTCAACAACACGATCGTCACGATCACCGACCAGCAGGGCAACTGCATCAGCTGGGCGTCGTCGGGCAACGTGGGCTTCAAGGGCTCGCGCAAGAGCACCCCGTTCGCCGCGCAGCAGGCCGCCGAAGTTGCCGCTCGTCGGGCAATGGAACACGGCGTCCGCAAGGTCGACGTCGTGGTGAAGGGTCCGGGTTCCGGTCGTGAGACCGCAATCCGTTCCATCCAGAACCTTGGAATCGAAGTGGTCGGCATCAAGGACGTGACGCCGATCCCGCACAACGGTTGCCGCCCGCCGAAGCGGCGGAGGGTTTGAAGTAATGGCGCGTTACACCGGTCCCGTCTGTCGACTCTGTCGGCGCGAGCGCATGAAGCTCTTCTTGAAGGGCGCAAAGTGCGACACCATGAAGTGCGCAATCGAGAAGCGCCCCTATCCGCCGGGTCTGCACGGTCGCGGTCGCATTCGCGAAACCGAGTACCTCTTGCAGCTGCGTGAGAAGCAGAAGGCCCGCCGTATCTACGGCCTGCTCGAGAAGCAGTTCCGCAACCTCTACCAAGAGGCGAACCGTCAGGCCGGCATCACCGGTGAGAATTTGCTGCGCATGCTCGAGCTCCGTCTCGACAACGCAGTGTTCCGGGCGGGTTGGGGTTCCAGCCGCAACCAGGCCCGCCAGTTCGTGCGTCACGGCCACGTGCTGGTCAACGGCAAGCGCGTCACCATCCCGTCGTACGCGTTGCGGCGCGGCGACGTCATCAGCTTGGCCGACAAGGCCAAGAAGATGGTCGTGGTGCAGCACAACCTCGACACCATCGACCGGGCCATCCCCATGTGGCTCGAACTCGACGGCAACAAGACCTCCGTCACCGTCCGCGACCTGCCGCTGCGCGAGCAGATCGATATCCCGGTGCGCGAGCAGCTCATCGTCGAGCTCTACTCCAAGTAATCCACCCCCCAGTTCACTGACTCACGTCGGAAGGCGAGCACCATGCTCATCATCCAGCGACCGGAAATCGAAGCCGAAGAGGCGGAAGGCAACTTCCAGCGGTTCCACATTGGGCCGCTCGAGCCTGGCTTTGGTCACACGCTCGGCAACAGCTTGCGCCGCACGCTGCTGTCGTCGATTCCAGGCGCCGCCATCAGTTCGGCCCGCTTCGATGAAGCGCTGCACGAATTCACCACGCTTCCGGGCGTGAAGGAAGACGTCACCGACCTGGTGCTCAACATCAAGGATGTCGTGCTCACCAGCGCCAGCGAAGAGCCGGTGGTCTTGCGCCTCGACAAGAGTGGTCCCGGCGACGTCACGGCCGCCGACATCCAGACCACGGCCGATGTCGAGATCCTCAACCCCGAGCTGCACATCGCGTCGCTCGGGGCCAAGGGCCGGCTCGCGGTCGACCTCACGGTCGAGCAGGGTCGTGGCTACCTCAGCGCCGACAAGGGCAAGCGCACCACCACCATTGGAGTGATTCCGGTGGACGCAATCTTCTCGCCGGTGCGGCGCGCCATGTTCTCGGTGAGCCCCACCCGCGTGGAGCAGGCCACCAACTACGACCGTCTCACCCTCGAAATCGAGACCGACGGGTCCATCTCGCCGAAGGACGCCCTGGCGTCGGCCGGCGATACCCTGCGCAGCCTGGTGGGCCTGATCGCCGACCTGTCGCTGGCGCCGAAGGGTCTCGAGCTGGGTGAAGTGGCGCCGCAAGCGGCCACCTCGCCGGACCTCGAACTGCCCATCGAGGAACTCGACCTCTCCGAGCGCCCGCGCAACTGCCTCAAGCGCGCGCGAGTCGACACCATCGGACAGCTCGTGCAAAAGAGCGAGGACGACTTGCTGGCGATCACGAACTTCGGTTCGAAGAGCCTCGACGAAGTCACCCAGAAGCTCGACGAGCGGGGTCTCTCGCTGCGGGTGAAGGAGTAACGCATGCCGGCACCCAAGAAGGGTCCGCGCTTCGGGCGTGACCCCAAGCACCAGCGCCTCATCATGGCCAACCTTGCCGCGCAGCTCTTCGAGGTGGGGTACGTGACCACCACGCTCCCCAAGGCGAAGGCCTTGCGGCCCTACGCCGAGCAGCTCATCACCAAGGCGAAGAAGGGTGGCGTGCACCAGCAGCGCATCGTGGTGAAGAAGATCCACGACAAGGATGCGGCGCACCGTCTCTTCTCCGAAATCGGGCCGCGCTACGCCGCGCGTCCGGGTGGCTACCTGCGCATCTTGAAGCTCGGTCCGCGTCCGGGTGACAACGCGCCCATGGCGCGTATCGAATTCGTCTGAGGCGATGCTCGGCGGATACCGCGTGCAAGGACCGGCCGAACTCGAAATCGGCGAGGTCGTTGAAGTTGCGGTGCGCAACCCGCTCGAGAACGCTGCGAATTCGGGCAAGCCGCGTCCCGCCGTGTTGGTCGCTTCGGAGACGCGTCGCGGTGACGGCTGGCTCATCATGGGGCTCACCACCAAGCCCACCTTTGCCGACGGTTCGCCACGGGTCCGCATCCCCAATCCACGCGCAATCGGGTTGGAAGGCAACGGCTATCTCTGGGGCAACACGCTCACGTGGGTGGAGGCGCGCTCGGTCGAGTCCCACATTGGGTGGGCCGATCGTGCGTTGGCGTTCGCGGTGGCCGACCATGCCCAGCTACCTCAGCCGCAGCTCATCGAACTCCTCACGTCGGCGTTCCTGCATCATCCGCGCGACCTGGAGGCCTCCGAGGCGCAGCATCGTTCGCAGTCGCGTTGAGTCATGACGCGGGTGCGACTGCTAGTCGCGTACGACGGCACGGATTTCCACGGGTTCGCCATGAATCCGGCGGTTCGTACGGTGGCTGGCGAGTTGTCGGCGCTGCTGGCGAGGTTGGTGCGTCATCACGTCGAAGTCGAGTGTGCCGGTCGTACCGACGCGGGCGTGCACGCTTGGGGTCAGGTCGTTGCGTTCCATACGACCTCCGACGTCGATTCGCGGCGCTTGCAGCGTGCGCTGATCGGTCAGCTGGCGCCCGAGATCGTGGTGCGCGAGGTCGCAGTCGTCGACGACACCTTCGACCCGCGCCGCCACGCAACGTCGCGTGCGTATCGCTACACGGTGCGCAACGCTGCGGTGCCAGATCCGTTCACGGATCGATACTCGTGGTGGGTGCGTGAGCCGCTCGACGTGGCCGCGATGAATGCGGCCGCAGCGCACTTCGTGGGGGAACACGACTTCGCGTCGTTCTGTCGCCGCGGTCCGGAGGGCTCGACCACCGTTCGGCGAATCCTCGACGCAGCGTGGAATCAGGTCGACGACGTCACGTTGCACTTCGACATCGCGGGCACCGCGTTCTGCTGGCAGATGGTGCGTTCGATCGTGGGCACGTTGGTCGACGTGGGGCGGGGCAAACATCGGGCCGACGAGGTGCCCAGAATGCTGACCGCGCTCGACCGCAACGCGGCCGGCGCAATTGCACCTCCCCGTGGGCTCTGCCTGCGCGCCGTCACCTACTGATCACTTCCGTTTCGGCGCGCGGAACGCTGCGGAACCCGAGCTACGTACTCCGAGCGCGGCGCGCGCCGGTTCGCAGGGGTGACGCGAGACGGCCCGGGCGCAGAGGCCCGGGCCGCTCGGATTTCGATGGTCTCGGCTCAGTTGGTTCCGTCCCCTGATGACGAGTTCATCGCCGGCGGTTCGATCGTGTAGTCAGTGGAATCGCTCGACGAGTCGGTGCCCGACGACGAGTCCGTCGTCGTTGTGCGGGGCCTCGTGGTGGAGGTGGCGTCGCTCAACTGCTCGTCGAATGTCTTCGCCTCGGCCGGTGGGGTGAAGTCGGAGCTGCTGGGCTGGCCGAACTTCGTGGCCTCGATCTTGTAGTCGGTCTTCCCCTTCTGCACCGACTCATAGAACAGGGCCACTCCGGTGTCCTTGTCGTAACAGGACACGAACTTGTCGCCCGGGTCGCCGAGTTTGTTGCCGAGGAATTCCCCGGGCTTGGCCTCGGTGCACTCAGCGTCGCGGCCGGCAATGGTCTTGGTGAACTGCTTGCTGTCGACGCCCGGCACAATGGTGAGGAACTCGGTGAGCGCGCCGCCGAAGAACCCAGCACCGTAGAGGCTCAAGAAGTCGTCGCTGCCACCCTCGGTCTTGGTGCACGAGGGCTTCTTGTCGACGTCGGTGCAGATGATGACCTGCTTGGAGTCGCCATCGAAGATGGTGAGTTCGTTGTCGCTCTTGAGCGCAGACCTCTTGCCTTGGTGTGCGTACGTGAACTCGGAGGTTTCCGAGGACGCACCCTCTTGCTTCTTGTAGGTGACCTTGTAGGTCGAGGCCTCGGCCTTCTTCTTGCGGGCTTCGAACGCCTCCGCTTGTTTCTGGGCGTTGTCACCCGCCTTCTGCACCTTGTCGACGGCGTCTTTGACGCCGCAGGCACTGAGCCCCAATGCGGCAATCAGCGCCAGGCTGAGAACGGCGAACGGTTTGCGCATTACGTGCCTCCGGTGCTGGGTTCGTCCAGATAGAGAAAACCGTAGCCCTCATCGCGGACCGTGACCCCTGCGGCTCGGAGGGACACTCCCCAGTCGCCGGTGATGGCGGGGTTGGTTTCTTCCATCCCGTGATCGGCAACGAGGACAAATGCCGCGTGCTCAGTGAGTCCGGCGCG
Organism: Acidimicrobiia bacterium; assembly: GCA_049317385.1. Classification (GTDB taxonomy): domain Bacteria; phylum Actinomycetota; class Acidimicrobiia; order IMCC26256; family JBMOIJ01; genus JBMOIJ01. The sequence continues at coordinate 15,027 of JBMOIJ010000027.1, forward strand.
GTCGACCGCCGCAAGGATTTCGCCGAGGCGGGCATCGGAATCACGCAGTGCCGCTTCGGCTTCGGCGGAATACGGCCCGCCTTCGTGCATCGCCGAGTCGGTGAGCGTGAAGTTGCACCACAGGAAACGCGGCTGCTCGAAGGTGATGTCGCGGTAGGTGCCCGAGAGGATGCCGACGGCTTGTTCGGTTCCCATGTGGTCGACGACGCTCGACCACGAGTAGTCCTTGCCGGGGCGCACGAATCGCTCGGTGGTGTGCGGAAGTCCGTCGGGCGATTCCGGAATTGGCGGTACTTCGCCCCGCCGGAAATAGTCGAACGTCGACCAGTTCGCGCCTTGGTCGCACGGTTCGTTGACGCTGGCGGTGAACGCGTCGGGCCAGGTGCGGTGGATTGCGTCGTGGATCGTTTCCACCCCGTCGTGCAGGTGATCCATCGCATTCGGCCAGGTGGCTTGCGAGTTGGTGATGACCTGTTCGCCGGTGCGGCGGTCGAACCATGCGTTGTGCAAGATGCCGTGGTGACCGGGGTGCGCGCCGGTGAGAATTGTGGTGTGGTTCGCGAGCGTGACCGTGGGCAGTGACGCGAATGCGCCGTGGGCGAACGCGACCCCGGTGTCGATCAAGCGCGCCACGTTGGGCAGCGCGCCGCGCGCCGCGAGGTCATAACAGACGTTGGCGTTGGTGCCATCGAAGAGCACGCCGATGAGGACACGCGGTGCGTCGCCGTCGAACACATCTCGGCGCGCCACTCCGTCTTGTTGGGAGAGGTGCCGGCCGTCGTGGTGCGGTGTGACCCCGAGCAGTGCGCACATTGTGGGTGCGACGTCGACGAGGCGGAGGTGGTCGTCGACGAGGCCGCGACGTGCGACGCCGGCTCCGCTCAGAATGAACGGCGCGCGGGCCTGCACGATGTCGAGTGAGCCGTGCTCTCCTCGGTGGCCTCCCTGGTCTTCCCAGTTGTGGGCGGCGGAGTGCAGCACCACCAGGTCGGGGGCGGCCGGGTGGTCGAAGAGCTGCGCCACGTGGTCGTACGCGTAGGGGTAGGCATGAACGGCGTTGGCCGGGTAGGGCAGGGCCCGCTCGGCGGCCAGGCCCACCAGCCGGTCGGTCGCCTGGTTCCCCACCGGGTTGCGCCCGGCCACGTGGACCACGACGTAGGTGGCGTCGGCGCCGGCGCCCTGGCGGCGGAACCGGACCATGCCGTCGGCCCCGTGGATCTCGTAATGGTCGCCGCGGGCCAGACAGACCAGGTCGACGATGGGGGCGAGGTCCGGGCCGGTGAGGAGGCCGATGGCGGCGTCGGCGCTGGTGGCGCGGGACTCGTGGAGTTGGGCCCGGGGCGGATTCACAAGGGCGAACGGTACCCTCGGTTCCGGCCGGTTGGAATCCGCCCCCGCAGCTCGTTCGCCCTGGTCGCGGTGGTTGCCGGCCGGCGCTCGGGGGGCTCCGATTGAGCTGGAGCGCCTGGACGGGTAGCATCTCAGGTCGCACTTCGCCGGGATCGCCGGCGAGTTCGGACGCCGAGCACGCCGGTCGAAAGATCGGGGTGATTCGCCCACTTGAGGAGTCCCCGTTGCGGACCTACAGCCCGAAACCGTCTGAGATCGAACGCGCCTGGCTCGTCATCGACGCCGAAGGCGCGCGTCTCGGCCGCATCGCCACCGAGATCGCCACGTTGTTGCGCGGCAAGCACAAGGCGCTGTGGGCCCCGCACCTGGACTGCGGTGACCACGTGATCGTCATCAACGCGGCGAAGCTCGACGTGTCGGTGAAGCGTCGCGAGAAGCTCTACTACCGCCACTCCGGTTACCCGGGCGGTATTCGCAGCGAAACCCTTGGCCAGCTCATCGATCGCGACCCCGAGCGCCTCGTGCGTCTCGCCGTGAAGCGCATGCTTCCGAAGGGGCCGCTCGGTCGTCAGATGCTTACCAAGCTGCGCGTGTACCCGGGCGCCGAGCACCCGCACACCGCGCAACAGCCCGTTGTTCGTGAACTCGCGTCCACCCGACGCGCCACCGCCTGAGGTCGATCGTGCCCAAGCCGCTCATCCAGACCACCGGTCGTCGCAAGGAAGCAATCGCCCGCGTGCGATTGCGTCCCGGTACCGGCAAGATCACTGTGAACGGTCGTCCGTTCGAGCAGTACTTCCCGGTGCTCACGCACCAAGTGGTGGCTACCGAGCCGCTGCGTCTCACCCAGACCGCCGAGGTCTACGACGTCGACGCCACCTTGGGTGGTGGCGGCATCAGCGGCCAGGCGGGTGCGTTGCGCCTCGGTATCGCTCGAGCGCTCCAGACGCTCGACCCCGAAGCGCGTCCGGGCCTGAAGAAGGCGGGGTTGCTCACGCGTGACTCGCGTGAGAAGGAACGGCGCAAGTACGGCCTCAAGAAGGCGCGTAAGGCGCCTCAGTACTCGAAGCGCTGATCCAACCCCTGGCGCGTCGCATGACGTTGCGCTTCGGCACCGATGGGGTTCGCGGCGTCGCGAACCGCGAACTCACTCCGGAAATCGCGTTGGCGCTCGGTCGTGCCTTGGTGCGGGTGTTGGGTCGCGATCCGTTCTTGGTGGCTCGCGACACGCGCGTGTCGGGCACGATGCTGGAAGCCGCGCTGAGTGCGGGAATCTGTGCCGAAGGTGGTTCGGTGCAGTCGGCGGGCGTCTTACCTACGCCGGGCCTCGCGTACCTGGCGCGGGTTGCGGAGTTGCCGGCCGCAATGATCTCGGCCAGCCACAACCCGTACACCGACAACGGCATCAAGGTGTTCGCCGGTGGCGGCACCAAGGTCGACGACGAGCAACAGGATCAGATCGAGGCCGCATTGGCCGAGCTGGTTGGCTCGTCCGAGCGGGCCGAGTCCGGTGCCGCCGTGGGAACGAGCACGCGTGTTGCGGGCTCCATCGACCGGTACGCCGTCTTCCTCATGAGCGCGCTCGAAGGGCGCACGCTCGATGGGCTGCGCGTTGTTCTCGATTGCGCGAACGGCGCCGCCTACGGCGTGGCCCCCAAGGTGTTCCGCGACCTGGGCGCCGAAGTCGAGGTCATCAACGCAGCACCCGACGGCGTGAACATCAATGTCGAGTGCGGGTCGCAACATCCTGAGCACCTGCAACACGCCGTGCGCAGTGCGGGCGCGCAGGTTGGGTTCGCGTTCGACGGCGACGCCGACCGCATGATCGCCGTCGACGAGCGCGGGCAGGTGGTCGACGGGGATCACGTTCTTGCCATGTGCGCCACCGATCTGCAGGCGCGTGGGCTGCTCGACCACAACGTGGTGGTGGCAACCGTCATGTCGAACCTCGGTTTGGCGCGTGCGCTCGAACCACTCGGTATCGAACTGGTGACCACTGCCGTTGGTGACCGCAGCGTGACGGCGGCCATGGCTGAACGGGGCGCGGTGCTCGGTGGCGAGGAGTCGGGCCACCTGGTGTTCACCCGGGTTGCGCCGGTGGGCGACGGCACGTTGTCGGCGCTTATGGTGGCGGATCTGATGTTGCGCAGCGGACGTGCGCTTTCGGAGTTGGCATCCGTGGTGCACAAGTTCCCGCAGGCGCGCCGCAATGTCACTGCGCCGGCGGCCGCCGCGCACGCCGATGCGGTGGTGGCGGCGGTGCAAGCCGCCGAGACGCAGCTGGGGGCCAACGGACGGGTGTTGCTACGCCCATCGGGCACCGAGCCGATCGTTCGGGTGATGGTCGAGGCGGAGGACGCGGCGGTGGCCGAGGCGATCACCGACACGCTGGCCGCCGCCGTTGCGCGCGCCGGTAGCCACGAAACGCCGTCGGCGTAGGCTGGATTCGTCTTATGTGCGGCATCATCGCAGTTCTGCGCCAGCGCGATCAGCGCCCGACCCCCGACCTTGCCGAGGCGCTCGATGCCGCATCGGTCGCCCGGGCCGCGCTCGACGCGTCGTGGTCATTGGAAGAGCGGCTCGCGGCGGCGGGGCATGCCCTCGGCGCGGTCATGACCGTGCTCGATGGCCCGGCGGGGACTCGTGCCGTGTTGGCGAACCGCGCGCAGAGCGACGAGCTTGCGCTGCGGCTCGACGACCTGTGGATTCGGCTCGACGCCATCGAACACGATCTGGACTCGAGCCCCGAGTTGGTGCCGAATCACGAACTCGAAGCCACGAACGCCGCGTTGAGCGTCGCCCGTGACCACGCGTGGAGCGCGCGGCGCGACCGGCTCGGCGGCGCGTTGGCCACAGGCGATTTGGCCGGCTCGGGTGCGGGTGACGCCGCAATCGAAGCGTTCGACTCCGTGCGCGTGGCGTTGTCGGCCATCGACCGACTCGAAGTGCGCGGCCGCGACTCGGCGGGGTTGCACGTGATGGTCACCAACCATGCGCTCCAGCTCGACGATCCGGTGGTTGCGCGTCAGCTCGAGGCGCGCACCGGTGATCCGTTGTTCGCTGGTGGCGCAGTGCGCGTGTTCGGCGATTCGCTGGGCTTCGTGTACAAGGCGGCCGCCGAAATCGGTGAGCTCGGTGACAACACGGCGCACCTGCGGGCGGCGCTGCGCGCCGACACGCTGTTGCACATGGCGCTGAGCGCACCCAATGCGCGGGTGGCGGTGCTCGGGCACACGCGCTGGGCCAGCGTGGGGATCATCTCCGAGGCAAACGCGCATCCGCTCGATGACCGCGAGGCGGCGCCGTCGGGCCAGCCGTTCGTGGTCGCGGCGCTGAACGGCGACATCGACAACCATGCCGATCTCGAAGCGCTCGACGGACTCGAAATCGCCCCCGAGATCACCACCGATGCCAAGGTCATCCCGGCGCTGGTGGCGCGTCGGCGCCGGAACGGGCTCGACCGCGATGAGGCGTTTCGCGCCACGGTCAATCGTTTCGAGGGTTCGGTGGCCATCGGCGCGCAGTTCGCTGACGCGCCCGATCAGCTCTACCTCGCAGTGCGCGGCAGCGGGCAAGGCTGTTACGTGGGATTCGCCGACGGTGCGTTCATCGTTGCCAGCGAGCCGTACGGGCTGGTCGAACGTGCGTCGCAGTACGTGCGGCTCGATGGCGAGACGCCGGCGCGTGTCGAAGACCCGGTGGGTAGCCAGGGACAGATCGTGGTGCTCGATGCGGCCCGCGCCGGCACGATGGACGGCGTCCGGCGGTTCTCGTACGACGGCACGCCGCTACCCGTGACCGCGGTCGACGTGGCGCACGCCGAGATCACCACGCGAGACGTGGACCGCGGCGACTTCCCGCACTACCTCCTCAAAGAGATCACCGAGTCCCCGCGATCGTTCCGCAAGACCCTGCGCGGCAAGATCGTCGAGTCGAGTGCCGGCTTGCGCGTGGCCCTCGGTCCTGACGTACTGCCCGATGCGCTGCGGGCCCGGCTCGCCGATCGTCGTATCCGTCGCATCGCAGTGATCGGCCAGGGAACGGCGGCGGTGGCCGGGCTGAGCCTGGCTGCCGCGCTCGGCGACTTGGTGCGCGCGCACGACCTGCAGGTGGATGCGCGGCCGGCCACCGAGTTGTCAGGCTTCGAGCTCGACGACGACATGGGGCACGTGTTGGTCGTTGCGATCAGTCAGAGCGGCACGACCACTGACACCAATCGCACGGTCGACTTGGCGCGCGCTCGGGGCGCGGCCGTCGTGGCCATTGTGAACCGGCGGAACTCCGATCTCGTCGACAAAGCCGATGGTGTGCTCTACACGTCCGACGGTCGCGACGTGGAGATGAGCGTTGCGTCCACGAAGGCGTTCTACGCACAGGTGGCGGCTGGTCTGTTGCTGGCCCATGCCATCGCCGATGCGGCCCAGGTTCCCGTCGACGCCGGAAATCGGACGGCATTGCTTGCCGCGTTGCGAGAGCTTCCGCCGCTGATGGAACGGGTCATCGGCCGACGCCGCGAGATCGCCGAGGTGGCGCAGCGGTACGCACCGATGCGGCGGTACTGGGCGCTGGTCGGGAACGGTCGCAACCAGATCGCGGCACGCGAACTGCGGATCAAGTTGTCTGAGCTCTGCTATAAGTCGATCGCCTGCGACGTCACTGAGGACAAGAAGCACATCGACCTGTCGGCTGAACCCATGATCCTCGTGTGTGCGGCCGGCCTTCATGGGTCCACCGCCGATGACGTCGGTAAGGAACTCGCGATCTATCGGGCCCACAAGGCGGCGCCCATTGCGATCGTGAGCGAGGGCGAGGAGCGTTGGTCCGTTGCGCTCGACACCATCGAAGTGCCGGCGACGCACCCTGACCTGGCGTTCGTGCTGGCCGCGCTGGCCGGACACCTGTTCGGGTACGAGGCGGCGTTGGCCATCGACGCGTCGGCCCGGCCGTTGCGTGAGGCGCGCGCGTCTATCGAGGCGCTGGCGTCGGGTGGTGCCCTGGAAGGTCGTCAGGCGCTCACGGCGTTCGCCCACGCGATTGCTCCGCACGCCGAGCGGTTCCTCGATGGGCTGGCGGCCGGAGAGTACGACGGTTCACTCGAGGCACGTACTGCGGTGCGACTCTCCACACTCTTGCGGTACGCCACCGGCCTGGTGCCGCTCGACTCCTATCAAGCCGAGACCGGCCGGGTGGGAACGCCCAGCACGCTGGTACTCGACCTCACCGACGCGCTCACGCGGGCCATCGAAGAACTCACGCGTCCCGTCGATGCCATCAAGCACCAGGCGAAGACCGTCACGGTTGGCATCTCGCGCACCGACGAAACGCTGCTGCGCGCGCCTCTGGTGCGGGCCGTGCTCGATGCCGGAGCGGCGCGCGATGCGCTCAGCTACGGGTCATTGCGCACGCTGGTGGATCTCGACGAGGCCGTGGCCACGGTCACGGGCTGGACCCGCTATCGCATCGAGGGGAACCTGGCGCTCGAAGATCACGCCTCCATTCACGTGGTCGATCGTGGGGGCATTGCGGCGGAAATCCCGAGCCGGACCGACCACGATCCTCGGCTCACCGGTACCAAGCACCGTGCGGCATTCGAACGCGAGGTCACCGTCGCTCGGGGCCGACGCGACGGGCGCACGGTGGTGCTCGTCCCCGAGGTGAAAGGCAACCAAGTCGAAGGGCTCACGCTCCTGCACGTCCACCTGCACGAGCATCTGGCGGCGGAGGCCGCAGCGCGGGTGCTGCGCGGGTACCGCGGGCGGTACCTGGCGCTTCGTGACGCGGTCACCGAGACCGAGTCGAGCTTCGACGACGCGCGCCTGGGCCAGGTGCCGCTCGCCGAGCTGCTCACCGAGCCGGTCTATGTGCTCGCCGAACGGTGGCACACTCCCACCTCGTGAACCCGCACGGACTCGGTACCGACGTCGTTGAGATCCCGCGGTTTCGCGCGGTCCTCGAGCGGCGTCCGGCAATCGTGGGCAGGTTGTTCACGGAATCCGAGCAGGCGCTGGCGGGGGAGCGCAGCGATGGTGTGCCCGCGTTGGCCGTGCGCTTTGCGGCCAAGGAATCGGTGATGAAGGCGTTGGGCGTGGGGATCGGCGCGATTCGATTCACCGACATCGAAATCACGCGCGCGCTCGACGGCCCACCGATGGTGGCGTTGCACGGCGCGGCGGCGGAGTTGGCCGCAGCTCGTGGCGTGACCGGGTGGATGTGTTCGTTGAGCCACGGTGACGACGTGGCCGTGGCCACGGTGTTGGCGTTGGGCTGATGGAGTTCGTCTGCACCCCCGACGAAATGCGGGCCGCGGACGAACGCACGATTGCCGCCGGTACGCCGGAACCAGTGCTCATGGCGCGGGCGGCATCGGCGCTGGCGTGGGCGGCTCGGCAGTTGTTGGGGGGCACGTACGGTCGTCGCGTGGTGGTCGTCGCAGGTGGGGGCAACAACGGTGGCGACGGACTGCTGGCGGCAGATCGCCTCGGTGCGCTGGGCGTGCGCGTGGAGTGCGTTCGCCTCGATGCGTTCGACCGCGAGATTTTCGAGCGTGCCCTCGGCCGCGCGCACCTGGTTGTCGACGCGATGTTCGGAACCGGGTTTCGAGGTGCGCTCGAAGGTGATGCCGCATTCGTGGTCGGGGCGCTTGCGGATTCCCGAGTTCCGGTGCTGGCCGCCGACATTCCGAGCGGTGTCGACGGACTCACGGGTGCTGTCGCCGGCCCCGCGGTGGCGGCAACGCACACGGTGTGTTTCGCCGCTCGCAAACGCGGGGTGTGTTTCGAGCCGGGCCGCACGCTGGCGGGGATGGTGACGGTTGCCGACATAGGAATCGAAGTCCCCGACCCCGGCGTCGGTGTCGTGACGGCAGCCGACGTGCGCGGGTGGCTCCCGGCGCGCGCCGTCGATGCGAACAAGTGGTCGAATGCCGTGCTGGTGATCGGCGGATCGCGCGGAATGACCGGCGCGCCGGTGTTCGTGAGCCAGGCCGCGTTGCGTGCCGGTGCGGGCATGGTGCACTGCGCGCTTCCCGGGGAGGCCGCAGTCGACGCGCTCGCGGGTGCCGAGGTCGTGCTGCGCGCGCTCCCGGCCACCGACGCCGGCGGGTTCGCCACTGACGCGGCTCGCGTCGCGGTGGAGGCGGCGCCGCGTTTCGGCGCGGTGGCGCTCGGTCCGGGTCTCGGCTCCGACGGGCGGGCGGTCGAGATGGCGCGGCGCGTGATCGCCGAGGTGGCGGTGCCGCTGGTCGTCGACGCCGACGGGCTCAACGCGATGGCGGGCGACCTGGCGCCGGTTCGGGTTCGCCGTACCGCCGGTCTGCCCACGCCGGTGCTGACGCCCCATGATGGCGAATACACGCGCCTGGTCGGGCACCCGCCGGGGCTCGATCGGGTGGCAGCTGCGCGCGAGTTGGCCGACGCTGCGCAGGCGGTGGTGCTCTTGAAGGGGCCGACCACGGTGGTTGCGGCCCCCGACGGCCGTGTGGCCTTGAGCCTCACCGGCGGCCCCGAACTGGCGACCGCCGGCACGGGTGACGTGCTCACGGGGATGGTGGCGGCGTTCTGCGCACGCGGGATGGCGGTGTTCGAGGCCGCGGCTGCGGCAGCCTGGGTCCACGGGGGCGCAGCCCAGACCGCCGGCCCCGTCGGAATCGTGGCCCACGATCTGGTGACTGCGTTAGCTCCTACGCTGGAGCGACTCGACAAGGAGCAGTGATGCCCGAAGTGACCGTGCGCGACATCATGACCACCGAGGTGGTGACCATTGGCCCCGACGCGTCGGTACCCGACGCCGCTGACCGGTTCGCCGAGCACGGCTACCACGCATTGCCGGTCGTTGACGCCGAGAACGCACTGGTGGGAATGCTCACCGACGAGGACCTCATTGCCACCGAGGCGCGCGTGCACGTTCCCACGTTCGTGAACTTGGGGTTCTTGGGCGACATCCCGGTGCCGTCGTCGATGCGTCGCCTCGAGGACGAATTGCGTCACGTGTCGGCTTCCACGGTGAAGGAGCTCATGGACACCGACGTGGCCACCGTGGGTCCCGACGACAGCATCGAAGCGGTGGCCACGGTCATGCACGACCGTGACGTGTCACACGTGCCGGTCGTCGACCAGGGCCAACTCGTCGGCATCGTGGCGCGCCACGATCTCATCCGTCACCTCGCGGCCACCACCTGAGTTCGCCGATGGGAGTGGCAGCCGGCACGCGGGCAGTGTGGGTCGAGGTCGACCTGGGCGCGATCCGGGCCAATGTCGCCACGCTCGCGGCCCGGGTGGCTCCGGCCGCGCTGGTCGCGGTGGTCAAGGCAGACGGATATGGGCACGGGGCGGTGCCGGCTGCCCGTGCGGCACTCGAAGGAGGCGCGCAGTGGTTGGCCGTTGCGGTTCCCGAAGAGGGTGCCGAGCTGCGCAACGCCGACATCGACGCGCGCATCTTGGTCCTGAGCGAACCGACGGGTGCCAGCGCGCCGTCGCTCATCGCGAACAACCTCACGTCAGTCGTCTATTCGTACGCCGGCATCGAGGCGGTTGCGAAGGCGGCGGCCGAACTCGGGTGCCGGCACTGGCCGGTGCACCTCAAAGTCGACACCGGGATGCATCGGGTGGGCTGTGCGCCCGACGCCGCGCTCGATCTGGCGCAGGCCATCGCGGCACGCAACGAGCTGTTCCTCGAAGGGCTGTGCACGCACTTTGCCGTGGCCGACGAGCCGGGCCACGAGTACACCGATCAGCAGCTCGCTCGCTTCCTCCAGATCCAAGCGGTGCTCGCGCGCCACGACCTTCGGCCGGCGTTGGTGCACGCGGCGAACTCAGCTGCCGTGCTGCATCGGCCCGACGCGCACTTCGATCTGGTGCGCGCCGGCATCTCCATCTACGGGATAGCGCCGTCGGCCGCGCTGCACGGTGCTGCGCCGCTGGTGCCGGCAATTTCGGTGAAGGCGAAGGTGTCGCACGTCAAGGAACTCGCCGCCGGCGAGCGGGTGTCCTACGGGCTCCGGTACGCCATGCCGCGTGACGGGTGGGTGGCCGTGGTCCCGGTGGGGTATGCCGATGGTGTGCGCCGCGACTACGGACTCACCGGTGGTGAAGTGCTCATCGGCGGCGTGCGGCATCGGGTCGCCGGTGTCGTCACCATGGACCAAACCATCGTCGACGTGGGGGACGCGCCGGTTGCCGTGGGTGACGAAGTGGTTCTGATCGGTCGTCAGGGCGACGAGTGCATCACCGTCGACGAGTGGGCCACTCGGTTGAGCACCATTCCGTACGAAGTCGTGTGCGGCATCGGGCCCCGGGTCCCGAGGCGGTATCTCTGATGGCCGAATCGATCGGCGGGCGGGCGCTCGGCATCGCGGCCGGTGTGGCGGCCGTTGGTGGCGCGGCCGTTGGCCTTCAGCGCGCGCTCGTGGAACGCGCGAAGCGCAAACCCGATCCTGAAGCTGCGCGCGATTTGGTGTTGCGCTACGACGACGCGTTCGACGTGCCGGCCCACGACGGCGCCACGTTGCGCGTCGTCACGCGTGGAGAAGGCCCCACCATTGTGTTCTCGCACGGCGTCACCCTCTCGAACAAGGTGTGGGTGAACGAGTTCGAGGCGTTGCCGGCCATGGGGTTCCGTGTCGTCGCGTATGACCACCGGGGGCACGGCGATTCCACCTGCGGCGACTCGCATCACTCATTGGAGAACTTGGCGCTCGACGCCAAGCACGTCCTCGAGGCGATCGACGCGTGTGAAGCCGTGTTCGTGGGTCATTCGATGGGCGGGGTTGCCGCGCAGATGCTGGCGCTGGAACATCCCGACGTGGTGCGCGATCGCTTGGCTGGCATCGTGTTGCTCTCCACGATCGGGCGCACGCCTATGGCGAGGCTGCCGGGCGGAGGGGAACTTCTCAACAACCTGGTGTCGCGCGGCCCGGGACTCGGGGCCTTCATGCGCCAACCCACGTTGGGGTATTCGTTGGCGCGCATCGGGTTCGGCAAGAACGCGCCAGCGCGACACGTCGAGCTCGTTCGGCGAATGATCGCCGAGTGTCCTGCCGACACGAGCCACGAAGCCACGGCGGCGCTCTTCGGACTCGACATCATCGAGCGGCTCGACCACATCGACGTGCCGGTGTTGGTGATCGGCGGTACCGCCGACGTCATCACGCCGGTGCCCGAAGCGCGTCGGTTGGCCGAGGCCATCCCCGGGGCGCGACTCATCGAGGTGGCGTCGGCCGGTCACATGCTGATGTTCGAATGCACCGAACTCCTGTTGGATCTGCTGGTGGAGTTCGCTCGCGAGGTGGGCCTGAAGCCACAGGCCGCCTAGCGTTGCCGCATGCGTCTCGACCTCGACGGTTCCAAGTTCACCGACTGGCAGACCCTCGAGCGTGAGGCGCGTTCGTGCGAGCAGTGCCCGTTGGCGCCCACGCGCACCCAGGTCGTCTTCGGTGCCGGTGATCGCAACGCCGACCTCGTGTTCGTGGGGGAGGGGCCGGGACAGAACGAGGATGAGCAAGGTGTTCCGTTCGTGGGCCGCTCCGGGAAGCTCCTCACCTCATTGATCGAAGGCATCGGGCTCACTCGCGACGACGTGTACATCGCCAACGTCGTGAAGTGCCGGCCGCCCGGCAACCGCGACCCTCGCCCCGACGAAATCGAGGCGTGCCGGCCGTTCCTCGAAGGGCAACTCGCGCTGTTGCGACCCATGGTGGTCATCACGCTCGGCAACTTCGCGACCAAATTGCTGCTCGACACCAAGATGGGCATCACCAAGCTCCGCGGCCAGGAGTTCCCGTTCGTGGGGGGCATCACGCTGGTGCCCACCCTGCACCCGGCGGCGGTGTTGCGAGGCGGGGGGAAGTCGTTGGCATTGGTGCGCGCCGACTTCGGGGTGGCCAAGCGCGTGTTGGAACGTGCCGACGCATGAGGTATCGCTCCAACAGTCGTGGCGACACCGTCGCGTTCGGTGCGTCCCTGGCTGCGGTACTGCAACCGGGTGACGTGATCGTGTTGAGCGGCGACCTTGGTGCGGGAAAGACTGCGTTGACCAGTGGGATCGCGCATGGGATCGGACTACAGGATCGCGTCACCAGCCCCACGTTCGCGTTGGTGCATCGCTACGACCACGGGCCCGCCGTGTTGATCCACGTCGACGCGTGGCGGCTCGACTCGGCGTCCGCGCTCGAGGACCTGGGGCTCGAGGATGTGCTTGATCCCGACGTGGTGACGGTGGTGGAGTGGGGTGAGTTGGTGTCGGCGGCGCTCCCGCAGGAGCGGTGCACGGTGCACCTGGCATTGGGTTCGGGCGAGCACGACCGGGTCATCGACATCGAGTGGGTCGGCGACTCGTGGCGCGCCCGGTCCGACGCACTGACCCAGGCGGCGGCTGCGGCCCTGACCGAGGAATCCTGACGTGTACCTGCTGGCCATCGACACGGCGACCCCGACGGTGAGTGTGGCGGTCGCGCGCGACGGTCGGGTCGAAGCGTTCATGCGGTTGCACAGCGACCGCCGTCATGCCGAGCAGCTCACGCCGGCCATCGAGCGGTGCCTGGCCGAAACCGGCATCGCCGCCGGGAACCTGGGCGCGGTTGCGGTGGGTGTGGGGCCGGGTCTCTTCACCGGGTTACGAGTCGGCGTCACTGCGGCCAAGACCATCGCGTTCGCGCGCCAGATTCCGGTGGTGGGTGTGTCAAGCCTCGCCCTGGTGGCGTGGCCGTTGCGCTTCGGTTCGCGCACGATCGTCGCGGTGATCGACGCGCGTCGCCACGAAGTGTTTGCGGCGATGTACCAGCCGGTTCCCGGTGGGGTGCAACGCACCGTGGAGCCGGCGGTGATTCGGCCCGATGAGCTGCTCGCCGAGCTGGTGGCGCGCGACGAAGACGTTGTGCTGGCCGGCGACGGCGCGCGCGTATACCAATCGGTGTTGGCGGGGTACGACCACGCCGAGTTCGCCGGCCCTGCGTTCGAAGCGCCCAGCGTCGACGCGTTGGTGGAGCTGGCCACGGCACGGCTCGAACGTGAGGATTTCGAGAACGCAGCGGATCTGACGCCGGTCTATCTCCGTCGGGTCGATGCCGAGGAGTTCACGCGCTGATGGCGGCCGAGGAATTCGTAGCCGACGAAGTGGTGCACGTCGTCCCCATGAAGCGTCGTCACGTGAAGTCGGTGCTTGCGATCGAGCAACAGGTGTATCCGCGCCCGTGGACCACGGGGCTGTTCCTCGGTGAGCTGGCCATCACGCACTCGCGCGCGTACTTCGTGGCGCGCATCGGGCGCACGGTGGTGGGCTATGCGGGCCTGATGGTCACGCTCGACGACGGGCACGTCACTACCATTGCCGTCGACCCGAAGTGGCAACGCCACCGCATCGGAACTCGGTTGCTTCTGGTATTGCTTCGAGAGGCGTTGGCGCGTGGTGCGCGTGCGCTCACGCTCGAAGTGCGCATGTCGAACATGGGTGCACAGGAGATGTATCGCCGGTTCGGGTTCGTGCCTGTTGGTGTGCGCAAGGGCTACTACCAACCAGGGAACGAGGACGCCATGGTCATGTGGGTGCACGACGCCTACAACGACGAGTACACCGAACTACTCGATCGGATCGAAGCGGGGCTGCCCACTCCAACTCTGCGAGGCAACCGCTGATGTTGGTGCTCGGTATCGAGACATCATGCGACGAGACCGCGGTCGCAGTGGTGGACCACGGGTTCACCGTGCGTTCGTCGGTGGTGTCGAGCCAGGTCGACCTGCACGCGCGCTACGGCGGCGTGGTGCCGGAGGTGGCGAGTCGCGCGCACGTCGAGGCGCTCGTGCCGGTGTTGGCCGACGCGCTCGTCGAAGCCGGAGTGGAGCTCGCGGATCTCGACGCAATCGCCGGCTGTCACGGCCCGGGTTTGGCGGGCGCGCTCTTGGTCGGCGTGAGTGCGGCGAAGTCACTGGCGTTGGTGTGCGACGTGCCGTACGTGGGCGTGAACCACCTCGAGGCGCACCTGTTCGCACCGTGGTTGGAACACCCGGACCTCGAAGCGCCGCTGGCTGTGCTGTTGGTGTCGGGCGGTCACACGCTGTTGGTGGGAGTGCGCGCGCCGGGCCAATACGAAGTGCTCGGCGAAACCGTTGATGACGCGGCCGGCGAAGCGTTCGACAAGGTGGCGCGTTTGTTGGGGCTCGGGTATCCGGGTGGTCCGGCGATCGATCGGTTGGCGCGTGACGGTGACGCTGCGGCGATTTCGTTCCCGCGTCCCATGCGCGGCGAGGGGTTGGAGTTCTCGTTCTCGGGGCTCAAGACTGCGGTGGCCTTGCGGGTCCGCGACCACGACGACGACGTGGCCGATGTGGCGGCAAGTTTCCAGGCGGCCGTCGTCGACGTGTGCATCGAGAAGCTCGCGCTCGCCGCCGATCGCATCGATGCCGCATCGATCGCCATTGGAGGTGGGGTGGCGGCGAACTCGGCGTTGCGGGCGGCGGCCCAGGAACTCGGTCGCGAAACCGGTCGGGCGGTGCTGTTGCCGGCGTTGGAGTACTGCACCGACAACGCCGCCATGATCGCCGCGGCCGGGAGCTACCGGTTGGGGGCCGACGGCCCCACCGGGCTGACGGGCGGGGCGGCGCCCAACCTGCGCCTGGCCTGATTGCACGGCCCGGCCGGCTCCGCTACCGTTAGCAGTCGGCCCGGTCGAGTGCTAACCGCTGGGTCCTCATCGCAGATCCACCCCAAACCCGTCTCGCCGAGGAGGCGCATCGATGAAGCTGCAGCCGCTGGAAGACCGCATCGTGGTCCGTGTCTCGGAAGCCGAGGAGACCACGGCATCGGGCCTGGTCCTCCCCGACACGGCCAAGGAGAAGCCCCAGCAGGGCACCGTCCTGGCTGTTGGCCCGGGCCGCGTCGCCGACTCGGGCGAGCGCATTGCGCTCGACATCACCGAGGGCGACACCGTGATCTTCTCGAAGTACGGCGGCACCGAAGTCGAGGTCGACGGTGAGGACCTCCTCATCTTGTCGGGCCGCGACGTGCTCGCCAAGGTCGGCAAGAAGTAACTCCGACCTCGTCGTAATTCGCTGCACGGCCCCGCTTCGGCGGGGCCGTGGCGCGTCGGGCCCCGTACGCTCGCCACCGATGACGGCAGCTTCCATTCCTGGGCGGGGCGGACAACAAGTGGTGCCGCGCCCACCGGGCACCACGCGTCGCCGGGTCGCCCCGTGGGGAGTGCTCGCCGACGCGGAGCGCACCGTCGATGTGGCCACGGTGCGCGCCCGCCTCGCCGATCTACCGACGCCCCAGCCGTCGCCCATCGACCACGCCGATCCTCGGGAAGCGGCGGTGTTGGTGCCCGTCGTCGAGGTCGACGGCGCCGCGCACATCGTCTTCACCAAACGCCCCGACTCGATGGAGCACCACGCGGGCGAGATCTCGTTCCCGGGCGGGAGCCGCGAACCCGGTGACGCAGACCTGGTGGCCACTGCGCTGCGAGAAAGCCGGGAGGAGATCGGGCTCGACCCATCTCGCGTCGACGTGATTGCGCAGCTCGACACCATGGCCACCATTGCGTCGAACTTTGTCATCGAGCCCTACGTCGGCATCGTCTCGGACCTGCGCGGCGTGGCCCCCGACGAGCGGGAGGTGGAGTCGATCCTGGTCATCCCCGTCGCCGAACTCCTCGCCCCCGACACCTACGTGGAAGAGCACTGGGACATGCGTGCGGTGCGACCCGACTGGGCCAAGCGGGCGGTGCATTTCTTCGAGCTTCCCGCGGCCGGCTACACCCACGGGCAGGGCGAGACCATCTGGGGGGCCACCGCCCGCATCCTGGTGACATTGCTCGCTCACATCACCGGCGTCGTCCTCGACACGCCGCCGGCCTTGGGCTGAAACGCCCCCGGACCGCTCGGTGATCGGCCCGGTAGGATTGGCTCTTTCCCCACGGGCGGGGTGCACGACAAAGGGGCCACTGGCGTGGAAGTCGAGATCGGGATCGGCAAGTCCGGTCGGCGGGCGTACGGGTTCGACGACATCGCGATCGTGCCCAGCCGGCGCACCCGCGACCCCGAGGACGTCGACATCTCCTGGGAGCTCGACGCGTATCGCTTCGACCTGCCCCTCATTGCTGCGGCCATGGACGGGGCCGTGTCGCCGACGACCGCAGTCGAAGTCGGGCGCCTCGGCGGGCTCGCGTGTCTGAACCTCGAAGGCATCTGGACTCGTTACGAAAATCCCGATGCCGTATTCGAAGAGATCGCATTGCTGCCCGCAGAGACCGCGACGGCGCGAATGCAAGAGCTCTACCGCGAGCCCATCAAGGAAGAGCTGATCGGTCGGCGCATCCGTGAAATCAAAGAGGGCGGCGCCATTGCATGTGCGTCGCTCACGCCGCAGCGCGTGCAGCAGTTCCACAAGCTCGTGCTCGACGCCGACCTCGACATCTTGGTCATCCAGGGCACGGTGGTGTCGGCCGAGCACGTCAGCAAGACCAGCGAACCGTTGAACCTGAAGAAGTTCATCCGCGAGTTCCCGCTGCCGGTCGTGGTGGGTGGCTGCGCGTCGTACTCCACGGCGCTGCACCTCATGCGCACCGGTGCTGTCGGCATCTTGGTGGGGGTTGGTCCGGGCCAAGCGTGCACCACTCGCGGCGTGCTCGGTATCGGAGTGCCGCAGGCCACGGCCATCGCCGACGCAGCGGGGGCGCGTATTCGTCACCTCGACGAGACCGGCGTGTACGTGCAGGTCATCGCCGACGGTGGGATGCGCACCGGCGGCGACATCGCGAAGGCCATTGCGTGTGGCGCCGACGCCGTGATGATCGGTTCGCCGTTGGCCAGCGCGCAGGAAGCGCCCGGCCGGGGGTTCCACTGGGGCATGGCTACGTTCCACCCCACGTTGCCGCGCGGCGCCCGCGTGAACGCAGGCGTCAAGGGTTCGTTGGCCGAGATCTTGGTGGGGCCGGCCCGTCAGAACGACGGCTCGCTCAACCTCTTCGGGGGCCTGCGTACGTCGATGGCCACCACCGGGTACGAAACGCTCAAGGAATTCCAGAAGGCCGAAGTGATGGTGGCGCCGTCGCTGCAGCACGAAGGCAAGTCGCTGCAACGTTCGCAAGGAGTGGGAATGGGGTCGAAGCAGTGAGCGCAGGGTTGGAACGAGAATTCGACACGGTTCTGGTCGTCGACTTCGGTGCGCAGTACGCGCAGTTGATTGCCCGTCGCGTGCGCGAGGCTCACGTGTACTCCGAGATCGTGCCGCGCACCATCAGCGTGGCCGACATGGTGGCCAAGCGGCCGAAGGCCATCATCTTCAGCGGTGGTCCGGCCAGTGTGCACGTGGACGGCGCGCCCACCATCGACCCGGCCATCTATGACGCCGGCGTCCCCATCTTCGGCATCTGTTACGGCGCGCAG
>JBMOIJ010000028.1:0-30323 GCA_049317385.1 Acidimicrobiia bacterium
CTCCACCAGCATGGCCGGATAGTCCCGCGGGACGATGTTGTCGTAGGGCGAGTAACTAAGGAGCCGTTCGTACTCACCGAGTGTGGCCGACGGGTTGCCCCATTCTTCGTACTCCGGCACGGTGAGGGGGATCGACGGGTCGAGCATGGTGGTGACCACGTCAACGAACGGCACTTCCGCAATCACTCCGGCAAACAGGTCGGGGCGCAGGTTCACCGACGCGCCCATCAGGAGTCCGCCTGCACTCCCACCGCGGATCACCAGGCGGTCGGGTGCCGTCCACTTGTTGGCCACCAGGTGTTCGGCGCACGCAACGAAGTCGCTGAACGTGTGGTGCTTGTTCGCCAGCTTTCCGTCGTCGTACCAATGGCGACCCATTTCGCCGCCGCCACGAATGTGCGCAATCGCGTAGACGAATCCGCGGTCGAGCAGGCTGAGCCGCGACGCCGAGAACGTGGGATCGATCGAGTACTCGTAGGAGCCATAGCCGTACAACAATGCGGGCGCGCTGCCGTTTCGTCGCGTGCCGCGCTTCCACACAATGGACATTGGAATGCGCGTGCCGTCGGGCGCAGTTGCCCACTCGCGTGCCGACTCGTACTCGCTGGCGTCGTAGCCGCCGCCCACTGGCTGTCGTTTCACCTCGGTCAACGCGCCGGTGGTGAGGTCGAAGTCGGAGTCGGTGAGGGGTTGCGACAGGCTCGTCCAGCAGACGCGCGCGGTGGTGACGTCGAATTCGGCGTTTGATCCCATCCATGCGGTCACGGGCTCGACGGGGAACACCACGGGCGTCAGATTGGCGAGCGAACCATCGGGTTCGATGCGGCCCCAACTGATGCGGGCCAGCCCGTCGGACCGCTCCGCAACCAAGAGATGGGAGCGAAACACGTCCATGTCGTCGAGGCGAACGTCGGTGCGGGCTTCGACGATTGTGCGCCAGTGCTCGCGGCTGGGCGTGGCGAGTGGCGCGACGCACAGTTTGAAGTTCTCGGCGCCGTCGGCATTGGTGAGGACATACAGCCGGTCGCCGTCGGGACCGCGGTGGTGATCGACGTGGTATTCGACGCCTTCCTCGCGCGGGGCCACCACGCGCGGAGCAGTCTCGGGTGCGTCGGCGTCGATCAGGTGGTGCTCGGTGGTGATCTTCGAATCGGACGAGACGATGATGAGGGCATCGCTACGCGTGCGTCCGACGCCCACATTGAATCGCTCGTCGGGTTCCTCGAACACCAACATGTCGTTCGCTGCTGGTGTACCGAGCGTGTGCCGCCACACCTGGTAGGGGCGCAGAGCTTCGTCCATGCGGGTGTAGAAGACGGTGCGGTTGTCGTTGCCCCATGCGAGCCCATACGAAACGTCTTCGATCAGGTCGTCGAGATCGTCACCCGACGCAATGTCGCGGAACCGCAGTTCGTGCCGCTCGGCGCCGGTGAGATCGATGAGGTACGCCACCACGTTCTGGTCGGGACGCATTGCGAACCCGCCGAGCGCGAAGTACGGCGAGTCGCCGGCGAGCGCGTTTTCGTCGAGCAGCACGACTTCGTCCGCGGGCGCGCCGGGCTGCGCATCGGGGTCGGGGAGTCCGGCGGTGCCGCGCGGCCGTCGACAGTGAAATGCGTACTGCGCGCCCTCACGGGTGCGAGTGAAGTACTCCCACTCCTTGCGGGTGACGGGCGCGCTTGCGTCCGTCTCGCGCAAGCGAGTCTTGATCTCTTCGAAGATGGAGTCGCGCAGGGGTTGGAGTGGTTCGAGGAGGGTGTCGGCGTAGGCGTTCTCGGCGCGCAGGTGGTCGATGACCTCGGGGTTGTTGCGGTCTCGAAACCAGTACCACTCGTCGACACGCGTGCGGCCGTGGGCGCTCACTTCGTGGGGGCGACGGGGGGCAGACGGCGGAACCGAGGTGGACACGGTGCGTGAGTCTGCCACCGCAGAACGCAGGGGTCCGACAAATCGCTTCCGGGGCTGGAAATCTTGGTCACTAACGTGGCGGCCATGTCTCCCGCTGTGACTCCCATCCCCTTCACTGACGACGACCTGGCGAACGTCACCTACAACGCCGACGGGCTGGTCGCCGCCGTGGTGCAAGAAGATGGCTCCAACGACGTGTTGATGATGGCGTGGATGAACGAGGAGGCGCTGCGGCGCACCCTCGAGACCGGCCGCATGACGTACTGGAGTCGCAGCCGCCAGGAGTACTGGGTGAAGGGCGAGACCAGCGGCGACCGCCAGTTCGTGCGTTCGGCCGCCTACGACTGCGATGGCGACACGCTGCTCTTCGTGGTGGAACAAGAAGGTGCGGGCGCGTGCCACACCGGCAATCACACATGCTTCTTCCGCGCGTTCGGGGATGGCGCAGGCGCGTGACTCACGCACGGGTTGCTCACATCGAAACCCCCGGCGCCGTCCGCGTGGTCGGGCCCGACGCGCTGACGTTCCTGCACAGCTTGGTGTCGCAGGACCTCACGACCCTGGCGGTTAGCGCGCGCGTGCCGTCGTTGTTGCTCACGCCCCAGGGCAAGCTCACTGCGTCGTTCGGAATCACTCGTGTCGACGAGGAGACGCTCGTGCTCGACTGTGCTTCCGAAGTCGCGCCAGGACTCGCCGACGCGCTGAACCGGTTTTGCATTCGGGTCCGGGTCGAAGTTGTCGACGCTACGGGGCAATACGTTGCGGTGCGGGTGCGGGGCGGCGACGAACCGCCCGTCGACCACATCGTTGCCGTCGACGCGCCGCTCCCGGCCATCGATGTTCCGGTGGTCGACGACGCGGAGTGGGAGGCATTGCGAATCGAGCGGGGCGAACCGCGCCAGCCGCTCGACATCGACGAGCGCACCATCGCCCAGGAGGCCTTCCTCGATCGCGACGCGGTCAGTTTCACGAAGGGTTGCTTTCTCGGCCAAGAGCTGGTGTGTCGTATCGACACGCGCGGTCACGTGAACCGGTATCTCCGTGGGGTGCGGAGCGAGACGCTGCTGGAGGCGGGGACCGAGTTGCAGCACGAGGGCGCGACGGTTGGTGTGGTCACAAGCAGCGCCGTCCACTCAGACCTTGGCGCGGTTGCGTTGGCGATCGTTCGGCGTGAAGTCGAGCCGCCCGCCGAGGTCAGCACCCCCGACGGACGGCTCGTCAACGTTGTCGAACTGCCGATGCGCTGAGGCATCAGGCATGCGTCACGCGTGTCGACGCAACGATCGCGGTTACGGCAACCCGACGCGGCGGGCACAACCCCACGAACGTGATGGAACGCCGCCGGCGGCCTGCCACAACACGCGGTCGGCCACGATGATCTGCAACTCGCGGGAGGCGTCACCCGCATTGAGTGGCATCCAGTCATCGCGGTATCGACTCCAAGTCACGTTCGCGAATCCCACACCGCCCGAGAAAACCGATCCTTTCATCGCCCAGTTCCCGCCGGTTTCGCACGCTGCCATGCGGTCCCACATTCCGCCGGGATTGCGTGTGTCGGCGAACGCTTTGATCATTGCGAAGAAGATGTATGCGCGAACTGCGGCCGACGGTTGTCGACTCAGCACCCAGTAGCCGTCGCCTTGTGGGCGCGCAGTGATCGACACGAGCATCTGCCCATCGGGACGGCTCGTCGCGCCGAAGAAGCGCGCGTCGCCGAAGGTGAACACGCCGCCGTCTATGGAGAGCATCGTGTAGCCGCGTCCGCTGGGCGATCGCGTGAAGCCCACAATGGGTGATTGCACACGAAGTCCCGCGGTCGAGCCGAGGAAGCGCGCGTCGCCGAACGTGAAGATGCCGCCGTCGGATGACGCGAGCCAGTAGCCGCGTCCGCTCCGTGTGGCGGCGATGCCCACGATCGGGTTGTTGAGGCGTATCGCGCCGAGGCTGCCGAGGAATGGCGCGTCACCGAAGGTGAAGATGCCGCCGTCGGAGGAGACGAGCCAGTAGCCGCGGCCACTGGGTGTCGCGGCGATGCCGACGATCGGGTTGTTGAGCGTGAGGTTGCCGAGACTGCCAAGGAACGGCGCCGACCCGAAGGTGAAGACGCCACCTCGTTCGGTGGCGACCCAGTACCCGGCCCCATCTGGGGCGGGGGCGAGGCCGACGGCACCGTCGACGGCGTTGGGGAGCAGGCCGGGTGCCGGTGCGGCGCCGATGCTCTGGACTGATCCGGCCGGCTCGGCCGAGGCCGGAGGCGCAGCGCGTCCGGCGAGGAAGACCACAGCGAGTGCGGTCACGACGGCTGCCACACGATGGAGCCGTCGGTTGGTTGGGCGGGCGGCGGCCGGCCGCTTCGCATGGGGCTTGTCGTCGGCGAGGTCACGCGCGATCTCGTTGCGCGACGGATGAACATGCATGGATGGCTCCTTTGGTCAGTGGAGGAACACGCCCGGGCGCCGCGCCCCGATCGGGGGGTACCTGGACAGAGTGTTCGATCGACACCATGGCCGAAGAAGCCACTGGAAGCGACATCATGGTCGCTCAACGTGGCATATGTCACTAGAAAATGCGGTGTTTCTACCAGTTTGGCGGCACAGAAATGGGAAAACCTGTGGGGCTGCCCGCGAGGGGGATCGCCACCCAGCAGCGCGTTCCAGCAGGTGAGAGCGCCTCGGCACCCGCGCGCCCACCCATCGCCGTCACGAGCTCTTGCACGATGGCCAACCCCAGGCCGGTGCCTACCGGTCGACCGCTCGCCGCCCGCGCGGTGTAGAGCCGATCGAACACGTGGGGCAGGTCTTCTGGCGCGATCCCGGGCCCGTCGTCGTCGACCGCGATCACGAATTCGGTCGCAGTCACGGAAGCGGCAACCGAAACCGAAGACGACGCGTACTTCAGCGCGTTCTCCACGAGGTTGCCCACGACTTGTCCGAGGCGAACTGGATCAGTCGTGATCGTCGCTGACGGTGCTCGCACCGACAGCGCAACGTTGGCGTCGTGTGCAGCTGGCGCGAATGCTTCGGCCGCGTGCGCCACGGTGTCGCCGGCATCGACCGAAACCTTGTTCAACGAGAACTCACGTGCATCAAGACGTGCGAGGTCGAGCAAATCGCGGACGAGCCGTTCAAGCCGTTCGGCTTCCGACCGAATGACGCTTGCTGCGCGCACACGCGAGGCCTCGTCATTGATCGTGCCGTCCGACAACGCCTCGGCATACCCACGAATTGAAGTGAGGGGCGTGCGTAGGTCGTGCGACACACTCATCAGGAACGCTCGCTCGGACCCACGCGCGGCTTCCAGTTCCATCGCCATGGTGTTGAGCGTGCGCGCAAGCTCCAGGAACTCGTCATCGACCGATTCAGTATTCGCCCGCGCGCTCAAGTCGCCCATGGCCAAGGTGTGGGCGGTGCGTCGCAGTTCGTCGATCGGGCGGGTGAAACGGCGAGCCAGCACCACGGCAGCGAGTGTTGCGACTGCAACTGCCCCGAGGGCAACAACGGAATACGTTGCGGCAATTCCGGTCACTGCCCGCGTGTCTACGGTTTTCGCCAAGATCAACACCGGAGTCGACGCTGACGTGGTCTCGATCGGAAGCGCTTCGGCCACGAATACCGTGCTCCCGGCGCGGCCGAGCTGCTGCTTACCCGCCAGCAGAGCCGACGTGTCGAGGTCGGCAGCCTCGACGCCGGCTGGTAAGCGGAGCACGCCGCCCACGTCAGGGGCGTCGGGTGCCGTGGTCGCCGGTCCGCCTCCGTTTGCGGGTCGGCCGGCGAAGATGCCGGTCCCCGGGTTCACCGTGTCGTCGGAGTTCACGATCACGACGTGGGCGTCGCTGATGCGAAGTGAACTTGCGAGCAATGCGCGTAGTTGCGGTCGACGCGTGCCGTTCGAGTCCGAGAGCCGCCGGTCGAGCGCAACGAGCTCGTCGCGCACCTGCGGTGCCTTGCGTTCGAGGTCCTTCCGAGCAGTTTGCACCGACGCGCGTTGTGCGAACGTGAACGTGAGGAGAGCGCTCACGACGACGACGCCAACCACCAGGGCGACCGTGGTCACCACGAACCGGCTGCGCAGTCTGCGGAACATCAGCGCGGAGGTTCCAGGCGGTAGCCGACGCCGCGGACGGTGGCGATCTCGAGCGTGCCGGCGAGCTTCTTGCGGACTTGGGCCAGGTGCACGTCCACGGTGCGGGGATCGCCGAACCAGTCGTAGCCCCAGACCGCATCGAGGATCTGCTGCCGGCTGAGCGCAAGTCCGGGGTGCTCCGCGAGATAGCGCAGAAGTTCGAACTCCTTGGTGGTGAACTCGACGACCGCCTCGTGGATCCGCACTTCGCGACGACCCAGGTCGATGGCCACGTCGCCAAGTTGCATGACCTCGGTGGCAAGTGCGGGGCCGTCGGCCCGCCGCAGCACTGCCTTCACGCGTGCCACCAATTCGCCGGGTGAGAACGGTTTCGTGACGTAGTCGTCGGCACCCATTTCGAGCCCCACGATGCGATCGACTTCGCTGTCGCGTGCGGTGAGAAAGATGACCGGCAGCGTGCTCGAAGTGCGCAGCCGACGACAGACTTCAATCCCGTCGATGTCGGGGAGTCCGATGTCGAGCACTGCGAGACGCGGTCGGTGTTCGGCGGCGGCTACGAGTGCTGCCTCGCCGGTAGCGGCCGCAGCGACACGGAAACCCTCGCGCTCCAAGTAGAGCGTTACGAGGTCAGCGATGTTCTTCTCGTCGTCGACGACCAGGATCGTCCCGCGTTCCATACGATTCGTACTTTCTCACCTTCTGTGGCTGTCCTGAACCCAACTCGAGCGGGCTTCATCGAATCCTCATGTTCGGCGCATCCGACGTTGATGAATGCGGGCCGGCGGGCCGTGGGCCGGGGCGTTCAGTCCATCCGGTTGGTGCGGGCGATCCTTCCCAGCCAGCGGGCGCTTGGCTTCACCGTTCGTTGCTGGGTCGCTCGGTCGACGGCGACGAGCCCGAACGCGGGCTTCCAGCCTTCAGCCCATTCGAAGTTGTCGAGGCAGCTCCAATAGAAGTACCCGCGCACGTCGATCCCGTCGTCGATGCAGCGCTTCACGCCTTCGAGCGCGGCGGTGACGTACTCGATGCGTTCGGCGTCGTCGGCGGTCGCAATGCCGTTCTCAGTGACAATCACTGGAACGCGCGCCTTCTCGGCGGCGTACCGCACCGTTGCTTCGGCCGCCTGGGGCCAGAACTCGTAGCCCATCAACGTGGTGCGCGTGTCGGGGCGCGCCATGAGCGGAAGGCCGTCCGTGCTCATGGTGATGCGCGTGTACATCTGGGCACCGACGTAATCGTCGGCCTGCGCGGATTCGAGGAACACGTCTTCCATTTGATTGCGCGCCATGGCCATCACGTCCTCGCCGCCCGGCTCCGCGTACCAATCGGCCATCGAGAGGGTCATGCCGACGGGGAAGTTGCCGGGACCGGCCTTCAAGATGTCGCGCGACTTGTCGTGGGCCTGGCGCAGCAAGTCGTTCGCAACGAGGTAGCGATCGAAGTCGGCCGCTCCGGGTGGGAACTGGCCGAGGATGTAGCCCATCATGGCCACCACGTTCGGTTCGTTGAGCGTGCACGCAATGCCGATGTCGTCACCGAGACCGTTCACGGCGTACTCGCAGAAGCGCGCGAACTCGTCGACGGTCTGCGGGTTTTCCCAGCCCCCTTCCGCGGCGATCCAGCGAGGGTCGGTGAAGTGATGGAACGTCACGACGGGAAGCAGCTCGTTCTCGCGACACGTTGCGATCGTGCGCTTGTAGTGATCGAGCTGCACGCGCGACCACTCGCCGCGCTCGGGCTCCATGCGGCTCCATTCCAGCGAGAAGCGGTAGGCGCCGAAGCCCAGCTCGCGCAGCAGCGCGATGTCGGCGGGGTAGCGCGTGTAGTGATCGCAGGCATCGCCGCTCACGTCCACGCACGGTGACGCCGGATTGTGCTCCCACTCCCACCAGTTGTTGTTCCAGTTGGAACCTTCGACCTGGTGCGCGGCGGTGGCCGTGCCCCACAGGAACCCGTCGGGGAACGTGATGCTCATGGGCGCAGCGTAGGGAGCGGGAGTGGGGCACCGGGCGGTTCCCCCTGCGTGCCGGGGTGGGTAAAATGTCCGAATTATGGGGAACGCAGGCTGGGACGACGCCCCGCGGTCGGTGGACGAGGCCATTGCCGCTTTCAACGCGCTCGAGGAAGTGCAGGCCCCCTTCGAGTACGGCGACCGCCACCACCAGCTCGCCGCCGCGGCTGACCGGCCGGACCGCTCGTACCTGGCCGACGACGAGTGGATCCGCGCTGACGTCGCCGCGCTCGAAGCGTCGGGCGTGCGCGTGCGGAGTGTCCCCAACGGCACGTTGGTGAACCTTGCCGGCGTGGAGTTCGACGAGCAAGGGTGGAGTCAGTTCGAAGTCGACGGTGAAGTCGTGGCGTTGCAGGATTCATCGGGACGCGAACTCGACGGCCTCACTGTCGCATCGCACGCCGACGGCAACGGCGAGCACGTTGCGGTCCAAGTACGACCCGACGAGTGGATGAAGGTGAGCCCGGCGGTATTGGTCGAGGTGCTGAACCGGCGGGAGCTTCTCGCAGTTGGCGACGGCTCACCGATCAACCTCGTCGGATGCGGGATCGCAGGACCGTACGCGCAAGAGGTGGCGAATCTCACGGGCCGGCCGGTGCGCGCGTCGTTCCTGAGCGTCAACATGAACCGGGGCGTAATGACGCCACGAGCGCACGCGCAGGGGAGCTCGTGGGTGTTCTCGTTCAGAGGGGCCGACGCCGCGAACCTCTGGGTGGTGCACGAATCCCAGGCGACGCGTGAGCTGGGGCGAGCGCCAACCACTGGGCGCATCGCCCGTCCCGCAGCCCGGGCCGCGGACATGGGAATCGGCTGACGCAAGCCGAGCCCGTAACATCGCCGCTCGTGACCGTGCTCGACGACATCCTTGCTGGCAAGCGCGATGAGGTGACCATGTTGCGCCGTCGCGACGTGCGCGACTTGTTGCAGCGCCATGCCGTCGACGCGCCACCCGCTCGCGGGTTTGCCGATGCGTTACGACGTGACCACCTCGCGGTCATCAGCGAGATCAAACGGCGATCACCCAGCAAGGGTGACCTGGCTCCCAACCTCGATCCGGCGGCCACGGCGAAGGCGTACGCCAGCGGGGGAGCCGCCGCACTCAGCGTGCTCACCGATCAGGTGTGGTTCGGTGGTCGCATCGATGATCTCGAAGCAGCCCGCAATGCGTGTGAACTCCCGGTGTTGCGCAAGGATTTCATCATCGATGAAGTCCAGGTGTTCGAGACGCGCGCCATCGGTGCCGACGCGCTGCTCCTCATCTGCGCGGCCATTCCCGACGACGTGTTGCTCGCTGATTTGCACACGTTGGCCACCGAACTCGGACTCGACGTGTTGGTCGAAGCCCACGACGCGGGCGAGATCGAGCGAGCGCTCGGTGCGGGCGCGCAGATCGTGGGGGTCAACGCTCGCGACCTGGGCACGTTCGTCGAAGACCGGTCGTTGTCCGAGCGACTCGCCGCGCAGATCCCCGCCGATCGCATCGCGGTGGCCGAGAGCGCAATTCGCTCGGCCGACGATGCTGCAGCTATGGCGGGCGCGGGCTTCGACGCCGTCCTGGTGGGCGAAGCGCTGGTGCGAGCGGAGGACCCGTCGGCCCTGGTAGCGGCCATGACCGCCCCTGCTCGCACGCCTCGCTGACCGTTCACCCTCCCGTTTTGGCGCGTGCAGGGGTGCGCTTCTGGCGCCCTCCGCGCGCCAGAAGCGGAGCGTGAGTGAAATCTCTGGTTTTGGCGCGTGCAGGGGTGCGTTTATGGTGCTCTCCGCGCGCCAAGAGGGAAGGGTGTGCCCCAGCAAGCACAATCGGGGGGATCATCACATGACGCGTTACGTGCTCGACGAGTCGCAGTTGCCCACCGCGTGGTTCAACGCGTTGCCGCGCATGCCTGAGCCGATGCAACCGCCGTTGCATCCCGGCACCCGCGAACCCGTCGGCCCCGACGACTTGGCGCCGCTGTTCCCTATGGCGCTCATCCAACAAGAGATGACCCCTGAGCAATGGGTCGACATCCCCGGTGAGGTGCTCGACATCCTGCGCCTGTGGCGCCCCACGCCGTTGGTGCGCGCCGAGCGGTTGGAACAGGCACTGGGCACGCCGGCGCGCATTTACTACAAGGACGAGTCGGTGTCGCCCGCCGGTTCGCACAAACCGAACACCGCAGTGCCGCAGGCGTTCTACAACGCGCAAGAAGGCATCAAGCGCCTCACGACCGAGACCGGCGCCGGCCAGTGGGGAACCGCGCTCAGCTTCGCGTGTCGCCAGTTCGACCTTGAGTGCAAGGTCTACATGGTGCGGGCGAGCTACCAGCAGAAGCCGTATCGCCGCATCCTCATGGAGACCTGGGGTGGCGAAGTGGTCGACTCGCCAATCGACGAGCAACAGCACCCGGGTTCGCTTGGTGCAGCCATCAGCGACGCAGTGCGCGACGCCGTGGCGCGTGAAGACACGCACTACGCGCTGGGCTCGGTGCTCAACCACGTGTTGTTGCACCAGACCGTCATCGGGCTCGAAGCGAAAGAGCAACTCGCAGCAGCAGGGGAGCGCCTACCGGACGTGGTGATCGCGCCGTGCGGTGGTGGGTCGAACCTTGGCGGCCTGGCGTTGCCGTTCATGGAAGACGAAGACGTGCGGCTCGTCGCGGTGGAACCCGCAAGTTGTCCCACGCTCACCGCCGGCTCGTTCGACTACGACTTCGGTGACACGGCCGGTCTCACACCGCTGCTGCCCATGTACACGCTCGGACACGATTTCGTGCCGCCGAGCATTCACGCAGGCGGGCTGCGCTACCACGGCGACTCGCCCATCATCAGCGCGCTCGTGAAGAGCGGGCGGATGGAAGCGATTGCGTATCCGCAGTCGAAGACGTTCGAGGCGTCCATTCAGTTCGCGAACGCCGAAGGCAAGCTCCCGGCTCCCGAAGCCGGCCATGGCGTGCGCGCCGCCATCGATGAAGCGTTGGCCGCCAAGGAGACGGGCGAGGAGCGCGTCATTCTCTTCGACTACTGCGGCCACGGGTTCTTGGACCTGGCGGCGTACGACGACTACCTCCACGGTCGCCTCGTCGACGACTGAGCCGCCGAGAGGGTCGCGAGTTTGCGCAGGTCCGGCCGGTAGGCTGAACCCCGCGTGTTCATCAAGATCTGCGGTATCACCAACGAAGAAGACGCCCTGTTCGCAGTGGCGATGGGGGCCGATGCGCTCGGGTTCGTTTTCGCGCCCGGTAGCTCCCGTCAGGTGAAGCCCTCCGACGTGCGCGACATAGTGCGGCGGCTTCCACCAGAGATGGTCACCGTTGGAGTGTTTCGCAACGAGCGGCCCGAGCGCGTGGTCGAGATCACCAACAAGGTGGGGCTCACCGGCGCGCAGCTGCACGGCAACGAGCCACTCAGCGAAGTGCGGTGGGTGCGCAGCCGCGTGAAGTTCGTCATCCAGGCGTTTCGCGCCGGCGACCCGGCCATTCGCAGCGTCGAAAACGGCCCGGCCGACGTGGTGCTCATCGATGCACCCGAGCCAGGGTCGGGCAAGGTGTTCGACTGGTCGATGGCCGAAGGGGCGCCCGGTGGCCTGCGGCTGATGCTCGCCGGCGGCCTGAACCCCGACAACGTGGCCGATGCCATCCTGCGGGTCCGCCCCTGGGGCGTCGATGTGTCCACTGGGGTCGAGGCCAGCCCAGGGCGCAAAGATCCCCGCAAGGTGCGCAAGTTCATCGAGGCGGCCCGGGGCACCGAACCCGAGCTGGCCGGCGAGCCGGTCGAGGAATCCAGCCCGTTTGCGCCCTACGACTGGGCCGACGAGCTCTGACGCTCCGTACTATCGGTCCATGACTTCTTCTCCGATCGCACGCGGCGAGATCCGTCTCGCTCCGCCCGGCGCCGAACCCACGGGCCTCGGCCGTTTCGGCGAGTTCGGTGGACGGTTCGCACCCGAGTCGCTCATCCCGGCGCTCGAGCAGCTCGAAGCCGAGTTCCGCGCCGCGTGGACCGACGACGAGTTCCGCGGTGAGTACGCGCGCTTGTTGCGCGACTACGGCGGGCGGCCGAGTCCCATGACCGAGTGCTCGCGGTTGAGCGAACGCCTCGGTATTCGCGTACTCCTCAAGCGCGAAGACCTCAACCACACCGGTTCACACAAGATCAACAACGTGGTGGGCCAAGCAATGCTCACCAAGCGCATGGGCAAGAAGCGCATCATTGCGGAAACGGGCGCAGGCCAACACGGCGTGGCCACCGCTACCGCGGCGGCGCTGCTCGGGCTCGAGTGCACGGTGTTCATGGGCGCAGTCGACTGCGAGCGCCAGGCGCTCAACGTGTTCCGTATGAAGTTGTTGGGCGCGTCGGTGGTGCCCGTCGAGAGCGGCAGTCGCACGTTGAAGGACGCCATCAACGAAGCTATGCGTGACTGGGTCGCGACCGTTGACGACACGCACTACTGCATCGGGTCGGTCATGGGGCCGCATCCGTTCCCATGGATGGTGCGCGAGTTCCAGCGCATCGTGGGCGAAGAAGCCCGCGAGCAGGCCCGCGCCATCTTGGACGACGACCCCGACTTCGTGGTGGCGTGTGTGGGCGGCGGTTCCAACGCCATGGGCATCTTCCAGGGGTTCCTCGATACGCGCTCTCGCCTCATCGGCGTCGAAGCTGCGGGCGACGGGGTCGAGAGCGGTCGTCACGGTGCCGCCATTGCGCGCGGTGTGCCGGGGGTGGTGCACGGCATGCGCTCGCTGTTCCTTCAGGACGAGTATGGCCAGGTGAAAGAAGCGCATTCCATCAGCGCGGGCCTCGACTACCCGGGCATCGGCCCCGAGCACGCGGCCCTCGCCGCGGCGGGACGGGCAGAGTACCCGAACTGCACCGACGAACAGGCACTCGCGGGCTTCCATCTGCTCTCCGAGACCGAAGGCATCATCCCGGCGCTCGAGCCGAGTCATGCCATCGGGTGGCTGGCCGCCGAGGCCGGCAACACAGTTCCCGCCGGGTCCACCGTGGTCGTCAACCTGTCGGGGCGCGGCGACAAGGATGTGCAACAGGTTGCGGAACGGTACGGCGCGCTGTGAACCTCGAAGCACATCTGCGCGACGTGCGCGCGAAGAACCGCAAGATCCTCGCTCCGTACGTAACCGGTGGGCTGGGTTCTGATTGGACCGACGCCGTGCGGGCGTGCATCGACAATGGTGCGGATGCCCTCGAGATCAGTATCCCGTTCAGTGACCCGTTGATGGACGGGCCGGTGATCCAAGCCGCCAACCAGCGGGCGCTTGACCACGGGGCCATCCCCGACGACATCCTCAAAGGCATTGCGGCGCTCGACGCGCCGGTTCCCCTGCTCATCATGACCTACTACAACGTGGTGCATCACTACGGACACGAACGGTTCGCCCGCGCCTGTGCCGATCGCGGCGTTGCTGGCACCATCATCCCCGACCTCCCGTTCGACGAAGGGGGCGACTGGATCGCCGCCGCCGAGTCGCACGGTGTCGAGAACGTGCTACTCGTTGCGCCGTCCACCACCGACACGCGACTCGTCGACATCTGTGAGCGCACGCGCGGTTTCGTGTACTCGGTGGCGCACATGGGCGTCACGGGGGAGCGTGTCGCCATTGCCGACGAAACCGTCACCACTGCGGCGCGCATCCAGGCCGTCACCGACAAGCCGGTGCTCATCGGGTTCGGCATCTCCGGCCCCAACCAAGCGGCCGCGGCCGCCCAGCACGCCGACGGCGTCATCGTGGCCAGCGCACTGGTGCGGCGACTCCTCGAAGGTGAATCGGCCGATGACGTGGGAGCGTTCGTGCAGTCGCTCCGAGCCGCCATCGATGCCTGATCTGCCGGGTCGCGTCGACGACTGCGACCTGTGCGAGGCGGCGCGCCTCACCGAATGGTTCTACGAGGACGACGTCTGTTGGATCGCCGAGTGCGAAGTCTGTGTCGTACCCATGGTGGTGTGGCGGCACCACGGGACCGCGCCGCCCCCGGAGCATCATGCGCACATGATGGCGATGCTCAATCGGGTAGTCGGGGATCACTTCGAGTTCGAGCACTACGTCGACGACAACATGCGCAACATCCCTGACCACTACCACGCCCATGCGCGGCCGCGCGGCGGGTTCTTCGGGCATGGCGTCGTGCGTCGGTCGGCCGCCGACGGCAACGAGTTAGAGGCTTGAGGGCGCAGCCTCGGCCAACGTTGCCCCCGCTCCCGGGGGCATTGCGGGGTGGGCGGCGGCGGCGCGAATTGCCGTGGCGAGTTGCTGGGGCGTGACGCCTCGAGTATCGAGCATCGCGGTTTGCCATTCCACGTAGTCGCCCACGAGTGACGGCTCTTCGAGAAGCAGCGAACTGGCGAACACACCGACGGTATCGCGCAACTCGCGCGCGAGTTCCGATGCCGGAATGGGGAGCGCACCGATGTCCGGGGCGCGCGCGGCCACTTCGGCCACCCAACCCGCTACCTCGGCCACGCGATCAGCGGCGGGAGGCAGCTCCCGGGCCGGGGGCAGGTCGGGGACACCGCGCTCGATGATGTCGCCGGCCGCCTGGGCCGAGTCTGCCCATGCGTTTGCGCCCAAGCGACGGGCGCGCGTGTCGTTGGGTCCGAGCGCACGACCGCCGATGATCACTGGCGTTCCGAGCGCGCGTACGGCGTCGATGGAGTGATGCGCGCCGATGAGCGCGCGCGGGTGCGAACAACTGAGGGCTACGGCGACGGGTGAGCGCTCGGCCACGAAGATGCTGAGGTCGATTGCGGGAATGCTCGGACCCAAGTAGACGGCGCGCCAACCCCGCATGTGCAAGGACGCGGCAACGACTTGGGCTGCCAGCGCGTGCCAGTCGCCTTCGGCACAGGCCACGACGACTTCACCGAGATGGTCGCTGGTTGGCTGGCCGCTGGCCGTGAGCAGCGTGATGAGTTGCTGCATCGTGGCGGTCGCCGCGTGTTCGTCGGCGATGCCGGTGTCGTTCGCCGCCCACCGGCTCCCGACCTCGCGCTGCGCAGGCGCGAGTGCCTCGCTCACGATGGATTCGAACGGGACGCCTTCGTCGAGGAGTGCGCGGGTGGCTTGCCATGCTGCCGGGAGGTCGGCATCGACCAGGGCGGCGTACAGCGCCAGGCGGTGGATGTCGGCTGCCTTGGTCATGGCCGGGGATCGTAGGGGCGCTCGGGCTCCGGGCACACCACCGGGTGGGGTGCGCGATCGGGTTGGTCTGGCGGCACGGTCGGGGCTCGTGGCCGACCCTTGCTGCGATGGGAACTCGAGTGCAACGTGGGCCGCAAGGCGGCTGGGCGTCGGGCGTGAGCGGCTCGTCGTCGACGCGCGCTCGTCGGCGGCTCTCGGGATTGGGTCCGATCATCACGATGATCGTGGCGCTCGCCGTGGGCGCCTGGTTCCTCTGGCCGCGGACCGAAGGTGATCCGTCGTCACGCAATGCGTTGCCGACGATGTCGTCGGACGAAATGGCTGCGACTTCGACCCCGCCTTCCTCGGATACGCGGGCGCGTGAAGTTGGGATCCCGCGAGGGGCGCGCGCCGCCATCACGGCGCTGCAAGGCGCGGTGGGCGCCGGAGGCACGCTCCAACTCGTGGTGCCGTCGGCCGTTCCTCGCGGTTGGGTATTCGAAGGGGCTGAGGTGGTGCCCGCGGCGCGCACCGACGAGCATTGCGACCAGGTCGGGGTCTACTGGACCGATCCGACACGCCAACAAGGCGGGGTGCTGGACGTGTACCAGTACCCCAAGCAGTGCGCGAAGCCGCGCCCGAAGGGTTCGCAGCCTTTCGAAGCCCAAGGGGCCAAGGGTTGGGTGCTGCCTGACACGAGCGGATTGTGGCGGGCGCAGCTCACGGTGGCGGGGACGACGCTCGAGGTGCACAGCGACCTCGCGCCGCCGGATCTGGCCAAGCTCTTGGGCGCCCGAGCGCCCTTCGACGCCGATCGGCTGCCTCCGGCGACCTTCGTTCCGTCGGCTTGACCAGCCAAAACGCAGAAATCCCCGATTTGATGCCGGATTGCCCATCCGTGGCCCCACGGGTTCCGTACTCTCCTCGACCGAGCAGCGCCCTGAACCAGGGCACGGTGAATCGTCCGGGAGGACACGTGAACAAGCAACTCTGGAAGGTCGTTGCTGCGGCCGGAATCGTGGCAGTGGCTGCGGTGGGATGCAGCAGCAGCAGCAAGTCCGAAGACACCACCACCACTGCGGCCGAGTCGTCCTCGACGACAGCTGCGATGGGCAAGGAAACCGTCGTCGCGATTGCCGCCGGCAACCCCGACTTCTCGACGCTCGTGAGTTTCGTGAAGGAAGCGGGTCTCGTCGACACGCTCAGCGGCCCCGGTCCGTTCACGGTGTTCGCCCCCACCAACGAGGCCTTCGCGAAGGTTCCGCCGGCCGTCGTTGCGAAGCTCAAGGCCAACCCTGAGCTCCTGAAGAAGGTCCTCACCTACCACGTGTACGCCGGGAAGGCGCTGGCCGCCGACGTGACCAAGCTCCCGGGCGTCGACACGCCGCAGGGCGCGACCATCAAGATGGTCGATGGCACGCCGCTCACTGTGAAGGTCTCGGGTGGCAAGGTGACCCTCACCGACGCCACCGGTCAGGTCGTGAACGTGACCAAGACCGACATCGAAGGATCGAACGGCGTCATCCACGTGATCGACGGTGTGCTGCTGCCCGCCGCACCGTGATCGGGTGAACTGAATAACGTCTGATCCAAAGACGAGGAGGAGCCGGGGTTTCGACCCCGGCTCTTTCGCGTGTTGCCGTAAGGCGACGCGTCATCAGCGTTCGCTGGGGCTGACCTCGTCGAGTTCGAGGCGGGCGCTCTCGGGCAGGAACGGCGCGAGGAAGAGCGCGGCGCACAACGGCGCGAAACCGAGCAATGCCAGCGCGCCGCCGAGCGAACCCGTCACGTCGGTGAGGAAACCGGTGAGGAGTAGTCCGGTGACGCTCCCGAGGACGCCGCACACAGTGATGAAGCCTCCCGACGTGCCGCGTACTTCCGTGGGGAAGAGCTCGTGATCGAGCGTGCCGATGGCCATGCCGGCCAACGCGGCGGCCAAGATCGCCGTGGTGCTCGCCACCCACAGCATCCAACTCGGCCCCAAGAAGAACGCCGCGTTCAGCAGCGTGGATACCGCAATTCCGATTACTGCCAACGGGCGGCGTCCTTCGCGTTCGGCCAGGCGGCCCGCGACGACCACGCCGATGATGCCGGGGACGCCGTTGGTCAACGTGCGGAACAGCGTGATGTCGAGGCCGGAGAATCCGCGTTCGTCGCCGAGGAACTGGTTCGTGAGTTGCGCAACCGGAGTGGTGGCCACTGCCGTGAGGAAGAACACTCCTCCCAATATGGCGAAGCGTTTGCCGTAGCGTCGGTCGAACAGTTCGCGGATGCGGCCGCGATGCACGACCTGTCGGGTGACGTTTTCGTAGCGACGGGTCTCGGTGAGGTCGCGGGCCATGAAGGGAATGACCGCAAGTGACAGCGCGCTCACGCCGAACGCGACACGCCATGCGTTGCCGGCGAGATCGGAGAGCGGCAGCAGGATCACACCGACCGCGTACCCCGCCCCGCCCGCCAGGCTCATCATTGCGAACGACCAAGCGCGTGCCCCTTCCGGTGCTTCCTCCACGGCGGCGATCGCCGCAATGGTGAGGGCGCCGCTGGTGAACCCGCGCGTGAAGGTCTGCGCAGCAGTGAACGCCGCAAGGTTGGGGGCAAGTGCCGTGGCCAGGTTCGCAAGGCAGATGCCCACCACGGCTACGAGCAATGTGATGCGACGGCCGCGCCGGTCGGCGATGGCCGCAGCGAACAACGTCACCAACACGCCGATGCGCGTCACCGCCAGTCCCGTCGTGAGGGCAGTCTCCGACGCGGCGAACGACTTCGCCACGTACTTGGTGCTCTGACCCACCAATGATCCGCCGTAGTTGGCGATCGCGACGAGGCCCGCCAGTACGCCAAGCGCGCGTGCCTGGGCCGGAGTGAAGGGCGCGGGTGGCAGCAGCTTTGGGGTGCGAGGTGGTTCGGGGTCGGGCTGGTTGGCGGCGCGTGCCGCCGTGGTGGTGGCGGCCCAGCGGGCGGCGCGACGCAGCGCCAGGATCAGCGACGGGTGGAAGAACCATCCGAACCAGGGGATGTGCACGTTGGTGCTGGCTGTGGCGGTGATCCGGTCGGAGAACGCTTCCACTTGGAGGGTGGCGTCGGAGGCCGGAATGCCGGGGGCGGGGCGGCCGTCGAGGGTGGCGGCGGCGTCGGAGATGGCCTGGGGGGAAGCACCCGGGATGGGAACCGTCACTCGCCGGCGCACACGCGGCAAGCTAGCGGTCCCCGATCACATCAGGAGACACCTCGATGGCCACGCTCGAAGTCGGTGCGAAAGCCCCCGCGTTCACGCTCGTCGACCAGGACGGCAACAAGGTGAAACTCACCGACTTCAAGGGCGAGCGCGTCGTCGTGTACTTCTACCCGAAGGCCGACACGCCAGGTTGCACCACGCAAAGCTGCGAAGTGCGCGACCACAAGAAAGAACTCGCGAAGCTCGGCGCAAAGG
This sequence comes from Acidimicrobiia bacterium, assembly GCA_049317385.1. Taxonomy (GTDB): domain Bacteria; phylum Actinomycetota; class Acidimicrobiia; order IMCC26256; family JBMOIJ01; genus JBMOIJ01. The sequence continues at coordinate 18,548 of JBMOIJ010000028.1, forward strand.
TGCTTGGCATCTCGCCCGACGCGCCCGAGAAGCAGAAGAAGTTCGACACCAAGTACAAGCTCGGCTTTCCGCTGCTGGCCGACGAAGATCACGCGGTCGCCGAGAAGTTCGGCGCGTGGGGCGAGAAGAGTCTTTACGGCAAGAAGTACATGGGCGTCATCCGCAGCGCATTCGTGATCGACGAGAAGGGCAAGCTCGCCGGCGTGTTCTACAAGGTGAGCCCGAAGGACACCGTGCCCAAGGTGAGCAAAGCCCTCCAGGCCCTCTAACGACCGAGGCGTTTCTTACTGTCATATATGCGGTTCAGAAACGCCTCAGGGGGTGAGGAGGGCGGCGGCCGAAGCCGTCATGTCGATGAACATCCGTCCCGGTTGGGCGGAGGACCGCTTGGGCGTGCCCATCGCCGCGAATCCGCAGCGTTCGTAGAAGCGAATGGCGCGCGCGTTGTCGTCGAACACGCCCAACGTGACCGACGCGACTCCGTGGTCGTAGGCGAAGCGAGCGCACTGCGCAACCAACTCGTCGGCAACCCCGGTGCTGCGGAGCTTCACGTGGACCCACATGCCATAGATCTTGATCTCGGCGGGCGGAGGGTCGAGCACGAGCGGCATTGAGTCGCGGGTGTTCGGATCGACGCTCGTGAGCGCAACCAGTCCCGTGGGGATGTCGCGGTGGGTTGCGACGAACCACGCCGCTTCGGCGGTGCGCGCGCGCCAGGAGGACTCGGGCAGGCTGGACTCGTCGACGTGGGTGGCCCCAAATGCGTCGGGTGCGTCAGCAAGGGCGGCAAGACGAGTGGATCGCAGCAGCTCCCATTGCTCGGGGCCAACGCGCTCGATCATTGGGAAGTTGTGCAGCTCACGCGCCGACGGCGTGGAACCCACCGTCGACGTGGATCATCTCACCCGTAGTGGCGGGGAAGAGATCGCTGAAGAGCGCGACGCATGCCTTGGCCACCGGTTCGGTGTCGCGCAGGTCCCAGCCCAACGGCGCCCGCTCGGTCCACACCTGTTCGAACTGCTCGAACCCGGGGATGCTCTTGGCTGCCATGGTGCGGATGGGGCCCGCCGCCACGAGATTCACGCGCACGTTTTGGGGGCCCAGGTCGCGTGCGAGGTAGCGGTTCGCGGCTTCGAGCGCCGCCTTGCTGACGCCCATCCAGTCGTACACGGGCCACGCCTGCGTGGAGTTGTCGAAGTCGAGGCCAACGATGGATCCGCCGTGTTCCTTCATGAGCGGCAGCACACCACGGGCCAGTGCGGCCAGCGAGTACGCGCTCACGTGCATCGCGGTCCCCACGTCGCCCCACGGCGCGTCGATGAACCCGCCACCCAAGCAGGTTTCGGGTGCGAACGCGATGGCATGCAACGCGCCATCGAGCGTGCCGCCGATGCGAGAAGCAAGTTCGCGCACGTCATCATCGTTCTGTACATCGAGCTCGACGACTTCCACATCCTCCGGAAGCTTCTTGGCGACGCGCTCAGTGATGCGCATGATCCGACCGAAGCTCGAGAGCACCACTTCGGCGCCGTGTTCCTGGGCGAGCTTCGCTACGCCGAACGCGATCGACGAGTCGTTGAGCACACCGGTGACGAGGATTCGCTTGCCTTCGAGCAACATCGGGGACCTGCTGATTGAGAGACGGACGGGAATCAGAGCGGCCCGTTGGCGTGACGACGCCGGGGAAGTCGCTCCTTCTTGGTGGCGAGGTTCGCCAAGGCTTCTGCCAGGGCGCGTCGCGTGTCGAGCGGGTCGACGACCTCGTCGATGAATCCACGCTCGGCGGCCTGGTACGGGTTGGAGAACCGCTCCTCGTACTCGGCCACGAGTTCTGCTTCGACCCGCGCCCGTTCGGCCGGGTCGTCAATCGCGAGCAGTCGCTTGCGATGCAGGATCTGCACCGCGCCGGCCGCTCCCATCACGGCGATCTCGGCGTTGGGCCACGCGCACGCCCAATCGTTCCCCAAGCCGCGCGAGTCCATGACGATGTATGCGCCGCCGTACGCCTTGCGCAGTACCACGCACAACCGTGGCACGGTTGCCTCGCCGTACGCCTGCACCAGTTGCGCGCCGTGGCGGATCATGCCGCGCCATTCGAGGTCGCGGCCGGGTTCGAAGCCGGGCGTGTCGACGAACGTGAGGATGGGCAGGTTGAACGCGTCGCACCATTGCACGAAGCGTGCCGCTTTGCGGGACGCTTCGATGTCGAGCGTGCCGGCGCGGAAGGCCGGTTGGTTGGCGATGATGCCGACGGAGCGGCCGCCCAATCGAGCGAGCGCGGTGACGACGTTGGACGCGTAATTCGCGCGGAGCTCCAGCACCGAGTCGGTATCGAGGACGTCGGCGAGCACATCGCGCACGTCGTAGGGGGCGTTTGGGCGGTCGGGCACGATGGCGCGCGCCTGGGTGCACGCGCGGTCGATCACGTCATCCGGATGGAACGACGGGGCGTCGGCCAAGTTGTTGTCGGGGAGGTAGTCGAGGATGGCGTGGCATGCATCGAGTGCCGCGTCGGCGTCGGCCACCACGATGGCTGCCACGCCGCTCTCGCGGTCGTGCACCGGCGCGCCACCCAGTGCGTCGTTGTCGACGGCCACGCCCGTGAACTCGGTGACGCTGTCGGGTCCGCTCACGTATGCGAACGCGGCGGCGGTCATGACGACGGCATCGACCAGGCCGAGTACCAACGATGGCCCCGACACGCACGCCCCGGTGACGGCAATCACCGTGGGCACCACACCCGACGCGTCAGCCAACGCCTTGGCGATGCGCCCCCATGCGTGGAGCGCGCTGACGCCTTCGCGAATGTCGGCGCCCGACGTGTCGAACCGCCCCACGATCGGGATGCCTTGCGCAACGGCCAGGTGGACGGCTCGTTCGACGACTTCGCCGCCGGCTTCACCGATGGCACCGTGATGCTTGCCGCCCTCGATGGCGAACTCCACGACCCGACGGCCATGAACTTCGACGATTGCGGCGCTGGCCGCGGGTTCGCGGCCGCTCGCAATGAGGGTGCGGGATGCGTCGGCGCTCACTCAGACCTGCGGTACGAGGACGATCGAAGCGTTGTGCCCGCCGAATCCGAACGAGTTGGAGAGCACGGCTTTGCCCTTGGTGATCTCGCGGGCTGTGCCCGTGACGAGGTCGATGGCCAGTTCCGGGTCGCACGCGTCGGTGTTCGCGGTGGGGGGAACCACGCCTTCGTACGCTGACTTCATGGCGATGACGGCCTCCACCGCACCGGCGCCGGCAACGAGGTGACCGATCACACCTTTGTTGGAGGTGACAGGAACGGAACGCTCGCCGAACACCTTCGCAACCGCTTCGGCCTCGGCCGCATCGTTGAGCGGGGTGGAGGTGCCGTGCGCGTTGATGTGGCCGATGTCGGTGGCCGAAAGGCCGGCGTCGTCAAGCGCGCTCTGGATGCACGAAGTGGCGCCGGTACCTTCCGGTGACGGGGCCGTGATGTGGTGGGCGTCGGAGTTGGCGCCGTACCCGGCAACCGTGCCGTAGATGCGCGCGCCACGCGCTTGTGCGTGGTCGAGTCGTTCGAGAACGAAGAACGCGGCGCCTTCGCCCATGACGAATCCGTCGCGATCGGCGGCGAACGGACGGGACGCAGTGGTGGGCGAGTCGTTCCGCTTGGACAGCGCCCCCATGCGACCGAACGCGGCCAATGCCATGGGCACGATGGCCGCTTCGGTGCCACCGGCGACCATGGCGTCGCAGGTGCCGTTCTGAATCATGCGGACGGCCTCGCCGATGCCGTTTGTACCGGCGGCACACGCGGTGGCGACGCACAACGCCGGACCGGTGAACCCGTTGCGAATCGAGATGGTGCCCGCAGACGCATTCGGCATCATCATTGGAATGAAGAACGGGCTGACCCGGTCGGGACCCTTGGTGAAGTAGGTCTCGAACTGGTCCATGAACGTTTCGAGCCCGCCGACCCCCGAGGCCGCAATGACTCCCACTCGCGCCGGGTCGGCGCCGAGTTCACCGGCGTCGGCGATGGCGTCGGTGGCCGCGCCAACGGCGAATTGGGTGCAGCGGTCGACGCGTCGGATTTCCTTCACGTCGAAGTACTCGCTCGCGTCGAAGGACGTGAGCTCACACGCGAACTGCACTGACAATGGTGAGGGGTCGAAGCGCGTGATGCGCGCCGCCTTGGATTCGGCGGCGAGCATCGAAGCCCACGCCTCGTCGACCGTCAGGCCGGCCGGGCACTTGATGCCCATACCGGTGACGGCGACGACGGGGCGCCCCCGGTGGTCGAGGGTCTCGGAACTCATGCGCGTGCGGCGACCTTCGCGATGACGAGGTCGGCGGCCTGGCCCACGGTGGCGACACCGTCGAGGTCTTCTTCGGGAACGCTGATGTCGAAGCGCTCTTCGAGGCCCATCACCAGTTCGACCAGGTCGAGGCTGTCGGCTTCGAGGTCTTCCTTGAAGCGGGCGTCTGCGTTGACCTTGTCGGCGTCGACGCCGAGCACTTCGACGGCGACCTCACGGATTGCGTCGACGGCTTCGGACTGCTCCATTGCGGTGCTCCTTGTTGGTTTCGAGAAGGGGGAACGTCAGATTCTTGCTGAGATCAGTGGCCCATGCCCATGCCGCCGTCGACGGGCACGACGGCCCCGGTGACGTAGGCAGCTGCGTCGCTGCACAGGAACTGGACCACGGCGGCGACTTCTTCGGGGGTGCCGAAGCGCCCGAGGGGCACGTTGGACCCGATTGCGGCTTTCCAATCGTCGGCGAGGACGTCGGTCATGGCGGTCTCGATCGGGCCGGGAGCCACCACGTTGGCCGTGATGTTGCGCGAGCCGAGCTCCCGGGCTACCGAGCGGGTGAAGCCCACGAGGCCGGCTTTGGCCGCGGCATAGTTGGCCTGGCCGGCGCTGCCGAGCAACGCCACCACCGAGGTGATGTTGACGATGCGGCCCCAGCGGGCCTTCATCATCGACTTTGCGGCGCGCTTGGTGGTGTGGAACGCGCCGGTGAGGTCGACGTCGATGACTCGGGCCCAGTCGTCGTCGCTCATGCGCATGAGCAACCCGTCGCGGGTGATGCCGGCGTTGTTCACCAGCACGGTGATGGGACCAAGCGCGCCTTCGATCTCGGTGAACGCGGCGTCGACGGCTGCTGCGTCTGCCACGTCGGCCTGGACCATGTGGGCGGTGACGCCAGCCTGCTCGAGGAGGGTCAACGTTTCCTTGGCGCCGTCGTGGTCGCCGCCGTAGCAGAAGCCGACGTTCATCTCTTGTGCGCCCAGTGCCAGTGCGATGGCGCGACCGATGCCGCGCGAGGCGCCGGTGACGAGCGCGGTGCGAGTGTCAGTCATGGATTCCCCCATCGGACGAGTGCGCTCGCCCAGGTCATGCCGGCGCCGAAGCCAGAGAGCAGGATGCGGTCGCCGGGTTGAAACCGGCCTTCGTCGGCTGCTTCGGTGAGGGCGAGCGGAATGGATGCCGCCGACGTGTTGCCGTAGCGGTCGAGGTTGAGGACGGCGCGTTCCATCGGAATGGCAAGACGATTGGCGGCCGCTTCGATGATGCGAATGTTCGCCTGGTGGGGAATGAACCAGTCGATGTCGTCGGCGGTGAATCCGCCGCGTTCCATGGTGGCGGTGGCCGAGTCGACGATGGCGCGGACCGCCCGCCGGAACACCTCTTGTCCGTTCATTTTCAAGAAGTGGTCGCGCTCGTCGAGTGTTTGGGGCGAAGCGGGTGAGCGAGAGCCGCCCGATGGGACGAACAAGATGTCGGCGGCGCTGCCGTCGCACCCCAGGTCAAAGGCCTCGAGTCCGATTTCGGGAGCGTCCGTTGCGCTGAGGACGACTGCGGCCGCGCCGTCGCCGAAGAGGATGCACGTGCCCCGGTCGGTCGGGTCGGTGACGCGACTCAGCGTCTCCGAACCCACGATCAGCAGGTTCTGGGTCGCGCCAGCCTGAATGAGCGAAGTGCCGACCACCAGTGAGTACACGAAACCGGCGCACGCGGCGTTGAGGTCGAAGCTGCCGCACGAGAGACCGATGCCGTCGCCCACCCACGAACCGGTGTGGGGAATCGGGGTTTCAGGTGTGGTGGTGGCACAGATGAAGAGACCGACGTCGGTGGGGGTGAGCCCCGCCTTCTTGATGGCTGCCGCGCCGGCGTCGATGGCGAGTGATGCAGTGGACTCGTTGGCGCTGGCGATGCGGCGCTCACGGATTCCGGTGCGTTCGGTGATCCACTCGTCGTTGGTTTCGACGAGCTGCTCGAGGTGCGCGTTGGTGAGCACCTGGTCGGGGACCGCGCAGCCCCAACCGGTGATGGCAGCACTGCGGGGGTTCACGACGTGCGCAACCACGCAACGCCTTCGCCCACCCGGAGGCGCTCGCCTTCGTGGGCGAGCACACCCATGAGGGTGCCGGCGAATGGTGACCGGACCGGCGTGGAGCTGCCGGGTCCTTCGACGTGACCGATGGTGTCGCCGCACTCGACGTCGGCGCCGGTGAGGTCGATGTCGGCGCGGAACGTGCCTGCGGTGGGGGCGACGATCATGCGTTCCGACACGGTGAGGATTTCGCCTTCCATCAGTCCTCCGGGATGAGTGTGAGGGCCGCGGGGGACCCGATGCCGATGACGGTGAGTTCGGGGGTGGTGCGCTTTGCGAGTCCGGCGATCATCTCGCCGTTACCGATTTCGAGCGCAACGGTGGGGGAGTAGGCGGCCACGGTTTGGAGGGTCTGGCGGAAGCGGACTGGCCGGGTGACGTGACGGGCGCAACGAGCGCGCCATTCCGCTGCGTCCGCGTCGTCGTGGGCGAGGGCGTCCTCGTTCGTGATGACCGGTGCGCTCGGTGGTTGGAACGCAACCGATTCGAGTGCCGCCACCAGGTGGGGCACGGCGTCGTCCATGAGTGGGGTGTGGAACGCACCGCCGACCTTGAGCGGCAGCGCGCGCAGTTTCATTTCCTTGGCGCGCACCATGACGGCGACAACGCCGTCGGGCGTGCCGGCGATGACGACCTGTCCGTCGGCGTTGTCGTTGGCGACCCAGCACTGGTCGGGCGCCGCGGTGCACGCTTCGAGTGCTTGCTCGGGCGTTGCGCCGACGAGCGCGGCCATCTTGCCCGGATGCGCATCGGCTGCAGCTTGTGTTGCTTCCGCGCGCGCCGCCGCGAACCGAACGCCGTCGTCGAGTGACATCGCACCACTGGCAATGAGTGCAGTGACTTGACCGAGTGAGTGGCCGGCGAAACACACCGGAGTCGATACGAACGGACGCGCGGCTTCCCATGCGACGAGCGACGTGAGCAACACCGAGAGTTGCGAATTGCGCGTGCGCGCCAATTCGTTGGCGTCGGCTTCGAGCAATAAGCGCGCCAGCGGTTCATCCAGCGCGGTCTCGGCTTGTTCGACGATCTTCCATGCCGGGTGGTCGCGCCACGGCGCGCCCATTGCGGGTGCCTGGGTTCCCTGGCCGGGAAACAGAATTGCAGTGCTGGTTGGCACGGGCTGCTGCGTCTCCGTTGACGTCGGCAAAATTCGAAATTCGACCGGATCGCTTTGATTGGAAGGGAAGATGTTACAGCATGTATTAAAACGCTTGTTGGTGTGCGCGCCGTCGCATTCACGCGAACGCTGTGTGACAACAGATGACTTGTTGGTAACTGCTAACTCGCGCAAGCACACGCGCGTACACCTGCACACATGCGGCGTGGTGCGTGATTGCGTAGCGTGCAGCGCCCATGGCACTTGCAAACTCTGAAGCACTCGTTGGCCTCCTTCCGCACCGTCCGCCGTTTCGGTTCGTCGATGCAGTGGACGCGTTGGACGCCGAAGCCGGCAGCGTGAAGGCGCGCTACCGCGTCACGGGCGACGAGGCGTTCCTCGCCGGCCACTTCCCTGGCAACCCCATCTTCCCGGGCGTGATCCAGGTCGAGGCGTTGGCCCAGACGGGGGCGGTCCTGTTGCTGTCGCGGCCCGAGTATGCGGGCAAGCTGCCGCTCTTCGGTGGGGCCGAGGCCATCCGGTGGAAGCGGATGGTGGTCCCCGGCGACGAGCTGACGATGACCCTCACGGCCGAGCGGCTGAGCGCCCGGGGCGGCTGGGCGGCCGGGGAGGTCCGGGTGGGCGACGAGCTGAGCTGCCGCGCCCGGATCATGTTCGCCTTCGCTTGAACCTTTCGGAGTTACCTGACAAAGCGGACGAACACTCCTAGACTGCTCGGCCAATGGACGAGGGGCAAATTCGTGGGGCATTCGAACACGCCTACGCCGCCGGGTTCGCTGCGTTCGTGAAGGCCGTCGCCGAGCGTGACCCGAACGTCCCGCTGCCGCTCCCCATAGTGCGAATCGCCCGCGAGGCAGCCGGCAGATTCCAGATGCACGAAGTCTTCGAAGGCCTGGCCCAGGTCGGTTCGGGGCTCGACCTCGTCGAACCACCGTCGTCCGCTGCGCTCGGACGGATGCGGGCCCATGTCAACGCACGCATCGCGGAGTTGCACGACTTCGTCGCCGATGTCGATCTGCAGCCATACCGTCGGGCGCACACTCGTCGGCCCAACGCGGTGTTCGATGTGCTCGACGTCGCGCACGCGCGATTGGAGCGGGCGGCAGACGAAGTTGGTGAGTGGCCGGTGGTCGACGCCGAACACGTCATCCGCCTTCACAGTGTTGCGGGTGCGTACGACGCAGCCGCAACTGTCGCAGCGAATCGGCTTGATCGTTCGGCGCATGCGGTTCGCCCGGCGCTCGACGCCGTAACGCAGGCTTTCATCTCGCTCGAGCATTCGAATGATCGCGTCATGGCGATCATGAGTGACTCGGATCTCGAGGTGGCGCGTGAACTGCTCGGTGAGCCCCTCAAGGTTCGGAGCGCAACTGCTGCGTATGGGCTCGCTTCGGTGGCCGATCGTCAGGGTGCGCGCTGGCTGGATGATCTCTTCGTGGCGGAACGGCAGCGGATTGGTCGCAACGGCATGAGCCCGTCGCCGGCTGCGAGCGATGACGCGAAACGATGGGCCACGCGCGTGTTGGCCGTTGAAGCGACTGGTCGTCACTTGCCGCCGAGCCGGCCCTTCCACATCGTGCGCTGACCTCGGTCGTCGGGCCCCGGAAGGCGGGCGCTATGCTCACCGGCCCTTGCCCGAGTGGCGGAATGGCAGACGCGACGGACTCAAAATCCGTTGTCCGAAAGGGCGTGTGGGTTCAAATCCCACCTCGGGCACCCGGTCTCCGCATGCATCGCTGAACCCGCCCCCGTCGATTGCTGATCGGCGAAGGGTTCGGCGAGCGGTTGTCGTGCATCGACTCTCATGCGCGATGCTGCAGCCGTGCTGCTCGCGCTCTGTTCCTCACTGATGGTGGGCGGCGCCGCGGTCCTCGGGGGAGTGTCGTCGCGCAAGACCAGCCCGATCGTGGCGATGGCATTCGCGCAAGGGCTCTCCGTCGTGTACGTGGTGCCGCTTGCGTTGGCCGAGTCGAACTGGGAGTGGCGCGACTTCAACATCGGGTTGGCCATCGGTGTCGCAACCATTGGATCGCTGGGGTTCAGCTTCTTGGCAGTGCAACAAGCGCACATCGGTGCGGTAAACGCGATTGCCGGAGGAGTGGGCGCGACCACGCCGGCCGTCTATCACGCCATCGTCGATCGTTCGGTTGCTGCGTGGGTGTTGGTTGGTGTGATCCTGGCGTGCGTTGCGGTTGGCCTGGTGGCCATCACGCCGCGCGAGCAGGACCCCGACCACGACGGCATTCCCATCATCACCAAACACGCCGTCGTTCTCAGTGTCCTGTCGGGGTTGGCATTCGGTGCGATCCTCATCGGGTTCTCCTACACAACCGGCCGGACGCATCTCGTCACCACCATGGGCGCACGGCTCCCGTTGTTTGCGTTCTTGCTCGTGCCGTACCTCTTCACCAAGGGCATCCCCAAGCTTGAACTGCCGATCTGGGCGTTGGTGGTTTCGCCCGCGATCGTCTTCACGGTCTCGGACATGATCCTGGTGGCGGCCAACCACAGCGGGGCCAACGCCACGGCGGTGGCCACGATCGTTTCCATGAACCCGGCGTGGGCCGCGCTCTTCAGCTGGTTGTTCGTCAAGGAGCGGCTCGGAGTGCCGCAGATGGCGGGGCTCGGTGTCGCGCTGATGTCGATCGCGGCGGTCACGCTGGGCTGATCGGCCGGAGTGCCGTCGTCCCAGTGTCCGCGAGCCGAGTCGGTAGCCTGACGAGCCGTGTCTGGCGCTCCCTTCATCGTCTTCAACTCGCTCGGCCGCGAACTCCAGGAGTTCCAGCCCATCGAACCCGGCCAGGTCCGCATGTACTCGTGTGGGCCCACGGTGTACTCGTACCAACACCTCGGCAACATGCGGGCGTACGTGTTCGCCGACACGTTGAAGCGGGCGTTGCGCTGGAAGGGCTTCGAGGTTCATCACGTCATCAACATCACCGATGTCGGTCACTTGGTCGCCGATGCCGACCAGGGTGAAGACAAGATCGAAGCGGCGGCCAGGCGTGAAGACAAGACGGTCTGGGACATCACGCGCCACTACACGGAAGTCTTCTGGGAAGACCTCGCTCGGTTGAACGTGGGAATGCCCGACGAGTGGACGAAGGCCACCGATTTCGTCCCGCAGATGATCGAGTTCGCAAAGGTGCTCGAGGCCAAGGGCGTCACCTACCAACTCGACGAAGGGTTGTACCTCGACACGGCGAAGGTGGCGCACTACGGCGAGTTGGCCCGCATGGATCACTCGCAGCTCGAAGAGGGCGCCCGCATCGGCGAGATCGAGGGCCGTCGCAATCCCACCGACTTCGCGCTGTGGCGCACGTACTCCGATCCCGAGCGGCGCCTCATGTGGTGGGACTCGCCGTGGGGCCCGGGGGCGCCGGGCTGGCACCTCGAGTGCTCGGTGATGTCGATCGAGCGACTGGGTGCGCACTTCGATATTCACACCGGTGGCATCGACCACGTCGAGGTGCACCACCCCAACGAGATCGCGCAGAGCGAAGCGTGGCTCGACGACGGCACGCGTTGGGTGAACTACTGGATGCACAACGAGTACCTGCTTTTTGGCGGGTCGAAGATGGCGAAGAGTGCCGGCAAGGTTGCGTTGCTCAGTGACCTGATGGCGCAGGGCATCCACCCGTTGGCGTTCCGCTTCTTCTTGCTGGGCGCGCACTACCGCACGCAGCTCGATTTCGTGGACGACGCAGTGGTGGGTGCGCAGACCGGCTTGGTGCGGCTGGGTGATCGGCTGCTGGGCGCGGTTGCCGATGAGACGGTGCTCAACCGCTGCACCTACGACGACGCAATGGGACGGGCGAACACCGATTCACTCCGTGAGTTCGTGGACGCGGTCGACGCCGCCATCAGTGACGACCTTGCGACGCCGCGAGTGGTCGCTGCGGTCAACGCGGCGCTGCGGGGCGACCTTGACGACGACGGCATGCGACTGGTTGCCGACGTGATGGGTGCGGTGCTCGGCATCGACGCCGCGTCCGTCGCCCGCGAGAAGGCGGCATCGGCTGATGTGCGGCGTGACGAGCTCGCACCGATTGTCGAAGACAAGATCGCCGAGCGCAACGAGGCTCGGAAGAACAAGGACTTCGCCACGGCCGATCGCATCCGTGACGAGTTGGCGGAACTCGGCATCGAGATCAAGGACGGCCCCGACGGCACCACCTGGACCGCCCGCTAGCAATCGAGGCGTTTCTCACTGTCATATTTCCAGCTCAGAAACGCCTCACCGAGCTCGAACCCGAGGCGTTTCTGAGCTGGAAATATGACA
>JBMOIJ010000029.1:0-26832 GCA_049317385.1 Acidimicrobiia bacterium
GTAGCCCGTCGCCGCGCCCACCGCGGCGATCGCCGAGTCGTTGCCGGGGTCGGCGAACGCAACCACGAGCTTGGCGCCTTCGAAGTCGACACCGATCGCCTCATGGGCGCGCGCAACTTCGGGCGGCAACATTGCCGCAGCATCGGGGTGCAACGGCGTCTCTTCGAAATCCACGAACCGCATCGCAAGCGTGTCGGCAATGGCGGCCTTCAGGTCCTTCTCCGACACCATGCGACGGCGCATCAGCAACGCCGGCAGCGGTTCCTGGGTCTTGCGGGCCTCGGCCAGCGCGACTTCGAGCTCGTCGCGCGACAACACGTGCCGTTCAACCAAGAACTCGCCCAGTCGACGTGCTTGTCCTGTGAGCACCGGGACCCCCTCCCTCAGTGGTTGTTTCGGCACGTCAGGGGCCTGGACTTGACCCCGGTCCCACCGTCACGCGCTTCACTCCCTCCGTGCGCAGCCTCACGCCACGACGCGGAACACTTCTTCGATGCTCGTCCAGCCGAGTGCGGCCTTGCGCAGTCCGTCCTCGCGCAACGGCACCATGCCTTGCATGACCGCGGTCTTCTTCAGGTCCTCGGTGGAACGCCGCTCGATGACCATCCGCTCGACCTCTTCGGTGATCGTCATCACCTCGTGCAGGCCGAAGCGCCCCCGGTAGCCCGTGCGCCCGCACGCCTCGCAGCCCACGGCGCGATACAGGGTGGGCCACTCGTTCCCTTCCAGGCGCTCGGTGGGCCACCCGGCTCGTACGAGTTCGGCCTCGGCCGGCTGGTACGGCTCCTTGCACCGGTCGCAGAGTCGGCGCGCCAAGCGCTGAGCCAACACGCAGTCGAGTGCGCTCGTCACCAGGAACGGCTCCACCCCCATCTCGACGAGTCGGAGTGGCGTGCTGGCGGCATCATTGGTGTGCAGCGTGGAGAGCACGAGGTGACCGGTGAGTGCCGCTTCGATCGCGATGACCGCGGTCTCACGGTCGCGGATCTCGCCGACCAAGACCACGTCGGGGTCGGACCGCAGGATGGAGCGCAACGCACTCGAGAACGTGAGCCCCGCCTTGCGGTTCACCTGCACCTGGTTGATGCCCTCGAGGCGATACTCGACGGGGTCTTCGACCGTGATGATGTTGCGGTCGGGCTGGTTCAAGATGTTGAGCGTTGCGTAGAGCGTGGTGCTCTTCCCCGACCCCGTTGGCCCCGTCACCAACACGGTGCCGTAGGGCTTCTGGTACGACTCACGGAACCGTTCGCTCGATTCGTTGGAGAAGCCCAGATCGTCCAAGCGCAGCAGCGCCTGGCCCTTGTCCAGAATTCTCATGACCACTTTCTCGCCATAGACGGTGGGCAAGGTGGCCACGCGCAGGTCGATCGGCTTGCCCGAAACCACCAGCGCAATGCCGCCGTCCTGGGGCAGACGGCGCTCGGCGATGTTGAGGTCCGCCATCACCTTCAAGCGGGAAATCACGCCGTTCTGGATGCTCTTGGGTGACTCCATCACTTCGTGGAGCACACCGTCGATACGGAATCGGATGCGCAACACCTCGGGACCGGGCTCGACGTGAATGTCGGACGCGCGGTCGGCAACCGCCTGCGTGATGAGCAGATTGACGAACTTGACGATCGGCGCATCCTCGACGACCTCGGTGACCGCGGTCAGGTCGTCGGTGGTGTCGTACTCGTCGGCCGCCGCCTGTGCGATCGTGTCCACCTCGCTGTCGAGGCGGTGATATCGCTCGATTGCATCATCGAGCTGGGTAGGAGTCGCCACCACCGTCTTGACGTCGGCGCCGGTGATCGCACGAATGTCGTCGACTGCGAACACGTTCGACGGGTCGGCCATGGCGACCACGAGCCGGTCGTGCTCCCAGTACAACGGGAGCGCCCGGTACTTGCGCGCCAAGACGTCGGGAATGAGCGCAACCACGCTTGCGTCGATCGTTGCTTCCGAAAGATCGATGAACGCCAGGCCGACTTGGCCGGCCAATGTGCGAACGAGGTCGAACTCGGTGATCGCACCCATCTCGATGAGCACGCGTCCAAGCTGCTTTCCGCTGCGCTGTTGCTCCGCCAGACCCGCATCGAGCTGGTCGAGCGTGATCAAGCCCTCGTCACGGAGCAACGCGCCCAGTTGTGTGACTTCAGCCAGCGTTCGACCTCCGGCCCGCGCGCCGCACCGGCGCGCACGCACCCTCTCATCAGAGGTATCGGAGCGTGACTCGCATCACCTTGACGGGAATTTCGCGCACCGAGCGAAGACCGGTGCCTATTCCTTGAGCGACGAGAACATCCGCAGCAGCGCGCCCCGGTCCCGCCGCAACTCGTCGGCCTCCGCCGGATCAGCGGCCAGGGCCGCGACCTCGAGGCCATCGTCTGCGACTGCGTCCCAGGCCGGTACCGATGCCGCAGTCGGGCCGGGGAGCTCAGCGACCACCACCGTCTCGATGGCCCCAACCGATTCGACGGGCACTCCCTGAGGCTCGTACGACGAGACGGGCGCCGACTCGGGCAGCACTACGGCGTCGAACTGCGATTCGTAGAAGACCACCATGCGCTGGCGGTACAGATCGGCCACTTCGCGCCCCACGGCCGGGACGGGACGGCCCAGGTCGCGGGCCAGGTCCCGCACGGACCGGCGGCCGTCGAGCGCCGCCAGCATGCGCCAGGTCGACCGGTCGACGACAACCGACTCGACGGGAAGTTCGGGCACGACGATGACCGGCGCATCGAGAGAGGGAATCAGCGTTTCGAGCTGGCGCCACTCTTCGGCCCGGAGCCGTGCCGCATCCACAATCGGCCCCACCGGGTAGCACTCCAACCCGGCTGTGGCCGGATCCGACGCTTCGTCGAATCGGAACGCCCCGGAGTCGAGGCGCAGCAGCGTGGCGCAGACCTCGACGAGCACCGCTTCACCGTCCGCCCCAGATCCGAGTGACGGCGCCCAGTCCGCGGCAACGTCGACGAACTGCCCGTCACACAGCGACAACACGCATCCGGTGCCGTCGGCGCGGACGTCGAGTGCGCCGCTCTTGCGGCCGCGTTCCAGCAAGTGCAAAACGTCGGCCAGATCGAACGTGTCGAGCGTGCCCTGCAGCGACACTGTGCCTCCCGCGGTCCCCTTCAACCGGCGCGACTGCCCCCGCCGGTGCACACTGTGTCGGCACGTCGCCCGAGAATGTTGAGCCCGGTTGGCCCCCTCAGGGACCAAACGCCCGAACTCAGCGGCCCAGCACGTCCGCGACCGAAGACTCCATGACCACACGCGGCGCAGGTACGTCGGTCCAGCGCTCGAACGCCGCGGCCGCCTGCCCCACGAGCATGGCCACCCCGTTGACCGCCCGACCACCCTGGGCGCGGTGGGCCGCGACGAGTGGCGTCTCGAGCGGTTGGTAGATGGTGTCGAGCACCAATGTCGCTGTGGGAACGGCTGTCGGGTCGAGTGGAGCGTGAGCGCCGTCCATCCCCACCGGGGTCGCGTTGATGACCACGGTCGATGCCGCCGCCACTGCAGCCGCATCGGCGAACGGCACCACGGCGTCAGCCTCGATTGCGGCCGACGCCGGACGCCGAGCCGCCACGGTGACCGCCGCGCCTGCGTCTCGCAATGCTGCGCTGATGGCGCGCGCGGCACCACCTGCGCCGAGCAGCAGCACTGATGCGCCGTCGATGACGACTCCTTCGCGCTCGAGCGCGAAACATGCGCCGGCACCATCGGTGTTGTCGCCGGCGATCGCTCCATCACGAAACGAGATGCAGTTCACCGCACCCACGCGCTGTGCGAGGTCGGAGACCTGATCACACGCCGCCAGCGCCGCAGCTTTGCCCGGCATCGTGACCGACAACCCGCCGAATCCGAGCGCCGCTGCACCTCTGATCGCCTGCTCGGTCTGGGATTCAGGAACGCGACACGCCACGTACACCCAGTCCAACCCGGCGGCGGCGAACGCAGCATTGTGAATCACCGGCGAGAGCGAATGGGCGACGGGATCGCCGATCACCGCAGCCACGCGCGTCGAACTGCTGACGCTCACAGGATCCCCCGACGACGCGAATCGGCCACGTTCGCGTTGTGTTCCTCGATGGTCGTGGCGAACTTGTGCCGGCCCTGCTTGTCGGTGAGCACGTAGAACTTGTACGGCACAGCCGCCGGACTCAACGCGCCGTTGAGCGAGGCGGCGGTGACCGTACTGATGGGCGTGGGCGGCAGTCCCTTGTACTTGTAGGTGTTGTACGGACTGTCAATGGCCTTGTCGGCGTTGGTGGGTTCGCCGTTTCGGTTCCCGCGGGCGTAGAGCAGCGTGGCGTCGATCTGCAACATCATGTCCTCGCGGAGACGGTTGTAGACGACCGCTGCGACTAATGGCCGCTCCTCGTCGCGCACGACTTCGGTCTGAATGAGCGAGGCCACGATCACGGTTTGATAGGGCGTCACACCAATAGCGGCCGAGCGCGGCCCGATCTGCAACTCGTCGGCCCGCTTGTCGAACTCGGCCACGATGCGCCGCAAGATGGTGGCCTCGTTCTCGGTTTCACCGATGAAGTAGGTGTCCGGCCAGGTGAGCCCTTCCAAGCTCTTCACCTCGGGCGGCTGATACTTGGAGCGCACCTGGCCGCTGTTCGCGGCGGCCAAGAACAGCGGGGCGCTGCGACCAGGGAGTTTCCCAACGCGTTTCGCGATCTCGTCGATGGTGAGCCCGGGCGGCAGCCGGAGCTCGAACTGCGGCGGCGCTTTCGGCCCCTTGCGCATCGCGGCCAGTGCCGCGCTCACACCCATCGACTTGCGCAGGTCGTACATCCCAGCCTGGAGCGGCGCGCCGGTGTCGACCTTGCTCCAGGTGCTGAACACCCACGAACTCCCGATGACCCCTTGGCGTTGGAGCTCGTCACCGATACGACCGGTGCTCCACCCACGCTCAACCCGCACGGTGACCGCGGCACCGCCCGGCGTGCCCTTGACCTGGCTGCGATACCAGAGCGCGCCGACCACCACCGGCGCCGCCAGCAACAGCACCACCGTGGCCACGATGACGAACGTGCGCCGGCTTCGCTTGCGGCGGGCCGGGCGGGCGCGACCGCGCGACTTCTTGGGTGCCACCTCGGTGATGACGTTGCCCCGACGGTCGACGAGCGGCGCCGGTTCCGCCGGCGGCGCCGGTTCCGCGCCTTCGCCGCGCGCCCACTTGGGTACGTCAGTGTTCACTTGGCCCGCTCCAGAAACCCTTGGAGCATCACCGCGGCCGCCATCCCGTCGACGTGTGCCTTCTTCTTCTTGGCGCGCACACCGAGATCGCCGAGGGCGCGATTCGCAATGACCGACGTCATGCGCTCGTCGTAACTGGTCACGTCAAACTCCTCCGCCCGCTGGGAGAGCCGTTCGATCTCAGCCTGCGCGGCTCTTGCAGCCGGGCCGATGGAGCCGTCGAGGGCTCGGGGCATCCCCACCACGATCTGGGCGCATCGGTACTCACGGGCGTGCTCGATGATGGCGTCGTGATCGCGGACTTCGTCGCCGCTCCGGCTGATGGTTCCCACCGGGGTGGCCACGACGCCGAGCGAGTCGGACACCGCGATCCCGATGCGCTTGCTTCCCAAGTCGACACCCAACGCTCGCGGCATCAGGCGCCGACGCCGACCTGGGCTCGAAGCGCAGCGAGCGCGTCGTCGACACCGTCGACCTTCGGTCCACCACCGACGACGAGTTCCGCGTTCTTCGCAGTGCCGCCGCCGAGCGCGCGGGCCGCGTCGGCCGCGAGTGCGGCGGCGGATAGGCCACCCTCGACCCGGTCCTTGCTGCACGCAATGGCCAGGCCCGCCTTGGTGCCTTCGGCGTTGACGCCGACGATGGCCACCACGCCGGATCCCAGCTTGTCACGCGTGGCGAGAGCCAGCCGCCGCAAGTCGTCGGGTCCCAGTCCGTCGCGTCGCGCCACGACCACCCCGTCGACCGCGCCCGCCGCGAGCGTGGCCGCTTCCGCTACGGCCTGTTGCGTGCGCAGCCCGGTGAGTTCATCGTTGAGCTGTTTCACCTGTTCGAGCAGGCGCGCCACTTTGTCGTTCACTTCAGCCGGACTGGCTTTGAGTGCATCGGCGAGTTCACGAAGCTGCACTTCCTCGTCGTGGATGCGGGCGAGCGCGCCGTCGCCGGTGACCGCTTCAATGCGACGCGTTCCACTGGCGATACTGCCTTCGCCCACGATCTTGATGGGGCCAATGAACCCGAGGCGATGCACATGGGTGCCGCCGCACAGTTCGATGCTGTGCTCGCCGGCTTCGAGGACGCGCACGATGTCGCCGTACTTGTCGCCGAAGAACATGATGGCGCCCAGGTCCTTGGCCTCGTCCATCGTGGTCTCGAAGTGGCGGACTGGCGCGTCGGTGATGACTTCGCCGTTCGCAAGCGCTTCGATCTGGTCGAGTTCTTCACGCGTGACCGCCTGGAAGTGGCTGAAGTCGAAGCGCAGCCGCTCGGGCGACACCAGCGACCCCGCCTGTTGCACGTGTTCGCCCAGCACCGAGCGCAGCGCCCAATGCAAGACGTGCGTTGCGGTGTGATTCCGGCGGATGCGGTCGCGCCGTTCGCCGTCGATGGACGCAGTGACGGCGGCGCCTTCGATGATGTCGCCGGTTGCGACTTCGGCGCGATGCACCGTGAGCACACCAGGGATACCGGCTTGGGTGTCGAGGACGCGCAGCGCGAATCCCTCGCCTTCGATGAGGCCGACGTCGCCGACCTGGCCACCGGATTCGGCGTAGAAGGGCGTGCGGTCGAGAATGACGTCGACTTTGTCACCCGCGCTGGCACGCGTCCGTCGCTCGCCCCCTTCGATGACTGCGAGCACCTTCGCCCCTGCGGTGAGGTATTCCTCGCGCCCCGTGAAATCGGTGGGCCCGAACTCGTCGAGCACTTCGCGATACAGCTCGACCGGCGCGGCCTCGGCTCCCCCCGCTTCCTTGTGGGCCTTGCGGGCGCGATCACTCTGTTCTTTCAAGCGCGCCGCGAACCCGTCGGCGTCGACGGTACGGCCGCGCTGCTCGGCGATCTCACGAGTGAGATCCACCGGGAAGCCCAACGTGTCGTGCAGGAAGAACGCGTCGTCGCCGCTGACATCGCCGGCCGCCAAGATCTCGCCGAGACGCGCCAAGCCGCGGTCGAGGGTGCGGCGGAAGGACTCTTCTTCGTGGGCACAAATGTCGGTGACGAAACTCTGCGTCGCCATGAGGTCGGGGTAGGCGCCACCCATGACGTCGACGGTGGCGGCCACCAACGCCGGAGTGACCAGTTCCTTCGCCCCCAGCTTGTACGCGTGGTTCACGGCGCGCCGGATGATGCGGCGCAGCACGTACCCGCGTTCCTGGTTGCTGGGCCGCACCCCGTCGCTCACCAGGAAGGTCATGGTGCGCGCGTGCTCGGCCATGATGCGCAGCGAGACGTCGTCTTCGCCGCCATCGCCGTTGCGGTACTGGACGCCGGTGAGTTGTTCGGCCGCGACAATGAGCGGCAGGAACAAGTCGGTGGACCAGATGTCATCTTTGCCCTGCAACACGAAAAGCATGCGTTCGAGACCGGCGCCGGTGTCGACGCTGGGTTTGGGTAGCGGACGCGTCTGCTTCACGCCGTCGGCATCGAGGAAGTCCTCGAATTGCATGAACACGAGGTTCCAGAACTCGATGTACCGGTCTGAATCGGTGGCCGGGCCACCGTCGGGGCCGAACTCGGGGCCCAAGTCCCAGAAGATCTCCGACGACGGCCCGTTCGGACCGATGTCGCCCATCTTCCACCAGTTGTCGTCGCCCAGTCGTTGGATGCGACCCGCGGGCAACGTGGTGGCGATCTGCTTCCACAGCATCTCGGCTTCATCGTCGGTCTCGTGGATAGTGACCCACAGCCGATCGACAGGAAGCTCCATCACGTTGGTGACGAAGTCCCACGCAAACGTGATGGCTTCTTCTTTGAAGTAATTGCCGAAGCTGAAGTTTCCCAGCATCTCGAAGAACGAGAAGTGACGGTTCGTCCGACCGATGTCGTCGAGGTCGTTGTGCTTGCCACCGGCCCGCACACACTTCTGGCTGCTGGTGGCCCGCTGGTAGGGCGCCGGTTCCTCGCCGGTGAAATACGGCTTGAACGGCACCATGCCCGCCACGGTGAAGAGCACGCTCTTGTCGTGGGGAATCAGGCTGGCGCTGGGCACCCGGCTGTGGCCACGGTCGGCGAAGAACCCCAGGAAGGCTTCGCGGAGATCGTCGACGGTACGAGGCGCCATATCCGGACGAGGCTAGAGGTCAGGACCCCACCGGCGGGGCCGGGTTCCCCTCGACCAGGAAGAACTCGGTCTCGCGCATGGCCCACCGCCCTTCCTCCAGCGCGTCACGGACGTCGGCGGCTAGGTCGTGCGCACCATCGGCCGCCCGGCGCGAGAGGTTCGACGGCGTGACCGCCCGGACCGCTCGATCGACCCGCTGCGTGAGGATGACCGCAGCCGTGGTGCCGAACCCGAGCCCCATCGCGAACCAGAACCCACGCCGCAGCACGTCAGCCTCGCGCCCGCAGCGTGCGGAACCTTCGGTAGCCGCGCGACGCGCCCGTACCGATTGCCGCCACCTTCACCAACGGGGTGGCGAACGCGGCGTACGTGAGGCGACTGGTGGTGTCGCGGCGGCGCACAACGCGCTCGGCCGTGCCCACCACGTCGTCGACGCGTTCGAGTTCGAGGCTGGTGGCCTGCACCACATTGCGGGCTTCGGTGAGCACCGGAACGGCCTCGTTGCGCAGGCGGTCGACTTCGGCGCGCAGTTCACCGATTGTGCGCGAGAGATTGACGAGCACCATGGTGGTGGCGGCGCACACGATGGTGACCGCAACCAGCGCAACGATGGCTGCGATGTCGGTGCCGTTCACGTGTCCTCCCCTCGCCCCGATGGCTCGTAGTAGCTGTTCCCCGCGACTTCGGGCGGGCGGTACTCCTGCGCCACCCAGCCACCGGGATGGTCGTGAGGATAGAGGTACCCCTCGCCGTGTCCCATTTGGCGGGCGCCGCGGTAGTGAGCATCGCGCAAATGAACGGGGACCTGCCCTTGGGCCCGCTCACGGGCGTCGGCGGCCGCCGACTCGTAGGCCGCGTACGCCCGATTGCTCTTCGGGGCCTTCGCCAGGTGCACCACTGCGTGGGCCAGGATGATGCGCGCTTCGGGAAGGCCCACGAACTCCACCGCCTGCGCCGCGGCCGTGGCCACGAGCAACGACGAATGATCAGCCACGCCGACGTCCTCACTGGCCAAGATGACGAGGCGCCGGGCAATGAACCGAGGGTCCTCGCCCGCTTCGACCATGCGGGCCAACCAGTAGAGCGAGGCATCGACGTCGCTGCCACGAATGCTCTTGATGAACGCGCTGATGATGTCGTAGTGCTCGTCGTCGCCGTAGCGCAACGCACGCAACGCGAGCGCATCTTCGGTGTCGGGCAACGTGATGACGGAATGGTTCCGCTCCACTGCCAACGCGGCTGCTACTTCGAGGCTGGTGAGCAAGTGCCGCGCGTCGCCATCGGCTCGTTCGGCCAGGTGATCGCGCGCGTCCTTTTCGATGGTCAGATGGTCGGCACCGAGCCCGCGGTCGTCGTCGGTGAGCGCCCGATCCACGAGCGAACGCAGCTCATCGGCTTCGATGGGTTCGAGCCGGAACAGCGTGGACCGACTCAGCAGCGGCGCGTTGAGCGAGAAGTACGGGTTCTCGGTGGTGGCCCCGATGAGGATGAGCAGCCCATCTTCGACGTGTGGAAGCAACGCGTCTTGTTGCGCCTTGTTGAAACGATGCACCTCGTCGAGGAACAAGATGGTGCCCCGACCGTTCTCACCGAGCCGTTGGCGCGCCCGCTCCACCACCTCGCGCACATCCTTCACCCCCGCGGTCACTGCGCTGAGCGTCTCGAACGCCTTTCGCGTGGTGTTCGCAATGCAGCGAGCGATGGTGGTCTTGCCGGTTCCGGGCGGACCCCACAAGATGACGCTGCTCAGGCGATCAGCATCGACCAAGGTACGCAGCGGCTTGTCGGGGCCCAGCAGATGCCGCTGCCCCACCACCTCGTCGAGCGAACGCGGCCGCATCCGCGCGGCGAGTGGCGCACGGTGCGCGAGTCGCGCCTCGGCCGCCGCCCCGAACAGGTTGTCGGCCCCACTGCTGCCCGCCATCACCCCACGCTACCGCTGCGGCACCGAACCAGCTCGGGGACGAAGCCGCAGCTGCATGGAGCGGCGGCGCGTCAGGTCTTGGGCGGAAGGACGCGCAGGCCGAGCTCGTCGAGCTGCGCCGCATCGATGGGCGTGGGCGCGTTCGTGAGCGGGTCGCTCCCGCTCTGCGTCTTGGGGTACGCGATCACTTCACGAATGTTCTCCTCGCCCGCGATCAGCGCGACCAAACGGTCGATACCCACAGCGAACCCGGCGTGCGGCGGCGGGCCGTACTTGAACGCGTCGAGCAGGAACCCGAAGCGGGCCTGCGCACTGGCTTCGTCGAGGCCGATGGTGGCGAAGATCTTCTGTTGGATGTCGCGGCGGTGGATACGCACCGACCCCGATCCGAGTTCCCAGCCGTTGCACACCAAGTCGTAACTCTGGGAACGGAGCTTCAACAGATCGGCCGGATCGCCGGAGTCGAGCAACGGAAGGTCGTCGAGGTTCGGCATGGTGAACGCGTGGTGGGCCGGAATGGGCTTGCCGGAATCGTCGATGCCCTCGTAGAGCGGAAAGTCGACGACCCAGAGGAAGCGCAGCCCGCCGGCGCTGACGGGCGGCTTGCCCAAGTCGAGTCGGAGTTGGCCCAGCACCGCGGCCACCTTGGTCCACTCGGGGCCGGCCACCAAGAGCAACAGATCGCCGGGCGCCGCGTGCAGCGCGTCGACGAGCGCCACCTTCTCGTCGTCGGTGAGGAACTTCGCGACGGGTGAATCGAGTATTGGCGCTTGCTCGCCCTCTTGCACCCGCATCCAGACCAAACCGGCAGCGCCTAACTGCTTGGCGCGATCAGTGAGCGCGTCGAGCTTGCTGCGCGAGAACTCGGCGCCGCGTGCCACGCAGATGCCCTTCACCTGGTTGCCCGCGAACGCCCGGAACTCGGTGGTGGCGAAGACGTCGCCGAGATCGACGAGTTCCATGCCGAAGCGCACGTCGGGCTTGTCGCTTCCGAAGCGGGTCATGGCATCGTGCCACGTGATGCGCTCAACCGGTGCGGGCGGGTCGCCCTGTACCGCTTCAACTGCGCTCACCACTGCCTCGGTGACCGCGGCCAGCACGTCTTCCTGCTCAGCGAACGCGATCTCGAGGTCGAGCTGCATGAACTCGAACTGGCGATCGGCGCGCAGGTCTTCATCGCGCAAACAGCGCGCGATCTGGTAGTAGCGCGGTACGCCACCCACCATGAGGAGCTGCTTGAGCAGCTGCGGGCTCTGCGGCAACGCGTAGAACGAACCTGGACGCAACCGCGACGGCACCACGAAGTCGCGCGATCCCTCGGGGGTGGACGCAATGAGCATGGGGGTCTCGACTTCGGTGAAGCCCTGCGCCTCCATGGACGTGCGCAGCGCATGGTTGACCTGCGAACGAATCTTCAGGTTGTGCTGCATGCGCGGGCGGCGCAGGTCGAGGTAGCGGTGCCGCAAGCGCAATACCTCGTCGACGTCATCGGATTCGAGTTGGAACGGCAACGGGTCACACTCGGCCAGCACCTCGAGCGCCGAGGCCGCGACCTCGACCTCGCCGGTGGCGAGATCAGGGTTCACCGTGCCTTCGGGACGGGCGCGCACCACGCCCGTGACGCGCACGACGAACTCGCTGCGAAGCCGGTGCACGGCGTCGAGTCCCGCCTGGGCCGGATCGACCACCACTTGGAGCAGACCCGCGTGGTCGCGCAGGTCGAGGAACACCACTCCCCCGTGGTCGCGACGAGCGTCGATCCATCCAGCCACGGTGACCGTGGCATCGATGTCGGCGGCGCGCAGCGTGCCCGCCTCGTGAGTGCGCAGCATCAGGCGGTTCCTTCCGTTCCTTCGGCGATGGCGGTGACGAGCCACGGGCCCACGTCGGCACGCAACACTTCGCGTTGTTCACCCGTGACCATGTTCTTGACGGCGACGACGCCGCGTTCGGCCTCTTTGGCCCCGAGCACCACGACCCACGTGGCCCCGCTCCGGTCGGCGACCTTCATCTGGGCTTTCATGGATCGGCCGCCGTACGCACGATCGGTACGCAGGCCGAGCGCCCGCAACTGGTGGACGAGTTCGACGATGGACCCGTCGCCGATCGCATCGACGACAAATGCGTCCATTCCCCGGGGTTCGAGCGCGGGGCCGCTTTCGTCGAGCGCGATGAGGACCCGCTCGATTCCCATGCCGAAGCCGATACCCGGTGTGGGCGGCCCACCCATCTGCTCGACGAGCTGGTCGTAGCGGCCGCCACCACACACCGTGGACTGCGCCGCGTCGAGCGCGTCGCTCACGAACTCGAAGGTGGTACCCGTGTAGTAGTCGAACCCGCGTACGAGGCGGGGCGCCAGCTCGTACTCGATGCCGAGTGCGTCCAGGCCACGCTGCACCCGTTCTAACGCCGCTCGCGACTCGTCGTTCAGGTAGTCCGGCAGTTTGGGCGCGCGGTCGAGGACGGCTTGCCACTCGGGGTTCTTGGCATCGAGCAACCGCAACGGGTTGGCCTCCGCACGCTCGGCGAACTCGGCCCCGAGCTCGACCGCGTGCGCACGGAAGTACTCGAGCAGCGCCTCGCGGTGTGCCGCACGCGACTCCACGTCGCCCATGGAGTTCACGAGCAGCCGGATGGGCACCCCCAGCTCGCGCAGGAACCCATACGCCAGGTCGATGACCTCGACGTCGACGTCGGGATCGTCGACCCCGAGCACCTCGACGCCGAGTTGGAAGTGCTGGCGGTACCGACCCTTCTGCGGGCGCTCGTAGCGGTAGTTCGGCGCCACGTACCAGGTCTTCCACGGCGGAGTAGGTCGGTGTTGCGCGTACGCGCGCACCACCGAGGCAGTGCCCTCGGGACGCAGCGCAATGCGCCGGCCGCCCTTGTCGTCGAAGTCGTACATCTCCTTGCGCACCACGTCGGTGTGTTCCCCAACCCGCACGAACACTTCGCGATGCTCGAAGATGGGCGTGATGACCAGACCGAACCCGTAGCGAGCCGCGCGGTCGGCAAAACGCGCCACCACATCGGTCCATCGCTCGGACTCGGGCGGCAGGACGTCGCGCGTCCCGACAGGGGCGCGGTACACGTCGGTGCGCTCGGGAGCGGATTCGGCCTCAGACACGAGGGGCGAGCCTAGGTGACCGGCCCGGGGCACCCTGGAGGTTTAGGTCGCCGGGTTCGTGACCTCGCTCCACACCGCGACCTGCCACGCGGCGGCGACCGGGTCGAGGAAGTACGGAGGCTCCAGGTACTTGAGTCGCTGGTCGTACACGTAGGCCTTGGCGAAGCCCGAGGTGATGGTGCCGTTCGAGTTGGTGCCAACCGCACCGCGGTAGCGCTGCGCAATCGCACCGTTGACCGTGAGGGTCCCGAGCGGTGCGCCGATGGTCCAGTTCTGGACCCGGAAGGAGTGGTTCACCGACAGGATCGCGGCATTGATGGTGAGGTTGTTCATCACCGAGTGACCGGGGATCGACAAGTTGCACCCCGACGACGTTCCCGACGTGCACGAGACCGGGTGGTACACCTCGACGTAGTTGTTGGCGACGAGCCCCAAGAGATCGGACCCGGCGAGCCCACCTTGGAACGTGAGGTTCCAGGTGATATCGATGTTGTTCTCGGTCGCAAGGGTGACCTGCCCCTTGAGCGTGCCTTCCACGAACGCATCGCCGTTGCGACATCCATAGGTCGTGATGTCGTTGGTGATCGGCAATCCCAGCGGGTGGGCGCGCCCACTCACGCTGTACGGGCACCCGTTGGTGTAGTTCGGGTCCGAGGTGGAGCTCGGCACGTTCTGCACATAGATGACGCCGTTGCTGGGCAGCGCTCCCGTTCCATTGGTCACGCATCCGTTGCGCGTGTTCTTCGAGAACGGGCTACTCACCGTCATGGTGCCATTCGAGTTGAAGACGATCTTGGTCGGCCCCGTGTAGAGACATCCGCCGGTGCCGGCGTCGGTGTTGGCGCGGATCGAGCTGTTGCTCGGAGGCATTGACAACGGATCGAGCTGCTTGGGGTCGCCTGAGCGCGAAAACGTGGGTGTGTTGCCCGAGCAGCTCGAGTTCCTCCGGTACCGCACACCACCGGTGAGCGAACCCGAGTAGCTCGTGGACGTGTCCCCGTTGAACTTGGGGCTACCGCAGACCAGGAAGGCGTCGTTCGAGTGCAGCGGACCGTTGATGGTGTCGGCCGACACGAAGTTGATGTCGGTGCAACTCGAACTGCGGCCGCTGTAGTAGTACTTCGCGCAGTTGGTCTGGGCCTGCGCAGCAGTGAACGGCGAACCCGTGTAGAGCGCCGGGTCCATCGTCTCGAAGTCGGTGTAGTACAGGTAGTCGATGAACGATCGGCGCCGGAGCGTGGCCGAGACCGTGCGCTGGGTCTTGCGCACCTGACCGGTCGACGTGAGCTTCACGGTTCCGTCCACGGTGATGCGCGACGAGTCCGGCGTGTACCGGAAGGTCGACTCGTTCGTCGGACCGGGCACCGCAGTGAAACTGGCAAACGCCGGATTCGAGTACGCCGACGGCGGCGGATTCGTCTTGCTGTACTGCCAGTAGGCACCATTCTCGTTCAACCGCAAGAGGTAGTCGTCGATGCCGGCCTCGGCTGCCGCCAACGACGCGTTCCAGTCCTGGTCCCGGCGCGAGAGGTTCTGTGAGCCGAGTCCGAACTCGAGCGTCGTGATTCCCAGCATCATGAGCACGAGCATCACGAGCAAGATCGTGACCATGGCAACGCCATCTTCACGGTCACTGGACACCGGGCGAACGCGCGCCGACGACATCAGTTCACCACCGCCGTGTACGACAGGTTCGGCAAGCGCACCTGACTCACCACCGTGGTGGCCGCCAGCTTCAAGACCGTCGACTTACGGATCATCAGACGAATCCCCACCGACCGCACCTGCAGCATTTGCGCGGCAGTGAGCGGCGTGGGACTCAACGTGTTCCCGGCGGCGTCGAGGTAGGTGAAGATCGGCGCGCTGGCAGGGTTCGCCACGTAGCGACCCACGAAGCGCCGCCGCGGCGAGTTCAGGTTGTAGGTGTAGTTGGGTGCCACCGACGTGGAATCCGGATCGGTGATCTCTTCCACGAACTGCGTGTTCGAATCGACGTAGATGCGGATCTTCTTGGGCCCGAGGGTGGGGTTCAGGTTCCCGTAGAAGATCACCTCATTGTCCTTAGCGGTGACGAACGCGGAGCCACTGGCCGTGAGGCGCGTCGCCGTCCGCATGTCTTTCGTTGCGGTGTCGATCACGAGACGGGCCTCGGAAAGGTTGTTGAGGCGTTGATTCGCGCCATCCACGGCGCGCGTCGCCGAGATCATGGCGCCATAGATCACCGCCATCACGAGTGAGAGCAGACCCACGGCAACCGCGAGTTCAACCGTGGTGAATCCGCGCTGATCAGCGGGTCGGGAGCGCAGGAAGCGGCTCATTGGATGTTCACCGCCGCGCTGTACGGGCCCCCTGGGCCCGACGGGGAAACGTTCCGCGGGTCGACTGCCACCACCGGCCATGCCCCCGATGCCGTCTGGCTCACTGCAGCAATCGTCCACTGGCCGAAGGGCAGCGCGACGTTCACCGTTCCGTCCGCCGCGGTCGGACCAAAGCTGTAGGTGTTTCCGGTGACACACTGGGAATCGGACGGGTTGGTGGCGCGCACCGTGATACCTGCAACCGGTTGCCCCGCACGCAACACCGCGACCCGCACCGTGGGCACCAGAATCGCCAACGTACTGGGATCACCCGGCGTTGTCGTGGCCTCGAATGATCGCTGCGCGCCGCTCCAATAGGCACCTGTGTTTCCCACGCTGTCGACACCCTCGGGGTCAGAGCGTGCACAATCGCCCGTCCACAAGTCGTAGCCGGCCGCGGACGGGAACAGGCCCGAGATCGTGCGCGTCGAACCCGAACCCGAGAAGAGACGGGTTCCACTCGGAAGGAACGCCGTGTTCGCAATCGTGACGGGGAGCGAGCTCGGAATGATGCCGCCGTCGGGGGCCGTGATGCTCACTGCGAGAGAGGCCGACTCGTCGTAGTCGAATCCCACGGAACTCACCTGCCCCGAGAACACACCCACACTCTGCGACGGGTTCGACGCGCCTTGGCGATCCACGTAGCCCGCCGTCGACAACGAGACGGTGTAGGTGCCCGGGTTCAGGTAGCCGAAGAACGCGCAGCCGTCGCTCGTGGTGCTGATGACGGCGTTCACACCGGTTCCCACCACGCGGACGGGCTGCGCCACCGACGGGGCGGCGTCGCGGTCGAGAATCTTCACCGCGATGTGACCGGCATTCGGGTCGTACGCGCCCACGGGCGGGCGCACCACCGTGTTCGACTCCACCGGGTCGACCCCACCCATTGCGCTCCACGACACCTTCACCGACACCCGTAGATAGCTCGGGGTCGCGCCGGCCGAATCGCAGGGACTGGTAGTGGTGTTGCGCGCGACCCACTCGCTCTCTCGCTGCACGGTGTAGAGGGCGCCGTCGACGCTCTGCGTCGACGAGACGAGCCCGACCGGCAACGTCGTGAAGTCGGCGGCGCGCACCTTGTCCATCTCTTGACTTGCGAGGTTCGCGGCGATGCTGCGGTTCTTGTCGTTGCGCGCCAGGGTTATGCCGCTGTTGATCATCCCGTAGACGCCGGTCGAGAAGATCGCGAACACGGTCATGGCCACAATGAGTTCGAGCAGACTGAAACCCGCTTCGTCACGACCGTCCCGGCTCCCGCGTGCCGGCCGGTGCCGAGTGCGCACCCTGAACCCCATCCACTGGGAGTATCGGCCTCGAGCCGAGGGTCCCTTGAGGGGGCTCCGGCCCCCTGACCTGGGGTTCCTGGGCAGCGCCGGCGGGCGGCGGCTAGCGCGGGGCGGCGGCCCCCGGGAGCGACCCGGGAAGCACGCGGTAGGCCGTGTAGACCGAATCGACCCGTTTGATGGCCATGAGGATGGAGTCGAGGTGGCTCGGGTCGGCCAGCTCGAAGTCGAAGCGCATGCGGGCGATGCGGTCGGTGGACGTACTCGACGTGCTGGCCAGAATGTTCACGTGCTGCTCGGCCATCACGGCGGCGATGTCCCGCAGGAGGCGGCTGCGGTCAAGCGCTTCGATCTCGACACTCACCACGAACGCGCCGGCCTGATCGTCGTCCCACTCAACCTCGATGAGGCGGTCGACCTGACTGGCGGCCAACGCCACCGCGTTCGCACAGTCGGCCCGGTGCACCGACACGCCCCGACCGCGCGTGACGAAGCCCATGATCTCGTCGCCCGGCACTGGCGTACAGCAACGCGACAAGCGCACCAGTACGTCGTCGAGCCCTTCGACGTGCACACCGACGGTGCGACGCCGTTGCGCGCGGCGCGTGGAACGCGGCGGACGGAAGGCCGTGGTGGGGAGCTGTTCCTCTCCCCCTTCGAGTTCGCGGCGTATGCGCTGCACGATGGCCTTGGCACTCACGTGACCTTCACCGATGGCGGCGAGGAGCGCGTCGAGGCCCTCGTAGTTCATGGCATCGGCAACCGCAGTGAGTTGCGGTGAGTTCTGGAGCTTCTGGACCGGCAGATTTTCCTTTCGGAGCGCCTTCACCAGTTCGTCGCGCCCGGTTTCGATGGACTCGACCCGGCGCTCGCGTGAGAACCACTGTCGGATCTTGTTCTTCGCCTTCGGCGTCTGAACGAACTGCAGCCAATCCCGGCTCGGACCCGCGCCCTCGACCTTCGACGTGAAGATTTCGACCGTGTCGCCCGAGTTCATCACTGAGTCGAGTGGAATGAGCCGGCCGTTCACACGCGAACCGATGCAGCGATGCCCCACGTCGGTGTGGATCGCGTACGCGAAGTCGACTGCGGTTGCCCCTGCGGGCAGCGTGATGACCTTGCCTTTCGGCGTGAACACGAAGGTCTCGTCCTGCTCGAGGTCGACCTTCAAGGTCTCCATGAACTCGGCGGGGTCGTCGGTCTCGCTCTGCCAGTCGACGAGGCTGCGCAACCACGCGAGGTCTTCCTCGGCGTTCTTGCGCTCCTTGTAGCCCCAGTGCGCAGCCACGCCGTACTCAGCGCGACGGTGCATTTCGAGTGTACGGATCTGGAGTTCCACCGGCTTGCCGCGCGAGCCCACGACCGTGGTGTGCAGCGACTGATACAGGTTGAACTTGGGCATGGCGATGTAGTCCTTGAAGCGCCCTTGGACGGGCTTCCACAAGGCGTGGATTGCGCCGAGGACGCCGTAACAGTCCTTCACCGAGTCGACGATGATGCGTACCCCAACTAGGTCCTGCACGTCGTCGAACTCGCGGCCCTTCACCACCATCTTCTCGTAGATGGACCACAGGTGCTTCGGTCGTCCGCTGACTTCGGCCTCGATGTTCAGCTCGGCGAGCCGATCGCGCAGCGCGGCCAGCACCTCGTCGAGCTGGTGCTCACGCTCGGGCGCGCGGGTTGCCACCATCTGCTCGATCTCGGCGTACCGCTTGGGATGGAGCACCGCGAAACTGAGGTCCTCGAGTTGCCACTTGACGTCTTGGATGCCCAATCGGTGTGCGAGAGGCGCATAGATGTCGAGGGTCTCTTGGGCCATGCGCCGCTGCTTGTGCTCGGGCAACGACCCCACCGTGCGCATGTTGTGCAGCCGGTCGGCCAGCTTGATGAGCAGGACGCGAATGTCCTTGGCCATCGACACCAACATCTTGCGCAACGTGGCCGCTTGTTGCGCTTCTTTGCTGTCGAACTGGAGCCGGTCGAGCTTGGTGACGCCGTCAACGAGCGCCGCCACTTCCTCGCCGAAATCGGCAACGAGTTGTTCGTGAGTGACGGCAGTGTCCTCGACCGCGTCGTGCAACAGCGCGGCGGCCACCGTGGTGTCGTCGAGGCCGAGGTTCGCCACAATGGTGGCGACCGCTACCGGGTGACTGATGTAGGGCTCGCCGCTTCGGCGCACCTGTTCGGCATGCGCTTCACGGGCCACTTCGAACGCCGTCTCGATGAGCGTGACGTCGCCCTTCGGGTGCCGCTTGCGGTACGCCGCGACGAGGGGCGCGACCTGGACGTCGACGTGATGGCGGCGCCACGGGAGGCCCGGCCAGCGCGTCGCACCGTTCTGCGGCAGCGTGGACGGAGCGACGGGCGTGGACGCCATTCGCCAATTCTACCGTCCCTCCCCCTCGCTTCCCCCCACTTTGCGTCGTTCGTGTACGGCATTCGGTATGCGAACGACGCAAAGTCCGTCGCATTGGTCGGGAGAGTGACGCGTGGGTGGACATGACCAACACCACCGCCCGCGAACGATGCCACCAATTCACCGAGGCGCACTACGGGCACGTACCCCTCGGGCGCCTTCGGCAGTTCGGATTCACCGAACGACAGATCCGCCAAGGGGTCTCTGACGGGGACTGGATCCCTGTTTACGACGAGGTCTATCGAATCGCCGGCGCGCCGCCGTCGTATCGCGGCAGCCTGCTGGCAGCGTGCTGGGCCGGAGGGCTACGCGCCCATGCATCGCACCTGGCTGCGGCGCACCTCTGGGGAATGCCCGGTGGCGCCCCAGTCCTCGAAATCACGGCGCCCCGATGGCGGCGGGCCCGCCATGATGGGGTGACATGCCACGAGTCGAACAAGATCGACGCAATCGATGTGACGGAGCGGTTCAACATCCCGGTCTCCTGCGTCGAACGGACACTGGTCGACCTCTGCTCAAAGGTTTCCGACGCGCTCGCTGAACGCGCGCTGAACCACGCAATCCGGCACGGAGACACGTCCGAATGCCAGCTCGTGGCGGCAGCCGCTCGGCTCCGCGCCCGTGGGCGGCGCGGCATGGCCCGCTATCGCAGGATTCTCGGCCTCGACCGACCGGTCACCGAGAGCGACCCTGAACTCCGCGTCCTGCAGGCACTCCGTCGCCAGGCCCTGCCGCTCCCAGAAACCCAGTACGAGGTGCGAAGCAATCACGCGTTCGTAGCCCGCGTCGACTTTGCGTACCCGGAGGTGAAGTTGGCGCTCGAATACGACAGTGACGAGCACCACTCGACTGATACCGAGCACTCGGCGAACGCTCGTCGGCGCAATGCGTTGCGCACAGCCGGATGGACGGTGCTCGAAATCCGTCGCCATCACCTTCGCCGCGGCGGCTTCGACGAACTCGCCATCGAAATCCGCTCGATATTGCGTCGCTTACGTACCGGATGACGTATGCGAACGACGCAAAGTCGGGAGAGTTAGGGGTAGGCGACGAGGGAGTGGGCGGAGCGGCCGTCGAGCTGAGCACGACCGTTGAGGAACGCGAGCTCGATCAAGAAGCTCAACCCCACCACGTCACCGCCGAGCCGCTCGACCAACCGGCACGCAGCCGACGCGGTACCCCCGGTGGCGAGCACGTCGTCGACGATGAGCACTTTCTCGCCGGGAACCACCGCATCGCGGTGAATCTCGAGCAGGTCGGTGCCGTACTCGAGTTCGTACTCTTCCTTCTCGATCTGCCACGGCAACTTGCCCGGCTTGCGTACCGGCACGAACCCGGCATTGAAACGGTACGCAACCGGTGCCGCAAAGATGAAGCCCCGGGCTTCGATGCCGATCACCTTGTCGATATCGAGCGCGGCGAACGGCGCCACCAGCGCGTCGATCGTTGCGGCGTAGGCCTTGGGGTGCGCAAGTAATGGCGTGATGTCTTTGAAGACCACGCCAGGCTTCGGCCAGTCAGCAACATCACGGACGTGGGCACGAATCCACTGTGGGTCGATTGCCGTCACCGGCTGGCCTTTGGCGGCTTCTTCGGCTGTTTCTTGCGCGGCCGGGGCTGAATCACTCGGTCGCCCATCGTGGCTGGCCCGCCCGTTACAGCAGTTGCGGTTCCACCCGCAGCGTCATCGCCGGCACCGTCAGCACCCGAGGACGCCGGCGCCGCTTTCGCGCCGATTCCGCCGACCGCCGCCTGTACTCGCTCGCGCAGCGCGCGATTGCGGGGTTCCTTCTCCTTCATCCACGCGAACAACGGCGTGGCGACGAAGATGGAAGAGTACGCGCCGACGGTGAGGCCGATGCCGAGCGCAAGCGCGAACTCGACCAGCGCGTACGCCCCCAAGAGCACGGTGCCCACCAACAGCAGCGAAATGACGGGCAAGAGCGCAACGAACGAGGTGTTGAGCGAGCGCATCAGCACCTGATTGGCCGAGCGGTTCACCATGTCGCTGTAGGTCTCGCCCTTGATGTGCCCGAGCGTGCGCTGGTTCTCCTTCACCTTGTCGAACACCACGACGGTGTCGTAGAGGGAGTACCCCAAAATGGTGAGGAACGCGACCACCGTGGCCGGTGTGACCACGAATCCGAACAGCGCGTAGATACCGACAGTGATGATGACGTCGTGAATGACCGCCACGATGGCCGCGACCGCCATCTTCCACTCGAGTCGCAGCGTAAGGTAGATCACAACGAAGGCCAGGAAGACGATGAGCGCCTTGATGGCCTCGAGACTGACCTGGCGGCCCCAACTGCTACTCACCTCACTGAGGCTGACCGCAACGTCCTTCTGCCCCGCGTACTCGGCGATCGCGACCCGTACCGCAGCCCGCTTGTCGGAGGGCACCTTCGTGGCCTCGACCCGAATCGACTTCGAGCCATCGTTGCGGGTGAGGATCTGGATGGTCGCGTCGTTCGCACCGGCCTTCTGCACCACCGCACGCGCACCTTCGGTAGTGACGTTCTTGCCGTTCGCCACCTGCACGGTCCACGACACACCGCCGGTGAACTCGATGCCGAGGTTCAGTCCCTTGAAGGCCAACGCTCCGATGCTGATCACGACGAGCAGGCCCGAAATCGCGACCCAGCGCCACAGCCGGTGCGTGAAGTCGAAGGTGCTGGTGCCGTGACGGATGTCGGAGAGGGTGTTGCGCCGACGCGGAGCGTCGGTGAGCGTGGAGGTCACGACCCCACCTCCTCAGGGACACGGTCGTTCGCATGGGCTTCGGCGGCTTCGAGCCCCGAACCGATGCCAATCCACCGCGCTTCGATGAGCCCCGGACGCCGGCACATGATGGCCACCAGGGGATACATGAACGTGTACGAAATGATGAGGTCGAGCAGCGTGGCGATGCCGAGCAAGAGTGCGAACCCGCGCACGCTTCCCGACGTGAGGAAGTAGAGCACGGCGGCCGCGATGATCGACACGAGGTCGGCGGTGATGATGGTGCTCCACGACTTGCGGTAGCTCTCGTTGAGCGACGACCGCACGGTCTTACCTTTGCGCACCTCGTCTTTGAGCCGCTCGAAATAGACCACGTAACTGTCGACGGTGACACCGACCGACACGATCAAACCGACGACGCCCGCCAGCGTGAGCACCACGCCCAGCCACGTGATGATGACGTACGTGGCAAGGAACGACAGCGTGACGCCCAACAGCACCACGAAGCCGAGGATTCGGTAGAAGACGATCATGTAGATCATCACCAGCGCGAGCCCGATGGCGCCCGCCACGATGCCGGCGGTCAGCTGGTCTTTGCCCAGCGTGGGCGAGATGTCGGAGACCGTGAGCTCCTTGAGCTTCACCGGCAGCGCGCCGTAGTTGATCTTGCGGGCGATGTCGGAGGCCTCGGTGTCGGTGAATGACCCGGTGATCTGCGCGCCGTTGTCGTTGAACGACGACGTTTGGAATCGCGGTGCACTGAGCACCTCGTTGTCGAGGACAATGGCCACCTGGTTCTGCGGCGGCTGCTTGGGGAACAACTCCGCGGCCACCGCGTTCCACTTCTTGAAGCCTTCGTCCTTGAACTTGATGCCGATGGCCGGCCCGGTCTGGGTGGTTTCGGCCTTGGCGCTGCTGAGGTCGCTTCCGGTGAGGCGAGCGGGACCGAGCGTGTACACGCAGCGCTCTTCGACCACGAGCTTGACGCCCTTCACCTTCACTTCGCGCTTCTCGTAGCGTCCGGGGAAGACCCCTTGTTGTTCCGGAGTGACGGTGTCGGGCGAGAGCGACGGTACGGGCCCGATACCCGAGCACGTGGGCTCGACTCCCGCTGCCAACAACCTTGCGGCGAGGTCGCTGGTGCCCGCCGGCGCAGCCGCCGTGGTGGGCGGCGCGTCGGTGCCCGGTGTGGGCGCAGCGTCCGAACCGGCCGTGGGCGCAGCGTCGGTACCCGGCGTGGGCGCAGCATCGGTGGCAGGCACCGCCGCTTGGGTGGTGCCCGGCGCAGCCGGCGCGACCACCGTGGGAGTCTGCGCCGCGCGCGACTTGCCCGGTCCACCGCCCGGCGCGGTCGACGAGGTGTCGACGTTCGCCGTGGCGGTGGTGGTGGACTCACCGGGCGCCGCCGTGGTGGTGCTTCCGGCCGCCGTTGTGGTGGTCCCGGCGCCTGGGATGTTGCCCTTCACGCTCTTGACGTCCCACACGTCACTGATGACGGGTCGGAACTCGAGCTGCGCGGTCTGCCCCACCAGTTTGCGCGCCCGGTCTGCGTCCTTGACGCCCGGCAGGTCGATGACGATGTTGCCGCCCTCGACGCGGATCTGCGGTTCCGCGATACCAAGGGAGTTCACGCGCTTGTCGATGATGTCGCGTGCGATGGAGAGCTGTTCGTTGGTGGCCTTCCCTGTGGGCGCGAGCACCACCGAGATGCCACCCTGCAGGTCGAGGCCGAGCGACGGGTGCGTATTGGTGACCATGAGGCCAACGAACGAGCCGACCACCACCGCAAGGGTGGCGACGACATACATGACGTTGCGACGCATCAGCGGTTGGTCTCCGAATCAGCAGATGAGGATTCGTTCGCAGCATCATCGGAAGGGGAATGCACGACCTTGCGCGCAATTGCGTCGCGGATGACGTTCACCTTCACGTTGGGCGCCAGCTGCAACTCGAGGATGTTCTCCTCGGCATTGATTCCGGTGACCGTCCCGATGAAGCCGCCATAGGTGACCACTTCGTCGCCGACGGCGAGCGTGCTCACGAGTGATTGGTGTTGGAGGTTCCGGCGGCGCTGCGGGCGCACGACAATGAGGTAGAAGCCCGCAATGATCAGGACGCCCCAGGCGAGCGCAAGTGCAACTGACATGGCGGCTCAACCTAATCGGCCCCGCACCGGGCCCCAGGTCACTCGGAGTCGTCGAAGAGGTTGGGCGCGTCGGCCCCCGCTGGCGCCGCCAGCCCCAGGTGGGCGAAACCGGCCGCCGTAGCAACCCGACCCCGCGGGGTGCGCTCGAGCAGCCCCGCCTTCAGGAGGAACGGCTCGTAGACGTCTTCGACCGTCTCGGGCTCCTCACCGACCGTGACCGCCAACGTGGTGAGCCCCACCGCCCGCCCATTGAACGTACGGCACAGCGCATCGAGGATGGCCCGGTCGACCTTGTCGAGACCGCGCTCATCGACTTCGTAGAGCGCGAGTGCATCACGGGCGACCTGCGCCGTGACATCACCGCTGGCGCGCACTTCGGCGAAGTCGCGGACGCGCTTCAGCAAGCGGTTCGCGATACGCGGCGTGCCGCGACTGCGCCGGGCGATCTCGGCTGCGCCTTCCGGTTCGATGTGCACGCCGAGAATCTGTGCGGCGCGCAACAAGATCGCTTCGAGATCAATCGGCTCGTAGTAATCGAGGCGAGCCACGAACCCGAAACGGTCGCGCAACGGTCCGGTGATGAGCCCGGCACGCGTGGTTGCTCCCACGAGCGTGAACCGCGGCACGTCGAGGCGAATGGTGCGCGCGCTCGGCCCCTTCCCAATGACGATGTCGAGTTGGAAATCTTCCATCGCGGGATAGAGCACTTCTTCCACCGCACGCGGCAGGCGATGGATTTCGTCGATGAACAAGATGTCGCCGTCGTCGAGGTTGGTGAGGATGGCGGCAAGATCACCGGCGCGTTCGAGCGCGGGGCCACTGGTGATACGCAGCGCCGCATCCATCTCGGTGGCGATGATGCCGGCCATGGACGTCTTGCCCAAACCGGGGGGACCCGCCAACAACACGTGATCGGCCGCCTGACCGCGCTGCTTCGCCGCACCCAGAATGATTTCGAGGTGCTCTTTGAGACGCGGCTGACCAACGAACTCGTCGAGGCGGCGCGGCCGCAGCGACGTTTCCTCGGCCACTTCCACCGGGTCGGCTTCCGGGCTCAAGATCTCGTCCCTACTCATGGTCGCACCGTGGCCAGTTGCTTGAGCGCGTCGCGTAAGAGCTCTTCGACGTTGCCGTCGTCGGCGAGCGCGCCCACCACGTCGCGGATCTCATCGGTGCCGTACCCAAGGCCGGCCAGTGCGGCTCGCACTTCGGCGCGCGCGCTGCGCGTGCCGCCCGGCGCATCGGCGAGGTCGACATCGGGAACCTGCAGGCGCGACTTCAAGTCGACGAGCAACTTCTGCGCAGTGCGCTTCCCGACCCCCGGCACCATCACGAGCGCGTCGACGTCGTCGTCGAGCAGCGAGCGCCGCAACGCGCTCGGCGAATGCACCGACAAGATGGCGAGCGCAAGCTTCGGCCCCACCCCGCTGGAACCAATGAGCACTTCGAAGGTGTCACGTTCTTCACGCGTGGGAAAGCCGTAGAGGACCATGGCGTCCTCGCGCACATGGAGGTGCGTGAACAAAAATGCGGGACCACCCACCTCGAGTTGAGCAACCGCACTCAGCGGCACGTTGACGCGGTAGCCCACACCGCTGGCCTCGACCAGCACTTCCCCACTGGTGACCCGGTCGATGACCGTGCCCCGAACTGATCCGATCATCCGTGTTTCTCCAATGCAGCAGCAATGGCCGCGTCGAGTTTGGACTTGCCGCCGCTGGGCGCATCCGTGCGAGCCGCGCCCTTCACGGCGCCGCTGCTCGCATGCGTGATGGCAATGGCGAGCGCATCCGCGGCATCGGGCGGACGCGGCACTTCTCGCAGACCAAGCACGCGCATGACCATCTGTTGAATCTGCGCCTTGTCGGCCCGCCCGTCGCCAGTCACTGCGAGCTTCACCTCGTTCGGTGAATACATGACGACCGGAA
This sequence comes from Acidimicrobiia bacterium, assembly GCA_049317385.1. Lineage (GTDB taxonomy): Bacteria > Actinomycetota > Acidimicrobiia > IMCC26256 > JBMOIJ01 > JBMOIJ01. The sequence continues at coordinate 26,163 of JBMOIJ010000029.1, forward strand.
CGCCCGCACGCGCCGCCGCAACCAGCGCGAGCCCACTGGCCTGGCCCACGCCCATGGCCGTGGTGACGTTCGCCTGGAACAACACGCGCTCAACCGCAACCGCCGCCGGCCGCAACTCGGCAATGAGCGCATCGAGTTCATCGGCCACGGCCACGAGTCGCTCGGGCAGTGCCAGACCCGGGTCGGTACGGATGACCCCCGCGCAATGCGCCGTGAGCTTGGGACCGTCGATCGCCACTGCGCCGTAACCACAACGACTGAGCCCCGGGTCGATGCCGAGGATGACGCGAGCAGCCGAGCCGCGAGGGGCGAACACAGGTTCGATTGTACGGGCGCGCTCGGGGCTGCGGGCGGACCCGCGAAATCCACCGACTGACGACGGCGCCCCCATAACGTTCGACCTCGGGAGGAGTCCGGCGCGTCCACGCGCCGGCAAGGGGTAGAGCCATGCGCGCGTTGCGTTTCATCCGTCGTTCACTGCACGTCCTCGGCGCCACTACATTGGTGGCGAGCGGCACGTTGCTCGGCACCGCCGCGCTGGTGGTTTCCAACGTCCAGCCGGCGGGCGCCGCCACAACCGACACCTACAGCTACACCGGCGGCGCGCAAACCTGGACCGTGCCGGCCGGGGTGACTTCCATCACCATCGACGCCCAAGGCGCACAAGGCG
>JBMOIJ010000030.1:0-23991 GCA_049317385.1 Acidimicrobiia bacterium
CGCACGAGGCGGGGCACTTCGGGAGAATGTTGGAACGCTCGGCTTGTTAGCGGCCGCGTCCGAGGCGGTTCCGGCCGAGGTTCTGCTCAGGAGTGAAGTCCTGTGCTCGATCAACGCCTCGCGGCGAACGTCCGGCGATGTCTTGCATCGTGTTCCAGAGCGTGGTGGTGGTGATGGCGCCTTCGCGGGTTACGCGTTCGGCGGCGACCGAACCCAACCCACCCGGCTGAGCCATTACGTCGCGAGCTTCGGCGGCGTCGCGAGTGAAGTTGTCGGCGGGGGCCGAGACCGCAGCCACTGCGGCACGAGTGGCCAGCAGACCGGCGGTCATGGCGAGAGGAATCCCGGCGGCCACGTTGCGAGCGAAGTCGCGGAACAACGGACTGGCGTCGCGCCGTGCGGCCTGTGTCCTCGAATCCGTGAGTGCTGCCACGAGTGTGCCTCCCCGCAAGACCCTTCCGGGCCTTTCCTATGTGGACGATTCTACGGAAACCCCGCCAGGGGGTCCACTTTCTGCGTCTCCCCTGAATCGGCGCTGACCAGCCTCGACGCAGAGTTGGCATCAGATTTCATTGCCGTTCACCCGGATGAACGTTGTGGCGCCCGTCTCGGTTCCCGAGATCTCCGGGATTACCGCCGGTTCCATTGGCTCAGGTCTCGGTCGCTCCCGGCTCCGCCTCCGCTCGCGGCCCCATGGCTCGCTCGCTGCTCGCCGGGGTACCCGGCTTGCGGCCGCTCGACTCGTGCCGCTAGAGCCGGTTCCATTGGCTCAGGTCTCGGTCGCTCCCGGCTCCGCCTCCGCTCCCTCGCTAGAGCCGGCGCATCACGGTGACGACCTTGCCGAAGAGCTGGACGTCGCCGGCGGCAAAGACCATGGGTTCCATTGTGGAGTTCTCGGGGCGCAGGGTGATCTGGCCGTTCTTCTTCAGGAATGTCTTGACCGTGGCCTCGTCGCCGGGGATCCCGGCCACCACCGTGTCGCCGTTGTCGGCGGTGTCTTGGCGGCGGGCGATGACGAGGTCGCCATCGAGGATGCCGGCTTCGATCATGGATTCGCCCCGCACTCGCAGGGCGAAGAGCTGGCCCTCACCGGTGAAGTCTTCGGGGATGGGGAGCACTTCCTCGACGTTCTCGGCTGCGAGCACGCCGGTACCGGCCGCGACGTCGCCCACCAGCGGCACGTAAGCCACCGGCCGCCGTTCGACGGCGGAATCGGTGCCGTCGAAGTGGACCTCGATGGCCCGAGGTTTCGTGGGGTCGCGCACCAAATAGCCCTTGTCCTGGAGGGCGGCGAGGTGGGCGTGGACCGTGGAGGTGGAGGAGAGGCCCACGGCCTCGCCGATTTCGCGGACGCTTGGCGGGTAGCCGCGTCGGCGGACTTCTCCGTCGACGTACTCGAGGACCTGGCGCTGACGGGCGGTGAGATCGGTCATGGCGGGCACCCTACATCGAACACGCGTGCGTAGCGAACATTTGTTCGGTTTTATGCTTGACACGAACACCTGTTCGTAGTTGGGTGGCGTCCGCCGCCGTGAGTGTCACACCCCTGTGATTCGCTCGGCGCACCTGATCGACCCACCGGTCAGACCCCAGCGAAAGGCAGTCCCGATGGTCCCCAGCACCGCCACCAACCCCAAGAGGAGCATGGTCACCACCCCTCGGTCGGGTGAATCGGCATCTGCTGCCCGTCGCCCGTCGGCGGCCCCTTCGCCCGCCCACACTCATCGTCGACCTGCCGGTGCCGTCCACGGTGACCGCCGGCCGGCTGGCTGCTCGGGTGTGGCGGCGCGGGTGGCGCGTCGACAGCGGCGCCAGCGGGTGGTGCGGCGGCGCTTCGTGGCTGTGGTCGTCCTGGTTGGGATGCTGTTCGCCGGTGGGCGAGCGGCGTACGGCGCGCTCGGAGGGCCACACCTCGCACCCTCCGGGCGGCCGGCGTCGTCGGCGGCCGTTGCGCACACCACGGTGCGGCCCGGCGATTCACTGTGGAGCGTCGCCCGACGCCTCGCCCCGGGGCGCGATCCACGGGTTGTGGTCGACGCCCTGGCCGCGGAGCGCCACGGCGCACTGCTCACTCCTGGCGAAGAGGTCACCTGGGCCAGATGACGGCCTGGGTCGTCGAGCGCCCACACCGATACGCTCGGGGGATGCGCTGTCCCTACTGCGGCACCGACGACGACAAAGTTGTTGATTCGCGCGCCGCCGATGAGGGGAGCGCCATCCGTCGTCGGCGTGAGTGCCTCGGCTGCGCTCGGCGCTACACCACCTACGAGCGGCTCGAGGATCTGCCGCTCACCGTGCTGAAGCGCTCGGGCGACATCGTCTCGTTCGAGCGGGCCAAGGTCGTGCGAGGCATCGCCGAAGCCGCGAAGAACCGACCCATCGACGCCGACACCATCGACGCAGTGGCCGGCGAGGTCGAAGAGATTCTGCGCAGTATCGGTCCCGAGGTCACCAGCGAACAGGTGGGCCGCACGGTCCTCGAGCAACTCCGATTGCTCGATGGCGTCGCCTACCTGCGCTTCGCGTCCGTGTACAAGGGCTTCGAGAACATCGCCGACTTCGAACGAGAAGTCGCCTTGCTCGCGGAGCTTGAAGACCCGAAGAATCTCGAGAAGACCACCGCCCCGAAGCGACACTCGTAATCGCCCTGCGGTGTTGCACCCCGGCTCCGGCCGGAACTGGAGGACTTCATGACGCAGGCGGGTTTCGAGCCATCGGCCCAACCGTCGAGTGCATCGAGTGCACCGAGTGCATCGAGTGCCAACGCGCCGGCTGCTGCCGACGCATCGACCGACGCTGGTGGTGGCGACGGCGGCAACCCGCAGATCGGCATTGGCATCAAGCGCCGGTTCACCGACGCCGGCATTCACCCCTACGACACCGTCGAATGGGAACGCCGCGAAGCGCGCATCCCTGACTACGTGCACGGCGGCGATGCATTCCTCCAACCCGACGTCGAGTTCCCCGTCACGTGGAGCCAAACCGCCACCAACATCGTTGCGCAGAAGTACTTCCGCGGACAGTTGGGCTCGCCCGAGCGCGAATGGTCCCTGCGACAAGTCATCGACCGCATCGTGAACACCATCACCGAGTGGGGCACCGACGGCGGCTACTTCATCGACGACGAAGAAGCGCACACCTTCGGCGCCGAACTCACCTACCTGCTGTTGCACCAGCGCGCTGCGTTCAACTCGCCCGTGTACTTCAACCTTGGCGTCGACGGGCGGCCGGCGCAAACCTCTGCGTGTTTCATCCTGAGCGTCGACGACACCATCGACTCCATCCTCAACTGGTACCGAGAAGAAGGGCTGATCTTCAAAGGTGGGTCCGGCGCGGGCGTGAACCTGTCCACCTTGCGCTCCTCGATCGAACACTTGAGTGGCGGCGGCACGGCCAGCGGTCCGGTCAGCTTCATGCGCGGAGCCGACGCCAGCGCGGGAACCATCAAGAGCGGTGGCACCACCCGGCGCGCCGCGAAGATGGCCATCCTCGACGTCGATCATCCCGATGTCGAAGAGTTCATCTGGTGCAAGGCCGTCGAGGAACGCAAAGCGCGTGTGCTGCGCGACGCGGGCTTCGACATGGGGCTCGATGGCAAGGACGTATTCAGCGTCCAGTACCAGAACGCCAACAACTCGGTGCGCTTGAGCGACGAGTTCATGCAGGCGGTCGCCGAGGACCTCGACTGGGATCTGAAAGCGGTCACTACGGGCGAACCAGTGCGGCGTGTGACGGCCCGCGAGCTCATGGCGCAGATCGCGCAAGCGGCGTGGGAGTGCGCCGACCCGGGGGTGCAGTACGACACCACCATCAACCGGTGGCACGTGATCCCGAATGCCGGGCGCATCAACGCCAGCAACCCGTGCTTCCCGGGGTCGTCGCGCGTGCACACCGACAAGGGCCTCGTGCGCTTCGACCAACTCGTCGAGCGAACCTCACGGGGCGAAACGTTCTGGGTGTATACCCACGACGCCACGAACCCCGATGCGCCGGCTGAGTGCCTCGAACTGACGCGCCCGGAGGCGGTCATGGTCACGGGCCGTAACGAGATCGTGCGCCTTCGTTTCGACGATGGCTCGGAGCTGCGGTGCACGCCGAATCATCGCTTGTGGACCAGGAACCGCGGTTGGGTTCGCGCCGATGAGCTCGAAGCCTCGGATCGAGTGCCGCGGCTTGACCTCGCCACGCCCGCATCCCAGGCGGATTGGCGGATTCCGGTGCTGGCGCGCCTTGCGGGCTTGGCGGCCAAAACGCCCCAGGTCCAGGGCAAGGTCGACTTCCCGGAGAAGTGGACCGTTGATTTTGCGCACTACCTCGGCTGGCTCGTCGGCGATGGCACGGTGAGCGGGAATGCAGTCGCAGCGATCTACGGCACAGCAGAGGAACAGGAGCACATGCTGCCGCGCCATGAGCGCATCACGCGGGTGATGAGCAAGGGCTTCGAATACAAACCGGCGCGCCAGCGGAATGGCACGGTGCAGCTTCGGATGAGCCGACTGTGCACGCGACGCTTCTTCGAAGCGCTGGGCCTGCGCGCGGTCAAGGCTCCAGACAAGCGCGTCCCCAGTTCTGTCTTCACCGCACCAACGGAAATTCAGGGCGCGTTTCTTCGGGGCCTCTTCGACGCGGATGGCTGTGTGTACGACGGAACCAAGTCGCGTTACGTGGGGCTTGGGTCTGCGTCGGCCGAGCTCCTGCGCGACGTTCAGAAGCTCTTGTCCACGTTCGGAATCCAGTGCCGGATCTACAGCAGTCGGAAGCACCGGGCGGCATCGGGTTTCTCCTACACCCGGGCAAGCGGCGAACACGTCGAGTACCCGAGCCGTCCGAGCTTCGATCTCCGAATCTCTGGCGAGTCGATCGCCCGCTTCGCAGAGATGGTGCACTTCGATCTGCCGTCCAAGCGCCGAAAGCTTCAGTGCCTCGTTGCGTCGCATCGTTTCTACCGGAAGCCAGCCGAGGTGCAGCTGGTGGGACGCGACGACGCCGGCGTGGAGATCACCTACAACCTCTCCGAGCCGCGCAACCACAGCTATCTCGTCGATGGTCGCATCGTCTCGAATTGCAGTGAATTCATGTCAGTCGACAACAGCGCATGCAACCTCGCGTCCATCAACTTGCTGCGCTACTTGGGCGACGACGGCTCGTTCGATGTGGATTCGTTCGCGCACTCGGTGCAAGTGCTGTTCACTGCGCAAGAGATCTTGGTGGCGAACAGCGACTACCCAACCGACACCATCACGCGCAACGCGCGCAAGCACCGCGAGATCGGGCTGGGCTACACGAATCTCGGCGCGCTCCTCATGGCCCAAGGCATGCCGTACGACTCATCGCCGGGCCGGGCGTGGGCCAGCGCCGTCACGGCGCTCATGACCGGTACGGCCTATGCAACCAGTGCGCTCATCGCTGGGCGCATGGGCGCGTTCGCCGACTTCGACCAGAACGCCGACGCGGCGCTCGAAGTGATGCGCATGCATCGGCGTGAGGCCGCCAAGATCGACGAAGAGCTGGTGCCGCCTGCGCTGCTCTCCGCGGCGCAGCGGTCATGGGACACCACGGTTGAGCTCGCCGAAGCATTCGGGCTGCGCAACTCGCAGGCCACCGTGCTCGCACCCACCGGCACCATCAGTTTCATGCTCGATGCCGACACCACGGGCATCGAACCCGAGTTCGCGTTGGTGAAAACCAAGAAGCTCGTGGGTGGCGGCGAGATGCGCATCGTCAATCAAACGGTGCCGCGCGCGTTGCGGCGTTTGGGATACGGCGAGCATCTGCTCGAGCAGATCGTCGAGTACGTGGAGCGCGAAGGTCGCGTCACCGACGCGCCGGGCCTGGATCCCCAGCACTACGCAGTGTTTGCGTGCGCGATTGGCGACCACGCCATCAGCCCCATGGGGCACGTCGCCATGATGGCGGCTGCGCAACCGTTCATCAGCGGGTCCATTTCCAAGACGGTGAACGTGCCCGAGTCCACGTCGGTCGAAGCGATCGAGCAACTGTTGATGGACGGGTGGCGCCTGGGCCTCAAGTCGGTCGCGCTCTACCGCGATGGCTCGAAGGTGGGACAGCCGCTCAGCGCGCCGTCCACCGACAAGAGCGCGCTGGTCGACGCGGTCGAGCAGATCGTCGAGCACGTCATCGTGCAGCAACCGGTTCGTCAGAAGCTGCCTCGCGAGCGCAGCTCGCGCACGTTCTCGTTCCGGGTGGCCGACTGTCACGGTTACGTGACCGTTGGTGAGTTCGAAGACGGTCGCCCGGGCGAGATCTTCCTGCGCGTCGCGAAGCAGGGGAGCACCCTCGCCGGCATGATGGACGCGTTCGCCATCTCGGTGAGCCACGGCTTGCAGTACGGCGTGCCGCTCGAAGCGTTCGTCGACATGTTCACGAACATGCGCTTCGAACCCGCCGGCATCACCGACGACCCCGAGATTCGGTTTGCCTCCAGCCTGGTCGACTACATCTTCCGCCGGCTGGCGGTGGAGTATCTGCCCTTTGAGCGGCGCGAGCAGCTTGGCATCCTCACGGTGAGCGAACGATCGCAACCCACGCTGCCCGGCGTGGAGGAAGCGGTGTTGGCCAGCGAGCCGGCCACCGACCTGTTGCATCCCGACGACCTACCGCCACGCGCGCAACTTTCGTCGGCGCCACCTGCACACGAACATGATGTCGCGTTCAGGGAAGCCGGAAGCACACGCGGCGAGATGGTGATCTGTCACGTGTGTGGCGACCTCATGCAACGCGCCGGAACCTGCTGGGGTTGTCCCACCTGCGGGGCCACCAGCGGCTGTTCGTAACGGCAGCAGCACGTCACCGAACCAACCCGGTAACGTCCCCGCCGTTCGAACACGAAGGGGCCTTCCATGGGTATCGATTCGCCGGCGTACATCACGGTTGTCGTGTTGCACATCATCTGTGTGGTGGTGGGCTTCGGCGGTGTGATCCTCAACGGCGTGTACGCGGCGCGAGCGCAGAAGCTTCCGCCCGCCGAGGGACTGGCCGTGATGGAGGTCAACTCGTTCGTTTCCATCAAGGTCGCCGAGATCTTCGTCTACCTGGTACCCATCTTCGGGTTCGCAGCCGTGGGCCTGAGCGACAAGGTGTACCGAGTGTCCACGCTGTGGGTGTGGCTCTCGCTGGTGATCTACGTGGTATCGCTCGGCATCTCGCACGGCTTGTTGATCCCGCGCGTCAAGAAGATGCTGGCGTTGCAGCGCGACCTGCTGGCCACGCCGCCGGCCGGTCCGGCCGACGAGCGCATCGCCACGGTCGCCGGCACCGGCAAACAGATCGGGATGTTCTCGACCATCTTGAACCTGGCGTTTGTGGTCATCATCGTCCTCATGGTCTGGAAGCCCGTCTGACCGTTCGGCTGGTTCGGCTGATTCGGGTCGGGCAACGCGGTTGTTCGACTGACCACACACTGCGGTTCCAAGCCGCCAGAATGTGATTCTCGTCAGTGGGGCGAGGCTCGGACTGGAGGTCGTCGTGGCGACTCGCATTCGGATCGCACTCGTCGCAGTGCTGGTGTGCACGGCGGCCGCGTGCAGTTCGAACAGCTCGGGGAAGGCGAGCGGTGCCACGGCGGCACCCACGTCCACCACCGCGGCGGTGCCGTCGGCCGACTTCTACAAGTCGCAGTCACTCAAGCCAGGCCTCAACTACATCAAGACGCGCGACGGCGTCACGCTCTCGGCCATGGTGCGTTTGCCGGGCCCCATAGAGAACGGCCCGTACCCCACGGTGGTCGAGTACTCGGGGTACGACGCGTCCGACCCTGACAGTCCGCAACCTTCTACGTTGATCTCCGGATTCCTCGGATACGCAACCGTGGGCGTCAACGTGCGCGGGACCGGTTGTTCCGGCGGCGCGTTCGACTTCTTCGAATCGCGTCAGGTGACCGACGGCTACGACGTGGTCGAGACCGTTGCCGCGCAGCCGTGGACCAAGTTCAACAAGGTCGGCATGGTCGGTCTGTCGTACCCGGGTATCTCGCAGCTCTTCGTGGCGCAGAGCAACCCGCCGAGTCTGGCGGCCATTGCGCCCTTGTCGGTCATTGCCGACACGTTCCGGTCCACGCTGTATCCGGGCGGCATCTTCAACAACGGGTTCGCGCTCAGCTGGGCGAAGGACCGCGTGGCGGGAGCCAAGCCCTCGCCGAGCGCGTGGGTGAAAAAGCGCATCGATGGTGGTGACAGCACGTGTGAAGCGAACCAAGCGGCCCACGCGCAGGCGCCCGACATCCTGGCGCGTATCAACCAGACCAAGTTCGTGTCGCCGAAGGACGAGTACTTGGCGCCGGAACTGTTCGTGAACAAGATCAAGATGCCGGTGTTCCTGTTGTGTGCATTCCAGGACGAGCAGGTGGGTGGGCAGTGCCCGGTGTTGGCCGGCGAGTTCACCGGCACCGACAAGGCGAAGTTCACGTTCGTGAACGGCTATCACGCCGATCCGTTGCAGCCCGACATCTTCCAACGCTGGGTCGAGTTCCTGTCGCTGTACGTGAAGCGCGAGGTGCCGGTGACCCCCGACGCAATTCGAGTGGGCCTGCCGTTGTTGTCGCAACAAGTGTGGGGCGTCACGAACCTCACGTTGCCGCCCGACCGGTTTACCGGCCAGACGGACTACAACGCGGTGTTGGCCAAGTTCGAAAGCGAACCGAAGGTGCGCGTGCTCTTCGACAGCGGCGGCGACCCGGCCAACCCGGGCGCGCCGATCCCGCAGTTCGAGCAGACGTTCGCGCAGTGGCCCACCACCAACAAGGGCACCACGTGGTACTTCGACGCGCAGGGCAAGTTGGTCGACACATCTCCCTCGGGTGGTCAGGACAACTACGTCTCCGACCCCGGCGCGCGTCCGGCCGCAGACTTCGATTACGCCGACGGCAAGGAAGCCGAACTCTGGGGTGTAGCGCCCGCGTACAACTGGACCCCGTTGTCGGCGGCCAACGCGGTGGCGTACACCAGCGCGCCGCTCGCCCAGGACACGGTCGCCGTGGGCAGTGGCAGCGTCGACCTGTACCTGCAGTCGAGCGCCTCGGACACCGACCTGCAGGTGACGCTCACCGAGGTGCGCCCCGACGGCAAGGAAACGTACGTGCAGAGTGGGTGGCTGCGGGCCAGTCGGCGCGCCACCGACCCGAAGCGTTACACCGACCTGCGTCCGTACCAGACCTTCTCCGAAGCTGACGCCAAGCCGCTGCCCAGTGGCACGTTCTCGTTGGCTCGGGTGGAGATCTTCCCGTTCGCGCATGCCTTCCGCGTCGGGTCGCGTATCCGTATCAGCGTGGAAGCGCCAGGCGGCGACCGACCGCGGTGGACGTTCGACAGCATCGACGCCACCGCCAAACCCACGAACACCATCAGCCGTGGGGGCGCGAACGCGAGTCGCATCGTGCTGCCCATCGTTGACTCGGTCACGGTGTCCAGCCCGCTACCGGCCTGCCCGTCGCTACGGGGTCAGCCGTGCCGTGACTACGTGGTGGCCGGCAACGGCGGCTGACCCGCCATCATCGGCGGCGGACCCGCCGCTAACCCGAACTCACCGGTCATGCCAGGTGCGATCCGAGTGCGCCTGGCGCCGGTAGGGTCGCGCCCGATCGCTCGTCACCTGAGGAGAACGAAATGTCGGACGCGCTCACTCCAATCACCGTTGCCCGGGGCGACGGGATCGGACCCGAGATCATGGATGCCACGTTGCGCATCCTCGAAGCGGGTGGTGCGCGCATCGCCATCGAAGAGATCGAGATCGGCGAGAAGGTGTACGAGCGGGGCGTCACGGCGGGCATCGAGCCCTCGTCGTGGGAGTCGCTACGGCGCACCAAGGTGTTCTTGAAGGCGCCCATCACCACGCCGCAGGGCGGTGGGTTCAAGAGCCTCAACGTCACCGTGCGCAAGACGCTTGGCCTTTACGCCAACGTGCGGCCATGTCTCAGCTACGCCCCATTCGTCGAGACGTTGCACCCGAAGATGAACGTCGTCATCGTTCGTGAGAACGAGGAAGACCTGTACGCCGGGATCGAACACCGTCAGACCCAAGACGTCGTGCAGTGTCTCAAGCTGCTCTCGCGCCCCGGTTGCGAGAAGATCGTGCGGTACGCCTTCGAATACGCGCGGCGCTACAACCGCAAGAAGGTCACCTGCTTCTCGAAAGACAACATCATGAAGCTCACCGATGGGCTCTTCCACGCGGTGTTCGACGAGGTCGCGCAGGAGTACCCCGACATCGAGAACGAGCACTGGATCGTCGACATCGGTGCGGCCAAGCTCGCCGACACGCCCGAAGTGTTCGACGTCATCGTCATGCCCAACCTCTACGGCGACATCTTGAGCGACGTGGCCGCGCAGATTGCCGGCTCGGTCGGCCTGGCGGGTTCGGCGAACATCGGTACCGAGTGCGCGATGTTCGAGGCCATTCACGGTTCGGCACCGCGGCGGGCCGGGCAGAATGTGGCCAACCCGAGCGGCTTGTTCCTGGGCGCGGTGCAGATGCTCGTGCACATCGGGCAGGGTGACGTGGCCGAGGTCGTGCACAACGCGTGGCTCAAGACCATCGAAGACGGCATTCACACCTACGACATCTACGACCCCGAGATCTCCAAGGAGAAGGTGGGGACGCGCGAGTTCGCCGACGCGGTGATCGCGCGTATCGGGCAGCGGCCCAGCACGTTGGCGGCCGTCACGTACCCGGCCACCGAAGAACCAATCTCGATCGTGGTCGCCGAACGCGACGCGGCCGACAAGGTGCAGGTCGGGATCGACGTGTTCCTCGACTGGCGCGGCAGTGACCCGGCCGAACTCGGCAAGCAGATCGAGGGCGCCATCGGTTCCGACGTCAAGCTGGTGATGATCAGCAACCGCGGCCAGAAGGTGTACCCCGGGGGTGCGCCCGAGACGTTCTGTGTCGATCACTGGCGGTGCCGGTTCCAGCACGTCGACGACGCCGCGCCGATGACCTACGAGCAGATCCTCGAGCTGTTGGGCGCGCTCCACGGCGTCGGCCTCGACTCGATCAAGACCGAAGGGCTGTTCACCTTCGACGGTGTGCCCGGATTCAGCCTGGGCCAGGGGCAGTGATCAGCCGCGCAACGCGTTGACGATGTCGCCGACCGGCGTGCCTGCTTCGAGTGGGTGGCGCAGCGGTTGGTCGGTGTGCACGGTGTAAGTGTTGCGGCGGCCGACGCGCTGGCGGGTGACGTACCCGCCCGCTTCCAGGTCGGAGATGATGCCGAACGTCGCGCGTTCGGTGACCCCTACGGCGTCGGCGATGTCGCGCAGGCGCAGGTCGGAGTTGCGGGCCAGCAGGAAGAAGACGTGACCGTGGTTGGTGAGGAACGTCCAGGCGCGTTCGCCACGAGACTCACCAAAGTCGTTCATTGCGGAGCCGTTAACCGTGGACTCGACCATCGGTGCGAACCTACTCGGCCCGCCGTGAGCTGGCGCCGGCAGGAGCGGTCAGCGCAGCCCTTGGCCGATACCGCTGCGGGTCGCAGCGCTCCCGCTCGACGCGCTGGCGGGCGCGGTCTTGTGCCGGCGGGCTTCTTCGAGGAGCCGGTCGAGTTCGGTCTGGTGCGGATAGGGCTGTCCGAACTCCGCGCATACGCCGGCGAACGTGTGGTGGCAGGTGATGGTCATCATCGGGTTCGGGAGTTCTTCCCAACTGATGAGGTGGGTGAGGTCACCGATGGGGTTGTCGTTCGCGAGTACCCGGTCGGGGTCGAAGTCGGGGGCGTCGGCGAACGCGGGCCGGTCCGTTTCGATGGCGGCGCGGACGTCGCCGGCCGCGGCCGACGGAGCTGCGCGGTCGGCCGGGGCGACGGGCTCGAATTCTTCGAGTGACGGAGCCGGGGGCATCGACGGCTTCATGGGACTCGACGGCGCGGCCATGGGCGGCGGGGTCGCGGCTTCGTAGCCCAGCCACACGAGTCCGGGGCCATGGGCCACAAACAGGCTGGGTACCGCAAGCGCGATGCAGTCCGCGATTCGTTTGGGCGCGTGCTCCGAGCGGGCAATGCGCGTGATGGATTCGGTCAGCACTTCGACGCAGGCGGCGTGAGCCGCCGGGGCGGGTGGCCCGGCGGGCTCACCGCCGCCTGCGAGGTCATGGACCCAGGCGTGGCCGGCGTCGGTGAGGGCGGCGTATTCGCCCAGGGCATCGACGAGGGCCGGCACCAGGTGCTCGAGCTGGAGCTGGTCGGCGGGGGCGCGGTGCGCGAGGCGGGCGAGGGCCCGCTCGAGGAGGACTGTGCCGTGATCGGTGGGTTCCACCATGTCCCTTGCCCCTGGGTGTCCCGGTCCGAAGGCCGATTCGAGGCGCATCGAACGTGATAGAGAGAATGTTATGACATGTTGCGAAATGGCGCAAGCAAATCTTGGCCAGCGCTCTGCGGCCGCCGCTGGGGCCCGGCAGCGGCCAGACTTCCCCCGACGCTCCCGAGCCCGAGGACCGATGACCCACCACCAGCCGCCCCTGCCCGAGCCGTCCGACTCGCCGACCGGTGCCGGCCCCAACGCCGAGGGTTCGTCGACGCCGGTGGACCCGCTGGCTTCCGGCGACGCCCGTCGCATCGGCCGCGTTTCGAAACAGGTGGCCACCGCCCGCATCCCGGTGTGGGCCGTACTGATCGTGCTCCTGGTGGTGGCGGGCGGGTTCGGTTACCTGTGGATCCAGCGCAGCACCACCGAACTCGGCCCGGCCGTGCGCGACGCGCGTCGTATCCAGGTCGATCTGCTGGTGTGCAACGAAACCGTCGACGCCCGCAACATCAACCCGCGCCAAGCCGAGAAGGACCTGCAACGGCTCTTCGAACAGCAACAGCGCGTTGCCAGTGCGTCCGTGCGCATCGAACGCGAAGACTGCGGGACGCCAACCACCACGACCGCGTCGAACAAGTAGACACAACCTGACGGGAGGGTGCAGTGCGGGCCTGGCGAGTTCACGAACTGGGTGCGCCGGAATCGGCGTTGTGCCTCGACGACATCGACGCACCAACCCCGGGGCCGGGCCAGGTGGCCATCGCGGTCCGGGCCGCGTCGTTGAACTTCCCCGACGTATTGATGTGCTTGGGGCAGTACCAGTTGAAGCCCGAGTTGCCGTTCTCGCCCGGCGCCGAGGTGGCGGGCGTGGTGGAGGCGATTGGCGACGGCGTCACGCGAGTTGCGGTGGGTGACCGCGTGCTTGCCATCCCGGTGGTGGGGTTCGGCGGCTTCGCCGAGCACACGGTGGCGCACGAGTCCACGGTGCACGCCATTCCCGACGCAATGAGTTTCGACTTCGCAGCGGCACTGCACGTCACGTACCAGACCGGATACCTCGCGTTGCACCGACGCGCGCAACTGCAGTCGGGCGAGACGCTTCTGGTGCACGCCGGTGCCGGTGGCGTGGGTTCCGCCGCCATCCAGCTGGGCAAAGCGGCCGGCGCGCGGGTGATCGCAACGGCGGGCGGGGCCGCCAAGCGCGACCTGTGCCTCGAACTCGGTGCCGATCACGCCATCGACTACCAGTCCGAGGACTTCGTCGCGGAGGTGAAGGAGTACACCAGTGGGCGGGGTGCCGACGTCATCTTCGATCCGGTGGGCGGCGACGTCTTCGACCGTTCCCGCAAGTGCATCGCGTTCGAAGGACGCCTGCTGGTGATCGGGTTCACCAGCGGTCGTATTCCTGAGGCGCCGGCCAACCACGTGCTCATCAAGAACTACTCAGTGGTCGGTGTGCACTGGGGCCTGTACCTCGAGAAGGCGCCGAGCGTCGTTCCCGAGGTCCACGCCGAACTCGTGCGGCTCTTCGAGGCGGGCCGCATTCGTCCGTACGTCACCGAGCGCATCGACTTCGAGGCCATTCCGGCTGCGCTCACGCGGTTGGCGGGGCGAGGCACCACGGGCAAGGTCGTCGCGCAGCTCTGAGCGGTACGGCGCGTACGCTCGCCACCATGGTTGGCGAGTTCGAGTTCCTCACGCGTCTACGCGATCGGTTGCCTCACGCGCCTGAAGGGCAGCTGTGGTCGGGAGACGATGCGGCCGTGTTGGCGAACGGGTTGCTTGCGGCCACGGACGCGCTCGTCGACAACGTGCACTTCCGGTTGTCGCGCGGCGCGCCCGCCGACGTGGGCTGGAAGTCCATCGCCGTCAACGTTTCAGACCTTGCCGCCATGGGGGGAACCCCCACTGCGGCGCTTGCAGCCGTTGCGTTGCCGCCTGACCTTGCGGTTGCGGACGCGCTCGTCGACGGCATGATCGCGGCGTGTGAAGCGTTCGGGTGCCCGTTGGTGGGCGGCGACCTCACCACCGCGCCGGTCGCCATGATCGCCGTCGCTGCGCTGGGGCAGGCGCCGGCCACGGGTCCGGTCACGCGCGCAGGGGCGCGACCAGGGGACACGGTGTTCGTGACGGGCTCGCTCGGTGCCGCGGCTGGTGCGTTGCATGCGATCGACCGCAGTGAGGTGCCGCATCCCGAGGGGGTGGTGCGGCTCGATCGTCCCGTCGCGCGTCTTGCGGAAGGGCAGGCGGCGGCACGCGCGGGTGCACGCGCCATGATCGACGTGTCCGACGGGTTCGCGCAGGACTTGGGGCACATCTGTGACGAGTCCGGCGTGGGGGTGCGGGTCGATGCGGAGGCGGTCCCCGTGGGACCTGGGGCCACGATCGACGATGCACTCGCCGGGGGCGACGATTACGAACTCGTCTTCTGCGCCCCCGACCCCGACGCGGTGCGGGCGGCGTTCGTTGCGGCCGGTCTGGCCCCGCCCAGTGCCGTTGGCACCATCGTCGAGGGCGGCCGCACCGTGGTGGTCGACGGCCGTGAACAGGCCCTTGGCGTCGGCGGGTGGGAGCATCAGCTCTGACGTCGGGGCGCCGGGGAGCGCCACCGGCTCGGGGCACTAGAGTCGATGAACCTTGTTTTCGGCCCCCGGGCCAAAGGCGCGACCCTATGACCGACACCCCCAGACCCCCTGCACCGGCCGATGAGCTGGCAGTCGAGCAGGCGTTGGTTGACGCTGCGTACGCGCAGCTCGACGCCATGCGTCGCGCCGCGCAGGCCGTTGCCGACGGGTTCGGTGTTGCCGCGTCGGGAGGCACCCATCAGGCGCGTCTCGAACGCGAAGCCGCGGAAGCGCTCACCCGACGCCGACTCGCCGCGCTCGACATCGGTGAAACCCCCATCGTGTTCGGTCGTATCGACCTGCACTCCGACGCGGCACCCGACTCGTCCGACGGTGTGTACCGCATCGGTCGAGTGGCGGTGAACGACGACGAACAGAACGCGCTCGTCGTCGACTGGCGCGCGCCGGTTGCTGAACCGTTCTACCGGGCCACTCCGATGGTCCCCATGAATGTGGTGCGGCGCCGCCACTTCCAAACCCGTGGCCGCGACGTGGTCGGTCTCGACGACGAAGTGTTCGACCGCGAGGCCGCGGCAGCGGCTGGGTTCCAGGTCGTAGGAGAAGGTGCGTTGCTGGCGGCACTCGAACGCGAACGCAGCGGGCGCATGCGCGACATCGTCGCCACCATCCAGTCGGAACAGGACGAAGCCATTCGCGCGCCGCTCGAAGGGTTGTTGGTCGTGGCCGGTGGGCCGGGTACCGGAAAGACCGCAGTTGCGCTGCACCGCGCGGCCTACCTGCTGTACACGTTCCGCAAGAAGCTCAGCTCGGGCGTGCTGCTCGTCGGCCCGAGTTCGGTGTTCCTCCGCTACATCGAAGAGGTGTTGCCGTCGCTCGGCGAAGACGAAGTGCATCTCTCCACCATCAATGGGTTGAAGCGTCGGTTGCGCGCCACGGCCACGGAACTGTCGTCGTTGGCCGCGCTCAAGGGCGATGCGCGCATGGCCACCGTCATCAAGCGTGCGGTGGGCGACCGCGAACGCGTGTTACCGCGCGACATGGTCCTCACACTGGACGGGTACCGCATGCGGGTCCGGGTTCGTGACTCGCAGCGCATCGTCGAGCGTTCCCGGCGCGGTCGCGGCACGCACAACGAGAAGCGCCGTCATGTGGTGCGCGCCTTCTTGGACTTGTGTCGGCGGCGCTACGTCGAAGCGGTGGCGCGCGGGTTCAAGCACTGGGACCAGGGCGACGCCAATGCACCGTCGCACAAGCCGGGGATCGCCGCGGCCATCGCCCGGGGCGAGGAACCTCCGGAAGAGTGGGCGCAAGAGGTCGAGTCCCGTATCCGCAAGCTGCCCGAGTTCAAGGAACTCCTCGAGCGGTGTTGGCCCATTCTCTCGGGCACCGAACTGGTGAACGACCTGTTCGGGTTCGAGGCGCTGGTGCGGTCGGCCTCCGATGGAGTGCTCACCCGCGAGGAACAACACGCGTTGGTGCGGCCGCGCCTCTCCGACGTGAGTGCGGTGCAGTGGACCGAAGCCGATCTCGCCATCGTCGACGAAGCCGACTCGCTGCTCGGTCCACCCGAGGCGGCGCGGCCGCGCAAGAAGCGGCGACGGGAAACCGAAGCGGTGCTCGAGGCGGCCGGCCGCGTCGTCGAAGAGATGGGGCTCGGCGGGTTCATGACCGCAGCCGACCTGGCGGCGCGTATCGGTGGCGGGGGAGCGAACGGCGAGTCCGACCTCGAACCGCGGCGCTACGCGCACGTCCTGGTCGACGAAGCGCAAGACCTCACGTCCATGCAGTGGCGCATGTTGGCGCGTCGGTGTCCGTCGGGCTCGTTCACCGTCGTGGGCGACTTCGGGCAGGCCAGCCGCCCGGGCGCGTGCAGTTCGTGGGAGCAGGTACGCGTCGAGCTGCCCGAACGCGGTGGTCGTGAGGTCCTACTCACGGTCAACTACCGCACGCCGGCCGAGATCATGGATCTGGCCAACGGGGTACTCGAGTTCGCAGCCCCCGACTTGGAACCCACGCGCGCCTTGCGTCACACCGGCCGGTACCCCGAGATCCAGCGCGTCGGTCCCGAGGAACTCATCTCGCATGCGGCCGCGGTTGCGCGTCGGGGTGCCACTCGCACCGGTACCACCGCGTGCATTGCGCCGCCACACCTGCACGCCGCGTTGGTGGCCGAACTCGCGGATGTCGGCGCGGTGGCCGGCGTGGCCGAGGCGCTCGATGCCCCCATTGCGGTGCTCGATCCGATGGAAGCCAAGGGGCTCGAGTTTGATCACGTGGTGGTCGTCGAGCCGGCGGCGCTCATCGACCCCGACGACGCCGGGTTGCGGATGCTCTACGTCACACTCACGCGTGCCACCCGTGACCTCACGGTGCTCCACGCCGAGGCGTTGCCCGAAGCGTTGGTCGTGGCGGCAGCCCGACTGGGCGAATCCGAAGGTGGTGCCGGCGACGGTGCGGTGGTGGCGCGCGGCGGCCACTAGCGTCAGCCGCTGTGACCATCACTGACGCAGACCTCACCGCCGCCGATGTCGCCTGGGACATCGAACCGTTGCTCCAAGGCCGTTCGGTCGACGACCTCTTGAACGACGCGGCGGCCATTGCCGAACGGGTGCAGACAGTGCGCGGTCAGGTCGCCAGCTTCGACGCGGCGCAGCTCGCCCAGGTCATGCGCGAGCTGGCGGAGGCCACCGACCGGCTGGGCCGGGTCGGCAACTACGCGTCGTTGAAGTTCTCGGTGGACACCTCAGATCCGGCCAACGGCGCGCGGCTCCAGATGGTCGAGGAACGCGCCACGGCAATCTCCACGGGTCTGGTCTTCTTCGAACTCGAATGGGCCGAGCTGTCCGACGAGAAGGTCGCCGAGTTGTTGGCCGATCCGCAGCTCGAGTTCTGCCGCCACCACCTCGAAGCGGCGCGTCGCATGCGTCCGCACCTGCTGACCGAACCCGAAGAGAAGTTGGTGGCCGAGAAGGGCGTCACGGGGCGCAGTGCATGGGTGCGGTTGTTCAGCGAACTCGATGCGGCCATCACGGTCGACGTGCGCGGTCAGACCCTGCCACTCGAGCACGCGTTGTCGATGTTGCAGGCGCCCGATCGGGAATTGCGCCGCGACGCGGCGGGCGCGGTCACGGAGGGGTTGGCACCGGGCCTGCGGACCCGCGGGTACGTGTTCAACACGGTGCTCGCCGACCAAGCCCTCGACGACCGGTTGCGCAAGTTTCCCAGCTGGATCGCTTCGCGCAACCTCGACAACGAGGCGAGCGACGAGAGCGTGCAGGCGCTCGTCGACGCGGTTGTTCGCCGCTACGACATTCCGCAGCGCTGGTATGCGCTCAAGGCCCAGCTGCTCGGGATCGAGCGGCTGGCCGACTACGACCGCATGGCTGCCGTGGCCGAGTCTGATGACACCTTCGGTTGGGGTGCTTCTACCGAACTGGTCCTCGACTCGTATGCGTCGTTCTCGCCCGAGTTGGCCGATGCCGGCAAACGATTCTTCGATGAAGGGTGGATCGACGCACCGTTGCGTCCGGGCAAGCGTCCAGGCGCGTTCTGTGCGTACACGGTGCCCAGCCACCACCCGTACCTGTTGTTGAACTGGACGGGGAAGCGACGCGACGTGCTCACGTTGGCGCACGAACTGGGGCACGGGCTCCACGCGTACCTTGCTCGCGAACAAGGGGTGTTCCACCAGACCACGCCTCTCACGTTGGCCGAGACCGCGTCGGTGTTCGGTGAGACGGTCACTTTCGGTCGGTTGCTCGACACCACTACCGACCCCAC
The DNA here is from genome assembly GCA_049317385.1 of Acidimicrobiia bacterium. Taxonomy (GTDB): domain Bacteria; phylum Actinomycetota; class Acidimicrobiia; order IMCC26256; family JBMOIJ01; genus JBMOIJ01. The sequence goes on from JBMOIJ010000030.1 coordinate 18,617, forward strand.
GGCGCGGTTGGCGTTGTTGGCCGAGAGCCTCGAAGGGGCAATCGCCACGGTGTTCCGGCAGATCGCCATGAATCGCTTCGAAGATGCAGTGCACACCGAGCGGCGCTCGGCGGGCGAGCTATCCGTCGAGCGATTCGGTGAGCTGTGGTTCGACACACAACACGCGATGTTGGGCGACGCAGTCGAGATCACCGATGGGTACCGCACCTGGTGGAGCTACATCCCGCACTTCATTCACACGCCGGGGTACGTGTACGCGTACGCGTACGGACAGCTGCTCGCGTTGTCGGTGTACAAGCGCTACGAAGACAATGGCGCAGCGTTCGTGCCGTCGTATCTCGAATTGTTGGCCGCCGGCGGCTCGAAGAGTCCCGAGGACTTGGGACAGATCGTCGGTATCGACCTCGCCGACCCAGGATTCTGGGACGGTGGGCTTGCCATCATCGACGGTCAGCTCGAGGCTGCGGAAGCGGCGGCCCGCGCGGCCGGCCGGCTGTCGTAGCCGTTACTTCTCGGCGGGGGCACTCTCGGAGTGTGCGCCCGGTGCTTCGGTAGCCGGTGCGGCCTCGGAGTGTTCGCCCGGTGCTTTTGCCGGAGGTGAGCTCTCGGCGGGAGTCTCGCCACCTTCCGCTGCCGGCGCGTGGAGCTCGCTCATGACCACCGAGTTGAGCACCACGATCTCGACGCGTCGGTTCTTGGACCGGCCCTCGGTCGAACCGTTGTCGGCGATGGGGCGCATGTCGGCATATCCCGAGGCCGTCATTCGCGACTGCTCGAGACCGGCCACGCTGGAGAGGTACCGCAACACTGAGGATGCGCGCCCCGTCGAGAGTTCCCAGTTCGACGGGAACTGTCCGGTGCTGATCGGGCTCGGGTCGGTGTGTCCTTCGATTGCGATCTGATTGGGTAGCTCGCGTACTGCGGCGGCAACCTGGGCGAGGATGTCGGCGCCTTCGGGTTGGATCTCGGCCGAACCGCTGGGGAATAGCAGCTGGTCGGTCACGATGGTCACAACCAACCCGCGTGCTTCCTTGCGGAAGCCCACTTGGTTGCGGAGGGGCGTCGGCAATGCGTTGGTGATCTTCTTTTGGACGGACTCGAGCCGCTGCTGCTCCGCCGAGCGAGCAGCGTCTGACGCCCCCCGGGAGATCAGGGCGGCGTCGGCGATCTGCTGGTGGGCGAGCGAAGCAGGGGCGAGGCCGTCGAGTTGACCGGCGCCACTGCCGTTGAGGACCGACGGTCCGCCGCTCAGCACCGATTCGGTGGCGCCGCCGAACGCCGAGCGTGCGCCTTCGGCGAACTTCTTGAACTTCGTCTTGTCTGCCTGTCCGACCGCATAGAGCGCGATGAACATGACCATGAGGAGCGTGAGCAGGTCGGCGTAGGGGATGACCCATGCCTCGTGGTTGATGTGCTCCTCGTGCTCTTCCTCGTCGTGGCCGCCCCCACCGTGATGGGGGGCTCCACCTTCGTGCCCGTCGCCCGACATCTCACGCAGCCTTCTCCTCGGAGGCCCGTTCGGCCGGCGGGAGGTGGGCGAGCAGCGCTTGTTCCACGACACGGGGGCTGGTGCCGGCCTGGATGGCCATGACGCCTTCGATCGTCATCTTCATGCGCGCCGCTTCTTCTTGCGACAGCCGCTTCAGTTTGTTCGCAACGGGTAGGTAGACCCCGTTGGCGAGATAGACGCCCCAGAACGTGGCGACGAAAGCGGCAGCGATCGATGGCCCGAGGTGTTCGGGCTCGTTGAGGTGCGCCATGGTGGCCATGAGGCCGAACACGGCGCCGATGATTCCGAACGTCGGGGCGAAGATCCCTGCCTGGGTGAGCCACTGCTGCCCGATCTTGTGGCGCTCCGACATCGCTTTCACTTCGGCGTTCATCGCCGCGTTGAGTTGGGCGGGGTCGGTGCCATCCACCGCCATCTGGATGCCGCGGCGGAAGAACGGGTCCTCGATGTTCTTCGACTCTTCGTCGAGGGCCAGAAGGCCTTCGGTGCGAGCTCGGTTGGTGAGCTTCACGATGAGATCGATCTGGCCCCGAGTGTCCATTTCGGGCCCTGGGCTGAGAGCCTTCTTGAAGTACTTGGGCGCGTTTGTGGTGTCTTTCCACCCCATCGAGAGCATCGTCGCAGCGGTCGAGCCGATGATGACGATGGTGAGAGCTGGTGCGTTGGTGAAGAGCACCACCGGATCGGCGCCCTTCAGCACGGCGCCAACGATCATGGCGACGAAACAGAGCGGCAGGCCGATCATCGTGCCTTTTTCCATCCCTGGCAGCTCCTGCTCATCGCCGCCTGCACGAGACGGCAACCGCCGCGGTTGAACCCTTCCCTAGGTCCATGACTCTCCGCTCCGGTCCTGGGACTATCGGCGTATCAGCGCCGCGCTTAACGGCTGATTCACCATTTCCCCTAAGTTTGTAGGACCGTGCTGCGCCGACTTCCCACTAATTCCCTGGTCTGCCTCGCCGTGGCCGCACAGGCGCCGGTCACGTTGTTCGGTGGGCCCCAATGGCTCCGAATGTCGCTCATCGGCGTGTCGGCGGTCTTCGGCTGGCTGGTGCTGCGCCGGGCCGACCTGAAGGCCGTGGCGGTGGTGGTCGCGGCGGTGGTCCTCATGGTGGTGGCCGTCATCCCCACCCGCCACAGCAGCCACGACGTCTACAGCTACATCATGTACGGGCGCATGGTCTCGGAGTACCAGGTCAGTCCGTACACCCACACGCCCGCCGACTTCCCTGACGACTCGGCCTCCAAGAAGGTGTCGAAGGACTGGAAGACTGCGCCCAGCGTGTACGGGCCGGTCTTCACCGTCATCTCGGCGGCGGGGGCCTGGATGACCCCAGGGTGGCTCCGGGGTGCCGTGCTCTGGCACCAGTTCCTCACCGGGTTCGTCGGCGCCATCGTGTTGTGGATCGTCTGGAAACGCACGGCCGATCCGCGGGCGCTTGCGTTCCTGGTGCTCAACCCCATGGTTGGTTGGTCGCTGCTCACCGACGCGCACAACGACTTGCTGGTTGGGTTGGCCATTCTCGGTTCGGTGGCCGTTGCTGCACCCAAGCCGTGGTTGTCGGGGGTGTGCAATGCGTTTGCATGTTTGGTCAAGGCCAGCGCCGGGTTGGCCGTGTTCGCGATCGTGGCCACCACGAGAAAGCTGAAGGACGCGCTCGTCATCGGGGCGGTCACGGTTGGTGTGTTCGTGGTGGTGTCACTGCCGTTCGGCATCATCTCCATGAAGAACGCAACGCGGGGTGCCGGCAAGGTGAGCCGCGGGTCGCTGTGGCAGGGCTTGTTGCGGGCCAACATCGGTTCGCCCGAGCTCTACGGCACGTTGGGGCTGGTGCTCTGCGCGGTGTTCACCATCGCGATCGTCATTCGATTCCGCGACCAGATCCTCGCGGTGGGAGCGGCGCTTGCGAGTTTCCCGGCGGCGGCGGCGTGGGTGTTGCCGTGGTACGCCGCATGGTCCATGCCCGTGTTGGCGTTGCGGCGCGAGCACCCGTTCTCGAAGTGGATCTGGTGGCACGCCGTGTTCATGGTCGAGGCGTACCAGTTCGGCAAGTCGTTCGGTGGGTTCTCGCGCTTGTTGGTGTCGTTCGTGATCCCGATCGGATTCACCTTGGCGTTCGCGTGGATCGTGTTCCGATCCCCGCGGGTTCACGACGACGTGGTCGACCTCACCGAACCCAACGTGGGCAGTTCCCTCGCCAGCTGATCGAGCCCCAGTGGCCCCAGGTCGAGGGCTTGGGCGTGCCAGGTCTTCAGGTCGAACGAGTCGCCGGCGTTCGCCCGGGCCGCACTGCGACCTTCGAGCCACACCCGTTCACCCACCTTGTAGCTGATGGCTTGGCCGGGGATGCCGAGGTACCGGTTGATCTCGCTCTGGGCGAACGCGTCGTCGAGCAACGGAGCGTGCTCGAGCAGGAATCCGAGGGCGAGGTCGGCTCCCCAGGTTTCGCCGGCGTGGGCGCGCCCTTTTGGGATCACCATCTCGCAGTGCATGCCGATGTCGATGATGACGCGCGTGGCGCGAAACGCTTGTGCGGCCAACATGCCGAGTTCGTATGCAGGGTCGTCGAGGTATCCGAGTTCGCCCATGAGGCGCTCGGCGTAGAGCGCCCACCCTTCTCCGTGCCCACTGGTCCAGCCGAACGTGCGCTGATAGCGCGTGAGTTCGTCGGCAAGGAACACGACCTGACCGACTTGGAGGTGATGGCCGGGCACGCCTTCGTGGTATGCGGTGGTGACCTCGTGCCACAACGGGAAGTGCGTGCGCCCATCGGTGGGGTACCACGTGCGGCCGGGGCGGCTGAAGTCCTCGGCTGGTGGTGTGTAGTACATCGCCGCGGCGCCGCCGGGCGGTGCGATCATTGCCTCCACGGTTTGCACCGGCGCAGGAATGTCGAACTGCGTGCCGTTCAGTTCGGCGATGGTGCGGTCCATGAGGTCCTGGAGGAAGGCGCGCAGGCTGTCTTCGCCTTCGACCATCCGGTTGGGGTCGGTTTCGAGGTGGTCGATCACTTCGCGGCGCGCAGCGCCCGGGATGATGCGGTCGGCCACTTGGGTCATGGCGTGTTCGATGCGGTCGAGCTCTTCCCATCCCCACGCGTAGGTGGCGCCGAGGTCGAGGTCGGCGATGCCGAGGTAGCGGCGGGCGCTGCGCGCGTAGCGTTCGCGCCCCACCCCGTCGGCGGCGTCGGCGCGGGACGCGTATTGCTCACGCAAGTAGGTGGCGAGTGCGGCGTAGGTGGCGGTCGCGGCGTCGGCGTGTTCGGTGAGCGTGGCTCGGAGCGAAGCTGGCAGTTCAGCGGGCGCGTTCGCCACGAGCGACTCGAAGAAGGGGGTGGTGGCGGTGAGACCGCCCCACGTGGCGGCCTGGTCGCCGCAGGCGAACGCCTGACGCTGCGACGCGACCACGCCGGTGGCCGCACCCTCGCGCAGCGCAGCCTGGAACGTGGCAAGTGACTGGGGGAGCGCGGCCAAGCGGTCGGCGATGACGGACCAGTCGTCGGCGGTGGCGTTCGGCATCAGGTCGAAGACGTCGCGCACGCCACTGACGGGCGAGCCGAGCACTGACAGTTCGCGCAGGTGGTCGCCGGCGTCGTACGCCGCGAGCGACGCCTGGAGCTGCTCGCGCATCACGTCGGCGGCGATGCGGTCGCGCGGGGCGCTGGTGTCGGCGGCGTCGAGGGCGGCCAAGGTGGCGCGGTCGTGGTCGGCCCGGGTGCGGGCGGCCTCGGGGGAGTAGTCGGTGAGTTCGGCGTCGTGGCCGGCGATGCCGGCCGAGGTGGCGGCCACCGGGTCGAAGGCGGCGTAGCGCGTCACGTAGTCGTCAGCGATCTGGCGAACGGTCGTCATGGCCCCGCAGCCTAGA
>JBMOIJ010000031.1:0-23776 GCA_049317385.1 Acidimicrobiia bacterium
ACTCCACGAGCGCGACGGCCGCGTCCGACCCCATGGCGTCGGACACCACGGCGCTCGGGTCGAGCGGTGGGGTGGGGGTGAGTGCAGCGTCGGCCTCGTGGCGGCGGGCGCCCCGGCGTGCGCCGCGTCGCCGGTGATCGGCGACCCGGCGGCGGGCGATGCCGAACACCCAGGCCCGCACGTCGTCGTCGGTTGCGCCCTGGAAGCGGCCAATCCCGGCGGCGACCGCCGCCCAGGTCTCGCCGGCCAGATCGTCGGCGGCGCGGGGCTCGGTCACGCGCAGCCAGCGGGTGAGGGCCGGGTGGAGTGCACGGAAGAGCTCGGCCGCCGCGGCCTCGTCTCCGGATGCTGCGGCCCGGGCCGCCTCGATCAGCGTCATTGCCCTGGTGTGTCGGCCAGTTTGGGCGCCCGCCCAAGGCCCGGCTCCGTTCGCCGGGAGGGTGCTGCCGGCACGAAAGGGGCTTGCGTCGTGAAGGTCCGAGACGTACCATTCGTCCGGGAAGGGGAAGCGATGGCGGGCTCCAGCGGCAAGGCGAACGTCGACCGAAATGCTGGCAACGGCGCGGATCTGATCGACCCGGACAACCCCGTTGCGCCCCCAGCGAAGGCCCGGGGTGAGACCGAGCTGCAACGGGATCGGCGCGCGTTTGCGAACCCGAGCCCGCTTCGACAGGGCGCGGTCAAGTACACGGCGTGGGCGGTCGTAGTGCTCTCGCCGCTGATCGCGTGGGCCGGCGGCGCCGTGAACCGTCTCACCCACGACTACAAGAGTCCAGCCGAAGTCGCAGAAGAACAGGCCAAGCGAGCGCTCGACCCCACCCCGGCCGACGAGCAGTTGCGGGAGCCCGAGGCAGTCACCAGCGAGGTCAAGGCCACGGTGTCCGAGGAGTTCCTCGCCCATCCCGACCGTGACTGGGTCTACCTGTGTGCGCCCGGCGCCGATGGCGTTCCCGGCGCGCCGCCTGGGCTCCCTGACGACGCTGCCATGAAGGCCTTCCGGTCCCAGTGGACCGCGCTGTTCACCAGCGCGTTCGACCCGGTCGGCGCGAGCCAGGCCGACGTCCTAAATGCGTGTTACCAGGTCCAGGGTGCGGTCAAGGTGGCCGTCGGCCTGGGGCTCGACATCTCGGACCCCACCGCCGTCTTCGACCAGGTGACCAGCGCCGTCGCCAACGGCATCGTGCCCCAGACTCCAGAGCAGAAGGCTGCGGCCAAGGCCGGCCTCGCCGACCTCAGCAAAGGCGGGGTTGACGTGGGTCCGAATTCGCCGTTCGGTCCGCTCCAGGTGCAGCTCTCCGCTACGCGGACCGTCGACCAGCCAGTGGTCGAGAGCCTGGTGCTCCGCGACGGGCGCATCCCACGTCCGGCCCCCGAGCAGACTCCGGCGCAGGCTCGTGCGCAGAACGGCGTCTACATCTGACGCATCGGCACCCCTGACGCACCGTCGCTCGGCCGAGAACCCGCGGCCGCCCGGTGGGGGAATCCTGCCGCCCGAGAGGTTTCTCCTCAAGATCGCCGTGCCAACTGCCGAGGTCCCCCTCATGGCAGATCGCTCGGATCAACGCGCCCCGGTGACGGCCGCGCATGCCCGGCGGACGGCCGCAGCCTTCTGTGCTGCGGTGGAACTGGGTTCCATCGCCGTGCTCGAACGTCGTGCTGCGCTCGACGACACATTGGCGTCGTGCGCGGATCCGACGGTGATCGAATCGATCGTCGATGACGTGCTGAAGCGCTTGAAGCGCGAGCACCCGGTGGCCGCCGGTTGGGTCCTCCACGACGCGGGTCGGCGGGCCGCTTCCCTCGGCGACACTGCCGTTGCACTCGGCAACTACGCCCATGCTCGTGAACTGTTGGCCAACGACATGTCATCACTGGCCGCAGTAGCGCTTGACACTGCCGACCTGTTGATCGAAATCGGCGATCTCGACTCCGCCGCATTCCACCTCGAGAATGCGCGGGCGTATTGGACCGTGGCGGGAACCATCAGTGCGCGCGGCGACGCCGGCTTCATGCTCGGTGACGTGTTGGCGGCCAGTGGGCGCGAGCGCGAGGCGAGCGAGGCGTACGCAACGGCGGCCGTGGACTACGAGCGCGCAGGGCTCGAACACCCTGCGGTGCGGTGCCGCGAACTCGCTGCCGCGATGACGGCGCGCTGACGCGCATCTGCCCACGGGTCAACTGGCTGTACGCAGCTCGGCGGCGCGTTACCAGCCCTTGAACTCGGCACTGCGACGCTCCATGAAACTCACCATTCCTTCACGGGCGTCTTCGGTGCGACCGGTGAGCTCTTGCAAGTTCGATTCGAGCGTAAGTGCTTCGATCCGTCCACCGTCGAGCGAGGCGTTCACCATTCGCTTGGTGTAGGCGATGGCCTTCGTGGGACCGGCGGCCAGGCGCGCCGCCCACTCGCGTGCGGTCGTCATGAGGTGCTCGTCGTCGACGACCGCGTTGCACAAACCCATCTCGTAGGCGCGCGTGCCGTCGACCGCGTCACCGAAGAACATGAGTTCTTTGGCCTTCTGGATACCAACGATGCGCGGCAGCAGGTATGCGCCGCCCGCGTCGGGCACGATGCCGCGCCGCACGAACACCTCGATGAGGCGCGCGCTGCGTGCCATGAGCACGAGGTCGCAGGCCAGCACCAGGTGCGCGCCGCCACCGGCCGCCGTGCCGTTCTGCGCGCAGATCACTGGCTTGTCGCAGTCGAGGATGGCAGTGATGAGGCGTTGCCACCCGCGCTCGATCATGCGGGCCGCATCGCCCACCACTTGATCAGGCGCGCCTTCGGGCTTGGGGGGCGCCGGGGGGCGCGGACCGCCGAGTGCGGCGCCGGTGCAGAATCCGTCGCCGGTACCGGTGAGCAGCACGGCCCGGACGGAGAGATCGCCCGAGAACCCGAGGAACAGGTCGGCCAAGTGGTCGCGCATGGCCATGGTGAGCGCGTTCTTGGCTTCGGGACGGTCGAGCGTGACCGTGGCGATGCCATCGGCGATCTCGCAGCGGACTTGCTCTTCGACAGGTCGTTCGTCATTCATGCAGCCGCTACATTGCCGCGCACTCCGTACGGATGCAAGGAACTGGACATGACCGACCTTGGCATCGCGGCGGCCATCGCCGCGAGCCCCCAGAAACCTGCGCTCATTGACGGCGATCGGATCGTCACGTTCGCCGAACTCGACGAGCGCAGCAACCGGTTGGCCCGGGCGCTCGAACAGCGGGGGGTGGGCGAGGGCGATCGGGTTGCGCTCGTATTGGGGAACTGCGTGGAGTTCGCCGAGAGCTGGGTAGCGATTGCAAAACTCGGAGCGTCAATGGTGCCGTGCAACTGGCACCTCAAGCGCAACGAACTCGAACACATTCTCGTCGACTCGAGCGCGCGCGCCGTCGTGGCCCAAGCCGATCTCGCCGAGCACTGGGCCGATGCCGCGGAGGCTGCGAACGCCGCGGTGCTGCAGGTCGGTGGATCCGGGCCCGATGACTACGAGACCGCAATTGCGGCGGCGGAGGATGCGCCGGCTCGATCCATCGACGTGCTCGCCGCGCCCGTGTTCTACACGTCAGGGACCACCGGCAAGCCCAAGGGCGTGGTGCACGGCAGTTTCAATGCCGACGCGGCGCGCATGATGCAACAAGGGCAAGTAGCGCTGTGGGGATGGAGCCCAGACGACGTGTACGTCACCTCGGGGCCGCTGTATCACGCTGGGCCCGGTGGCTACTTGATGGCGGCGTTGTTCGTGGGTGCCACCACGGTGATCCTGCCCACGTTCGACGCGCACGAGTGGTTGCGCCTCGTCGATCGGCACCGCGTGACCATCAGCTTCATGGTGCCGGCGCATTTCATCCGGTTGCTCGAGGTGCCCGACGACGAGTGGGCACAGTTCGCTCACTCGAGTCTGCGGATCATCGTGCACGCCGGTGCGCCGTGTCCGGCGCCGGTGAAGCACCGCATCATCGAGCGGCTCGCACCTGCGCCCATATGGGAGCTCTATGGCATGAGCGAAGGCGGCGCGACTCGCATTGGTCCCGATGAGTGGTTGCAGCGCCCGGGAAGTGTGGGGCTGGCGTGGCCCGGGGTCGAGGTCCGCGTGCTCGACGATGCCGGCCATGCCCAGCCGGTGGGTGAGCCCGGGTTGGTCTACGTGAAGCCCCCGGGCACCGTGAAGTTCCACTATCACGACGACGCCGACAAGACCGCTGGCGCCTGGCACGACGACGCCTTCACGGTGGGCGATATCGGGTACCTCGACGCCGAGGGCTACCTGTACCTCACCGACCGGGCGGCCGACCTGGTGATCCGAGGCGGCGTGAACGTCTACCCCCGCGAGATCGAGGACGTCCTCTTCACCCATCCGGCGGTCGTCGACTGCGCCGTCTTCGGGGTGCCCGACGAGCGCCTCGGGGAGCGCTTGCGAGCCATGGTGGAACTTCGGGACAATACGGACGCGGCGGAACTCGAGCGGTACTGCCGAGCGCAGCTTGCCGACTTCAAGGTTCCCAGCGAGTTCGTGGTGGTCGACGAACTCCCTCGGCTCCCCAACGGCAAGGTCCTCAAGCGGCGCCTACGAGAGGAAGCGTGGGCCGACACGGATCGGAAGATCGGCTGATGGGTCGACGGCGAGCGCGCACTGCGCGCAGCAACGACGAAATGTTTCGCGAGTACGTCGAGCACCCCACGCCCGAGCTGCTTGCCGAGATCATCGAGGCCAATCGCGGTTTGGTCGGCTCCGAGATCAACCGTGTTTCATGGCATCCCGACGTCGAAGACCTCAACCAGGTGGCGATGATCGCGTTGATGCGCGCGGTCCAAGGGTTCGACCCCGATCTCGGTTTCACCTTTGCGACCTATGCCGTTCGAGCCATCAAGAACGCCATCCGCAACTACTCCGAACGCGTGGCATCCAGCGTGTCGATGCCGATGCGTCCGGCCCATGATCGCAACGAGTTCCTGCTTGGGGAGCAGTTCCTCAGAGGGGAATTGGGCCGAGAGCCCACCCGCGCGGAAACCCTCGAACATCTCGGGTGGGACCGCCACCGGATTGCGCTCTACGACCGAGCGGCCGCGGCGGGCAATGTGCTCTCGATGGACGTCACCACTGACGATTTTGATGCGCCCCTCGGCGATTTCGTTGCCGATCCAACGGCTGAGCAGATCTTCGACGAGAACCTGGCAGTCGAGGAGCTGCTGGCCGACCTGCCGCCAAGAGAGCGAGAGCTGTGGGTGAAGCGCTTCATCGAGGGCTACTCGAACGTCGAGCTTGCGAGAGACCACGGTGTTTCCAACACCACCATCGGGAATTGGATGAGAGCCACTCGCGAGCGAGTTGTTCGAAACGCCAACGGCGTTGAGCACTCGCGCTGAGCGCGGGTCAGGAAAGCGAAGCCGACGCCGACTTCGTGGTGCCCGCCACCGGCCCCGGCGCCGACCAGGGAAAGTCGATCCAGCGATCGGTGCGGCGCCACACGAAGTCGGCCTGGATCGACGAACGGGGCTTCTCGTAGAGCACGAGACTGCGGATCCGGGCCACTTGTGGTTGGCACGTTTCCATCACAAGTCGCAGCGTGTTGCCGGTGTCGTTGACGTCATCACACACCAGCACCCGTGCGCCGGCGAGGTCTGCCGGGTCGAGTGCGGGAGCCAACAGCACCGGCAGATCCAAGCGCTCGTCGACACCGGTGTAGTACTCGACGTTCACACAGAAGCAGTTCTTCACGTCGAGCGCGTACGCCACGGCACCCGCGACCGGCAGGCCACCGCGAGCGATGGCGAGCACCAAGTCGGGCTGGAACCCACTGGCGGCCACGTGCTCGGCAAGTTCACGAGTGGCGTCGCCGAACTCGGCCCAGGTGAAGGATTCGTGTGGGTGTCCGTCGGTGGTCACGGTGGGCTGGCTACGTCTCCGATGCGAGTTCGATGAAGGCGATGACGGCGCCTTGGGGGTCCATGATGCCAGCCATTTGACCCACTGCGATTCCCATGGGTCCCCACAGCGTGGTGGCGCCCTGGTTGGTGGCGGTGGTCAGGGCCGCCTCGGCGTCAGCCACCGCCACGTACACGCCCCAATACGGCGCCACCCCGTTGGCCAGTGCGTCGGGCGGGAGCGTCATGAGACCGGCGACCGCGACGCCATCGCAACTGAATTCGGTGTAGGGCATGGGGCCCCCGGAGCGGGTGTGAGCTTCCCACCCGAACAGGGCGCAGTAGAAGTCGATGGCGCGCTCGGTGTCGGTGGTCATGCAATCCGCCCAACAGAACGCGCCCGGTTCGTTCGTGACGCCGAAACCGAGATGCTCGTGGGCTTGCCACAGCGCGATCACGGCACCGGTGGGGTCGGCGATCACCGCAGTGCGACCGGCGTCCATGACATCCATCGGTTCGAGCAGCACCGTGGCGCCGAGTTCAACGGCTCGTCGAGTGGTCTTGTCGGCGTCGTCGACTGCGATGTAGCAACGCCAGCACGATTGCATCGGCGTGTCGGGCGCGATCTGCATGAGCCCGGCAACGAGCGCTCCGTTCGTACGGGCGTTCGTGTACACGAGTTCGTCGCCGGAGTACACGGCGTCGAACTCCCAGCCGAACACCGTGGCGTAGAACGACTTCGCGCCGTCGAGATCGGTGGTGGCGAGATCCATCCACGACGGCGTTCCCGCAGGGTGGTTGGTGCATTCGGGCATGGCGGCCTCCTCGAGCGTTGGTGCGCGGACCGTACCGGCGGCGCGCTCGCGCGCGCGGTGCCGCGCCGGCCACCGACGGGATCAGGCGAAGAGGATGTCGGCGATCGCGTCGTGGTGGGCGTTGACCGTTCCCATCCAGTGCGCCGAGCCTTCGGCCCGGCGGATGAACAGGTGCAGGTCGTGCTCCCACGTGTATCCGATGCCGCCGTGTACTTGCACACCGTCCTTGCCGGCTTGATGCGCTGCGGCGTTCGCAGCTGCTTTTGCAACGTGGGCGGCGCGGAACCGATCGGCGTCGCGTTCGTCGATGGTGAGCGCGGCGTAGCGCACTGCGCTGGTTGCGCGCTCCACTGTGAGGGCAAGGTCCGCGAGTTTGTGCTGGATGGCTTGGAACGAGCCGATGGGAACGCCGAACTGGATGCGTTCCTTCGCGTACGCCACCGACATGTCGAGCATGCGGCGCGCGGTGCCGACTGCGTCGGCGGCCGCGGCCACCCACGCTCGGGAACGCCACTCGCGGAGCTGATCGTCGGCGATGGCCACGGTGTCACCAGCCTTGGGTTCGCGCCCGATTGCGAAGAGGCGGCGGGTCGAATCGGCGGTGGGTACCAAGCGGGTGCTCGCGTCGGTGGCGAACATCACTTCGTGGTCGCGGATCACGGCGATCACGTCGACCTGATCGGCGTCGGGTGCGTACACGCCGCTGTCAGCGACCGTTCCGGTTCGCTCGTCGTGGATGCCGAGCACCTGCCGGAGTGGTCGGTAGAGCGCAGCATCGGCGAAGAACGGACCGGGGGCGGCGACGTACCCCAACTGTTCACAGAACAAGGCCAAGTCGGTACACGGACCGTCGCCGAGTTCGGTGAACGCTTCAAGCTGAGCCCAAAGTGGGGCCGCGGCGCCCGGGTTGTCCATGTGAGCGCGCAGCATGGACGGGGAGCACTCGTCTCGCAACAGTCGCGCTGCGGTTTCGACCAGGAGTTCTTGCTCTTCGGTGAGGGTGAAGTCCATGGTCATCCCCTCGGCAGTCCGAGCACCCGTTGGGCGACGATGTTGCGTTGGATCTCGCTGGTGCCGCCGGCGATGGTGCTGGCGAAGCTCACGAAGTACGAACGCAGCCATCGGCCCTGGGCTTCGGCGAACTCGCCGTCGATCACCGCACCCAGTTCACCGAGCATCTCCATGCCGAGTTCGAAGCACTCTTTGTGCAACTCGCTCGTGGCGAACTTCATGTACTGGTGCTCGCTCGGCGCGTCGGCTCCGTTCGTGAACTGGGCGAAGCCCTGGTACCCCAGCGCCCGCAGCGACGCGGAGCGCTCGTAGAGCGAGGCGATCGCACGGCGATACCCGGTGTCAGTGTCAAGCCCGCGGTCCCGGGCCAGCGCAACGAGGTCCGAGATGGTCGTTTCGATGCGTACGAGGCTGTCGACCCACAGTCCGGCGCGCTCATGGGCGAGCGAACCTTGCGTGAGTCGCCAGCCGTCGTTCAGTGTGCCCACCAAGTTGTCACGCGGCACCTCCACCTCGGTGAAGAACACTTCGGCGAACTCGGCAGAGCCGCTGATGTGGCGCAACGGCCGGATCTCGATACCCGGCGTGTTCATATCCACGATGAGCAGCGAGATGCCTTTGTGCTTCGGCACGTTCGGATCGGTGCGCACGTAGGCGAAGCACTTCTCGGCCCACATCGCGTAGCTGGTCCAGACCTTCTGGCCGTTGAGGACGAAGCGGTCGTCGAACACCTCGGCGCGGGTTTGCAACCCGGCCAGGTCGGACCCGGCATTCGGTTCGCTCATGCCGATGCACCACACGGTGTCGCCGCGGATTGCGGCGGGCGCCAACGCTTGTTGTTCGGGCGTGCCGAACTCCAACAGGCTCGGAGCCACGATTGCGTAGCCCGGGAAGTGCAACGAGCGCGGTACGCCCCGGCGCGCCATCTCTTCGAGGTACACCATCGTCTGAGTGGGCGTTGCGTTGCGGCCGCCGAGCTCGGGCGAGTACGCCGGGATCATCCACCCGTGGTCGAAGAGCGTGGCTTGCCAGTCACGAGCCCACTGCGGGATGACGTCGTGATCGGAAGCGGCGAAGTTGCGTGCGGCGGCGGCTTCGGCGGGCGCGTGCTCGTCGAGAAACGTGCGGAGTTCGGTCTGGAACTCGCCGACCTCGGGGCCCCAGCCCAACTTCACGTGATCACTCCACCGAGAAGAAGAACGGAGGGACACCCTGGTCGCGTCCGCTGAACAGCGTGGCGGCTTGGGCCTCGATGCCGTCGATCGTCCAGGGTTTGTCGTCGGTGATCTCGGTGACCGGGCGCCAGCCCTGCACTACTTGGGTGACGCCGCCTTGCACCTTCACCACCTGACCACTCACTCCGGCTGAGAGGTCCGATGCCAACCAGCCGACCACCGCCGCAATGTTCTCAGGGGCGAAGCGGTCGAACTCGCCTTCCTTGGCGGCCATGTACTCACCGGCAACCGATTCGGTCAGGCGCGTGCGGGCAACGGGGCAGATCGCGTTCACGCGCACGCCATAGCGTTCGAGTTCGCGCGCCATCACGATGGTCATGGCGGCAATACCGGCCTTGGCTGCGGCGTAGTTCGCCTGCCCGGCATTGCCGTAGAGGCCGCTCTCGCTTGCGGTGTTCACGATCTTTGCGTTCACCGGGCCGTCGGTTTGCTTGTTGCGATCGCGCCAGTACCGCGCTGCGAAGTGACTGGTGGCGAAGTGACCCTTCAGGTGTACGTCGATCACCACGTCCCACTGATCTTCGGCGAGGTTGAAACTCATGCCGTCGCGCAGGATGCCGGCGTTGTTCACCAAGATGTCGAGTCCGCCGAACGTATCGACGGCTTGGCTGATGAGGGCTTCCGCATCGGTCCAACTCGACACGCTGCCGTAGTTGGCGACGGCCTGGCCACCCGCCGCCGCGATTTCGTCGACCACTTGTTGGGCCGGGGTGGTGTCGGCGCCTTCCCCGGTCATCGCGCCGCCCAGGTCGTTCACTACGACGCTCGCTCCCTCGGACGCGAGCAGGAGTGCTTCGGCGCGCCCGATGCCGCGACCGGCTCCGGTGACGATCGCAACCTTGCCGTCGAACTGACCCATCGGTTCCCCCTGGCGCTGCACGACCTGACGTGTGTGTCAGGACACTAGCGATTGCGACCAGCGATTTGGCCCTCTCGGACGGTAACGCTGTCTGGGAGGTCGATGAGCGGGCGCCCGTGTCGCAACCGCTCCATGAGGTCGGGGAGTGCCGGGAGATCGGCCCGCCGCGGGTCAGGGAGGTCCACCGTCAGGACCTGGGCCCCGATCTGCGTAATCACCTTTTCCCATTGACACGTGGTGACCTTCGGCTCGGTGAGTGTGAGCAGGTTGGCACGAGCCTGCGCCCGCGTGGACTCGGGCGGGTGGGAAATGCGGTGCACGATGTCGTCATCCGTGGAGACGCGCGCCATGTGGCCGCGTTGCTTGGCGCGTACCGAGATGTTGCGGTCGAGGTCGACGGTGTGGAAGGAGTAGTCGAGGGCGAGGATGTCCGCAGCCGAGCGAGATCGGGCTTGCATGCCTTCGACCAAGACGCGCTTTTGCGCCCACACCGCGAAGCGGCTGAGTGCCTCGATCCCCTGGTGTGCGGCGTCCAGCGTGGTGCGCCAACGTTCGAGAACCACACGGTCGTCGACTCCGGCGCCGAGTTCGTGCACCAATTCGCTTGCTGCGTCGAACCAGTGTTCCTGGAGCTCGAGTGCGCTGACCATTCGGCGGTTGTTCGCAGGGACGGTTGCGCGTTCGTTGAAGTCGCTGAATCGGCGGATGGCGGCAATCGAATCTTCGGGAGCCAACCGTGGCACCAGGTGCGGTGCTTCCTCGTAGAGCCGGAGTCCCAGGTGGATGATGCCCATACGCAACGCGAGCGCCCATTCCGAGGGATTGCTCTCGCCACAGACCACCTGGAATCGACCGTACCTCCGACGATCGGCGCCCGGACTCTGGTGGAGTTTCACCATTGGGGAACACGCTCGAGCGTTATCGGAGACGAGCCCGTCGACGCGCAGCCCGCGTGGAGAGATCTGCACCCGCGGTGCGTTCACCGACGCTCGAATGGAGCCGGCGCCCGTGATGACGGGCAGTGAGGCCAGGAGCGGTGCAAGCACGTCGGTGGCGTTGCGGTGGACCGTGGTGCCATCGACGAGAAAGTTCTCATGCATGCCGAACGTGGTGACGCCCGAATCGACGTTGTTGAAGTACACGTGGACTTCGTTCGACGGCAATCCATCGGCTGCAAATTGCTCGGTGACCGCCGAGCGTGCTGCACCAAGCATGGCGTGACCGGCGAACACCGCCGCGACAAGATCATCGATGCGGTCACACTCCGGGGTGGCGTACTCAGGGTGGCCACCGGTGTCGAGGTAGTGGCGCCCGCCATTGGTGAGGAACCCGGAACTCGACCCGTCGGTGTGCACTCGGATGAGCCGTCGGGTGAAATCGTGGTCGAGGGCCCGTCGGGTACCACTCGACGTATCGAACGCGATGGCTCCGTATTCGGTTTCGACCCCGTAAATGCGTCCCTGCATACCGGCGGTGAGGGTAGCGACTATTCGCCGGTGAAGTCCGGGTCCCGCTTCTCTTTGAACGCGGCCATGCCCTCGACGAGGTCGTGGGTGGTGGTGGCCAGGCTCTGGAAATGGCCCTCGAGTTCGAGCGAGTGGGCCAGGTCGGTCTCGAAGGTGGCGTTGAGGAGCCGTTTGCTCAGGCCCAACGAACGGGTGGGGCCCACGGCCAGGCGGGTAGCCAACGCGCTCGCGTCGGCCAGCAGCGAGTCGGCGTCGACGCAGCGATGGGCGAGCCCGGCGGTCACGGCATCGTCGCCGACGACCGATTCGCCGAGCATCACCAGCTCTTTGGCGCGCGCGAGTCCGACCAGGCGGGGGAGGAGGTACGCCCCGCCGGCGTCGACGACCAGACCCCACTTGGGGAACGTCCAGATGAACTTGGTGCGCGGCTGGACGAACACGAAGTCACACGCCAGTGCGAGGTGCGCGCCCGGCCCTACTGCCGCGCCGTTCACCGCCGCCACCGTGGGCTTGTCGAGTTCCCAGAGTTCGCGAATGAACGTTTGTACGCCCTCGCGAAGCGCTTCGCTGGTGGCGCGCGTGGTGAACCCCGGTTTGCCGGCCTGCGCCACCGTTGACGCCGACAGATCCATGCCGGCACAGAACGCGTCGCCGGCGCCGGTGATGAGCACGGCGCGTACGGCGGCGTTGCGGCGCGCCCGTTGCACTGCGTCGCTGATGCCATCACGCATCTCGATGGTGAGCGCGTTCTTGGCCTCGGGCCGGTCGAGCGTGATGTGCATCACCCCGTCGACGACGTCGGTACGAATGGTCATGGGCGTGACGCTAGTGGTGCGCAGGCCCGGAGTTACGCGTTCGTGGTGAGGATGTTCACCACGCTCACGCCCGAGCCCCGCCCGCCCACGTTGTGCTGAAGCGCAAAGCCGTTCCGCATTTCGACCTGGCGTTCGCCGGCCTCGCCGCGTAGCTGCCACCAGCACTCGACGATCTGGCTCACGCCGGTGGCGCCGATTGGGTGACCTTTGGCGAGGAGTCCGCCCGAGGTGTTGACGGGGATGCGACCAGTGAGCGCGGTCTCGCCTTCGAGCGACGCCACGCCGCCCTTTCCCTTCTCCACGAAGCCGAGGTCTTCGATGTCGAGGATCTCGGTGATGGTGAAGCAATCGTGCACCTCGGCCATGTCGATTTGGTCGGGCCCGATGCCCGCCATCTCGTACGCGCGCTGCGACGCCAGCGTGGTGGCCGGAAGCCCAACGAAGGTTTGCTTCTCGTGGATGTACGGGTGGTCGGTGGCCACACCGAAGCCGGCCACGTACACCGGGTCGTCGGTGAATTCGCGAGCACGATCGGCGTTGACGAGCACGACTGCAGCTGCACCATCGGTCTGCGGACAGCAGTCGAGCAAATGGAGCGGCGCGCACACGGTGGGCGATGCCAACACCTGATCTACCGTGAGCTCGTTCTTGAAGTGCGCGAATTCACAGCGCGCTCCGTTGTAGTGGTTCTTGACTGCCACGCTCGCCAGCATCTCGCGTGTGGTGCCGAACTCGTGCATGTGACGGGTGGCCCACGGCGCGAACAGCACCGGCGCAGTTTCACCACGCGTGTAGATCGGATGGCCGGCTGCGGCGCGCGAGAGCAATCCCTCTTCGGTGCTCTTGTCGCGCATCTTCTCGACGCCAATCACCAACACAATGTCGTACACGCCACTGGCCACGGCCATGGCGCCCACGCGAAACGCGTCGGAGCCGCTCGGACAGGCGTTCTCGATACGGGTGAATGCAATGCCAGAGAGTCCGATGGCGCTGGGCACCGTGTTGCCACCGATGCCTTCTTGACCCCACAGCGTGCCGCGTTGGGTGGCCACGAATCCGGCTTCGATTTGCGACGGGTCGAGTCCCTTGTCGACGTTGGCCAGCGCGGCGTCGAACGCGCCCTTGGCCATTTGCTCGTAACTCTGTTCGAAGAGTTCGCCGAACTTGATCAGCCCACCGCCGACTACTGCGACCTTGTTCCAGGGCATTACATTCCTCCGCTCACTGCTCGCAGGGATACCCTGCTCGCGGCCGCTCGACTGCGTATTCCTCCGCTCACTGTGGCTTGGCTTTCCAGCCGTAGACGGGCACGCCACGTTCATATGCGTAGCGACGCAGCACCAACTCCACGTCAGTGCCGATGGCGAGATCCGAACCGTCGCCCACAACTTGCAACATCAGGCGCGCACCGTCGGTGAGATCGATGACGGCGAGTGGGAGCGGTGCCACGAACGGAGCTGGCATGGTCTGGTTGATCACGTACGTATAGATGGTGCCTTCGCGTGCGAGCGACACGACCTCGAACTTCGAGCCACCGCATTGAATGCAGGCCGGGTGAATCGATGGGGGCGTGTTGATCGTTCCGCAGTCGACGCAGCGAGCACCCAACAGTTCGAGCATCTCGTGCGCACCGCGTACGAACATTGCGCTCTCGGGCGGTACGCCCATGGCAACTTGCTCGCCGGTGGGCACAAGCAGTCCGCGTGCTCGCAATGCGGCGTCGTAGGAGATCTCGCGGCCACCGCTCAGTTGCTCGAGGACCGAACTCGCCCCGGGAACCGGCGCGTCGGCGGTGAGCAGAACTCCTGTCGCCCGGCCGCCACCGTAGGCAACGGCGGCGACGGAACCAGCGGTATCGAGCGCGGGGAGTGCGCCGAGCAGTGCGGCGGCCGCGCCGGTGTCGCCGATTGCTGAGTACACCGAATCGCTAGTGGGCGCGCCCACGCCGAGCGGTTTCGCGAGCACTGCACCGAGTCGGCCGTCGGGATCGGGAAGCGACCAGGCATGGGCGTCGAGCGCGGCGAGCGGTTCGATGACGGTGCGCAGCAGTGGCAGGAAAATCTCGTCACGGAACAAGCGCGCGTCGTAAAGGTCGCGTGTGGTGTGTTCATCGGTGCCGCGGTAGCGATCGAGCAGCGGTTGCGTGCGCGTGACGCGGGTTCCAATGAGCGCACCGTGTTCTCCAAGGCGCAGTACGAGTGCTGCCGCGCCTGCGCCGCTGCGCGTCTCGAACGTGGTGCCAGGACCGGGGAGGATGGCGTCGGCCACGACGACGAGCGCAACTCGCGCCGAACCGGCCGCCACTGCGTCGGTGGCCGCCAAGAACGCGTCCATTCCCGCGTGGGCCGACCCGGCACAGAGCGCGCCGCCGCTGTGGTCACCCAGCCCGAGGGCGGCGGCGAGCACTGCGTGGCTCGGGCCTTCGGCGAACGGCGGTCGGGTGGTGCCCCACCAGAGGCCATCGACCTCGGAGGGATGCACCCCGGCTGCGGTGCAGGCCCGCTCGGCGGCCGCGGCCGACAGCGTGAGGACGTCTTCGTCGGGGCCGCACACGGCGACCTGGGTGCGGCCACCGGCGCGGTCCCAGGCGGCGTTCACGGCACGGGCAGTGAGGCGCAGTTCGGGGGCCGCAGCTCCCACGCCAACGATGCGTACTTCGGAGCGTTCCACAGCCGCCGACTATAGGGGCGTGACCAGGGCCGTTCGGCGCCTCGGTGTGGACGGAACGGTCAAGTCGGACGCCTCCCTGCCGACGAGGAATCGTGCAGTCGAAGCTCCGTGCATTCGCGCGCCGGTGGTTCGCCGAAACCGTCGGCTGGCGCTCCGCGATCATCATCCCGGTTGCGCTGGTTCTCGTGTGGTGTCGATCGCACGGTCTGGTGGCCGAGTCCGCCTCGCCGTGGCTCATCGTTGCCGCACTGGTGGCCGCGACACTCGTGAACACGGCCATCGCGGCCGCGACGCCGCCCGTTGACACCACGTGGAGCGTGTGGCTTCGGGCGGTGGGCGAGATCGGCATGATCGCAGTGGTGATCTACGTCATCGGTTGGGGTCCGACACTCGCTGTGGGACTTGCCGCCGGTGCAGCAAACGCGTTCGCGCGGTCGGGTAGCAGAGCGGAACGGGCCGTCGTGGTCAGCATGCTCTTGTCGCTCGCGTTCGGCGAGCTGGCGATCGCAATGCACTGGGCCCCCACGCTCGTCCCACCCCCGTTGGTGCACGCCGTTGCGTTGCTTGCTGCGATCGGCCTAGTGGTTGTCATCCGGTTCATGAGCGACGGCGCGCGGGCGCGTGAACGTGCGACCGACGAACTCGCAGCATCCGAACGACGCTTCCGCGCGTTGGTGCAGTACACGACCGATGCGCTCATCGTCTTCGATCCGATCGAAGGCGTGGACTACGCGAGTCCGGCGCTTGAACGCATCTTCGGGCGTTCGGCGCAGGAGCTCATGAGCGCCGATGTGGTGCATCCCGATGACGTGGACCGTCTCCGCGAACTGTTCGCCGGCGGAGAAACGCTGGGCGACGAACCGCAGTGGGTCGAAGTGCGGGTGCGACACCGCGACGGCTCGTGGCATCACCTGGAGATCACTGTCACCGACCGTCGCGACGACCCCGCGATCGCTCGCTACGTGGCGAACTTGCGCGACATCACCGAGCGACGCCTCTTCGAACAGCAACTCAGCTATCAGGCGTTCCACGATGCACTCACTCGGCTGCCGAACCGCGCACAGTTCGTTGAGCGGCTCGAACGAGCGATCGAACGGGCAGAGGCCCACGAGGGCGCGCTTGCGGTGCTGTTCCTCGACGTCGACCGCTTCAAGTTGGTCAACGACAGTCTTGGTCACGAAGTGGGCGATCGTCTCCTCACGGAAATCGCAGGACGGTTGCGGGCTGCGCTGCGCCCCGGCGACTTGGTGGCGAGATTCGGCGGCGATGAGTTCACCGTGTTGCTCGAAGACGTGCGCTCGTCGTCGGATGCCATCGCCGTTGCTGAACGCATCCTGCGGTCGCTCGAAGCACCCGTGCTCGTAGGCGGTCGCGATCTGCACGTGTCATCGAGCATTGGCATTTCGGTCGGCGGCGTCACGGAATCCGAAATCAATGGCAGTGACCTACTGCGCGAAGCCGACCTCGCCATGTACCTCGCGAAAGAACGGGGCCGGTCGCGCTGGGAGCTCTACGACTCGCACACTGCACCTGAGATCGTCGAGCGCCTCGAGATCGACAATGGCTTGCGCCGTGCGCTTGCGAACCGGGAAGTTGCAGTGCACTTCCAACCCGAAGTTGCACTCGACGGGAGCGGAGTCGTCGCGTTCGAAGCATTGGCGCGCTGGCCGCATCCCACGCGCGGGTTCCTCTCCCCGAACATTTTCGTGCCCATTGCCGAGGAATCGAGTCTGGTCCTCGACCTCGACCGTTATGTGTTGCGCGAATCGTTGCGCCAGGCGCGCCTTTGGAATACCTACCTCACGAACCATCCCGTTCGCGTGAGCGTGAATCTCTCGGCGCGCTTCCTCGCACAGTCCGATGTGGTCCACGAAGTACGCGACCTCCTCGAGACCGAAGGGGCGCAGCCCGAGTGGCTGCAGGTGGAGATCACTGAGCGCATCGCGATCGAACACGGTGAACGAACCGACAGCGTCCTTGCCGGCCTGCGGGCACTGGGCATCGCCGTGGCGATCGACGACTTCGGCACCGGGTACTCGTCGTTGTCGTACCTACGACAACTTCCAGCCGATGTCTTGAAGCTCGATCAGTCGTTCCTCACCGACGCCGTTCGTCAGCGCGCGCAGTCTGCGATCGTCCAGGCCATCATCACGATGGGTCATGCCCTCGGCGTGCGCGTCACGGCGGAGGGGGTCGAGCGGGCCGACCAGCTCGACGAACTTCGGGACCTGGGTTGCGATACGGCGCAAGGCTTCTTGTGGTCCGAGCCCGTACCGGCCGAGGGGGTGCGGGGGCTGCTCGAAACCCTTGGTGCGCTGCGCCAATCTGCGCCGGTTGACCTGCCGGCGGAGGAAGTGCGGTCCGCCGACTAGGGTTCGACGCTCTACCCGGCGGCAACGCTGGGCGGGGCGGCGTGGCCAAGTGGTAAGGCAGGAGCCTGCAAAGCTCTTATCGCGGGTTCGATTCCCGCCGCCGCCTCCAAGTTCGTGGCCTCACGGACTGCGGCATCGGCTGCGGTGGCAAACGCTGCGTCGAGCTCGCCGGCCGGGAGCGCGCTGACCTTGCTGATCTGGTCGTTTGCCATGATCGTGCAGCTCATCAGAACCGACGTCGGGTCGCTGGTAGTGGGCCGCAACCGGATGCGCTCGGACGCGTCAACGCCGCTGGCGCGCAGCATGCCGTCGAGCGTGCGGGCCTCTCGTGCGGCCTCACTGGCAAGGGCTCGGCCCTGCGCCCGGGTCGCGGGCAAAGTGCCCTGCATCTCGCCCGTGTGGCCGAGCGCCACCATCTGCTGTGCGTGGTCCAACGCGGCCAGCACGGCCCGGGCGCGTTGATCGCTCATACGGTCAGCGCCGGCATCGGAGGACGCGGCCACCGTGACTGCCACCGTCACGCCGAGTGCGGCCGTCGTCGCCAGAACAACGGGGAGAGCGCGGCGCAACCTCACGAGCGCCCAGGTTACCGGGTGGGTGTCCCGTAACATCCGGCACCCGGGGCACGCAGAGGGGAGTTCGTGGTGAAGCGCAGCGTGGTGGCAGCGGTCGGTCTCGTCTTGGTTGCGGCCGCGTGTGGAGGCGGCAAGACCGCAGCGAAGATCACCACTACGACTCCGACGACCATCGCGGCCACGTCAACTGCGCCCAGCACCACGGCGGCGCGTCCGGCGAGCATCTACGCGTTCACTGGTCCGGCCGACCTCAGCCCTGTTGTGGCCAACGTACCGCCGCGTGTTTACGTCCCGAACAGCGACGCCAACACGCTCACGGTGATCGATCCTGCGACCAAGCAGATCATCGCCTCGTACCCCACGCCGAAGTTGCCGAATCACGTCGTTCCGTCGTGGGACCTCAAGACCCTCTACGTGAACAACACCACGGGGAACTCGCTCACGCCGATCGATCCCGTCACGGGCGTGCCCGGCGAACCGATCCCGGTCAGCGATCCGTACAACCTGTACTTCACGCTCGATGGCAAGGAAGCCATCGTGGTCGAAGAGCGGTTCCAGAAACTCACCTTCCGTGACCCTGCGTCCTGGCAGGAACTCGGAAGCGTCAACGTGGGGCACTCCGGCCCCAACCACCTCGACTACACCGCCGACGGCAAGACGCTCCTCATCGGGTGCGAGTTCTCCGGATGGTTGGTGAAGATCGACGTCGAGGGCCGCAAGGTGACCGGTGAACTCAACGTCGGCGGGCAGCCCATCGACATCCGCATCTCACCCGACGGATCCAAGTTCTACGTGGCGAACCAAGGCCGCAACGGCGTGTCGGTCATCGACATCAACTCGATGACTGAGACGAAGTTCATTCCCACCGGTAAGGGAACGCACGGCATCTACCCGAGCCGTGACGGCACCAAGGCCTACGTCACAAACCGCACTGGCGGCAGCGTGTCGGTTCTGGACTTCGCCACCGACACCATCACCACCACCTGGGAAACTGGGTCGAGCCCCGACATGGGTGGGGTGTCCACCGACGGCACCGAACTGTGGCTGTCGGGCCGCTACAACGCGGAGGTGATCGTCATCGACACCACCTCCGGGCAGGTCAAGGCGCGCATCCCCACCGGCAAGGGTGCCCACGGACTTGCGTACTTCCCGCAGCCCGGGCGCTTCTCGCTCGGGCACACCGGCAACTACCGGTAGGGGCGGCGCGCGGCCGGTAGCGTCGACCCGTATGACCGATGCCGACAGCGACCCGCCTGACTTCATCGCCGATCCGTCGAAGCTCTCGCCCGAGGACTTTGCCGACTTCATGCGGGCGCGGTTCGAGGCCACGCCGTTGCACGGGCTGCTGGGTATCGCGCTCGAACCACTCGATGACGCCAACCCTCAGGTGGTCGTGGCTGAGATGCCAGTGGCACCGGGTGCGTTCAACGCGAGCGGCAACTTGCACGGTGGCGCGATCGCCACGTTGATCGACGTGGTGGCGGGCACGTGTGCGGCGCGCAACTCGCCGGGGTTCTCGCCGGGACAGACCACCATCGTCACTGCGGACCTGCACGTCCGCTACCTCGGCCGTCCCAAGGGTGCGGTGGTGCGTGCCACGGCCCGGGTCGTGCGCGCCGGTCGGCAACTCACGGTCATCGACTGTCAGGTCACTGACGAACTCGGCAACATGATCGCGGTGGCCGACTTCTCGTCGATGGTCGTGCCATTACGCCACCCGCTGCCCCAAGCGACCGGCGGCGACCACCGCCACCCCGACATCTAACCCTCGCACCCCCCCTGCCCGTTTTCGTCCACCAAAGCCGCGCTCAGCGCGGCATACGTGCCCCGAAAGAGCGAAGCGTGGCAGCCGTTGCGTCCGCGCCGCGCACGACGTCGCTCCAGGTGCATCGCTCGACCACGAGGCCGAGGGCGCGAAGCCGCTTGTCTCGTGCCGCGTCGCGGTCGCGGTCGAGCTTTGCTGTGTGCCAAATGCGACCGTCGCACTCCACGACGAGCTTCCATGGTCGGAAGAAGAAGTCGACTCGTCCGATGATGCCGTCGTCGTCGCCGAAGGTGACCTGGCGCTCGGGTTCCGGTAGCGCGTGGGCTCGGCACAGTCGCAGGAACGCCGCTTCGAGTTCACTCTCGACGATGGCTCGCCCGTCTGAGCGCTCCATCAAGAGCTCACGGAACATTACGGTGCCTTTGCGTCCGTGCTCGGCAAGATCAAGAAGGACGTGCCACAGCTGTGTGGGTGTAGCGAGCTTCCGAACGAGCGCATCGTCAATCGCCCGCTCGGCTCGGTACGGATGCACCGCGCCGCACAAGTCGAACAGCGTGCGCGCCACGGTAGTGCAGGGAATTGCGTCGACCTCGGTGACGTGACTCGACGGGATGTGAAGCGACTGCGCTGCGTCGAACGGTCCGTCGGGGCGTCGTTTCGCCGTGCGGGGTATCACGATGCGCGCCGGCAAGAGGTCAAAGCCGGGGAGACCATGCAGTGCTGCGGCTGATTGCCGGCCCGCCCAGCTGTCGGACGATGTCTGGAGCACCGACGCGAGCATCGTGCTCTTCGCGGTTTCGGGAACTGCAGCGATTCGGTACACGCCATTCGCGACCCGCACCCACGCGCCACTCTTGAGACGACGCGAGATGCGCGTGCGCTCCACGCCGAGCTCGAGCGCAATCGCTCGCGTGATGAGTCCGTGGTGCGCAGCTGCGT
Organism: Acidimicrobiia bacterium; assembly: GCA_049317385.1. Taxonomy (GTDB): domain Bacteria; phylum Actinomycetota; class Acidimicrobiia; order IMCC26256; family JBMOIJ01; genus JBMOIJ01. Next base: position 20,380 of record JBMOIJ010000031.1, read on the forward strand.
ATGCGTTGATGAGCCGGTCGAAGTTGTCCACGTCCTCTATGCGTGGGCACTCCGGCTCGGGCGACGATCTCGTCCACGAATGCCGCGCTGAGCGCGGCTTCGGTGGACCGAAACGGGCAGGGGCAGGGGCAGGGGCAGGGGCAGGGGCAGGGGCAGGGGCAGGGGGGTTAGGAGAACAGGGTGTCGGCGATGCGAGCGCGGTGGTCGGCGCTGTCGCCGAGGAGCAATGCGTCGGTGGTGAGACGACGGACGTGCAGATGCATGTCGTGCTCCCACGTGTACCCGATGCCACCCAGGACCTGAATGCCTTCCTTGTCGGCCCGGTCGGCGAGATCGCCGGCGGCCGCCTTGGCCACGCTGGCGGCAACTGCCCGCTGGGGCGAGTCCTCGGCGATGGTGAGTGCCGCGAAGTACGCGCACGCGCGTGCGCGCTCCAACAACACCGCCAGGTCGGCGAACTTGTGCTTGATGGCTTGGAAACTGCCGATGGGCACGCCGAACTGATGGCGTTCCTTCGCGTACGCGAGGATGATGTCGAAGATCTGTTGCGCCGTCCCCACCATCTCGCAGGCGACGGCCACGGTGAACTCTTCGAGCGCCCGGGCAACCGTTGTTGCGTTGGCATTGGCGAGCATGGCGTCAGCTGAAATCGTCACGTTGTCGAAGGCAACCGTTGCAACGGCGCGCGACGCATCGAACGGTTGGATGGGTGTGACGGTGCACGCGTCGCGTGGAACCACCACCACGGCGACCGCATCGGAGCCGTCGATGTGGGCAATCACGGCGATGTCATCGGCGATTGATCCATCGAGTACCCATTGGTGGGAGCCGGAGAGCGTGTAGCAGTCGCCCGCAGTAGTGAGCGTGACGGCACCCGCGCCGCCGAACCACGCAAGTGCACCGGCGCGTTCGCCATTGGCAACCGGTTCGAGGAACCGAGCGATCTGCGCTTCGGTCCCGCACTCGCGCACCATCGGAATGAACCCCGCCACCGTGGAGAGCAGCGGTCCCGGGGTGATGGCGCGTCCGAGTTCCTCGCACAAGACGGCGAGTTCGATGGCTCCGAGTCCGAGCCCGCCTGCCGATTCCGGCACCGTGAGAGCCGGCCAGCCGAGCTCGACCATCTGGTGCCAGAGCGGTGCGGCATCGCCGGTGTGCTCGACAATGGCGCGGGCGAGCGTGGGCGGGCTCTCCTTTTCGAGCACGGCACGGATGCCGGCGCGGAGTTCGTCTTGTTCGGCAGTGAAGTCGAGGTCCACTTCCGGCCTTTCGTCGAGCCTGACGTGGCCGTCAGATTACCGACCCCTACGGGGTGAGCCGTACCCGGAGCGCAGCCCGATCGATCTTGTCGCCCGCCGTGAGCGGGAGATCGTCGAGGAGTACCAGGGCGTCGGGGAGCTTGTACTTCGCGAGCCGGCTGGTGACGAACGAGCGGAGGTCTTCGATCGACGGGGGATGGGCCGGGTCGGTGGGAACAACACACGCCACGCCCACTTCGCCCATCACGTCGTCAGCGCGGGCAATGACGGCAACGGCGCGCACCGCCGGATGCTCCGAAAGCGCGGCTTCGACTTCGACCGGGAACACGTTGTAGCCGCCGCGCACGTACATCTCTTTCGCGCGGCCCACCAGGTGGAGCCGCCCGTGGTCGTCGAGCCAGCCGAGGTCGCCGGTGCGCACGAATCCGTCGGACGTGAACGCGGCCTGCGTCTGCTCGGGATCGCGCCAGTATTCGGTCATGACCGCGGGGGACCGCAAGCAGACTGCGCCCACTTCGCCAGATGGAACGGCGCGATCGTCATCGTCGAGTAGCACGAGTTCCACGCCCGCCAACGGGCGACCAACCGTTTCGACTGCGTCTTCGAGCGGATCAGTGGACGCAGTACCGAGTCCGATTCCCGCTTCCGTGCATGAGTAGCGCGTGGTGAGGGCGGCCCCGAAGCGGCGGCGCGCTTCGTCGGCGAGGCCGGGCGTGATCGGGCCGCCGCCGGCGATCAACATGCGCACGCTCGACAGATCGAACGTGTCGAACTCGGGGTCGCGCAGCATCAACGCGAACTGCGTTGGGACGCCCGCCACGGTGGTGAGTCCCAATTCGGCGGTCATGCTCAATGACTCGCGCGCGCTCCAACGCTCCATGATCCAGGTGGTGCCACCGCGCCGCAGTGCACCGGGAAGTTTGGTCATGAAGCCCAAGTGCGCGAACGACGTGCCCGAGAACGTGCGGGGCGCGCCGCCCCACGCGCCGCCCGTATCGACCTCGGTGATGTAGGAGAGTTGGCGATTGCAGTACACCGCACCTTTCGGTACGCCAGTGGTGCCTGACGTGAACACAATCGCGACCGGCCGGTCGGGGTCGTTTTCGACCGCGGGTGGTTCACGGTCGGCGACGCGTAGGCCGTGAAGAAATGTTTCGACGCGCTCTGCGCGCGCCACCGTGAGTTGATCGTGGCCAGCCGGTTCGAACCCGGGCGCGGCGAGCACCAGTGCCGGTTGCGCCCGGTCGAGCACGGCGTTCCGCTCCGGCGCGGACAGGCGTGTGTTCACCCCGGCCGTGATGGCGCCGATGTGGGCCGCAGCCAGGTATCCCACCAGATATTCGGGGCCGGGTGGTAGCGCGAGCGCGACCACGTCACCGGCGTGCACGCCGCGGGCTGCGAGACCGGCCGCAGTTTCCAAGGTGGAAGCCAGCAGGTCGCGATACGTGAGTGTCCAGCCGGAGGGCGTGACGTACGCAGGGAAGTCGCTGAAACGCGTTGCGGCCTCGCGCAAGGTTTCGCTGAGCACTCGTCCTCCACTGGTGCGCCGTGACGGCCGGCGTCAACCGCCGCGATCGTACCGACGCGCGGGACGGGTCAGTTCGTGGCGAGCAGTTGGCGAGTCCATTGGACGCGCCGGCGCGTGCTGGAGCTGCGCGCTCCGAGCTCGGCTCGTTCGTACCCGCGGATCGCACGGTCGAAGTGGGGGAGTGCGGCGGCCACCGACCGGTTGTCGTCGCGGCGCACCCCGATCTCGACGAGCACCTCGGCGAGTTCCCGGTGGGCGCTGGCGGCGTGGACGTTCAACGTCGTCTGGTCGAAGGCGTCGCTGGCGGCAGTCAGGAGCTCACGGGCGATCTCGAGCATGCGGGTGTCGGAGCCGCCGATGGAGGCCTGGACCATGAGGCGAGCGGCCCGGCGGGCCGAGTGCGCCTTCTCGACGGTGGTGGTGTCGACCGCTGTCATTGCCCGCTCCCTCCGCTGCCCCGGGGCCCGCGTTGTGCGCCGGTGGAATCGCATCCTGCGAATATTGCGAATATAGCGGAATCGGACGAAACGGGCAATCAGCGCCCCGCTCGGGCGGGGCGGACTCGTCACTCGGTGCCGCCCGTGCCTTCATCCTCTGGCGGGCGCAGCAT
>JBMOIJ010000032.1:0-23331 GCA_049317385.1 Acidimicrobiia bacterium
CCATGGCGTACACGAACGACGCAAAGTCGATGAGGTGGGGGGGGTCAGAGGTCGGCGGGGGAGGCGAAGCGCCCGACGATCGCGGTTGCTGCGGCCACGGCGGGCGAGACGAGATGCGTTCGCCCGCCCGGACCCTGCCGACCTTCGAAGTTGCGGTTGCTGGTGCTGGCGGCACGTTCGCCCGGAGCCAACTTGTCGGGGTTCATGGCCAAGCACATCGAGCATCCTGGTTGCCGCCAGTCGAACCCGGCGTCAATGAACACCTGGTGGAGCCCCTCGGCTTCGGCCTGGGCCTTCACCTGGCCCGAACCCGGCACCACCATGGCGCGCACGCCGTTGGCAACCGTGCGCCCCTTCGCCACGGCCGCAGCCGCGCGCAGGTCTTCGATGCGCGAGTTGGTGCACGACCCGATGAACACGGTCTGGACTGGCACATCTTTGATCGCGGTGCCGGCGGTCAGTCCCATGTATTCGAGTGCGCGTGCTGCATGGGACGCGTCGGCGCCATCGAACGACAACGGGTCGGGAATCACTTCGTCGATGGCAACGCTCTGCGCGGGGTTGGTTCCCCACGTGACGCGCGGTTTGATGGACGCGGCATCGATGACGACGGTTTCGTCGAACTCGGCATCAGGGTCAGTGGCGAGGGTGCGCCATTCGGCGACCGCGGCGTCCCAGTCGGCGCCCGTGGGCGCATGGTCGCGCCCCTTCAGGTAGTCGAACGTGACGTCGTCGGGGGTAACCAGCCCGGCTCGCGCGCCGGCTTCGATGGACATGTTGCAGATGGTCATGCGACCTTCCATCGAGAGATTGCGGATGGCTTCACCGCTGTACTCGATGATCTTTCCCACGCCTCCGCCAGTACCGATGCGGTTGATGATGGCGAGCACGATGTCCTTCGCGGTGGCGCCGGCCGGAAGTTCACCGTCGATGACCACTTGCATGGTGCCGGGCTTGTGCTGTGGCAACGTTTGCGTGGCGAGCACGTGCTCCACCTCGCTGGTACCGATACCGAACGCGATGGCACCGAACGCGCCGTGCGTCGCAGTGTGCGAGTCGCCGCACACGATGGTCATACCGGGTTGCGTGAGCCCGAGCTCGGGCCCGATCACGTGCACGATGCCCTGGTGCGCGTCGCCCATGCCGAAGCACGTGACACCGAACTCGGCGCAGTTCTTCTCGAGGGTGTCCATCTGCTGCTTGCTGATGGGGTCGTTCACCACGATCTCGCCGTTCACCGGAGGATCGGTGGGCACGTTGTGGTCCATGGTGGCCACGGTGAGGTCGGGGCGGCGCACGGTGCGACCACTGAGGCGCAGGCCCTCGAACGCCTGGGGCGACGTGACTTCGTGCACCAGGTGCAAGTCGATGTAGAGGAGGTCAGGTTCGCCGTCGGCCTGATGGACGAGGTGGCGGTCCCACACTTTCTCCGAGAGGGTCTTGCCCATCGGACGCTCCTTGGTTGTCGGGTCGATCGGCGAAATGCTGGTGTCTCATATAGTGAGACGCTAATCTTGCGATATGGACACTGTAGCAACCGGCGTCGGCGTGGTCGACAAGGTGGCCGCGATCCTGGACGCCCTCGGCAACGTCGGTCCGTGCAGTCTCGGTGAGCTGACCGAGGCCACCGGGATCGCTCGGCCCACTGCGCACCGCATTGCCACTGCGCTCGAAGCCCACGGACTCGTTGGCCGTAATGACGACGGGCGGTTCCGGATCGGCGCACGCGTGGCGGAACTCGCAATGCACAGCGCCGTCCCGCCCCTCGCCGTTGCGGCCCAACCCGTGCTCGACGAGTTGTGCGCGTTGACGGGTGAGAGCGCGCAACTGTTCGTGCGCGACGGGAGTCACCGAGTGTGCGTTGCCGTTGCCGAACCGCGGGCCGGGCTGCGCGACACCGTGCCGCTCGGAGCCGTGTTCCCGATCGATCGTGGATCCGGCGGTCAGGTTCTGCGCGCGTTCGCGGCCGATGCGCCGGCAGCGTTGGCAGCAGTTCGCAAGCGGGGGTGGGCGGAATCGGTGGGGGAGCGCGCCCAAGGAGTGGCCAGCGTGAGCGCGCCCGTGTTCGATGCGAACGGTGGAGTGGTCGCGGCAATCAGTGTCAGCGGACCGATTGATCGGCTGGGACGAACGCCAGGGAAGCGTCTCGCCGCGCAGGTGGTGGCCGCAGCCGAGGAATTGCTTCAGCGCTGAACGTCGAGGTCGAGGCTCTGCGCGGCGCGGCGCAGACCGGCCTGAATCCGATCGCGGAACACTCGAATGAAACTGGTGGTGGTGGGATTCGTGTGCTGCTCGCACCACGCCGCAGCTTCGGACGCGTAGTTGAACGCGTTGCGCCAGGCCATGACCCGGTCCGGCTCGCTCGCCCCGGCACTGCGATCGAGTTCGCGTGCGGTCCGCTCACGACTGAGCACGGCACGGAACAGGCGTTGAGGAATCGTCGACTCCTCGCCGAGTAGCCGCGCCGCCGTGGTGAGTGCCTGCACCGAGCTCCATTCGTTCGCGGCCGGTTGGAGCACCGATTCCATCTGGGTTCGGTAGAAGTTGGCTGCGACTTCGTCATCGCTGCGAAGCGCGAGCTCGTGGAGATCCGAATACGTCTGCGCAACCGAAACCTGGGCGACTTCGAGCAGGAGTGGCGGCGCGTCCTGGCACGCGTCGAGGTGGTTCAGGCGAGTTCCCAGGCGATGTTCGAGATGGCGGCGGACCAGGTCGTGGAGCCCGAGCCGCTCGGCGACCTCAGCAGTGTGCGGACCCACTTCGTTACCCAAGGCGACGTCTTCGCGTAGGAGCGTGCCGGCGGCGTCGGTTTCGCCGAGCCCGATCCAGAGCTCGGCCTCGCGCGCGACGTCGATGTCCTCCGCTGCCGAGGGCTCCCGCCGGCGCACTGAGCGCGCGACGTCGAGCGACGCGCGGATGTTGGAGACCTGGCGCGGGTTCACGACTTGCGCGTGAATGAGCGACGCCTGATACGTGACTGAGGCAGATTGTGAATCGAAACCGTCGCGGAGCGCATGTTCCGCAAATGCCATGGCATCATCGAACCGTTCGTGCTCGAAGCTGATGAGCGCACCCAGTACGTGCAAGCGGCCGACCCGTTCGACGATCACGTTCTCGTTGCGCAAACCGTGTGCGCTCGCCTGCTTGATGAGTGAAAGCGTCACGTCGATCAACTCGTCGTCGGACGCGCAATCCAGCACCGCGACCACGTGTTCGGCCAACGTGTCGAGTTCCAGCACCGGTACGATCGGACGGAACGACTGGACGGCTCGCAGGTATTGGCTGTCGACGAAATCTGCGAGTTCGTCGGCGCGGTCGTGCGCGCGCAGGACCCGGGCCACGGCCCGGTCGAGGATGCCGGCGGCTCGGCGGTCGCCGACACCGACCGTGCCACGATGCCGAGCGACGTCTTCCAGCCAAGTCGAGAGGGGTAGTCGGTCGAGCGAGCGAACGGTGTCTTCCCAGGCTGCGAGCGCCTCGTCCCACTCGGAGAGCCCGACGGGTGAAAGGTTGGCCGCGAACCCTGCGAGCAGCCCGCGATCGGCGGGCGTGAGTCCGGTGTCATCGGCTTCGACAGGCGGACTCACGACGGTGTGGGCCCAGGTTTCGGCTCGCATCGAGTTAAGGATCGCACGGAATGCCCGAATTACGCCAAGTGCACCCGGGCAAGGCCTTCATGGTCCCGAAACATTTGCGAAATGCTCGCTGCGTACGGTGCGACCGTGGACGTGGTGCTGGTGCGATATCCCGAAGAACGTGGGCGGCTCGACGAACTCCGGTCGGAAGGCTCACCTCGGCTGTTGCTCGTGGCACCGTCCGAGGAACCCCCGGCGTTCGCCGACTGCCTCGAGGACTGGATTCGGCTGCCCGCCGACGACCGTGACGTGCGCGCCAGGGTGGCCACGCTCGAACAACGGGCGGAACAAGAGCACGGACTGCCGGTGATCGACGACGACGGACTCTTGCGATTTCGCGGTCGGTGGGCATCGTTGTCGCCGGTGGAGTCCGCGCTCGCTGCTGGGCTGGTGGAGCGCTTCGGTGCGGTGGTGGGTCGTGACGCGCTGGCTCGCCGAGCCTGGCCTGAAGGTGCGCCCACCCGTAACGCGCTTGACGTTCACGTACTTCGACTGCGCCGTCGCATCGCAGCGATCGGACTCGAGATCCGCACTGTGCGATCTCGTGGCTACCTGATGCAGGTGACCGAACCCGGCTCCGCCGCATCCTGAACCAAAGGCTGCCGCGTGGAAGTCGACATCGCAAAGATCCTGTTGACGCTGGTGGTGGTGCTCGTCGCCGCCAAGCTCGCAGCCGAGCTTGCGGAACGCATCCGCGTCCCCGTGGTGGTGGCCGAGATCATCGCCGGCATCGTCGTGGGACCATCGGTATTGGGTTGGGTGCCCTCTCCAGCGATGGCGCAAGGTGACTTCACGGCCGAGTTGCTCGCGGTGCTCGGTGAGATCGGCGTGATCCTGCTGCTCCTCGAAGTCGGACTCGAGATGCGACTGTCGGAACTGCGGGCAGTTGGTCGCGCGTCGATGACGGTGGCGTTCATCGGAGTGGGTGTGCCAATGCTCGCCGGGTGGGGTGCCGCCGCCGTCATCGGCGAGCCAGGGAACACCGCCTTGTTCCTGGGTGCGGCGCTGGCAGCCACGTCGGTGGGCATCACGGCCCGCGTGTTCTCCGATCTCCGCGCGCTCGGCACAATCGAGGCCCGCACGGTGCTGGGCGCTGCGGTCATCGACGACGTATTGGGCCTGGTGATCCTCACCGTCGTTGTCCGCATTGTCGAAGAGGGTTCCATTGCGCTCTCGACGCTGGCTGTTCTCATCGGCGTTGCCATTGGATTCCTCGTCGTTGCTTCGCTCGTGGGCGTGATCGCTGCGCCGCGGGTGTTCGACAGTGTGCAGCGCCGTGCCCGGAGTAGCGGCACCCTCATTGCGCTTGCGGTTGCGTTCACGCTCGGTATCGCCTTTCTCGCCGACGAAGCGAAGCTTGCGCCGATCGTGGGGGCCTTCGTCGCCGGGTTGGCGCTCGCTGAGAGTCGTGCTTCCGACCGCATCGTGGACGATCTGCGTCCCATTGCAAACGTGTTCGTGCCGATCTTCTTCCTCGGCATCGGCGTGAACCTCGAACTCGAGAAGCTGTTCAGTGGCGAAGTGTTCGCGGTTGCCGGCGTGTTGCTCGTGGCCGCAATCGTTGGAAAGCTGGTGGCCGGTTGGGGTGCGATCGGAACGACTGCTGACCGCACGCTCGTGGGTATCGGCATGCTGCCCCGCGGCGAGGTTGGCTTGATCTTCGCCACCATTGGCCTCAAGACCGGGGTGTTGGGCGAGAACCTCTATGGAGCGCTCCTCTTGGTCGTGCTCTCCACCACGCTCGTTGCGCCGCCGCTCTTGCGTTGGCGGGTCAACGCCGTGCGGCGGCGGCGTCCAGCGGTCGAGTCCGATCGCGAGCCGCCGCCAGGCGGTTGGCTGCAGCTGCGTGAAGGTGTGGTCGAGTTGCTCGGCCATCCGCCCGACGACCGAACTGTGCATTTGGCGATGCAGGCGGCGCTCCTGATGCGTGACGCCCGTCCGGCGGCCAGCTTGCTCGATTGGGCAGGCGCGTTGCCTGATGAGCCGCTCGAATGGGGTGACGGTGCAACCGACGAGTTGCTGCGCGTGCTGCGCGAGGGTGATCCCCGAGCATGGCGGTTCCTCGAGACGAGTGGTGTACTCGAGCGCGCGTTGCCTGAGGTCGCCGACGCAATGCATCGACGACGCGAGAACCCCTACATCCTCGATCCCGGCATGGTGTTGGCGTGGCCCACGGTGGAGCGGCTTCAGGAGCTGCCCAAAGTCGATCGGCGCGCCGCGATCGTGGCGGCGGAACTGCGACGCCCTGAGGTCCCGGTCCTTGCAGCGCTTGTGCTCGACATCGCCGGTGAAGACGTCGATCCGGAGATGCTGGCGGAATCGCTCATCCAGCGGCTCGACATCACGAACGGGCGCGCCGAGGCCGTGCGCGCGCTCGTGTGCAATCGGAGGCTCATGCGTGCTGCAGCGCGCTCGGTCGATGGTCTCGCTCGGGGCCGGCTGCTCCAGCTGTCAACGCATCTTGGGAGTCCTGAGGCGGCGCGTGCGCTGTATCTCTTCACATTGGCCTCGACGGATCTGGATGAAACTGGACGTCGGCGCCTCGACGAAGTTTTGGCCCGCATCGAGGCGCTCCTCGATCGACCGGATCTCGAGGCCGATGAGATGCGCGAGCTCGTGCCCGAGCGGATCGCTGCGGCCCAGGCGCAAGCTGCTGACGCGCGCGCGCGCGAACGCATCGCAGCGGCACCGACGTCGTACCTGATCGACCAGCCGGCCGAGTCAGTCGCTCAGCATGCAGCACTGGTCGAGTCGCTGCCGCGCTCCGGTGGGCTGGAAGTGTCCGTCGCGTCACGATCGGCCGGCGAAACGGGGGCAATGGTCGAGATCGCCGCGCGGCCGGCCGCTGGGCTGGTGCGGGCGGCTGCGGAAGTACTGGCGGAGCAAGGTTTCGACGTCGACCGCGCTGCGGTGGCCGTCTGGGGCGATGGTGCGATCGTCGTGTCCATGGCGACCACCGGGGTCGTCGAACCGGACGGCGCCGCACTTGCGGCGGCGATCGGTGAAGCGATCAAGCAGCCCGGTGACGTGGGCGCCAACCGTGACGTGACGTTGGAGTTCGACGATGAGTCGTCTCCGTTCGCAACCGTGTGCGAAGCCACCGGACCCGACCGGCGTGGTCTCTTCCATCAGTTGGTCACCGCATTCGACAAAGTTGGCGCGCAGGTTTCGGTTGCGCGGCTGGCAACCGACAAGGGCGTGGCGTCGGACCGGTTCGAACTCGTCATGCGCGGTGGCGGCAAGGTGCCCATTGCGACGCAGACCGCAGTACGGCAGGTGCTCTACTCGGGTGGCAACAAGCCGCGGCGCCGAGTAGTTCCCTTCACCAAGCGGACCTGACAACCCGTCAGATCGAGTTGACTGTCTGCCGTGGCGGTCCTCTTCGGCGTTCTTTCAGCCCTTGGCTTCGGGGTCAACGACTACGTCGCCGGGATCGCCGCCCGCCGAATCAGCGTGGTCACCATCACGTTCTGGATCTACGTCATCGAGTTGCCGTTCTTCCTCGGCGCCACGCTGATCATGGCGCCGCAACTCGATGCATTGGGTCTGGTGTACGGCGCGCTCGGGGGAACCGCTGCGGCCGTCGGACTCGTTGCGTTCTACCGGGCATTGGCGATCGGGCGCTTCAGCGTCGTTGCGGCCATCAGCGGTGGGCTCACGGCGGCGGTTCCAGCTGCGGTCGGCTACGTCCAAGGTGACCGCATCGGCATGGCCAGCACGTTGGGCGTGTTGGCCATGGCCGTCGGCATCGTCGTCGTCACGGCGTTCGAACGACCGCCCGAGATTCCGGAACTTGAACGCGAACACGCGCAGCATCCGCCGATCCGGTCATGGTTCGGCCCCGATGTGCCACTCGCCGTGTTTGCGGGTCTGTTGTTCTCAGGCACGTTCGTGGGGCTCGATGCCGGGCGTGCTCGTGCCGGCGAGTGGGCGCTGCTCGCCAGCAACGTCGTGCCCGTGATCGGTCTTGCGGTCGCAGTGGCCGCACGGAAACTGTCCTTTGGGCTCGGCATCGAAGCGCGAAGGGTTGGCGCCGCAGCGATCGTCAATGCGTTGGCGTCGCTGGCCCTGTTCGCGGCGTTCGGCGCCGGCGCGTTGGGGGTGGCGTCGGCCGCGGCGTCGTTCTATCCGGTGGTCACGGGCGTATGCGCGTTCGTGTTTCTGAAGGAACGAGTGCGCGTGCCGCAAGCATTCGGGCTTGCGCTTGCGGTGATCGCCTTGGGGCTGCTCGCGGTCGGCGAGTTGCAGTAGCGCCCGACGTCAGAGCGGCCGGACGCTCACGATTTCGACTTGGAACGTGCGCTTCGGGCCTTCGTAGTCGACGCTGTCGCCGACGGCCTTGCCCATGACGGCCTGTCCCAACGGCGAGGTGACCGACAACACGTCGTACTCGTCGTGGCGTTCTTCGATGGAGCCGACGAGATAGGTGATGGTGTCGTCGTCACCGTCCATGCGAACCTCGACGACTGTGCCCGGGCTCACGACGTCGGCGTCGGCGGCGGCCACGATCTCGGCGTCCTTGAGGATCGCTTCGAGCTGTCGGACGCGCGCCTCGTTGTGGCCTTGCTCGTCTTTCGCGGCGTGGTAGTCGGCGTTCTCCTTGAGGTCGCCGAGTTCGCGCGCGCGCTCGATCCATTCGGAGATCTGGCGGCGGCGGTCACCCGAGCGGAACGCCAGTTCTTCTTCCAGGCGGTCGTACGCCGCTTGCGAGAGGTGCGTCGTCATAGGAAGAGGCAGGTTACCGAAAGGGCGCCACGCAGCGGGCCAGCCAGCGTTCGCCCACCACGCCGGTGAGGACGGCCAGGCCGGTGGCCCGGGTGGTGAGAGGGAGTTGCGGGCCCAACTCGTGGCGGACCTGTTCGAGGAACGCTGCGTCGCCGTAGCCGATCGTGAGATGCGGCACGTAGTCCTCGATGGCCACCATGCCACCGAAGAGGGGGTACTGCGGCCACCGCTCGTGCACGCGCACGGCCAAACGCTGCAGCACGTCGGCCGGTTCGGCTCGCAGGTGCACGATGTACTCGTCGTCGCGGGTGAAGTACTCGACCTCGGGGAACTCCACGTAGAAGGTGTTGGTCTCGGCGGCGATCTCGGTGAGCGCGCGCCGAGTGGGCTCGTCGAGTTCGTGGGGCGGAACGAACGGGAAGTTCAGCGTGATGTGCGGCGGGATGTGGTCGGCCGCCGCCGGATCGTGCGCGAGTCGGAGCGCCCCGACCGCGGGTGTGAGTTCGGGCAGCGCAATGAGGACGACCGACTGCGGAGTCGGTTCCGCGGGTGCGGCGTCGTTGGGGGCGGCGTCACTCACTTGGGCACGAAGGTGAGTTGCAGCTCGATCGTTGCGTCGTTGGCAACCTCAGCCGCGAATTTGAAGTCGTCGATCCGGATGCCGAAGTCACTGAGCTTGATCGGTGCCGACCCGGCGGTCTCGATGGTGTTGCCATCCCAACGCGTGTCGAGCGCGAACGTGACGGGTTTCGTGACCCCGTGCACCGTGAGGTTCCCGGTGGCGTTGGTCTTGACGCGCTGGCCGGCTTTCGCCGAACCGAGTTCGATCGGCTGGGTGAGGGTGAAGGTGGCGGTTGGGAACTTCGACGACTCCAGACCGGTGCGTTTGACCGCGCTGTCGCGCAGGCCAGAGTCGGTACTGAGCGTGTCGACCTGCGCTACGAGCTCGCCGGTGGCGGCAATGCCGTTCGCCACCACGAACTGGCCAGTCACCTGATTGGTGCGGCCGGTGACCTCCTGGTCGATGTTGCCGCGCAGGAGGAGCTCACGGACGCGGTAGCCCACGAAGGTGTCACTGACCGGGCCGGGGCGGACGGTCCAGGTGTCGTTCGGCGAGGTGCGGGCCGGGCCGCTGGAGCTGGTGCCGGCCGCCGTGGTGGTGGCCGCCAGCTTTGGTTTGGGTTTGGAGTCCGATTTGATCCCAAGCAGGTAGATGGCGAACCCGCCCCCGATGACGATCACGCCGATGAGGAGATACCGAAGGAGCTTCATCGCCCACCGTTCTAACCGGGTTGACCCCGGCCAGTGAGACTGCGATCCTGTCCGCTGTATGCAGTCAACATTTCGCGCGCAGATTGTCGTAATTTCCTAGCGGGCGCCCACCCCGGCGTCCGCTCCAAGCCGTCCGTCCCCTCGGGGTGGGCGGCTTTTTCGTGACCGGAATCCGTTCCATATAAAAGGACTCAACGACGTGACCTACCGAATCGGCGTGCTCGGCGGCGACGGGATCGGGCCGGAAGTGACGGCCGAGGCGCTCAAGTGCCTCGACGCCACCGGCGTGGCTTACGGCCGCGTCGACTTCGACCTGGGCGGTCAGCGTTACCTGCGCGACGGCACCGTGCTGCCCGACGCCGAGCTCGCGCGCATCCGGGCCACCGATGCCATTCTCTTTGGCGCCGTGGGCTGGCCCGACGTGCCACCTGGGCTGGTCGAGCGCGGCATCATCCTCGCCCTGCGGTTCTCACTCGATCAGTACGTGAACCTGCGGCCGTTCAGAACCACCAAGGCCCTCGACGGTGAACCGCTCGACCTGGTGGTCGTGCGCGAGAACACCGAAGGTCCCTACGTGGGAGAAGGCGGACTGCTGCGCAAAGGCACTCCGCACGAGGTGGCCACACAGGGGAGCGTGAACACGCGCTTCGGCGTGGAGCGTTGCGTGCGGTACGCATTCGAACTCGCGCGACAGCGCGAACAAAAGCGCTGCACGCTCGTGCACAAGACCAACGTGCTCACGTTCGCCGGCGACCTGTGGCAACGCGCCTTCAACGAAGTTGCGGCGGAGTTCCCCGATGTCGAAACCGGTTACGACCACATCGACGCCGCGTGCATCCACTTGGTGGAACGACCTCGTCGCTACGACGTGGTGGTCACCGACAACTTGTTCGGCGACATCCTCACCGACCTTGCCGGTGCTGTGGCTGGGGGTATCGGTCGGGCCGCGAGCGGCAACCTCAACCCCGCACGTACTGGTCCCAGCATGTTCGAACCCGTGCACGGTTCGGCGCCTGACATCGCCGGGCAGGGCAAGGCCGATCCGCGTGCCGCGATCGTGAGTATGCAAATGATGTTGGAGTTCCTCGGCGAAGCCGACGCTGCCGCGCGTGTGCAGAAGGCCATCGCCGAGACCGACGACGTCACCGGTTCCACGAGCGAGATCGGCGACGCCGTCGCCGCCGCCGTCTGAGTTCGTACAACAGGAGACCCCCATGCCGCTCACGCCCACCAAGAAGATCTGGATGGATGGCGAACTCGTCAACTGGGACGACGCCAAGGTGCACGTGCTCGCGCACACTCTCCACTACGGCAGCGGCGCGTTCGAAGGCATCCGTGCGTACAGCACCGACCGTGGCCCGGCGGTGTTCCGCCTCCAAGACCACATGAAGCGACTGCACCAGTCGGCGAAGATGCTCATGATCGACGTGCCGTTCTCGGTCGACGACCTCTGCGACGCCACGGTCGAAACGATCCGCGCGAACGACATCGACAGTTGCTACATCCGCCCGCTCGTGTACCTGGGCTACGGAGAAATGGGGCTCAACCCGTTGCCCTGTCCGGTCAACGTGATGATCGCAGTGTGGCCGTGGGGTGCGTACCTGGGCGACGCGGGCAAGCAGACCGGCGTGCGCATGAAGGTGAGCAGCTGGCGGCGCATGGACCCGAATATCAACCCGTCGGCCGCCAAGGGCGTGGGCATCTACGTCAACAGCCAGCTCGCGAAGGTCGAAGCAGTGAAGTCGGGGTACGACGAAGCCATCATGTTGAACACCCATGGCTTCGTGGCCGAGTGCACCGGCGAGAACATCTTCTTGGTGCGCAAGGGACACATCGTCACGCCGCCGTTGTCGGCGGGTGCGCTCGACGGCATTACACGCGACACCATCTTCACGATCGCTCACGACATGGGCGTCGACGTGAAGGAAGAGAACCTGCTGCGTTCCGACCTCTACTCGTGCGATGAAGCGTTCCTCAGTGGCACGGCGGCCGAAGTGGTGCCCATCCAGTCGGTCGATGAGCGCGTGATCGGTCAACCCGGTCCCATCACGAAAGAAATCATGGCGACCTACGACGCCACGGTGCGCGGCCAGGTCGATCGGTACAAGGACTGGCTCACTTATGTGGACTAACCCGCGTACGCCGAAGGCAGTCGAGATCTACGACACCACGCTGCGCGACGGCTCGCAGCTCGAGGGCATCTCGCTCACGGTCGAAGACAAGTTGCGCATTGCTGAACAGCTGGACTGGTTGGGCGTGCACTTCATCGAGGCGGGGTGGCCAGGCGCGAATCCGAAGGATGTCGAGCTCTTCCAGCGCCTGCCCCGTGAGCTCACGCTCACCTCGTCGAAGCTCGTGGCGTTCGGCATGACTCGACGGGTGAAGGGCAAGGTCGACAGCGACGAGACGCTGCGGCACCTCATCGATTCGGGCTCGCCCGCCGTCTGCATCGTGGGCAAGACCTGGGACTACCACGTCACCGAGGCGCTCGGCACCGACCTCGACGAGGGCGTGGCCATGGTGGCCGATTCCGTGGAGTTCCTGCACAACGAAGGCCGTCAAGTGCTCTTCGACGCCGAGCACTTTTTCGACGGCTACAAGGCCAACTCCGAGTTCGCGCTGCGCGTGCTCGAAGGCGCGGCCATGAAGGGGGCCACGCACCTGGTGCTCTGCGACACCAACGGCGGGTCGTTGCCCTTCGAGGTCGAGCAGATCGTCGGTGAGGTGTACGACTACTTCAAGGGTGACGTGAGCATCGCAGTGCACCTCCACGACGACGCCGGCACCGGCGTAGCGAACGCGCTGGCCGGTGTGCGTGGTGGCGCAACGCAGGTGCAGGGAACCATCAACGGCTACGGCGAACGCACCGGCAACTGCAACCTCACCACCATCATCCCCGACCTCACGCTGAAGATGGCTATCGAGACCATTCCGCGTGAACGACTCGAACGACTCACGAGCGTGGCGCACCACGTGGCCGAACTCGTGAACATGCCGCTCAACCCGCAGGCCGCGTTCGTGGGGCGCAGTGCGTTCGCGCACAAGGCCGGTCTGCACACCAGTGCCATTGCGAAGCGGCCCGACGCGTACGAACACGTGCAACCCGACAGCGTCGGCAACGGCACGCGCTTCGTGGTGGGTGAACTCTCGGGTCGGGCGTCCATCGCGTTGAAGGCCAAGGAGTTGGGGATCGACATCGAAGGCCCCGCCTTGAACGAAGTGGTGGATCGACTCAAGCAACTCGAGCACGAGGGGTATCACTTCGAAGTGGCCGACGGTTCGCTCGAACTCCTCATGCGGCGGGCCGCAGGGTTCGAGCAGCCATGGTTCACCGTCGAGAGCTTTCGCGTGACCACCGATGAACCCGACGCGGAGCTCTCCACGTTCGGCACGTCGGACACGTTTGCCACCGAAGCGACCGTGAAGATCTGGGTGCCGGCCCGTCGTGACGGGGTGGAGAGCGAGCGCCTCATCGCAACCGCCGAGGGAAACGGTCCGGTCAACGCGCTCGACAGTGCGCTGCGCAAGGCCATCGGCGACCGGTACCCGCAGCTCGCCAAGATGCACCTCACCGACTACAAGGTGCGCGTGCTCAACACGCAGAAGGGCACGGGTGCGGTGACGCGTGTGCTCATCGACTCCACCAACGGTTCGAAGAGCTGGACCACCATTGGTGTGAGCGACAACATCATCGAAGCGTCGTGGCAGGCGCTGAGCGACTCCATCATCCTGGGCCTGCTCTACGCCTCCTAACCCTTCTCCCGACTTTGCGTCGCAAACGTCCGCTATTCGGTACGCGTGCGACGCAAAGTCAGCGTGAGTGGCGGAGGCGGGGCTCTCGATCCTGATTCAGGCGTTCGAGGCGGGTACGGATACGCGCGTGCGAGTCGGTCTCGAGATGTGCCTGTCGCAGCGGGCCCTCGCCAACTGCAATCTCGAGCGCACTGATGCGCTCTTCGACCGGCAGGCTCTTCATGCCGGCGATCGCTTCGGTGATGGGATCGTTCGCTCGGTTCATGACCTGGCGGTCCATGAAGCCGGTCAACACGCCGAGGTTCTCGGGGAGCAGCGTGAGCGTTGCGAAGTGCACGGCGCGCCGGGCTTGGGGCTCCCGTTCGGGAGTGTCACGGATCACTTTCTGGTACTCGGCGACGACGATGAGCAGCTCGACCGTCTGTTGCTTCCACAGTTCGCGACCTTCGGCGTACTTGCGCAGTGCCGCCTGATTGCTCGGTTGCTCGAGTTGCGCAATCAGGAAGAACTCCTTCGTTCCGACGCGCGCGCGTGGGTTGGCGCCCATGACCATTTCGAACGTGATTCCGAGCCCGCTCGCTTGGTCCACCACAACCCCCCGATTTCTCCCGACTTTGCGTCGCAAACGTCCGCTATTCGGTACGCGTGCGACGCAAAGTCAGGAAGTCAGTGGCCGATACCGGCGGCGCGCTCGTTCACGTCGCGGGTGCGCGCTGATCGGTAGATCTCGTCGTCGAGGCCCCAGCGTTCCCGCAAGGTTGCCGCACGGTTGCTGGCGGCGACACTCCGATAGTGCGCCAGCGAGTCGCTCTTTGCCGAACCGTTGAGCGCCTCTTCGGCAATCGCCAGCCGATTCAGGTTCCGGGCTTCCGATTCGATCTGTGCCAGATTCTGACCGCGGTTCTCCAACGGCTCCCGGTTGTAGCGGCGGTCGATGCGGCGGAGCACCTCGACCTGATCGGTGGGCTCGAGGATCTGCATCGCAACGTTTCCAACGATGTCGAGCGCATTCATGGAGGTGTCCGAAGGCTTGAGGAGATCGATTGCTGCGGCAACGGCGGCGATGCCGGTGATCATGGAGGTGCGAACGGCGTCTTCGACGCGATCGGTGGTCCATTTCCCGTTCTCGACCAGCGCAGTAAGTGTCCAGCCGAGCCGGTCGTCGGGCTCGAACTCGCGCAGCGGGCGGGCGAGGGACGGGTCGTCGAGTTCGATACGCATCACGCGCGCGCGACTGGTGGCGTCGAGGCTGGGCAGTCGCAAGTGGTCGGAGCGCTGGCCGAGGTTCGACATCCGCTCGAGCACGTACACGTGGAGCTCCTGGATGCCGCGCGGTGCCGGCCCGTGCCGCGCGGTGTCATTCAGCAGTTGGTCGTCGAAACCTTCGAGCAGCTCGTACGCGGCGACCACATTGGTGCCGTCGGGCTCGAGGTTGGCGACGTAGTCGACGACAGCCCCGACGATCCGCTTCGAGAGCGCGACCTCGTCGGTGTCGACCGCACGCGCGATGGCTCTGGCGACTAGCTCCCAGTCGTAGACGCCATCGGATGACGGCAGCACGTTGATGGCCTGCTGCAGGGTTTGCTCACTGACGGGATCGTCGCGCTTCAGCCGGTCGAGGAGCCTGCGCACAGGCAACACCGTGCGAAGTTCTTCGAGTGCCTCGAACGCCCGCTGCGCAGGTTCGCGCACCCCGGGGTCGGAATGAGTCCGAAGCTTGCGGATCCCCTCGACAACGGAATCCTCAAGGAAATCAGGCATTTCACACTCCTTTGTGTTGCCCGCATGGTGGACGATTCCCACGGATTCGGGCAAATTTCGCCAACGCTGCGGGCACTCAGCGCATTGCTCAGGCGAGTCCCCGGGGTGCCACGGCACGGCGCTCGCGGTGCCGCTCGAGCCGCACGGCCAGTGCCGCCGCACGGTTGCTGGCCGCCACGCTGCGCGCATGCTCGACGGTGTTGGTGGCGCCGGGCCGGTTCAACGCTTCTTCGGCGATGGCGAGGCGCTCGAGATTGATCACCCGCCCCTGGACGCGCTCCGACAAGTCGACACCGGGGTCGGCGAGGTAACGCTGTTCGATGCGCCGCAGCGCGTGCACCGCTTCATGCGCCGGAAGTGTTCGCATCGCCACCGCGCCGATTGCGCTGTAGATGTCGACATCGTCGAGTTCAGGGGGCAACTCGTCGAGCGCAGTGAGTGCACTGGCAATGCCGTGGAACTCGATTGACGATTCGGCTGCGAGTTCGGCTCGGCGCTTCGTGAACATCCAAGCCCCCACCAGTTCTTCGAGCTGTTGCACGAGTGCGCCGTCGCGCGGCGCCGCGTTGCTCTCGAAGCGGGGCGCCTCCGACTCGGGTGAGAAACGCAGGAGGCGCGCCCGTGTCGAGGCGTCGACGCTGATCGCAGACAACGTTGGATCATCTTTGGTCAACGCAGCCAGACGTCCCAACACGTACGTGTGTACGGCGCGGTCGTTGGCGACGTAGCTCTCAGGATCGGTGGCACTTCGGCGCTCGAACTGGTCATCGATGTGCCCCAGCATGCGAACCGCATCGTCGGCCAGCTGCGTGATGATCGTGTCGATCGTTTGTTCGGTGGTCATTCGATCCCCCATCCGAGTTCGTCACGAATCGACTGCGCTTCGGTGTGCAAACGATGGGCAATCGCGCGTGACATGGCAGCATTCGCTGAGGATTCACGCTGAGCAAGCTTCTCGTAGCGGCCGGCCAACCGTTCCTTCACCCACGCCACCTCGGGCGCAGCGCGCTCCGGGCTCGAGCGGAACGGGTGCCCTCCACCTTCGGACCGTTCGAGGAGCGCGATCTGGGTGCTGACCGGGATGGAGCTCTCAGCGATGGCCGCGGTGACGGCGTCGAGCGAGCGCAACGGGAGTTCGAGGTCGAGGTAGCGCCCGACCAGCTCGGGGTGGAGCAGGGTGAGCTCCCGCGTGGACTGGCTCACCCTCGCACGCGCGGTGAAGTCGGCGTTGACGTCCTCGACGTCGCTCGCTTCGAGTGCGGCAACTGCAATGGTGAAGTAGGCGAGGCGGCGTCTCGATGGCAGCGGGAAGCCCGGCGCCGCGCCCTTCAGCGCCACTCGGACTGCGGGGTGTTGGAGCACCTGCTGCAGGCGGGCGTTCGTGGTTGCGCGCTGGTCGCGCGCGTCGACCAACTGCATTGCGTTGGCGAACGGTTCGAACTCTTCGAGGGCGGCGCGTTCGGCCCATTCCCGAAAGTGGGCGTCGACGTCGGAGTCGGTCATGGTCGGCGAGGGTAGAAATGTTCGAACGGAACCGGCAATCCGACTGGGTGGCGTCGGTAGCATCGGTCCCATGCCGACCGATCCCTACGTTGCCAGCCGTCTCGACGACCAGCCGTCCCAGGACCCCAACCTCGGGGCCCGGGTGCCGCCGGCCGAGAGCTGGAAGCTGGGGCGTCCCGGCGACTTCAACGGGCCCCAACCTGAGGGCACGCTGCTGGGCCGTCCGGGCCCGAACGTCGGGTACGCAATGTCGCTGGCCGAGAAAATCGGTCCGAGCCTGCAGACGGCGCCGCACGAAGCGCGCGCCGACGCCTGCGCCGTGGTGGCCGAGGTCGCGATGAAGCGCGCCGCAGCATTTGGTCGCGGTCCGGTCCTCGCCGACCTGCAGATGGCGGCCACGCTCCTGGGGTACATGGGTACGACCGACGCCGAGTTCACCCAATGGCGGGCCCACGCCACCCATGGCGCAGATCATCACTACCTCGAACGCCGTCAGGTCGTTGACGCCGTCCCTGATGATGTGTTGCGCACGGCGCCGTCGCGCCTCACCGACGCGCTCTTGCACGACGCTCGGGCCCAGATCCGCGCGGCGTTCGCCCACCACTGACCCGCCCCGATGCCCGTGGGGTGACATGCGGCGACGTACCCTCGGGCCATGACGTTCTCGTTGTCCCCTGAACTCGACGAGCTGCGCGCGTCCCTCCGTCGCCTGGCTGAGTCTGAGATCGCGCCCAACGCGGTTGCTGCCGATGCCGACTCGCAGTACCCCTGGGACTCATGGCATGCGTGGCAGCGCGCGGGTTTTGCCGGCCTTGCGTTCCCTGAAGCCTTCGGTGGCCAAGGCGGTGGCGTGTTGGCGCATGCGATCGCGGTCGAAGAAGTGGCGCGGGTGTGTGGCAGCTCGAGCCTGTTCGTGTTCATCTCGAAACTCGGTTGTACGGCCTTGCTCGACCACGGCAGCGACGCGCTGAAAGCGAAGTACCTCCCGCGGGTTGCCAGTGGCGAATGTCAGGCCAGTTACTGCCTTTCGGAATCCGAGGCCGGCAGCGACGTGGCGAGCATGCAGACGCGTGCGGTTCGTGATGGCGACCACTACGTGCTCAACGGCCGCAAGATGTGGATCACCAACGCGGGCGTCTCCGACTTCTACACGGTGTTCGCGAAGACTGATCCCGATGCTGCGCATCGTGGGATCAGCGCGTTCGTGGTGGAGAAGGACTTCCCTGGGTTCAGCGTCGGCAAGCTCGAACACAAGATGGGCATGCGCGGATCACCCACCGGCGAGATCGTCCTCGACGACGTTGTCGTTCCGGCCGAGAACCTCATCGGGGAAGAGGGGCACGGCTTCTACTACGCCATGGGCGCGCTCGACCGGTCACGGCCCCTCGTCGGCGCCCAGGCACTCGGGCTCGCGCAAGCGGCATTGGAACTGGCTGCGCGCTACGTCCAAGAACGCCGCCAGTTCGGCCACGCGATCGCCGAGTTTCAGGGACTGCAATTCATGCTCGCCGACATGGCGATGCAGGTTGAGGCGGCGCGACTGCTGGTGTACAGAGCGTGCGCGCTGCTCGATGACGGTGGCGACGGCACAGCGATGGCGTCCAGCGTGTCGAAGGCGTTTGCTGCCGACACCGCGATGAAGGTCACCACTGATGCAGTGCAGTTGCTCGGGGGAGTGGGCTACACCACCGACTTTCCGGCCGAGCGCTACATGCGTGACGCGAAGGTCACGCAGATCTACGAGGGCACCAATCAGGTGCAACGGGTCGTCATCGCGAAACACTTGCTCGATCAGTACCGGCCGTAATCGGTGAACGCGATGCAGGGGGTTCGTTGGACGGGCGCGCTGGCGTGCGTACTCGTCGCCGTGTGTGTTGGGTGCACATCGGGATCGAGCTCCTCGGCCCGTTCGAGCGCAACACGCACGGTCGAGCGGGTGGTCGATGGCGACACGATCGTTGTTGACGGGGGCGAGCGGGTCCGGCTGATCGGTGTCGATACGCCCGAGACCGTCAAGCCCAACACGCCGGTGCAGTGCTTCGGGCGTGAGGCGAGTGACTACACCAAGTCGCTGCTCCCGAAAGGCACGCGGGTGCGCTTGGAGTTCGACGTGCGTCGGACCGATCGTTATGGCCGCACCCTCGCCTACGTGTACCGGTCCAGCGACAACTTGTTCGTCAATGCCGATCTCGTGCGCAATGGGTACGCCAATGTGAGCACGATTCCGCCCGATGTCGCGCACGCCGACGAGTTCGTGGCGCTCGCCCGTGAGGCGCGATCGGCCAACCGTGGGCTCTACGCCGCCTGCCGCTGACCCCGTCGCCGTCGCCAATTAATTCGATTGCACGCCGACGCTCGATCTGGTTTCCTCGTCTTCACTCGGAGGTGAGAGCGATGCGATACATCGTGCACAACGTGAAGCTGGGAACCCCGGCTCCGTCGCGCGCCCGCGTCGTCCTTCCGGGTTTCACCGCCTGAGTCGGACCACCGACGGCGCGTACTCCTGAACTGACGCCTGGCGTCGTTCGTCATTTCTTCGGCGCGCTCCCGCGTGCCCTCATTCACCTCGGGAGGTGATCTCCATGGAAGAAATCCGATTGCACAACGAGCTCATCGACCGGCGGGTCGAGTTGGTGGGGGCGATTGCGCGACGTGACCCCAACTGGCGCTGGCTCGCCGCGGAGGTTGCGCATCTGGCCGGGGCGCTCGAGGCGTGCCGGTCGCAGTTGCGGGCCTCGGCCGACGGCGACGCGCTCAGCCTGGAGCGGGCGATCGGCTGGTAGCCACTTCACCCTTCCGTTCCGGCGCGCGTTCACTGCCATTGCTGGTGGTGTGCGCGCGCCGGTTCGGGGGGGGTGGGGTTAGGGGCAGGTGCAGGGGCTGGTGCCGCACTTCGGGCAGCCGGTGGCGAAGCGCTGCGCGGCGTCGTCGAGGGAGATGCCGAGCTGGGCTGCCAGCGACGCCAGCCAGGCGATGACGTCACCCAGTTCGTGGCGCTGGTCTTCGATGGTGCCTTTGCGGACGGCCTGGGCCAACTCGCCGAGTTCCTCGGTGAGCCATGCGACCGTGGCGGCCACGCCGCGTTCGTCGTCTCGGGCCCCGAAGGTGCGAGCGATCACGGCTTGGAACTCGGCAATCTCCATGCGTCGAGCCTCGCGCAGAACGCCCTTCGTACACTGACCCCGATGACTGAACCCGTACGCGTCCGTTTCGCCCCGTCCCCCACCGGCTCGCTCCACGTGGGGAGCGCCCGCACGGGCATTGCCAACTTCCTCTTCGCCCGCCACCACGGCGGCACCTTCTTGTTGCGCATCGAGGACACCGACGTGGCGCGGTCGCGTGAGGAGTGGATCCAAGGGATTCAGGACGACCTCCGTTGGCTCGGCGTCGACTGGGATGAAGAGCCGGTGCGCCAGAGCACCCGCTTCGATGCGTACGTGAACGCGGCCAACCAGCTGATCGAAGCCGGGTTGGCATACGAGGCGTTCGAGACTCCCGAAGAACTTGATGTCATCAACGACGAACGCAAGGCGAAGGGCCTGCCGCCGGGATACGACGGGCGGGCGCGCAACCTCGACCCCGCCGAGCGGGAACGGCTCCGCGCCGAGAACCGCCCGCGGGTCGTGCGGTTCCGCACCCCCGACGATGGGCACAGCACGTTCCACGACGAGATCCGGGGTGACATCACGGTCGACTGGTCGACCATTGGCGACTACGTGATCCTTCGTTCCGACGGCACGCCCACCTTCTTCTTGGCGAATGCAGTCGACGATCTCGACATGAAGATCACCCACGCCATCCGGGGCGAGGACCTCATCGACACGACACACCGCATCCAAGCCGTGATCACCGCGCTCGGCGGTGAGCCGCCGAAGTACGCGCACCTGCCGCTCATCTTGTCGCCCGATCGCTCCAAGCTCAGCAAGCGGCACGGTTCGGTGAGCCTCGACGAGTTCCGTCACGAGGGTTACCTGCCCGAGGCGTTGGTCAACTACGTCGCGCTGCTCGGCTGGTCGCCGGCCGACGGGCGCGAGATCCTGTCGATGGCCGATCTGATCTCGGAGTACGACCTCGATCGCGCCACGCACACTGCGGCGGTGTTCGACTACGCCAAGTTGGGTTGGATGAACGGTGAGTACATCCGCGCCAAGGAACTCGACCAGATCGCACCGATCGCGCGTGAACTTGCGGCCCAGCGGTTCGGCGACCGGGTCGACGACGAGCTCTTCGTGGGCGCGCTCCCGCTCGGGAAGGAACGGGCCACCACGTTGGGCGCACTCGTGGACCAGATGGATTTCCTCTTCCTGCCCGACGACGACTTCACCATCGCCGCCGCATCCTGGGAAAAGGTCGTGGCCACCGATCGTGTCGGTGAAATCTTGGATGCGGCCATTGCGCACCTCGAAGTGTGCGACTGGACTCCTGAGGCCATCGACCTGCGCCCGGTGATCGATGCGCTGGACATCAAGGTGCGCAAGGCGATGCCGGCGCTCTATGCCGCAGTGGAAGGACGCCACGCCGGTCTCCCGCTGTTCGACTCGATCCAGCTCCTCGGTCGCGAACGCGCCATCGCCCGCCTGCAAGCAGCGCGTGATCGCGTTGGGGCGGGATGAGTTTCGACGACGAGGAATACGAGGCCGACCGCGACGAGGACGGCGAGCCCAGTCCGTGGCCGCGGCGCGACTTTCTCAAGCCCGTGGCGCTGCTTGCTGCGTTTGCCGTCCTGGCGTACACGGGGTTCTGCTTCTTGAACGTGTGGTGGCGCGCCAACAACGACGACAGTCCCACCCGCGCCGACGCGCTGCTCGTACTGGGCGCCGCGCAATATGACGGCCGTCCATCGCCGGTCTTCGCCGCCCGCCTCGACCATGCGCTCGAGCTCTATCGAGCGGGCGTTGCGAAGCAGATCTACGTGACGGGTGGTGGCCAACCGGGCGATCGCTTCACTGAAGCCACGGCGGGGGCGAACTACCTGATCGAGCGCGGCGTCCCCGACTCGGCCATTGTCCGGGAGACCACCAGCCGTGACTCCTACGAGTCGTTGGCGGCCAGCGCGCGGATCCTGAGCGAGCGTGGCCAACAGAAGGTTGTGATGGTCACCGATCCCTTTCATGCGGCTCGCGTCGATGCCATCGCCCACGAACTCGGGCTCGAGGCGTCGACGTCGCCCACCCGCACCAGCCCCATCAAGGGGGGAGAGGAGTGGCGCCGCATGCTCGGCGAGACCGCGCGGATGGGGGCGGGGCAGATCCTCGGGTTCCGTCGGATCGCGCGGAACGGCTCGATCGGGTCGATGTTCAGCGGCGAGCTCTGAGCCTGGAGCGCGGGGCGGGGGACACCACCCGCGGCCAACCAAGGCCGACGGGCTAACATCCTCCGGCCGGTTCGGGGCCCCTCGGGCGCCGGGTCGGTCACCTATTCGGGGGTGGTGTAATCGGCAACACAACTGGTTCTGGTCCAGTTATTGGGGGTTCGAGTCCTCCCCCCCGAGCAGAAAAATTGATATGTCCGATTTTTCGCTTTGGCCCCGTCGTCTAGTGGCCTAGGACGCCGCCCTCTCAAGGCGGAAGCGGCGGTTCGAATCCGCTCGGGGCTGCCACGCTCTCGCCCGGTCTGGTCTCCAGGCCGGGCGATTTCGCGCCCGGATCCGGGACCTGGAATGCCGGCGGCGGCGCCACGCGCGGTAGCCCGCCTTTTCCCCGGCGAATTCCGCGATGCACGCGCGTTTACGCAGGTCAGAGGCAGTTTTTTCGCGCGCATCACGCGTGCGCGCCGTTGCTGCATGCATGACGCGCGTGCGCGCGAACTCGCATCGAACGGCGCGCGCGCGTTGATGCGTCGCATGTACATGCACTGCATGTGCGCACGCGCGTCGCGTCGTGCAGCGCGAGTATCCGCGCGTTGCACGCGCACTTGTGCGAGTGTGCTCAACAAGTGGGTGGAACAGACTGCGCGCACGCATGTGCGAACTAGGAAATGCTTGACCTCTTTGCGCGTATGGGTTCTCATTCACAAGGTCGAGCGCGACCTGATGGAGGTTCGACGTGAACAAGTCAGAACTCATCGATGCACTGGCCGACAAGACCGGGCTTCCCAAGAGCCAGGCCGAAGGCGCGTTGAATGCATTGATCGAGACCGTCGAGGCAACGATTGCCGCCGGCGAAAAGATTGTGCTTCCGGGTTTTGGTACCTGGGAGCGGCGTGAGCGCAGTGCTCGTGAAGCGCGGAACCCGCAGACCGGCGCAATGATTCAGGTGCCGGCTGCCAAGGTGCCGGCCTTCAAGGCTGGTCAGAAGTTCAAGGACCGCGTGAACGGAAAGAAGTAGGTAGGGCTCAAGTACTTGTGAGTGTCGACCGAACAACGACGCCGCAAGTGACCTGCTTGCTGGTTAAACCAAACAACCCCACAGAGAGGTGGTGACCGTGCCTCCGGCAAAGAAGACAACCGCTCGCAAGGCGGCCCGCAAGACAACGGCCCGCAAGGCCACGAAGAGGACTGCTCGCAAGACGACTGCACGCAAGTCGACTGCTCGCAAGACGACTGCGCGTAAGGCGACTCGCAAGCGGTCCACCAAGAAGGCGGCGGCAAAGAAGACCACCGCTCGTAAGGTGACCCGCAAGCGGACCACGAAGAAGGCAGCAGCCAAGAAGACGACCGCTCGCAAGGCAACTCGCAAGCGTT
>JBMOIJ010000033.1:0-22821 GCA_049317385.1 Acidimicrobiia bacterium
CAGGAGGACCGGGCGGGCGGAGGCCCGCCCCGACGGAGGACGACGGAGCGGGAGGCATCAAGCGACCGTCCGCAGGAGGACCGGGCGGGCGGAGGCCCGCCCCGACGGAGGACGACGGAGCGGGAGGAACAGCGTTGGGCGGACTTGCGGCGCGCAGTACGTGCACGAGCGGGCCGCAGTAGCGATGCGCCGTCCACGCGGCCAGATCGATCACGTCGGCGGGCGGTCCCGCCGAGGACACCTTCAGGACGTCACGCAATTCGCCGGCTTCGGGTTCGACGTCGACGGCCGTCACCCAGCCGCGCACACGACGGCCGTGCAACGGGACGCGCACGATGGTGCCCACCTGCACGTCGTCACCCAATGACGCGGGGAGCGAGTAGTCGAACTCACGATCGACGGCAGGGAGATCGGGGCGCACCCGCACGACGCGCGTCACGGCCGGATCATGCCCCGGACCGCGAACTGGCGCGTGCAGCGCAACGGGAACCGAGCGCTCCGCGCGCCGAAACAGTGCTGCACGCGCGAACTGGCGCGAGTTCGCTGCCACAAACGGCAGTGAACACGCGCCAGAACGGAAGCGGGATGCGTCAGAATGCGGACTTGAGCTCGTCGACGTACTTGTCGACCTGCTCCCACGTGAAGTCGGCGTCGTTGCGACCGAAGTGACCGTACGCCGCCGTCTTCTGGTAGATGGGGCGACGCAGGTTCAGGCGCTCGATGATTGCGGCCGGACGCAGGTCGAACACTTCCTGCACGATGTGCGGGAGCTTCGTGTCATCAACCTTCGAGGTGCCGAACGTGTCGACCATGACCGAGACCGGACGGGCCACGCCGATGGCGTAGGCCACCTGCACTTCGGCCCGGTCGGCAAGACCAGCCGCCACGATCGCCTTGGCGACCTGACGCGCCGCGTACGCCGCCGAACGGTCGACCTTCGTGCAGTCCTTGCCCGAGAACGCGCCACCACCGTGACGGGCCGCGCCGCCGTAGGTGTCGACGATGATCTTGCGACCGGTGAGGCCACAGTCGGCGTGCGGGCCACCGAGCACGAACAGACCGGTGGGGTTGGCGAGGAAGTCGAAGTCGTCACCTTGGAATTGCGACGGGAGCACCGGCTTCACGACGTGCTCGAGCAGACCGGCTTCGATCTGGTCGTGCGTGACGTTCGGCGAGTGCTGCGTGCTGATGAGGACGGTGCGCAGGCTCTTGGGCTTGCCGTCTTCGTAGTCGATGGTGACCTGGGTCTTGCCGTCGGGACGGAGCCAGTCGAGCGTGCCGTTCTTGCGGACTTCAGCGAGACGCTCGGCCATGCGGTGCGCGAGGTCGATGGGCATCGGCATCAACGCGTCGGTCTCGTTGGTGGCGTAGCCGAACATCATGCCCTGGTCGCCGGCGCCGACCTCATCGAGGTGGTCGCCGCGGCCTTCACGGAGTTCGAGGCCCTTGTCGACACCCTGCGCGATGTCGGGCGACTGCTCGTCGATCGTGGTGATAACGGCACACGTGTTGCCGTCGAAGCCGTACTCGTCGGAGGTATAACCGATCTTCTTCACCGTGTCACGCACGATTGTGGGAATGTCGACGTACGCCTTGGTGCTGATCTCGCCGGCAACCACCACGAGGCCGGTGGTGGTGAGCGTCTCACAGGCGACACGACTCATCGGGTCCTGCTCGAAGAGCGCGTCGAGCACACCGTCGGAGATCTGGTCCGCCATCTTGTCGGGGTGACCCTCGGTCACCGACTCCGACGTGAATGTGAAATTGCTCACCCCTGCCCCTCTCTGGTGTGGGTCATGCGCCGGCCCGGAGGGCGACGACTCGGTCGAGGATGCGCGCCGCAACTTCCGCCTTGGGAAGGAGGGGCACCTCCTCAATTCCTGACGATTCAATCAGGATTACACGGTTGGTGTCGACTTCAAAGCCGGCATCGGGCGCCGACACGTCGTTGGCGACCACGAGATCGAGGTGCTTGGCCGCCAACTTGGCGCGCGCCTGCTCGACCACGTCAGCAGTCTCCGCGGCGAATCCCACCAACACCTGGCCGGGACCTTTCGCCGCGCCGAGCGCCGCCAGGATGTCGGGTGTGGGTTCGAGCACGACCTCGGGCACGCCATCGGCCTTCTTCAACTTCTCGTCGGCGGCGACCTTGGGTCGGAAGTCGGCCACCGCAGCCGCCATGACGACGACATCAGCCGACGCCGCGTTGGCCGTAACCAGCTCGAACATCTCTTCGGCGGTCTGACACTCGAGCGCACGCACCCCGAGCGGTACGGGACGGTCCTGGGTGGTGACCAGCGTGACGATGGCCCCACGGCGAGCGGCGTCGGCGGCCACCGCGTAGCCCATCCTCCCGCTGGAACGATTGCCCACGAAGCGGACCGGATCGATGGGCTCGCGGGTTCCGCCCGCAGTGACCAGTACCCGAACACCCGCCAGGTCACGCGGCCCGAGCAACGACTGGACCTCAGCGACGATGCGCTCCGGATCGGCGAGCCGACCCGCGCCCTCGTCACCCCCGGCGAGTCGCCCCACTTCGGGTTCGAGCACGTGCACCCCACGACGCCGCAGCGTGGCGAGGTTCTCCTGGACCGACGCGTGCTCCCACATCTCGGTGTGCATCGCGGGACAGACCAACACCGGCGCGCGGGTGGCCAGCAACGTGGCGGTCAGCAAATCGTCGGAGATGCCGGCCGCGTACTTGCCGATGCACTTCGCCGTGGCCGGCGCCACCACGATGAGATCGGCGGTCTGCCCCAGGTAGGTGTGCGGGATCGGCGTATCGGCGTCGAAGAGCGACGTGCGCGCCGGCTCGCTGGCCAGCGCCGAAAACGTGGTGACGCCGACGAACCGTTGCACGTCGTCGGTGAGGACCGGCATGACGTGGGCACCTGCGTCAACGAGCCGCCGACACACCTCGACTGCCTTGTACGCCGCAATCCCACCGGTGACGCCGAGGACGATGCGCCGCCCCTGCAGGGTGCTCACAATGCTCCGCTCGCCTCCGCGAACAAGTTCGCTACGCCCCGGCCGGCGGTTCTTCGATGGCCTCGGCCAGCGCGTCGGCTTCGGCAGCCTCCGCCGCCGCCGCTTCGATCGCCTCAGCCTCGGGGTCGATGTAACGAGGAATGATCTTGCCGGCTTCGATCTCTTCGAGCGCGATGGAAAGCGGCTTGCGCGACACCGATGTGACCTGCGGCGGCACGATGCGGCCCAAGCCTTCGCCCAGCTGGTTGTAGTAGTCGTTGATCTCACGCGCCCGGAAGGACGAGAGCGTCACCAGCGAGAAGCGGGAGTCGACGTTGGCGAGCAGGCGCTCGAGCCGGGGCTCCATCAGGGCACGACGTTCGGTGGTCAACGGTAACTCCTCGGTGCGATCAGGCGCCGGAACGGCGACTCGCCAGGATAGCCGCCACCTGGTCGACGGTTCGGTCCACCTCGTTGTTCACCACGATGGCGTCGAAGGCGCCCGACGCCAGGGCCTCGGCCTCTTCGAGCTCGGCATCGGCCAACCGGCGCTCGATGGCCGCCGCGTCGTCCTGGCCGCGCCCCTCCAGCCGCCGCCGCTGCTCGACCCGAGAGGGCGGGCGCAAGAAGATGAGCAGCGCCTCGGGGAACTCCCGCCGGACGGCCAACGCCCCCTGGATGTCGATCTCGACCAGGCAGTCGTCGCCGGCTGCCAGGTGCTCCAAGATGGGCCCCTTCGGAGTGCCCTTGAGATCTCCGTGGACCTCGAACCACTCCAGGAAGTCGCCGGCGTCGACCCGCCGCATGAACTCGGCTCGGTCGATGAACCAGTAGTGGACCCCATCGGCCTCACCTGGGCGGGGTGGCCGGCTGGTGGCCGAGACCGAGAACCACAGCTCGGGGTGAAGCTCCCGAAGCCGCGCCCCCACTGTGCCCTTGCCGGTACCCGACGGGCCGGTCAGGACGACGAGGGACCCCACTGGCGGGTGGATCAGCCCGGGAACTTGGCGAGCAGCGCTTCGCGCTGATTGCGGCCCAGACCCCGCACGCGGCGGCTCTCGGCGATTTCGAGCTCACCCATGATGCGCTTGGCCCGAACCTTGCCGACACCCGGCATCGACTCGAGCACGCTCGAAACCTTGAGCTTTGCAAGGACGTCGTCGCGCTCGGCCTGATCGAAGAGCTCGAAGAGGTTCAACGAACCCATCTTCAGCTTCTCCTTCACCTCGGCGCGAACTCGACGGGCGTGCGCCGCCTTGTCGAGTGCAGCCTGGCGTTGTTCTGGTGTGAGCGTGGGCGGGAGCGCCATGTTTGCGAGGACCTCCATCGCGTCGCGGTGCGCTGAGCGAGGCGACAACATACCGGCCGTGCTCGCGCGTTCACAACCGGAGACGCCCCGGTCCGAACGTGCAGGCACTCGACCGACGTGCTAGGGGCGAGAAAGTGCGTCACGCATCTGCTGATGCACCGCCGCAATTGCTGCAATCGGATCGGGCGCCGCGGTGACCGTGCGACCCAACACGATCCACTCCGCACCCGCGTTCATTGCACCGTCAGGAGTGGAAACGCGCGCTTGATCGTTCGCGTCACTGCCCGGCAGCCGGATTCCGGGCGTGAGCGGACGCAGCCCGCGCGCGCGTGCGAGCTGCGCGTCGGTGCCCGCGCACACCACACCGTCGCAGCCCGCGCTCTTCGCGTGATCCATGCGCGGCTCGACCTTTGAGGCATCGGGTTCGCTGGTGAGCACGGTGACTGCAAGCGCAATCGCGTTCGGCTTGTGTTCCTTCAGTCCGTCGACCGCCGCTCGCATCATGTCTTCGCCACCGGCTGCATGGAAATTCAACATGTCGATGGGGTGCTGTGCGACCGCGCGCGATGCGCGCCCCACGGTATTCGGGATGTCGTGGAACTTGAGGTCGGCGAAGACCTTCGTGCCCAGATCAGCCACCGCCTCGAATGCCGCGGGACCCGCTTCGGAGTAGAGCTCGAGGCCGACCTTCATCCATCCGATCCACGGTGCCAACGGACGCGCCACTCGGAGTGCAGCATCGAGGTCGCCGACGTCGAGTGCAAGCACACAGTGCTCGCGTGCAATGGGGTCGGGGGTCAGCTCGGCCATTGAAGTCCTCCGGTGAGAGCGGCGACACGGTCGACGCCATGCGACGCACACCAGTCGACGAGTTCCTGATTGATACGGATGGTGGCGCGCGGGTCGAGGAACGTGGCCGTTCCCACACCGACCGCGGTGGCACCGGCCAACAACATCTCGACGGCGTCGACGCCGGTCATCACTCCCCCGGTGCCGATGATCGGAAGGTCAGGGATTGCGGCGTGCACGTCGTGCACGGCGCGCAGCGCAATCGGTTTGATGGGAAGACCACTGACCCCACCCGTGCCGTTTGCAACCAACGGCGTCCGGGTCTCGGGGTCGATGGCCAATCCGACCATGGTGTTGGTGAGCGTGACGCCGGTCGCGCCACCGGCGCGTGCAGCCTGCGCAATCTCGACAATGTTGGCAACCATCGGCGTGAGCTTCGCCGTGACGAACAGATCGCCGGTGAGGTTGGTGACCGCGTCCATCACCTGCGCAGTGGCATCAACGGATTGGGCGAACATGCGCGCGCCTTCTTCGGTGTTCGGACAGCTGAGATTCACCTCGAGTCCGACGATCTGGTCACGCGCCTCGAGCACCTGCTTGGCCGCCAACGCATAATCGTCGGCGGTGCGGCCCCAGATGGACGCAACAACCCGAGCACCGAGCGCTCGCAGCGCCGGGAGATCGTGGCGGACCCATGCCTCGACCCCGGGTCCCGGGAGGCCCACCGCATTGATCATGCCGTGTTCGAGCGCGGCGACCCGCGGCGCCGGATTGCCGTCCCAGACGAACGGAGCCACCGACTTGGAGGTGACGGCACCGATCTCGCGGGGATCGCAGAGGCGCGCCACCTCGTCGCCGTGGCCGAAGGTGCCGCTGGCCGCCACGATGGGGCTCGGCAGCACCACGTCGCCAAGCTGCACCCGAGCGTCCACCCCTCCCGGCAGGAGGCGTTTGTGAGCTGGGTATTTGACAGTCACAAGCGCCTCACTGGAGGAGGGTGAGTTGGTCACCGAGGTGGTACTCCTGGAGCGAGCGGACAGTCGGGACCCCGTTCACCTGTTCCGCGATGCCCGCCGCCGCCGCAATAGCCGCCGCCGTAGTGGTGATGCACGCCACCTTGTGACGCACTGCGGCCCGGCGGATGTGATCACCATCCGCACGAGTGCTGCGCCCCCGCGGCGTGTTGATGACCAAGTCGATCTTGCCGCTGGCGATGAGCTCGACGGCGTCGACCCCCGCGGCCTCACCCACCTTCGCCACCACTGTGTCGATCCGAATGCCGCCTCCCTCGAGCGCCCGTGCGGTGCCCGCCGTAGCGGCAATCGCAAACCCGAGGTCCGCGAAGCGTCGTGCCGCAATCAATCCGCTCGGCTTATCGCGGTCGGCAAGGCTCAGAAATACCGTCCCACGTTCGGGCAGCGTGTTGCCCGCGCCGCTCTGACTCTTCGCAAACGCCATTCCGAAGTTGACGTCGATACCCATGACTTCGCCGGTGCTGCGCATCTCGGGGCCGAGCACGGTGTCGACATCGGGGAACCGGTTGAACGGCAGGACCGCTTCCTTCACGGCGATGTGCCCACCGGTGACCGGCGGATGCAACAACCCCTCGGCGCGCAGCTCGCCAAAAGTGGCGCCAGCCATGGCGCGCGCCGCAACCTTGGCGAGCGGCACCCCGGTGGCCTTGCTCACGAACGGCACGGTGCGCGAAGCACGCGGGTTCGCCTCGAGCACGTACACCTGGTGGTCCTTCACCGCATACTGGACGTTCAGAAGACCGCGCACGTCGAGCGCGTCTGCGAGTGACTGGGTGTACCGCTCGATAGTGGCGAGCACTTCGGCGCCGAGTGTGGGTGGCGGAATCGCACACGCACTGTCGCCCGAGTGCACACCGGCCTCTTCGATGTGTTCCATGATGCCGCCGACGAAGAACTCTCCCGTGGCGTCGCGCAACCCGTCGACATCGACTTCGATGGCGTCTTCGAGGAACCGGTCGATGAGCGCTGGCCGGTCGGCCGAGAGCCCGCCTTCCTTGCCGAGGCTGCCCGCGTCGGTGAGCTCGTGCATCGCGCGCGCGAGATCGTCGGCGTTGTAGACGATCTGCATCGCTCGTCCACCCAACACGTAGCTGGGGCGCACCAGTACCGGGTAGCCGACCTTCTCCGCCACTGTGAGGGCTTCGTCGGTACCGACTGCCGTACCACCGGGCGGCTGGGGAATCTCCAACTCGTCGCACAGGGCATTGAACCGATCGCGGTCTTCGGCGAGGTCGATCGAGCCCGGCGACGTGCCCAGGATCGGGATGCCATGCGCCTCGAGCGCGTGGGCGAGCTTCAACGGCGTCTGCCCACCCAAACTCACGATCACGCCCCGCAGCTCCCCGGCTTGTTGGAGCCGGCCGCAGACGTTCAGCACCCCTTCGACGCTGAGCGGCTCGAAGAACAACCGATCGCTGGTGTCGTAATCGGTGGAGACCGTCTCAGGGTTGCAGTTGACCATGACGGTCTCGAAGCCTGCGTCGCTGAGCGAGAACGCCGCGTGCACACAGCAGTAGTCGAACTCGACGCCCTGCCCGATGCGGTTCGGCCCACTGCCGAGAATGACCACCGCCGGCTTGGAAAGCGGTGCCACTTCGTCGTCGTCCTCATAAGTGCCGTAGTGGTAGGGCGTGTCGGCGGCGAACTCGGCCGCACAGGTGTCGACGGTCTTGTACGTGACCTGGACACCGGCATCCAGACGCGCCGCGCGCACGGCGTCGGCATCCGCGCCCCACAGGTACGCGAGCTGCGCGTCGGCGAACCCGAGCCGCTTGGCCCGCTTCCAGTCGGCCTTCGTCATGGAGTCGACCGTCTTGGAGGCCAGGTACACGCGCTCCTCGATGATCATCAACATCTGGTCGAGGAACCAAGGGTCGATGCCCGTGGTTTCGTAGAGGCGCTCGATGGTGATGCCCCGCCGAAGGGCCGCTTCCACGTAGAAGAGGCGCTCGGGCGTGGGCACCACGCACGCGGCGATCAGGTCGTCGTCGGAGAGTGCGTCGTACTGCTTCTCGACCGGATCGCAGTTCAGGCCCAGTCGACCGGTCTCGAGCGAGCGAATCGCTTTCTGCAGTGATTCGGTCTGCGTGCGCCCGATGGCCATGGCCTCGCCAACGCTCTGCATCTGCGTGCCCAGACGCGGCTCACTGCCCGGCAGCTTCTCGAACGCCCAGCGCGGAAACTTGGTGACGACGTAGTCGATGGTGGGCTCGAAGCTCGCCGGCGTCTCGCCGGTGATGTCGTTCATGATCTCGTCGAGGCGATACCCGACCGCGAGCCGGGCCGCGATTTTGGCGATCGGGAACCCCGTGGCCTTCGACGCCAACGCCGAACTCCGCGACACGCGAGGGTTCATTTCGATGACGAGTTGCTCACCCGTGGTCGGGCTCACTGCGAACTGGACGTTCGAACCGCCGGTGTCGACACCGATGCGCCGCATCACGGCGAACGCGGCGTCGCGCATGGCCTGGTATTCGACGTCGGTGAGCGTCTGCGCCGGTGCGACCGTGATGCTGTCGCCGGTGTGCACGCCCATCGGGTCGAGGTTCTCGATGGAACACACGACCACACAGTTGTCGGCGTGATCGCGCATGACTTCGAGCTCGTACTCCTTCCAGCCGTACACGCTTTGCTCCACGAGGATCTGCGTGATGGGGCTGGCGTCGAGACCACGCCGCGCGATATCGCGTAGCTGGTCTTCGTCGTACGCGATTCCGGTGCCGGATCCGCCCAGGATGAAGCTGGGCCGAACAATGACCGGGTACCCGATCTCGGTTGCCGTGGTGAGTGCCTCGTCGAGCGTGTGCGCGAAACCGCTGTGCGGTACACCCAGCCCGATCTCGCCCATAGCGACCTTGAACAGCTCACGGTTCTCGGCGGTCTCGATGGCATCGGGCTTCGCGCCGATCATCTCGACTCCGAACTCGGCGAGCACACCCGCGTCGTTCAACGCGAGACCAAGGTTCAGGCCCGTCTGCCCGCCCAGGGTGGGAAGCAGCGCGTCGGGCCGTTCCTTCTCGATGATGCGCCGCACGCTCTCGACCGTGAGCGGCTCTACGTAGGTGGCATCCGCAAACTCTGGGTCGGTCATGATCGTGGCCGGGTTCGAGTTCACGAGGATGACCCGATACCCCTCGGCGCGCAGCACGCGGCACGCTTGGGTACCCGAGTAGTCGAACTCGCAGGCCTGGCCGATGACGATCGGACCCGAGCCGATGATGAGGATCGATTCGATGTCGGTGCGCTTGGGCATGAGTTACTTCGTTTCCGTCATCAGTTGAACGAACTCGTCGAACAGGTACGCCGCGTCGTGCGGACCGGGACCTGCCTCGGGGTGGTACTGCACGCTGAACGCGTTGGCCCCTACCACTTGCAGTCCTTCGCACACGCCGTCGTTCAGGTTGACGTGCGTGAGCTCGGCCTTGCCGGTGAGCGACTCGATGTCGACGGCATAGTTGTGGTTCTGGCTCGTGATCTCGATCTTGCCCGTGCGTTCGTCGCGCACCGGGTGGTTCCCGCCGTGGTGACCGAACGGCATCTTGAACGTGGTGCAGCCGACTGCTCGCGCGAGAAGTTGGTGCCCGAGGCAGATGCCGAACACGGGTACTTCGCCGATGAGCTTGCCGAGTTCATCGGCCACTGAAACTGCGCCTGGGTCGCCGGGACCGTTCGAGAGAAACACACCATCGGGCGAATGGCTCAGGACCTCCTCGGCGCTGGTGTGAGCGGGGACCACCAACACCTGCGCTCCCGAACCAACCAGGTGGCGCAAGATGGTGCGCTTGATGCCGAAGTCGTAGGCCACCACGCGCAGGGGCGCCTCGGGCGAGCCGGCGAGGTACGGCTCCTTGGTGCTGACGATGCTGGCGAGGTCCTTGCCGTCGGTGCCACTCGAGTCCAGCGCCGCCTGCTTGAGGTCGGTCTCGCTGGCCGTGCCGAACGCGGCCGGCATGGAGCCAACTTCACGAATGTGCTTGGTGAGCCGGCGGGTGTCGATCCCCGCGATGCCCGCAACGCGTTGTGCCTTGAGAAACCCGTCGAGCCCGCCCTGACTGCGCCAGTTGCTGTGCCGGCGTGCCAGTTCGCGGACGATGACACCACTGCACCACGGCCGCGCGCTCTCTTGGTCGTCGTCGTTGACGCCGTAGTTCCCGATGTGGGGGTAGGTGAACGTGATGATCTGGCCGGCGTAACTGGGGTCGGTGATGATCTCCTCGTACCCGCTGAGCGCGGTGTTGAAGACGACCTCACCCGTGGTGATGCCGCCCGGCGCGTCCCACCCAATTGCTTCGCCTTCGAACGTTGTGCCGTCGGCCAGCACCAACAATGCGTTCCTCGTATTCACGCGGTGCGCTCCAGATTGAAGAAATAGACACTCACAAGCGCCCCATTGATCATCACATTTGCTCCGCTCGCTGCTCGCGGGGATACCCCGCTCGCGGTCGCTCGACTCCGCTCGTCACATCTGCTCCGCTCATCGCTGAGGCTCCCCATTGATCACGACCGGTTCTCCTCGCAGGATCGTGTGCCGCACCTTGCCATTGAGCACCTCGCCGGCGAAGGGGCTGTTGTTGCTCTTGCTCGCCATACGGTGCGCATCGACGCGCCACAGCGCATTGGGATCGAATACCGTGAGGTTCGCGGGCTCGCCCACCGCAACGGGACGACCATGGCCGCGCTCGTGCAGGTAGGGGTACACGCGACACGGCTCCCAACTGAGTTTCCCAATCACCTGCTGCAGCGTCATGAGGCCGGGTTGCACCAAGTTCGTGAGCGCCACGGCCAGCGCAGTCTCGGTGCCCAACATTCCCGGCGGAGCCTGCTCGAAGGGTTGCTCTTTGGTTTCGGGCGCGTGCGGCGCGTGGTCGGTGGCGATGGCGTCGATGGTGCCGTCGAGCAGGCCAGCGCGCATTGCCTCGACGTCGCGCTGCGTTCGCAGCGGCGGGTTCATCTTGAACACCGGGTCGAAGGTGGCGCACTTCTCGTCGGTGAGCGAAAGGTGCTGGGGCGACACCTCAGTGGTGACGCGCACCCCGCGCGCCTTGGCCACCCGCACGATCTCGCAGGCCTCGGCGGTGGAGAGATGCAACACGTGGTAGCGGGCATTCAATGCGGCTGCGAGGATGACGTCGCGGGCCACGATGATTGCTTCGGCCTCACGCGGGCGCCCGGGAATGCCCAGCTGCGCCGACATGACCCCTTCGTTCATGTGGCCGCCCGCCACCAGGTTCGGATCCTCGGCGTGCTGCGCAATGACCGCACCCTGCAGCGCGCTGGCGTACTCGAAGGCGCGACGCATGAGCTTCGCGTTGGACACGCAGTCGCCGTCGTCGGTGAAGACCCGCACACCCAGGTCGTAGAGCTCGCCCATGGGCGCAAGTTCCTCACCGGCCCGACCGAGCGTGATGCACCCGGCGAAGGTGACATCGCAGATTGCCTTCTCACCTTCGGCGAGCACCGCCGCCATGACCGCAGCATCGTCGAGCGGCGGCAGCGTGTTCGGCATGGCCACCACGCCGGTGAATCCGCCGAGCGCAGCGCCGCGCGCGCCCGTTTCGATGGTTTCGGCTTCTTCCTTCCCGGGTTCACGGAAGTGCACCTGGATGTCGACCAGCCCCGGGCACACGACCGCGCCCTCGGCGTCGAGTATTTCGGCACCGGCTGGCACGTCAACGTGCTCGGCTACGTCTGCGATGACGCCGTCGTCGACGCGCACACTCGCACGCCGCTCCCCCGTCTCGTCGATGATCGTTCCGTTCTGGATGACGATCGTCATCGGTTACGCCACCTCGTTGTTCGTGGAAACACCGGCCAACAAGCGGTACAGCACCGCCATGCGCACAGCCACACCGTTTTGGACCTGCTCGAGAATGAGCGACGCTGGCCCGTCGGCCACCTCGGCAGCGATCTCGACCCCACGGTTCATGGGACCCGGATGCATCACGAGCACGTCGGGCTTGAGCCGCTGGGCGCGCCCCAACGTGAGGCCGTAGCGATGCACGTACTCGCGTTCACTTGGGATGCGTTGCGCGTCGGCCCGCTCGCGTTGGATGCGCAGCAGATACACCACGTCGACATCGTCGAGTACCGCGTCGAAGTCGGTACTGACCTGGACCGGCCAGCCCGTCATGTCTTCAGGCAACAACGTGGGCGGCGCGACGAGCGTGACGCTTGCCCCCAGCGCCGTGAATGCCTTCACGTTGCTGCGCGCCACTCGTGAGTGCGCGATGTCGCCGACGATTGCGATGCGTGCACCATCGATGCTGGGCCCACGATGGCGTCGAAGGGTGAAACAGTCGAGCAGCGCTTGCGTGGGGTGTTCGTGGCGACCGTCGCCCGCATTCACCACTGCGGCATCGACCCAGTTGGCCACCCGATGTGGTGCACCGCTGGCACCGTGCCGCATCACGATGGCGTCGACGCCCATTGCTTCGATGGTGCGCACCGTGTCGAGCAGGCTTTCGCCCTTCTTCACGCTGGAAGTGCTCACCGAGAAGTTCATGGTGTCGGCGCTGAGCCGCTTGGCGGCCGTCTCGAAACTGAGGCGGGTGCGCGTGCTGTCCTCGTAGAACAGGCTCACCACGGTCTTGCCTCGGAGTGCCGGCACCTTCGGGATGTCGCGTTGAATCACGTCGGAGAAGTGTTCGGCGAGATCGAGGACGTCGGTGATGCCGCCCGCAACCGTGGGGTCGGGCGCGGACGCGCCGGCGAGGTCGTCGATGTTCAGGAGATGACGCATCTAGTTGTCTCCCTCAGCTCGGACTTCGGGCCCCCAGAGCTCGACGAGGTCGGCGGCGACCCCGTCGGTGTCGGTGAGCCGCACCCGCACATCTTCGGTGTACTTCGTGGGCAGGTTCTTGCCGACGAAGTCGGCGCGGATCGGCAGCTCCCGGTGCCCGCGGTCGACGAGCACGGCGAGCTCAACGACGCGTGGACGGCCGAGTTCGGTGAGCGCATCGAGCGCGCTGCGGATGGTGCGACCGGTGCAGAGCACGTCATCGACGAGCACCACGGTGCGGCCGTTGATATCGACCGGCACGTCGGTGGGACCTTGGGGTTGGACGTAGCGCAGGTTGATGTCGTCGCGAAAGAACGTGATGTCGAGGGCCCCGACGGGCACCTGGGTGCCTTCGATGCGGGCAATGGCCTCGGCCAGGCGGCGCGCCACCGCAATTCCGCGTGTGTAGAGCCCCACCAGCACCACGGCGTCGGCGCCGTGATTGCGCTCCACGATCTCGTGGGCGATACGGGTGATGGCCCGGCGCACGTCGTCGGCGGAGAAGACGGGGGCCCGAAACGCCATGGGTTCGCCGCCCCCACGGTGGGTCTCCGGTTCGCTTCCCGTCGATGGAGCAGCCCCAGACACGAAACGACCCGCTCCCGAGCCCACACTGGGGCCCGCTGAGCGGGTGTCAGCCTGCGCGTTGCTGGCGCGCGTGTTCATTCGGTTCTCCTCGACCGTCGGGGCCTCACGGGACTCCGTTAACGGACTTCCCCGACCGTAGCAAAGGCGAGGGCATCAGGAAAGGCGTTCGCAGACGGTCAATTCGGACGCCGGCGCGCCGATTGAGAACTCGTGATCGATCAGCAGGAACTCCTGAACGAAGTGACGCGCCTGCCCACCAGTTCGGGGGCCGCGATGCGGCTGCTCGAAGTGATGAAGAGTCCGCAAGTTTCGGCCAGCGATCTGGGCCACGTGATCGAGGCCGACCCCGCACTCTCCACGCAGGTGATTCGCATGGCGAACGCGCCCTACTACGGGCAGTCTCGGCGCGTGGCGAGCGCGCACCACGCCGTTACGGTCCTGGGCTTCGCGCTCGTACGGTCGCTTGCTGCGAACGCAGCATTTGGATTCAACGCCGGAAAGATGCGCGTGGTTCCCGACGGTTGGTGGGAGCACTCGCTCGCCACGGCGGCCACCAGTTCGATCATTGCGCAACAGGTTGGGTACCCCACACCCGATGCGTTCAGCACCGGGCTGCTGCTCGACCTCGGATCAGCACTCCTGTTCCGATACCTCGGTCGTGAATACGAAGCGGTGCAGCGCACCGTTGCGAACGGCGACCAGACGTTGGTGCTCGCGGAGCACCGTGCGTGGGGCTTGACCCATTGCGACGTTGGTGGGCAGGCATTGCGCAAGATGCGATTCCCCGACGACGTGGCCGACGCCGTATCGTTCCACCATCACATGCCCGACCCGACCACCGACCCACTCACGCGCATCGTGTTCGCAGCCGACCTGATCGCGCACGAGATCGACGGAACGATGCCG
The DNA here is from genome assembly GCA_049317385.1 of Acidimicrobiia bacterium. Classification (GTDB taxonomy): domain Bacteria; phylum Actinomycetota; class Acidimicrobiia; order IMCC26256; family JBMOIJ01; genus JBMOIJ01. The sequence continues at coordinate 14,372 of JBMOIJ010000033.1, forward strand.
GAATCCGCCCACACGGTGGAAGCGGCGTTTCCTGCGATCGGGTTCGCAAACCTCAGTGTGGGCGCCATCACCAATGCGGCCATCGAAGAGGCCGCAAAGCTCAGCGGCTTCTTGGCCGTGGCCTGACTCGGATCAGCGAACCCGCACCCTTGATGATGCCAACCCAGCCATCGGGTTGGCATCATCACTATCGCTGATCGATCGAGCCTGGACTCGGATCCGTCCGACGGCCTGACCGTCGGCGCGAACACGGACCCTCAACGTGCGCACCGCATTCGGGGCCAGGTTGCGATCGAGACGGCACCGGGCTTGGCGTTGCGCGGTCGCACAGCTCCACCCGGTCCCCGACACCGACAGCATCGTCAGCCCCTTTCGCACCGTGAGCGTGGCACTGATCGGACCCGTTGCCCACCCAGAGCCGCGATTCCGGATCTGAACCCGCATCAGTGTCCTCTTACCTATCTTCAACGAATTCGGGACGACGAGCGTGGTTGTCAACTCGGGTTTGGAACCCTCGACTCGCCGTATCGCGTTGTTGTTGAAGTCGACGATGTAGAGGTGCGTGCCATCGTCGGTGACCACGTTGGTCGGAGTGTGGAGCTGAGCCGACACCGCGCTCGTCCCATCCCCGGAGTATCCATCGGTACCGTTGCCGGCAATCGAAGTGATGACGCCGGTGCCATCGAGCGGTGGAGCCACGTGCCGGATCGTGTTCGCCATGCTGTCGACGACGATCAGGCTTCCGTCGGCGGCAAAGCGGAGCCCGATCGGCAGCATGACCCCGGCAGCGTTGGATTGACCCCCGTCGCCTGACGAGACCACGGTTCCGGTGCCCACGAGTGTTGTAATGATGTGAGTGACAGGATCGACGCGCCGGACGCGCGCGTGCATCGTCTCCGAATAGATGATGGAGCCGTCATTGGCCCAGATCGCGCGGTACACCTGACCGACCCCGGCCGCAGTTCCCACTGTGCCGTCGGGCGAGGGGCCAGCGGTTCCGTCGCCGATAGCGGTCGTGATCGAATTCGGCTGGCCCGGAATGCATCCGATGCATCGCACAACGGCATTGCCGGCATCACTTACGAGAATCTTCCCGTCTCGAGATACGGCGAGGCTGACAATGGAATTCGAGAATTGCGCGGCCAGCGCTGGACCGCCGTCGCCGGTGTAGCCACCGACTCCGGTCCCAGCAATCGTCGTGATGTTGCCGGTCCCAAGATCGATGCGCCGGATGCGCGCGTCGACGCCCGCAACCAGCAGGCCACCCGCACCGTCGGGGGCAAGTGCAGTTGGAGCGCTCAGTTGCGCAAGGGATGCCGGTCCGCCGTCCCCAGCCGAGCCCATGTCGCCGGTGCCCGCAAGCGTGGTGATCACGTTCGTCGTGAGGTCAATTTGGCGGACCCGATTTGCCAGGAACTCCGTCACGTAGAGCCGACGGCCAATGCGCGCAATGTCCGTCGGCGACGCGAGGATTGCCGCCGCCGCAGCTCCGCCGTCACCGTTGTCGTAGGGGCCACCGGGTATCGGGTGCCCGCCGCTGATCGTGGCGATATCTCCCACGGCGGCCGCTGCGGGTGCTGCGTTCCAAGCCACATTGCTCGCGCCGAGTAGTCCGGTGAGGAGAACAGCGAGTCCTGCCGCGCCGATACTGCGCCCAAGCGATCGGGTCCGTCCGACCATGCCATTTGATCGGCACGATTGGACCCCGGTCTGAGGAAACCCAGGAGGGCGCACCGACCGCCACGGGTGTTTGCCTCAGGCTCCGCCGATCGCTACTGCTCGGGGTCGCCGCCGAGGATCGTGACCACCAGGGAACCCTGGAGAAACGAGAGCACCTCGTAGAGGTCGACGGCCGGACGACGCGGGTCGTTCACGGCGATGTCGGCGAGGTCCGTATCGGGACCGACGTCGAGCTGTACACCAAGGACGAGCCGGGCGTCGTTCATGGCGCCGATCCACGCGTCGACCTCATTGGATTCGAGCGTGACCACAATGGCCTTCGGGGTCTCGGTCGCGCGCTGCAACGTGGCGGCGAGGGTTTCGAGCTGCGTGAGCTTGGCCTCGACGAGGTCCGAGTGCACGGCGATCTGCCAATCGTGTTCCGCCATGTCTTCGGTGGGGTCGGAGTACGCACGCGGAAACAACCGCGTCCGAATGGGATCGTCGGCGGGAGCAACCGGCGACGCACCCGCTTCGATGACCTGACGGACATCGCGTGCTATGACCCGCAGCGCAGTGGCAAAAAGCGGGTCGAGCGTGGCAACCACTCGACCCTCGCCATCGATGGTGAAGACTTCACTCACAGCCACTCCCCCGTCACGTGTCGCGCTGCATCGTGGCCCACAGCCCGTGCGCGTGCAGTCGCGCCACGTCGGCCTCGGCCTGGTCGCGTGTGCCGGCCGAGACGACCGCCTTACCCTCGTTGTGGATCTGCATGGTGAGCTCGTGCGCCTTCTCACGCGAGTAACCGAAGAGCTTCTGGAGCACCAACACCACGTAGCTGATGAGGTTCACCGGATCGTCCCAGACGATGACCACCCACGGACGTTCGAGATTGGTGTCGTCCTCGAACTGCGGGTCGCCGAAGACCTCACGTTCGAGCTGATCCGGGTCGATCTCGACGGGCACCTGCGCCATCAGGAGACCGCTTCGCTCGAATCCGCGCCGCGCACATGATCGGAGACGCGCGCCAGGAGTCCGTTGACGAAGCGACCGGAGTCCTTGGTGGAGTACTCCTTGGCCAGGTCGACGGCCTCATTGAGCACCACGGCCGACGACAACTCGGGCATCCAGCCCAGTTCGAAACAGCCGATGCGCAGCACCGCGCGATCGATGGCCGGCATGCGATCGACGGCCCAGTGCTCGGAGTACTTGGTGAGCAGTTCGTCGATCTCGGACTCGTGTTCGGCCACGCCGCGCACGAGTGCCTCGGCGTAGGGGTCGGGCGGCATCGGAAGCTCGGCGAGAAACGTGTCGACATCGACGGCGCGCACTTCGAGTTCGTAACACAACCCGAGCGCGCGCTCGCGGGCTTCCCGCCGGCTCGACATGATCAGGCGCGACTGAGGTATTCGCCGGTACGGGTGTCGACCTTGACGACTTCGCCCGCTTCGACGAACAACGGGACCTGCACCACCAACCCGGTCTCGAGGGTGGCGGGCTTGCGAGCGCCACTGACCCGGTCGCCTTGGACTCCGGGTTCGGTTTCGGTGATGGTGAGCGTGACCGCAGCCGGAAGCTCGACACCGACCACTTCCCCGTTGTACGTGGGAAGGATGACCGTGTCTCCTTCCTTCATGTAGTTGAGCGACTCGCCGAGCGCAGCGAGCGACACCGACTCCTGTTCGTAGGACGAGTTGTCCATGAACACGATCGCTTCGCCCTCGCGGTAGAGATACTGCATCTCGCGCTTGTCGATGACGGCGAGGCCGAGCTTCTCGTCGGCGCGGAACGTCTTGTCGATGACGGCGCCGGTTCGGTAGTTCTTGAGCTTGGTGCGCACGAACGCGCCGCCCTTGCCCGGTTTCACATGCTGGAACTCAACGACGGTCATGAGGCCCTCGGGGAGGTTCAGCGCCATGCCGTTCTTCAGGTCGTTGGACGAAACACTCACGTTGCGATCCGATCAGGAACGTCGCGTCGCTACGCGACGACGAGGTCTTTGGGAGCGAGCGTGAGCGGGTCGGCACCATCGTATGTCACTACCAGCGTGTCCTCGACGCGTACCCCACCCACGCCCGGGACGTACACGCCCGGTTCGACGGTGACGACGAAACCGGCTTCGAGGATATCACCGGCCGTCTTGGCGACCCGGGGAGCCTCGTGGATCTCAAGGCCCACGCCATGCCCGGTGGAGTGCACGAAGTACTCGCCCAACCCGGCGGAATCGATGATGTCGCGGCACGCCCGATCCACGTCGGCGGCGGCCGCGCCCGCCCGCACCGCATCGCGCCCGTTGGCCTGGGCCTCGCGCACAACGTCGACCAGTCCTTGACTCGCAGCGTTCGGTGGGCCGACGCTTACGGTACGCGTCATGTCGGAGCAGTACCCGTCGACGATGCACCCGAAGTCGAGCACAACGAGTTCGCCCGGTTCGATCCGACGCGCACTGGGACGCGCATGAGGCTTGGCCGCGTTGGGGCCAGCCGCCACGATGGGATCGAAACTGTTGCCGCTGGCGCCCCGCGTGCGCATGGCCCACTCGAGCGCCAGCGCCACCTCTTGTTCGGTGGGACCGCTGGCCAACATGGGCCGGACCTCCGCGAACGCTGCGTCGCCGATGGCGCAGGCGGCGCGAATTCGCGCCACTTCGGCTTCCTCCTTCACGAGCCGCAGTGTTTCGACCACGTGGTCGGTGGCGACGAGTTCGGCCGCACCGAACCACCCCGCAATGTCGCGTTGCTGGGCCCACGTGACGCCGTGCGCTTCGAGCCCAACCCGCGCCACACCGGCCGCTGCCGCTGCGGCGGCGAGCGCGTCGCGCTGGTCGGCCTGGGTGGCACCGATCTCGATCTGTGCCTCGACCCCCGCTGCGGCGAGCTGTTCGCCCGACTGCTCGGCGTAGCGACCGTCGGTGGTGAACGTCACACCCTGTTCGGTGACCAACACCATGGCCGCGCTGCCAGTGAAGCCGGTGAGGTAGCGAATGTTGGGCAGACGGGTGACGAGCAGGGCATCGACCTGCGCCGCGGCAAACGCGGCGCGCAACCGATCGAGGCGGGGGGCGACGGACAGCGGCGGCAGGTTCACTGGTCGTCCTTCGCCAACAGTGCGCAAGCCCCGTCGGTTGCCAGCCGGTATCCGATGCGCCCGAACCCCGCCACGGTGGCAGTGACGTACGGACTCACCACCGATCGGCGGCGCCACTCCTCGCGCGCGCCGGGGTTGGTGATGTGGAGTTCCACCTTCACCCCGTCGAAGAGCGCCAGCGCGTCGGCGATGGCGTATGAGTAGTGCGTGAACGCGCCGGGGTTGATGACGATGGCCGCGCAGCGGTTGCGCGCCTCTTGAATCGCATCAACCAACACGCCTTCGTGGTTCGACTGCAGGTGCTCGAGCGCATGGCCGTTGATCTCGGCCACGGCACGCGCGTCGGCCACGCACTCGTCGAGCGTGTCGGATCCGTAGATCGCCGGTTCGCGCTGCCCCAGGAGGTTCAGGTTCGGACCGGTCAACAACAAGATGGTGCTCATGGCTGCTCCTCGAGCGCCGCCACGCCCACGGCCGCAAAGGCGCGGGCCAAGGCGGCCGCCGGCGGATCGTCGACTCGACCCACTCCATCGGGTCCGTCGAGCACGAACGTGAGGCCTCCGTGCGCTTTCTTGTCGCGCCGCATCAGCGCCAGCAGGGTGTCGGCGGTGAGCCCGGCCGGCACGGCGACCGGAAGCCCGTAGGACTGGACCAGCGCGCGCACCTCACCGACTCGGTCGGCGGAACACCGCTCCAGCGCCGCGGCCAGCGCCGTGGCGAACACGAGCCCCACGGCCACCGCTTCACCATGCGCCAGGTCGTGGCCACCCGCGATCTCGACTGCGTGCCCGAGCGTGTGGCCCAGGTTCAGCGACGCCCGCCGACCGAGGCGTTCGAACTCGTCGGCCTCGACCACGCGGGCCTTGGCCGCCGCGGCCGCGGCGACCAACTGCGCCACCACCGCCGGTTCTCGGGCAGTGATTGCCTCGCGTTCGGCCTGCAGCAAGGATTCGAGGGCCCGGTCGCCGAGCAACGCGTACTTGATGAGTTCTCCGATGCCCGCGCGGTACTCGCGGTCTGGCAGCGAGGCGAGCACTGCCGTATCGGAGATGACCGCACGCGGTTGGTGAAACGCGCCGACCAGGTTCTTGCCCTCCGGGAGGTTGACTCCCGTCTTGCCCCCGATCGCGGAATCGACCATGGCCAACAACGTGGTCGGCACCTGCACCACCCCAACACCGCGGTGGTATGACGCCGCCGCAAACCCGGCGGTGTCGCCGACGATGCCGCCACCGACCGCAACGACGAGGTCGCCGCGCAACAGACCCCACTGGGCGAACTCACGGCACAGCGTTTCGACGGTGGTCATGGTCTTGGCCGACTCCCCGTCGCCCATGGTGAACGTATGGTGCGCGGCGCCGGCCGCATCGAGGGCATACCGGAGCGCAGCACCGTGGAGTGCATCGATGTTGGCTTGGGTGACGACCGCAACTCGCTGGTGACCCCCGACGGCGCGAGTGAGGCGCGCCAGGGCACCCGCACCGACCTCGATCGTGTACGACCGATCGGCCAAGCGCACTGGGACAGTCACCAGATCCAGCTGGGCATGGCGCGTGAGATCGCACAACGCCTGGGCGACTTCATCGACCGACCGTCCCGACACATCGACCGCCACATCGGACGCGCGTTCGTAGGAACCACCTCGCAACGCCAGCAGCTGCGCCAACGACTCGGCCGGATCGTCGGAGAGCAACGGACGGCGGGAATCGCGCCCGACTCTCGTTGCGAGCTCGGCGACCGGCGCCGTGAGGTACACCACCGTGCCAGCGGCGCGCAGCTGTGCGCAGCTCTCGGGGTCGATGATGGCTCCCCCACCACACGCAATGACCGTGGGCGTGGAGGCCGCCGCCGCGCGCGCCACCGCCGCGCGTTCGTATGCACGGAAGGCAGGTTCGCCCTCGGCCGCGAAGATCTGCGCCACCGTGGCCCCGGCAACGGCTTCGACCAGTTCGTCGGTGTCGACGAAGTCCCACCCGAGGAGCTCGGCAGCGCGTCGACCGGCCACGGACTTGCCCGAGCCCATGAGCCCGATGAGCACCAAGTGTCGGCGGCCCGTGGCATCAGACACGGCTCAACCGTCGCGCAACGACGCCATGAACGCAGCGTGGTTGCGCGTGAACTCGTTGACGGAGTCGCCGCCGAACTTGCGCAGCGCTTCGTTGGCCAACACCAGCGCCACCATGGTTTCCGCGACCACCCCCGCGGCCGGCACCGCAGTGACGTCGGTGCGCTCCTTGAACGACACCGTCTCTTCCTTCGTGACGGTGTCGATGGTCTTGAGGACTGGGCGGTTCAGCGTGGCCAGCGGCTTCATGGCCGCACGCGCGACCAGGAGCGCACCCGTGGTCATGCCACCTTCGACACCTCCGGCGCGCGCCGTGTCGCGGGTGTACTCGCTCTGTTCCGCGTCCCAGCTGATGGCGTCGTGGGCTTCGCTGCCGAGTTTGGCAGCAACGTCCCAGCCGTCGCCGATCTCGACCCCTTTGATGGCTTGGATGCTCATGAGCGCCTGCGCGAGCAACCCATCGATCTTGCGATCCCAGTGCACGTGACTGCCCAGCGCGGGCGGTACGCCGTATCCGAGCACTTCGACGATGCCCCCGAGGGAATCGCCGTGTTTGGCAGCTGCTTTGATGACGTCGATCATCGCTTGCTCGGCATCGGGGTCGAAGCAGCGCACTTCGGACTCGTCGATGCGGGCGAGGTCGGCAGGCGCGGGAACCGCGTCGGTTGTGGCGGCGGCACTCCCGATGCGGATGACGTGCGAAAGGATGGTGGTGTCGATGGTCGACAAGAGCTTCTTGGCCACCGCGCCGGCGGCAACCCGCGCCGCGGTCTCGCGCGCACTGGCCCGCTCCAGGACGTCGCGCGCGTCGGAGAACTCGTACTTCTGCATGCCCACCAGATCGGCGTGACCCGGCCGGGGCTGGGTGAGCGGCTTCTGGGTCACCCCGGGCGCCGCCGACATCTCTTCTTGCCACTTCGGCCACTCGGTGTTGTGGATCACCATCGCCAACGGCGAACCGAGCGTGCGGCCATGGCGGACCCCGCCCACGAACTCGACGTCGTCGCGCTCGAAGCGCATGCGCGGCCCCCGGCCATAGCCAAGACGTCGTCGCGCCAGTTCGTCACCGATCTCTTCGATCGTGACGGGCAAGTTGGCGGGCAGCCCTTCGATGGTGACGGTGAGGGCCGGGCCGTGCGATTCGCCGGCAGTGAGGTATCTGAGCATCGAATCCAGGCTACCGGTCGATGCCGGCCGAACCCGATTCCTTAGAAGTTGGCGGCGAAGGGGTTACGACTGGGACGAGCGACCGTTGTGGGCGTCGAAGCCGCTCCCGAGGACGGAGCCGCGGTGGTGGACGGCGCGCCCACGGCCGGCGTCGTGGTCGACGCGGCAGAACCCGCAGATGGCGCCGCCGGTCGTACCGCAGTCGTCGGCGCAGCGCCGCCCGGAACAGAACTCGCACTGCGGCTGGCCGGAACCGGAACTGCGACCACCCGCTTGGTGCCGCCGTCGTCGCCCGACGACATCATCTGGTAGCCGAGCAGCGCCACCACCAGCACCAGTCCCACGCCCAGGAGCATGAAGAGTCGCTTGTTCTCACCCATCACGAGTTCTCCACCGTGGAGGTCTTGCCGCCGGGCGTCGGCGGATTCACCGACGCCGGCGGAGAATTCACAGCCGCACCCGGAGACGC
>JBMOIJ010000034.1:0-20531 GCA_049317385.1 Acidimicrobiia bacterium
AGATGATGCCCGAGTAGAAGTCGACGTTCGGGTACAGCTTGCGCTCGATGAAGTACTCGTCGTTCAGCGCAATCTCTTCGAGCTGGTGTGCCACTTCGAGCAGCGGGTCGTGCACGCCGAGTTCGCGCAACAGTTCGTCGCACGTTGCTTTGATGATGCGAGCGCGTGGGTCGTAGTTCTTGTACACGCGGTGACCGAAGCCGCTGAGCCGGAAGTTGTCGTCGGGGTCCTTCGCCTTGGCGACGTACTTCTGGTAGTCGCCGCCATCGTTCACGATGTGTTGGAGCATCTCGACGACGGCCTGGTTCGCACCGCCGTGGAGCGGACCCCACAGCGCGTTCACGCCACCGGCCACGCTGGCGAAGAGGTTGGCTTCAGTGGAGCCGATCATGCGCACCGTGGAGGTGGACGCGTTCTGCTCGTGGTCGGCGTGCAGGATGAGCACCTTCTTCAACGCGCTCACCGCCGTGGGCGACACCTTGTAGGGCTCGGACGGCACCGCGAACATCATCATGAGGAAGTTCTCGATGAGGTCGAGGTCGTTGTTCGGGTACAGGAACGGCTGACCGATCGCCTTCTTGTACGAGTAGGCCGCGATGGTGGGCAGCTTCGCGAGCAGGCGCACGATGGCGAGCTGAATGTGATCAGGGTCGTACGGGTCGTTGCTATCGGAATAGAAGGTGCCGAGCGCACTCACCACGCTCGAGAGCATGGCCATGGGATGCGCGTCGCGTGGGAACCCGTCGTAGAAGCGCTTGATGTCTTCGTGCAGCATCGTGTGCTTGCGCACGAGCTTGCGGAAGTCGTCGAGCTCGCTGCGCGTGGGCAGCTCGCCGTAGATGAGCAGCCAGCTGGTCTCGAGGAACGAGCCGTGCTCGGCCATCTGTTCGATGGGGTAGCCGCGGTAGCGCAGGATGCCCTCGTCGCCGTCGATGTAGGTGATGGCGCTCTCGGTGGCACCCGTGTTGCCAAAGCCGTAGTCGAGCGTGATGAGGCCCGTCTGCGAACGCAGCTTCGCAATGTCGAAGGCGAGCTCGTCTTCGGTGCCGCGGATGACCGGCATCTCGATTTCTTGCTCACCGAAGCGAAGGTGGACGGGGGACTCGCTCACTGCTGCTCCTTCGACGACTGGTCGTGACGACCCTAGACCCGTCATGGGTCGGTCGCGTCCCGGGCCGACTTGAGTTACGGAGTGTTCACGCAGCGCTGGCGCCTGGGGGTCGAGCCGAGTTGTCGCTGGTGGGCGGCCGGTCTGGAAGACTGCCGGGCGGTATGGATTTCGAACTCTCCGAAGACCAGCTCGCACTGCGCGACGCGGCCCGTGACCTGCTCGGCGGGCAGGCATCCACCCAGCGGGTGCGGCAGGTATTCGACGCCACTTCCGCCCCCGACCAGACGTGTTGGGCGCAGATCGTCGAGCAGGGCTGGCTCGCGGTGGAAGTGCCTGAAGCCGACGGTGGCCTGGGCATGGACGCCGTCGAAGTCGCAGTACTTGCCGAAGAAGTGGGGCGGCACGCGGCGCCCGTGCCGTTCGTGTCGTGCGTGTTGGCACGAGGCGCGCTGGCGGCGGCCGGCGACGACCGGGCCGACGCGATCGTGAACGGCGAGGTCGTGGGTGCCGTTGCGTGGTCGGAACGCGTCGATGCAGTGGTGGCCGAACGCGACGGCGACTCGTGGGTGCTCACCGGTCGGCCCGACCCAGTGCCGTGGGCTCCGATCGCGTCGGTATGCGTGGTGGCAGCGGTGGTCGAGGGCAGCGGCGAATCGGCGTTGTTTGCCGTCGACCTCGATGCGCTTGGGCGCCCCGACGCGGAACCGGCCATGGATCGCACGCGCACAACCGGATGGATGCACCTCGACCGCACATCAGCGGTGCATCTCGGTGACGGCGATGCGGTGACCGCTCTTTTGGATCGCGGCGCGGTGTTCACTGCGGCCGAGATGTTGGGGAGCGCCGACACCGCCATGACCATGGCCGTGGAGTACGCGAAGGAACGCGTCCAGTTCGGCAAGCCCATTGGATCGTTCCAAGCAGTGAAGCACCGCTGCGCCGACATGCTCGTCGACGTTGAGGGCATGCGCTCCACGGTGTTTTGGGCGGCGTGGGCGCTCTCAGCGGGCGACGATCAATCGGTCGCGGCATCCACGACCAAGACGTGGTGCAGCGACGCGTCGAAACGAGTGATGGCGAGCGCGCTTCAGGTGCATGGTGGCATCGGATTCACGTGGGAACACGACCTGCACTTCTTCATGAAGCGCGCCCAGCTCGAACAGTTGCGGTTCGGCGACGCGGTGTTCCACCGCGAACGGCTGGCCGCATTGCTGCGCCCTCGCGTGGAGGCCGGCACCTCCGTCATCTAGGGGCGTTTCTGAGCTGGACATCTGACAGTCAGAAGCGCCCCAGTTGTCAGGCGGTGTCGGCGACCGTGCGCAGATGCGACTGGTAATCGGTTGCGGGTGCCGGCCGGCCGTACAAGTACCCCTGCCCGAGCGTGGCACCCAACGCCTGCAGCTGAGCGTGCGTCTCGGCGGTCTCCACCCCTTCGGCCACCAGCACCACCCCCAACGCTTTTGCGAGTTCGGTGAGGGCCCGCACGATGGCCGCGTCCACCGGGCTGCCTTCGATACGGCCCACGTGACTTGCGTCGAGCTTCACCACGTCGACGGGAAGGTGCCGAAGTCGTTCGAGCGTGGCGTATCCGGTACCGAGGTCGTCCATCGCAATGCGTGAACCCAGCGCTCGCAGGCCGTGGATGGTTTCGGCCACCGCGGTCCAGGCGTCGGTGTCGCCGGTCTCGGTAAGTTCGAAACACAACGCCTCGGGCGGCACGCGGTGGCGGGCAATCGTGGATTCGACGAGTTGCGGGAACTGGCTGTCGACCAACTGATGCACCGCCACGTTGATCGAGACGGTCGTACCAAACGTGCGGTACCAGTCCCCGGCGTTGCGGGTAGCCGATTCCAACACCCACCGACCGATGTCGATGATGAGTCCGGTTTCCTCGGCGACCGGAATGAACTCGCTCGGCGGAACCATGCCTCGCGTCGGATCAATCCAGCGCACCAGGGCTTCGGCCCCCACGGTGTGTCCGCTCGCCAGATCCACGATCGGTTGGTAGTGCAACACGAACTCGTCGTTGGCCAACGCGCGATGAATCGCTTGCTCCACCGCCATCCGCCGCGCTGATTCGCGATGCAAGTCGGCATGGAAGTGCACCACGCGACCGCGCCCGGCTCGCTTGGCACGCGCCATTGCGCTGTCTGATTCGTGGAGCAGCGTGGATGGGTCGTCGGCATTGCGCTCGATCCGAGCCACGCCAACGCTCGTGCTGATCTGCACGGCGACGCCATCCAGATCAACGGGGCGATGTACCGAATCGATCACCCGGTCGATGAGGGCGTCGAGTGCCGGAACCGAACGGGGCGCTTCGGTGAAGAGCACTGCAAACTCGTCACCGCCGACCCGGGCGACGGCGTCCTCGGTCCGAACGGCCTCGACGAGCCGTTCGGCAACCGTCTGCAAGACGCGGTTGCCGGCCTCGTGCCCCAGACTGTCATTGATCACTCGGAACCGATCAAGTGCAATCGTGAGCAGTGCCGGTGCGTAGTCGTCGGTGACTGCGACCCAACTAATTCGTTCGAGCAGTGCATTCGTGTTCCACAAGCCCGTGAGTCGGTCGTGGTTCGCGGCCCATTCGAGGGCTCGCGCCGCTTCCACCCGTTCACTCACATCGCGCGCGTTGAGGATGATGCCACCGATTGTTTCGTCGTCGAGGCGATTCGTCATCACCATCTCGACCCAGCGCGAACCGCCGTCAGTGCGTTGGGTACGGAATGTGGTGGAGATCGGCTCGTTGGGGTGCGCAACGGCCCGGTTGAACAGGTCGACGAGACCGTCGATGTCGTCGGGATCAACCATCTGCAGCAGCGCGTCGGGGGTCAAGGTGTCGGCGCTCATCCCCGTGAAGCGATCCACGTTCGATCCCGCCCAGGTGATGTGTCCGTCGCGGTCAACGACCAGCAGCCCTTCAGCAGCACTGTGCAACAGCGCCTCGACCAAGCGTGCTTGAGCCATCGACTCACGTTCGATCGACGCCCGCACCAGTGCGTTCTGCACGACGTCGGCCACGAGTGCGACACTGAGAGCGACGGATTGGTGTGGTGCGTCGCGTCCGACCCACGAGTACGCGGCGATGCCATCAAGCGCACCATTGGGCGTCACGGGGTAGAGCACCAAGGAGTGCAATCCCAGGCGGCGGATCAGGTCGACGCCGTCGGCGAGGTCGCTGTCGGTTGCCGTGTCGAGTCCGCTGAAGAACAATGGTTCGCCGACGCTGGCGATGATTTCTCCCCACCCCATGATGTGTTGTGCGACTTCGTCGCGGGCGACGCGCGCTTCGCCGCCTTCGGCCACCCAGCGAAACGACCGGAAGCCACGGTCATCCATCGTCGAGTGGACGAACAGGCCGGCATCGGCATTGAGCCACTGCCCGACCGAACCGAGGGTGTCGATGACCGCGGCTTCGATGTCGGCGGCAGCGGTGATGAGGAGCCTCTGGGAGCATCCGGCGACGAGGCGTTCGCCGGCGCGAACGCGTCGGGGGAGGTCGTCGGCCTGCAACTCCACCCAGCCTCATCGGCAGCTGCCGGCAGCGCTCCAGGGGATCCGGTGGATCCGAGCGCCGGCCCCGACGCCGGTCGGGCGGCTCGGCGTACGCTGATTGGCCGTGGACTTGTCTGCCCTCGTGGCCCGAGCCGATCCCGACGAGCTCCTGCGCGAGATCGATGCCTGTGTGGAACGCCGCGACTGGGAGGGGCTCCTCGCGTTGCGCGACCGATGTGATGCTGCGGTCGAGCGGGGTCACCAGCTCTGGCCGGTAGCCAACCATGCGGAGTACCGCCTGGCACTCGACGCGCCGGGGGAGTGGGCGGCTGCCGTATTGGTCGACGCGGCCGGTCGGTTTGCCCCTGGGCCACTCGCCGAAGTTGCGGCGGAGCGCCACGAGTGGTCCGAACTCGAGCCGTTCGTTACGCCGGGTCCAGTGGCCGTGCTTGCGCTCCACGAGCGCGTTGTGCGCGGCGAAGATCTGCGCGCGTGTGCGGTACCGGGTCCCGAAGTCATCGACGTACCTCGCGTGCTGAGTGACTGGGAGCCGCAGTATGCATTGGCCGAGTACCGCGCCGACCGCGCCGACTTCCCGTCGCCGCCGCCGCCGGACTTCGGAGAGTTCGAACCCCTGGTGGGCGCGCCGGTGGTTGCCGATCTCGTCGCAGTCGATGCGCTGCTTGCGTTGGTGCGGGCGTGGACCGTCAGTTCCGACGCGCGCGCGCAAGCAGTTGCGGTCGACGGTGATGCGCGCGCAGCTGTGGGCGCCTTGGGTGTGGGGTCCGCTCGCTTTGCGCCCATCTCCCACACCGAAGCGTTCGCATGGATGGCATGGGCTGCGGCGAACGGTGGCGCGAACGGTCGTCGCCGTGGGGCCGCACTGGGCCGTTACGACGCATGGTGCACTGCAAGTGCGCTCTGTGGGTTCGACGGCCCTGCGACCTCGCGCGATCTCGCCGACGCAATTGTCGAAGTGAATTGGTATCTCTGGACCACCGTTGAGCCGCCCGGCTGGGTTTGCAACCTTGCCGTCGAAGACCGGGCCGATGGCTGTGCATGGGCGCTCACCGCGGTGGACGCAACGTGACCCGGATCGCAATCTTCGGTGACATTGGCGGCCACGCCGAGAATTTTGCCGAGCACCTCAAGCGGCTGGGTGTCGATGTGGCCGCCGGGCTCGTGCCCGACGACCTGGTTGTGGTGCAGGTCGGTGATCTCGTGGACGGCGGACCCGATTCGGTTGGAGTGCTCGAGATGGTGGCGCGCTTCCTCGCGAACTCGCCTGAGCAGTGGGTGCAGCTGGTCGGCAACCACGAGCTCAACCATGTGCGCGACGAACCCACCTTCATCTACGTGCGTGACGCCCGTCCGTTACCTGAGACGGCAGTTCCCTTGCTGAAGGCGCTCTACGATCGAGGCGAGTTCCGCAATGCGGTCGCGCTCGAGCTCGATTCCATTGGACCCACGCTGGTCACCCATGCCGGACTCACCGCACACCTGTGGGACGAACTCGGCGCACCCACCGACGTGGTCGAGGTTGCGCGACTCCTCAACGAACACGATCACCTGATGGATCGCACCGGCGTGCGCCTCACGGGTCGGGGCACCACCTTCGACGTGGGGCCGGCCTGGGCCGACGCCGAGCGGGAGCTGCACGCGAGCTGGCGCTTTCGTGAGGGGCTCCACGACGACGTGCCGTTCTCACAAGTGTTCGGTCACACCGACCTGGAGCAACCCATCGTGCAGATCGCAGGGCGAACATTCCGCACCGTCGACAACGGACTCGGACGCTACGCAGGCCATCGATTGCGACCGTTTGTGACCACCGGGCGCGTGCTTGGTGTCGATCCGCGCTCAGTTGAGCAGGCGCGCACGCTCCCGTAGCGCCGCGCGGTCGATCTTGCCCGCCGCCAAGGTGGGGAGGGCATTGGTCACCACGAGTCGCTCGGGGACCTTGAACTTCGCGACGCCGAGTTCGGCGAACCATGCCTGAACGTCGTGGAGGGAGATGGTCGCGTCGGTTTCGACGAATGCGCAGACCCGCTCACCCATCAACTCGTCGGGATAGCCCACGGCGGCCGCGTGGCGAATCAGCGGATGTGCTTCGAGGTGGTGCTCCACTTCGCTGGCTGCGATGTTCTCGCCGCCACGAATGATCACGTCCTTGATGCGGCCGACCACGTTGAGCCATCCGTTGGCATTGATGGTTGCGAGGTCGCCGGTTCGGAACCAACCTTCATCGGTGAAGGCGTCCCTGTTGTCACGAGCATCTGCGTAGCCAACAAATCCTTCGGGGCCGCGGAGCAGGAGCTCGCCGTTGGGCGCGGTAGCGATCTCGGAAACGCCAACTGGCCGACCGTCATGGGTGCGTGCGAGATCGTCGGGGTCGCTCGCCGAGCTGGTGGTGATGGTAGGGAACTCGGTGGAACCGTACGTGCGTTTCACGCGTGCGCCTAAACGGGCGGCTGCGTCCTGGACGAATGCCGGCGTGACTCCGGCTCCACCGCTCGAAACGAGTCGAAGCGATGCAACCCGCTCGGACGTGAAGTTCGACGCGTTCATCAGCGCGACGAAGAACGTGGGTGGGCCGATCATGAACGTGATGCGTTCGCGCTCGATCAGCTCGACGGCGTGCTCGGGGTTCCACTTGGCCATCAGGACGACCTTCATGGGCACCACGCTGGGAAGCAACACGCCGTTCAGCAGCCCAGAGATGTGGGCGAGCGGCGCCGGCATGAGGATGGCGTCGCTGAAGGTGAGCCCATGCGCTGCCGCCATCACCTGCGCCTTGTACGCGAAGGCGCGCTGGGTGTGGAGTGCTCCCTTGGGCCGCCCCGTGCTACCGCTGGTGAACAGGACTGCAGCAAGATCCGTTTCGCGAGCTGGGGTTTCGGTGATGGGCGCTCCCAGCGGGAGGTCGCGTCCACTGATGCTGAGCGCCGGATCGACCTGTTGCAACATGGCGGCACGGTCGGCAGAACCGGCCAGGTGATGCACCGGCGCGGCAACGGCACCAACCCGCCAACACGCGCGGTACAACACGAACGCCTCGGTGCAATTCGGGAGCTGCCACGTGACGACCTCGCCGGGTCGTACTCCGGCTTCGACGAGACCGCCGGCGACGCGTGCAATCTGGGCGTCGAGCGCGGTCCGATCGAGTGTCTGCGTGTCATCGACGACTGCCGGGCCCGTGAGGCCGTTGCGATGAGCGAAGAACGTCTCCAGCGGCGGGACATCCCACGCGCCGCCGGACGTGCCGTATTCGGCCGCCAGCGGCGCTTCGTGGGTGGGGTGCAACGACATCGGAGAACGGTCTAGCCGCGCCGGATCGCCGCGGCCGCCGCCTCGCCGGGGTGCTCCACCAGAGGCGTAGCGTGCGTGACGGTGCTCGGCTCGTCGATCTCGCGGACGATGTCGAGCGGGTCATCGAGTTCGTCGTTGGCCATTGGCCGACGTTACCCATCCGCAGCGCGCCGAGGTGGGCGGGTGTGGCGCCGGCGTCGTGTGCCACTTCAGGCTGCGACCACCACCGAGGTCACCGATGACGACACCGTGAGGGTCCCACCAGTGTTCGTGGCCGTGACCGTGTAGCGGATGGTGAACCCGACATCGCGGGCTGCGACTGCGTAGCTGTTCCCAGTCTGGCCGAGGATGGTGGTGCAGCTGGAGCCCGCAGGGTTGCAGCGTTCCCACCGCACCTTGTACGCGTTGCCGGTGCCCGCCCACGTGCCGTTCGCCCCCGTCAAGGTGCGCGTGGCCCGAGCCGTGCCCGAGATGCTCGGCGTGACCGAGTTGGTGGGCGCGGTCGCCTTCACCACGGTGGTTGCGTTCGATGTTGCGGTCCCGGTACCGCCCGAGCCAGTTGCCGTCACCGACACCCGCACGGTGGCGCCCACGTCGGCGGCAGCGAGGGTGTAGGACGAAGTTGTCGCCGAACCAATTGCTGAGCAGGCCGTCCCCGCGGTGTTGCACCGCAACCACTGGTACGCGTACGACGAGGGACTGTTGGTCCATGTGCCGTCCGAGGTGCTGAGCGACACGCCCTGTGTGCTTGCGCCCGTGACCACTGGAACTGCCGATGCAGCCGGTGCCGACGGAGTCACGACCGCCGTCGCCGCCGAGGTTGCACTGGCGCTCCCTGCCGTGTTGGTAGCGGTCACGACGACTCGGAGCGTGAACGTGACATCGTTCGCGGCCGGCACGTACGTTTTGGCCGCGCCATTCGCGATGTTGGCGCAGCTGGCACCGCTGGAGTCGCAGCGTTGCCATCGATAGGCAAACGAGCGTGGCGCGTTCTGCCAGGTGCCGGTCGACGCCGTGAGGGTCTTGGCCCGTTGTGCCGTCCCGGTGATCGTCGGAAGCGCGGTGTTCGCTGGCAGTGCCGGCAGCACCAGAACCGTCAGACTCGAGCTGGCCGACACTGCGGCCGCCGCGTTTGTGGCGGTGATCACGGCGCGGATCCGGGCGTTCAGGTCCGCTGCGGCCAACGTGTAGGTGTTGTTGGTCGCCGAGGCAATGTTGGTGCACACGGCGCCCGCAGCGTTGCACCGCACCCACTGGTAGGCGAACGTGGGGTTCGCTGTCCATGTCCCGTCGTCGGTGCTCAGCGTCTCCCCAACGCGCGCGGTACCGGTGACGACCGGGATCACCGTGTTGAGTGGTGTCTTGGGCAGCACCACCGCCGTTGCGGCCGACGTCGCGCTGTTGCTGCCGCCGGCATTGGTTGCGGTCACGACCACCACGATGGTGGATGCAATGTCGTCTTCGATGAGGTCATAGAAGGCGAACGTCTCACCGGTGATGTCGGCACAGTTGGAACCGGTGTTGTCGCAGCGCTGCCACTGGTACGTGTACGCCGTGGGAGCGTGCGTCCAGGTGCCCGTCGATGGAACGAGCCGGTTCCCATCCTGGGCGGTGCCGCTGATGGCGGGTAGGACCGTGTTGGTGGGTGCGGCAATGATGATCACGCCGCTGGCGAGCGAGTAGGCCGAGTCCGAGCCGCCATCGTTGGTGGCCGTCACCGTGATACGCACGGTCTGACCGACATCGGCCGGGGCCAACAAGTAGGTGTTGTTGGTTTCGCCCGTGATGTCAGTACATCCCGCGCCGCTGCTGTTGCAGCGCTGCCACTGGTACGTATAACCAGTGGGCGAGTTGGTCCAGGTGCCATCAGTCGCACTCAGGGTCTCGCCCTCCTGCTCGGTACCGCTCAGCACCGGGCGGTCGGTCCAGTCCGGCACGCCGATCAACACGACATCGGTTGGATCGGACGCCTGCAAAACGGAAGCAGCGGCGTTGGTCGCGGTGACCACCACCACGATGGTGCCGCCCACGTCCTCGCTCACCACGTCGTACGTCTGGGCGGTTTCGTCGGTGATGTCGGCACAGTTGGCGCCGCTCGAGTCACAGCGCTGCCACTGATACGAGTACGAAGACGGGGTGTTGCTCCAGGTACCGGGACTCGCCGACAACGTGTGTCCGTCCTGGGCCGTCCCACTGATCGTCGGCGCAGCCGTGTTCACCGGGTCGAGTGGGACGATCTCCGCCGACGCCTCGGTTGTCACCTGAGCGAACCCACCGTCGTTGGTGGCGGTCACCCGCACCCTTACGGTGTGGGCCACGTCGTCGAGCCCGAGTTCGTACGTCGATGCCTCGGCACCGATGATGTCGACGCAGTTGTTGCCGTCGGCGTTACATCGGAGCCACTCGTAGGCGTATTCATCGGGGGTGTTGCTCCACGTGCCGGTGTCGACGCTGAGCGTTTCGTCCTGCTTCGTCGTTCCGCTGATCGCAGGCAGCACCGTGTTGACCGGGGCCAGGGGAAGTACCACTGCAGTGGGGAGTGATGAGGCGGTGTCGTTGCCGTCCCCGTTGGACGCGGTGACCGTCACCTTGATCGTGTGTCCGATGTCGTCAACGATCAACGCGTACGTGGCGGAGCTGCTGTTGACGATGGTGGTGCAGTTGTCGCCCTCTTCGTCGCAGCGCAGGAACTCGTAGGAGAACGAGTCGGGCGTGACGTCCCACTCGCCGGGCGAGCTGGTGATGGTGACGCCCACTTGCGGTGGCACGTGTGCGGGCGTCGACAGCACCGGGACGGTGATGCTTGCCGGGGCTGCAGCCAGGGCGGGAGCGGCGTAGTAGGCGACGAGCGATGTGGCGACGAGCGCGACGGACCCGGCTCGGGTACCGACCCGCCTCAGTGCACGGCCCATCCTTCGGGCTCCCGTAGGCATTCCATCCATGGAATTCACCTGTCCTCAGTTGCCTCTCGCATAGCCCTGATCGGCAGGGTGAATGGCAAGTGAAGGAATGTGGATCAAAGGATGGGGGGATTCCAGCCGGGGGTGCTGGGGGCTTCGCCATCAAGGACCAAGCGACCGATGAGGTTCTTCTGGATCTCGATGGTGCCGGCGCCGATACATAGGCCACGGATGTCGCGATAGGTGCGCTCCACGGGGTACTCGCGTGAGAACCCATAGCCACCGAGCAGCTGGATCGCTTCGTCGCATACGAACTTGGCTGCTTCGTTCGCCGCCACTTTCGCAATGGCCGTCTCGAGCGGCGGGGGAGTGCCGTGCGGCCCCGCCAGGTGCACCGCGCGCTTGAGCAGCAACCGAGCGGATTCGAGGCGCCCCGTCATCTCGGCGATTTTCCACTGCAGCCCCTGCAACGACGCAAGCGGTTTGCCGCCGATGGTGCGATCGTTCATGTACTGCACTGCGTACTCGAGCGCGCCCTGCGCGGCGCCGAGGCACATGGCTGCGTTGCCGCACCGTTCGTGGTTGATGTGGCTGATGAGTGTCTTGAACGACTCGCTGCTGTTGGGGGCACCCATCACCAACACGTCTTCGGGTTCGATCCGCACGTCGTCGAACGCCAGCTCGGCTTCGCTCGTTCCGCGTAGCCCCATCTTCTCGTGCGTGCCCGCGATCGACACGCCGTCGCGTGACAGATCGACGAGTACCGACCCGATGCCCTTGGTGCCCTCGCTCCCAGGGAAACGGCACCACACCAAACACGCCACTGCCTTGTGTCCCCCGGTGACGTAGTTCTTGTACGCGTTCAGGCGGAAGCCGTCACCGTCGGGAGTGAGCCGAGCGCGCATGTGGTTGACCGCACTGCCCGCTTCG
The DNA here is from genome assembly GCA_049317385.1 of Acidimicrobiia bacterium. Classification (GTDB taxonomy): domain Bacteria; phylum Actinomycetota; class Acidimicrobiia; order IMCC26256; family JBMOIJ01; genus JBMOIJ01. Next base: position 11,740 of record JBMOIJ010000034.1, read on the forward strand.
CTTTCACTGATGCCGATGCAGAACAACCCTTCGCCGCTGGCCGCAACTGGTAGCCAGCGGTCGCGCATCGCGTCGCTGCCAAGGTGTTCGATGGCGCGCGGCGGACCGTTGAAGATGAGCTGAGCGAGGATCGCGCTGCTCACGCACGCCCGTCCCAGCTCCTCGAGCACGATGGCGGCTTCCACGTCGCCCATGCCGGCGCCGCCCCACTTCTCGCCGATGGTGACACCGAAGAGTTCGGCTTGGCGCAGCGCATCCCAACTCGCTTGGGGGAACTCCTCGGTTTCGTCCCAGTGGCGGGCCCTGGGGGCCAGCTCCCGCTGGGCCACGCTGCGGGCGAGTTCCCGCAGGGCCTGCTGGTCGTCGGTTTCGGCGAAGGGGTCGGTTCCGTGCGCAGCCACGACGTCACCGTACTCAGCCCACTCTGGCGCCGAAGCACGGGGCCCTTGCTGGGCCGAAGCCGGCAGCCACGCTGGCGCCGAACCCGGCAAAGCGGACATAATGTCTAAATGGAGCACGAGCCGAACCAGAGCTGGACGCCGGCGGCTCCCTCGGCATGGCCCAAAGACGTTGGCGACGTACTCCGCTGGGCCCAGCGAGCCGGTTTCAGGATCTTCCGCAACGGCCGCCAGCATCCGGTCATCTGGAACCCCGCCGACGGCCGCAGCGCCGAAATCTCGGGCACACCGGGCGGCGACGTTCGGCGGCACCTGAACTACGCGCGCTCTGCGATCAAACAGGGCCTTGGGCTCGACGACGCAGTGTTCGTGCGGCACCGATTCCCGGGCATGGTCCGCACGCCCGAGGCGCGCCTGGTCGATCAGCTCGGCAGCCCCACGGCACTGATCATGTTCATCGAGAGCCTGGAGAGCCGCCGCACGGCGAAGTACTTCGACGTCGACATGGAAGACGGCGTCCTGACCGTGATCGACCGAACACACGGAACTCGCGCGCGCGAAGGCGCGTTGCCCGTGACCGAAGTGATGATCGACGTGAGCGGCGCCGGTGGTTCGTGGCGCGCAGCAGTCGTCGAACCGTTGCGGAAGCTGGGCATCGATCTGAACTTGCCCGAGGGTGAGTGCCGCGCTGCGGTCCGGGATGCAATGGCCCACCGCGCAGAGGTGCGACGGGAGCAGATCCATTCCCGGCAGAACCGAATTCGTCGCCACACGGAACGGCCGGAATTGCCTCGGCGCGGACGACCTGGGAGAGGGAGTGCAATCGATGGCCGATGAAGTGTTCTCGCATGCGGTGAGAGGGCGCCTCGAACTGCTCGACGGCGACATCGATCGTGGGTTGCTCGGACAGCTCGTGCGCGGTCTCGGGCCCGGGGCGAGTGCCGCGGTCGTGGCCGACGATCAACGAGTGGCCGAGTTCACTGCGTTCGTGAGTGACGCCGGCAACTTGTTCGACGCGTCGATACATGCCACCCGCCGACTCGACGACGTACTGCAACGCGCAGAACGCCAGTTCACAGTTGCGCACATCGAATCATTCACGATGTCTGAGTTCACCCGGCAGCAACGGGCGCGCACCGAGAACGCATTCGTCGGACGCGAGCAGGCTGCCGCAATCCTCGCAGTCAAAGACGCGGGCTTCCGCCTGCTCTCGAATCGGGCCGACTTCCCCGATGCGCGCTACTCGCGAGCCGACCTGGTCGAGTTCGCTGAGGCGCTCGATCGCGAAGCGATGCCGCGCTCGATCGATCCGCCGGCGCAAGGTCACGGCCGCTGATCCTCGACGCAACGCGGCGGCATGCCCGGCTGGGTGTCGGACACGCCGCCTCGTCGACGAACGGTGGTGGCTACGGCGCCGCGGGTGGAGCGGCCGGCGGCGGGGTGGAACCGCCCGATGCGCTCGGGCCGCTGGCCGGACCAGCGCCGACCTCGCTGGCGAGGGACACCTTCGAATTGCCCATCTTCGCAATGCCATCGAACGCCGCAAGCAACTCGACGGGGATGGGGAAGATGATGGTGCTGTTCTTCTCGGCCGAGATCTCCACCATGGTTTGGAGCTGACGGAGCTGCAACGCTGCGGGTTCCCGTGCGATGACTTCGGCGGCTTGAGCAAGTTTCACCGATGCCTCGAACTCGCCTTGCGCAGCTGTGACCTTCGCTCGGCGTTCACGTTCGGCCTCGGCCTGGCGGGCCATGGCCCGTTGCATCTGCTCGGGCAACACCACGTCGCGGATCTCGACGCGGCTGACCTTCACGCCCCACGCTTCGGTCTGGTTGTCGAGCGCGCCCTGCAACTCGCTGTTGATGAGATCGCGCTCGGACAACATCTGGTCCAGCTCGTGGCGCCCAACGATCGATCGCAACGTGGTCTGGGACACCAGCTGTGCAGCCGTGTACCAGTCGCGCACTCTCACGACACTGGCCGCAGGGTCAATCACCTGCATGTACGCAACGGCGTCGACAGTGACCGTCACGTTGTCCTTGGTGATGACCTGCTGGGGTTGCACTGGCACTGCATTGACCTGCAGGTTGCAGCGCACCAGCTTGTCCAAGCCGGGCACGATGAAGAACACGCCGGGGCCCTTCGCCCCCACGCAACGACCGAGGCGGAAGATGACGCCACGCTCGTATTCCTTCACGACCCGAATCGACTTCAGGATCAGGATCAGGAAGAAAAAGGCGATGATCGCGACCACGAACAACGCGACCACGGCACTTCCGCTCGAACTCGACGATGTCGTCGACGGATCCATTAGTTGCTCCTCTCGACCTGCACGTGCAGGCCTTCATATCCGGTGATGGTGACGTCCGCGCCCCTGTCGAGCTCATCGGGGCCCGACGCGGTCCAGTAGGCGCCGTCGAGCTCGACTCGACCGGCGCCATGACTCCATTGCGTGACGAGCGCGCGCCGGCCGACGAGTGAGTCGAGGCCGGTTTGCGGTGGCATCGTGCGCAGCGATCCGGTAGCGGCGCGCAACTTCGCGAACCCAAGGGGTGCGCCAACACTGGCGAGTGCGGCGATTGCGATCGCCGGCACGTTCATGGTGGCGATGGTGAAGCCGAGTGACCCGAACGCAAAGGCAACCGTTGCGGTCACGATCAATCCGGGACGGGGGCCGGTCCAGAGCAACACGCCCCAGAGCACAACGCCAACGGCAACGAACGGCAGCGGCCACCACGCAAGTCCCTGATGGGTGATACCCCAGGCGGCCAGGCCGGTACAACCGAGCGCAAGTGCAGCGGGAATGCCGAACGTGGGCCCGGGCGCAATCTCGATGAGCAATCCAATGACCGCCGCAAGCACGAACAGGTACGTGATTGCAGGTTCGTTGATGAGCACGTTCATGGGGTTCCTCGCAGCGACGGCTGGTTCATCGACCGGTACAACCCCGGCCATGAGGGTTCTATTTCCCAAATGCCGCACTGCGGTGGATGGGGAGTCCGGGGTAGCCGCACGAACTGGGAAGATGGCGTGGTGAAGGTCGCAGTCCTCGGAGCCACCGGTTATGTCGGCGGGCGGCTGGTGCCCGACCTCGTCGCAGCGGGGCACTCGGTGCGCTGTGTGGCGCGCAATCCGCAGCGTCTGGCCAACGTCGAGTGGCGCGCCGACGTGGATGTGGTGCGTGCCGACGCCACCGACATCGCGGGGCTCACCGACGCGCTGGCCGGCATCGACGTGGTGTATCACCTGGTGCACTCCATGAGCGACGGCGCCGACTTCCAAGCGGCCGACCAACGGGCTGCGCGTGTCGTGCGGGACGCGTCAGCAGCCAACGGGGTGCAACGCATCGTCTACCTCGGCGGGTTGGGCGACGACCGCGACCCCAACCTCAGTCCGCACTTGTCGAGCCGGCACGAGGTGGGCCAGATCCTGGCGTCGGGTCCGGTTCCCGTCACCGAACTGCGGGCCGCCGTCATCATCGGTTCGGGGAGTGCGTCGTTCGAGATGTTGCGCAGTCTCACTGAGGTGCTCCCGGTGATGGTGGTGCCGAAGTGGGTGACGCGCACGCGCTGTCAGGCCATTGCCATCCGCGACGTGTTGCACTACCTGGTGGCCGTCGTCGATGCGCCGGACACCGTCGGCCGGGTGCTCGACATCGGTGGTCCCGACATCCTCACGTACCGCCAGATGATGGACCGGTACGCGCGCCTCGCTCGGTTGCGTAAGCGACTCATCATGCCGGTCCCGGTGCTCACGCCGCGCTTGTCGTCGCACTGGATCAACGTGGTGACGCCACTTCCCATCGGGTTGGCGCGCCACCTCGTCGACAGTCTCATCAACGACGTGGTGGTGCGACCCAATCACGACATTCGCCGTTTCATCGACCACACACCACTGACGTTCGACGCCGCGATTGCTGCGGCGATCCAACGCGTGCACGACCTCGACGTGCGCACGAGTTGGATCGACGCGGCGGGGCCGACTGCCACCACTGCGCCGGCAGCACCGGGCCCGCAGGATCCGGCGTGGGCGGGCGGCACGTTGTTCACCGATCTGCGCGTCGCCGAGAGCAGCGCGTCGCCGCAGGTGCTCTACGAGGTGGTCAGTGGAATCGGTGGTGCGCGCGGCTGGTACGTCGCCGACTTCCTGTGGCAAGTGCGCGGGCTGCTCGACAAGCTCGTGGGCGGGGTTGGCATGCGCCGCGGTCGTCGGCACCCCGATGACCTGCGGGTCGGCGACGCGCTCGACTTCTTCCGGGTCGAGGCGGCGGTACCAGGCGAGCTGTTGCGGCTTCGGGCCGAGATGAAGGTGCCGGGCCAAGCGTGGTTCGAGTGGCGCATCGAACCCACGCCGTCGGGCTCGCGCCTGGAGCAGCGGGCGCGTTTCTACCCCCGGGGGTTGGCCGGGCGGGCTTACTGGTACGCCGTGCTGCCGTTCCACGCCGTGATCTTCAAGCGGCTCGCCGAGCGGCTGGCCGCCCAAGCCAGTCAACGCGCCCGCTCGGTCCGGGCCGCCTGAAACCCCGACCGAACCGGGGCGGACTGCCCCGTTCTGGGGGAGGAAGGGGCAGGTTCGGTAGATTCTCCGGCGATGTTTGCCCCCGCTGCTGCTCGCTGTGCTGGGCGTCGTTGCCTGGTCACCGGCGGCCTGGGGTTCATCGGCGCCAACCTTGCCGTCGCCCTGGCCCATGCCGGGGCCCACGTCACCGTGGTCGACGGGCTGATCGAGCGCCACGGCGGGGGACGCCACAACCTGGTGGGCGCTGACGGCATTGACGTCATCCTCGCCGACCTTGTGGATGCCAGTGCGTACGAGGCCGCCGCGGCAGAGGCCGAGTTCGTGTTCAACCTGGCGGGCCAGGTCAGTCACGTCGATTCGATGACCGACCCACTCGGCGACCTGCACGTCAACACCACGGGGCACGTCGTGCTGCTCGAACTGCTTCGACGGTTGAACCCCACGGTGCCCGTCGTCTACGCATCCACCCGGCAGATCTACGGGCGGGTGCAGTACCGCCCCGTCGACGAAGAGCACCCGGTGCATCCCGTCGACGTGAATGGCATCGACAAGTACGCGGGGGAGCAGTTCCACACGCTGTACGCGCAAGTCCATGGCATGCGCGCGTCGGCGCTGCGTCTCACCAACATCTACGGGCCGCGCCAACGCATCCTCGGCGACCACCACGGATTCATCGGCACGTTCATCCGGCGGGCGTTGCGCAACGAATCCATCACACTGTTCGGTGACGGGTCGCAGGAGCGCGACGTCCTCTATGTACGCGACGCTGTCGAAGCATTCGTGCTGGCTGCCACCACCGAGGACGCCGTCGGCGAGGTCTTCAACATCGGCCATCCGAACGCTCGATCCCTGCGTGACATCGCCGACGTGATCGTGGGCGAAGTGGGGAACGGCCAAGTGGTGCTCGAGCCTTGGCCCGACGAGCGCAAGAAGATCGACATCGGCTCGTACTCCACCGACTGCTCCAAGGCCAAGCGAATCCTGGGGTGGGAAGCCGAAACCAGCCTCGAGACCGGAATGCGTGACACCATTGCGTTCATCCGCGACCACGAACAGGTGTACCTGTGACCGACCCCATCCCCGTCCTCGACCTGCAGCGCCGTGCGGCCAGGTTCCGTCCCGAGCTGTACGCGGCGATCACGCGGGTGCTCGACCGGGGCGTCTACCTGCTCGGTCCCGAGGTCGCAGCGTTCGAAGAGGAGTTTGCCGACTACACCGGCTACCGCCACGCCGTGGGGGTGGCATCGGGCACTGAAGCGTTGCGCCTGGCGATGACTGCCGGCGGGTTGGAGTACGGCGACGAAGTTGTGGTGCCGGCGTTCACCGCGGTGCCCACTGCGGCTGCGGTATGTGCCGCCGGCGGCGTGCCGGTCTTCGCCGACGTGGAACGACGCACGGCCACCATGGACCCGCAGAGCGCAACGGCCGCGGTCACTGATCGCACGCGGTTCGTGGTGCCCGTTCACCTCTACGGTCGGGCCGCAACCATCCCGCAGATCGATGGCGTCGGTGTCATCGAAGACTGCGCGCAGTCCCACGGTGCGGTCGAGCGCCGCGAGGGCACTTTGGCGGCGGCGTACAGCTTCTATCCCACCAAGAACCTCGGTGGCGTCGGCGACGGCGGGGCCGTGGTCACGGACGACGATGCGCTGGCCGCCGAGATCCGCTTCCGGCGCGTGCACGGTATGCGTGACGGATACGTGCACGAAGAGATCAGCACGAACTCGCGCATGAGTGAGCTCGAAGCCGCAGCGATGCGAGTGTTCCTGCAGCACCTGTCCGGTGACAACGCCCGTCGCCGTGAGATCGCAATGCGCTACCGCGAAGCCGCGCCGGGTCTCGACTGGCCCGAGGACTACCCGATGCACGTGTACCACTTGTGTGTGGTCCGGGTCTCTGACCGTGATGCGTTCCGTGCGTCCATGCCGTTCGACACGGCCATCCACTACCAGCGGGCGCTCACTGAGCAACCGGCCTACGCCCGCTACGTACGCAACGCCTGTCCCGAAGCGGAAGCGTGGGCGGCCGAGTGCGTGTCGCTCCCGTGTTTCCCTGAGATGACCGACGAAGAAGTGGAAACCGTGTCCGAGGCGCTGGCGGAAGCGGAGTCGAAGTGGAGTCGGTGAACCCGACGGTACAGAGCGTCTCGGCGTTCTTCCCCTGTTACAACGACGCCGAGTCCATCGGTCGCATGGTCGACACTGTGCACGATGCGTTGGTGCGCTGCGAGGTCGAGTACGACGTCACCGTCGTCAATGACGGCAGCAGCGACAACTCGGGCGAGGTCTTGGCGGCGATGGAGACCACGCGACCGTGGCTCCACGTGGTGACGCACTCGCCCAACCGCGGGTACGGCGGCGCGCTCAAGAGCGGGTTTGCTGCGGCCTCGAAGCAGTGGGTCTTCTACACCGACGGTGATGCTCAGTACGACCCCAGCGAGCTCGAGCTGCTCGTGAAGCACGCGGCGGCCGACATCGACGTGGTGCAGGGCTACAAGACCATCGGTGGTGGCAAGCGGGGGCGCAACGACGCCTGGCACCGCAAGGTGGTCGGCCGCGTGTACCACCACTTCGTGCGCATGCTGTTCGGGCTCAAGATTCGTGACGTCGACTGCGACTTCCGGTTGATTCGTCGTTCGTTGCTGGCCGACATCACGCTCGTGAACTCGAGTGGCGTCATCTGCCTCGAGCTGGTGCGGAAGCTCCAGGACGCCGGCGCTCGGTTCGTGGAGGTACCGGTGAACCACTACGAACGACCGCACGGGCGGTCACAGTTTTTCCGGCCGCGGCGGATCATCATCAGCCTCTTCGACATGGCTGTCTTGTGGCTGCAGGTGGTGGTGGGTCCGGCGCTGCGCCGCCTCCTCAAAACCAACTAACCCGGCGGCGTTTCTCACTGTCATATATCCAGCTCAGAAACGCCTCACGGGGACGGGTCAGTCTTTGACGCCCACCACGATTGCGCTGGTACCGAAGGGCATCGACCCACCCGCGAGGATCCGACGGTCTTCCGCCGATGCGAGCCGGTCGAAGACGGGATCGGTGATCCAGTCGGTGGGGCGTGGCGCCAGGTCGGAACGGGCGTCCTCGGCGGCGGTGCGCTGCGCCCGCTGCAACAGGCCGAGCGCGAACGCCGGTGCAGCCAAGAAGCTCTTGGCGTACGTGGCGCGTTCAATGGTGAGCCCGCCGTCGCGGAAGATCTGCGCCAACCGGTCGAGCGAGTACCGCCGCGCGGTGTGACCTTGCGCGTCGTGGGCACGTCGGAACAGTTCGAGCGCAGGTTCGACGGCGAAGACCGCACCGCCCGGCTTGAGCACGCGACCGATCTCACGCGCGGCAAGTGCGTCGTCGGGCACGTGGTAGAGCACGGTGACGTCGATGATGACGTCAAACGAGTTGTCGGGGAACGGCAACGCGGTGACGCTGCCTTGCACCGGCCCCATGGGTGCGCGCCGGTCGCGCACGAACTCCACAGCGGCGTACTCGAAGTCGAGCCCGACCACGGTGCCGTACCTCAGGAGGCGGGCGCCGTTGCCGCCCGGACCGCAACCCGCATCGAGGACCCGGATTCCGGGCTTCCACCACGGTGCGAGCATCTCGCTGATGAGCCGGCGCGTGGAGCGGAACCACCAGTGGTCGTCTTCGACGTTGGCGACGTTCTGGTATTCAGCGAGTTCCATGCGGTGCGCAGCCTTCCTTACGAAATGCGGATGAACGCGTAGCGGCTGTCGGGACTGGTGATCGCGTCCGAGCCGGCGGCGGCCTGCAACTGTTGCACGAGCGCGTCGGCCTGGGCGCGATCGGCGAACGCGGCCCGGTCGACGACCACACCGGCGAACCCGCGCTGGCGCAGCTGTTGGACCATCTGCGGGGCCG
>JBMOIJ010000035.1:0-19832 GCA_049317385.1 Acidimicrobiia bacterium
TGGATCGCCGCGACGACACCACGGTGCTCGGGGGCAGTGGTCTGCATGCGCGGGCCGGACCCGACGAACTCGAAGTTGGGTACTGGGTGCACAGTGATCATCACCGACGCGGTATCGCGTTGGAGCTCTCCGCTGCGCTCACTGACGCCGGCTTCGCCGTCGGTTGTCGCAACCTGCTGCTCGCATGCGACGTCGCCAACACGGCGAGCGAAGGCGTCATCCGCAAACTCGGCTACCGGTACGCGGAAGAAGTCGATGGCGCAGCCGGTGCGCTCGAAACCACCGGCCGGCACAAGCGGTTCGCAATCAGCGAAGCCGAGTGGATGCTGGTGCGGCCAGCGCTCACGAGACCGAACGGCCAAGCTCGGGGTCTACGATGACCAACCATGGTGACCCTGGTTTCGGAGCTTGGCGTGCGAGCGAAGGCTGCTGCTCGCGTTCTGGCGACCGCGTCAACTGACGCGAAGAACGAGGCACTGCGCGCCGCTGCCGAACTCCTCGAGACCCAGGCCGTGGCGATCCTCCAAGCGAACGCGGCCGACGTCGAAGCGGCCGCTACCGCGGGCACGGCCGCAAACATCATCGACCGCCTGACCCTCACCGATGCGCGCCTGGCCGCAATGGCCAGCGGCTTGCGTCAAGTCGCAGGCCTTGCCGATCCGGTGGGCGAAGTGCTCGAAGGGTGGACTCGTCCGAACGGACTCGAGATCACCAAGGTGCGCGTGCCGCTCGGTGTGGTGGCCATCATTTACGAAGGCCGCCCCAACGTGACCAGCGACGCCGCCGGGGTCTGTGTGAAGAGCGGCAACGCCGCGTTGCTGCGGGGTTCGAGCACTGCTCAGCGCTCGAACGAAGCCATCGCGGCGCTACTGCGGAACGCGCTCGACAAAGCCGGCTTGCCCGAAGACGGCGTGCAGTTGCTCGATGATCCGACGCACCAAGCGGCGGTACAACTGATGCAGCTCACTGACATGGTCGACGTACTCATCCCTCGTGGTGGGCCGGCGCTCATTCAGAGCATCCGCGAGAACGCAACCGTGCCCGTCATCATCGACGGTGACGGCAATTGCCACGTGTATGTGGACGCGGCTGCAGACCTCGATGAAGCACTCACCATCGTGGTGAACGCGAAGACGCAACGCAACAGCGTGTGCAATGCCGCTGAGAGTTTGGTGGTGCATGGTGCCGTCGCCGACGTCTTCGTTCCGAGGGTCGCCGACGTGCTCACTGCCGAAGGGGTCGCCCTCGTGGGTGACGCCGAGGCCCGGCGCCGGTCCGGCCAGATCACCGAAGCCACTAACGCCGACTTCGCAACCGAGTTCCTCGGTGCCAAGATGAGTGTGGCGGTCGCGGCCACCATCGAGGACGCCATCGCGCACATCAACCGTTACGGCTCGGGGCATACCGAAGCCATCTGCACACGAGACCTTGCCGCGGCGCGGAAATTTGCCCGGGAGATCGAAAGCAGCACCGTTATGGTCAACGCGTCCACTCGGTTCACCGATGGTGAAGAGTTCGGGTTCGGCGCCGAGATCGGCATCAGCACCCAGAAGCTTCACGCGCGCGGGCCGATGGCACTGAACGAACTCACCACCTACAAGTACGTCGTCTGGGGCGACGGCCAGATCCGGGAGTAACCGCAACCATGGGCGAGCGCTTTGCTTCGGTCGACGACGTGATGGATCGCCTCCGTGCGGTCGATTACCTCCCGGACGAAAGCATTGCGAGTGCAGTGTTCCTCGCCGACAAGCTCGAGAAGCCGGTGTTGGTCGAAGGTCCAGCCGGCGTGGGCAAGACCGAGCTCGCCAAGGCCATCGCCGCGGTCACTGACGCGCGCCTGATCCGGCTGCAGTGCTACGAAGGCCTCGATGAGTCGAAGGCGCTCTACGAGTGGAACTACAAGAAGCAGCTGCTGCGGATCCAGGCCGATCGTGAGCACGAAAACGATTGGGCGGCGGTCGAGTCCGACATTTTCAGCGAGGCCTTCCTGCTCACTCGACCGTTGCTCGAAGCCATTCGAGCCGAAGAGCCCGTGGTGCTCCTCATCGACGAGGTCGACCGGGTCGAGATCGAGACCGAAGCGCTCTTGCTCGAGATCCTCTCCGATTTTCAGGTCTCGATTCCTGAGCTCGGCACCATCACCGCGCGTCAGCGCCCCATCGTGCTGCTCACGTCCAACAACACGCGTGAACTGTCCGAGGCGTTGAAGCGGCGCTGCCTGTTCCTGCACGTCGACTATCCGGACAGCGAACGCGAGAAAGACATCGTGCGCGTGCGGGTGCCCGAAATCGATGAAGAACTGTCGCGCCAGGTCAGCGAAGTGGTGGCATCCATCCGTCGTCTCGACCTGAAGAAGGCGCCGTCCATCTCCGAGACGATCGACTGGGCGCGCACGCTCATCTATCTCGGTCGCAAGGAAGTCGATCCCGAAACCATCGGCGAAACACTGCACGTGTTGCTGAAGTACCAGTCCGACATCGCCAAGGCGCGCAAAGAGTTGGTTGACCCGCCCCCCGGATTGCGGAAGTCGTAGGCGCCATGCCGCGCATCGATCACGGCCGAATGGCGGACTTGCCTCGGATCGTGCGCGGGCCCGATGCGAACGGCGCGAACGCTGAGACCGGCCATCTCCTCGATGTTCTGCAGGGTTTCGTGCACGAACTGCGTGCGGCCGGCCTGCCGGTGTCCATGACCGAGAACCTCGACGCCATGCGCGCCCTCGAGTACGTCGACTTCACCGAGCGCGACGCGTTTCGTGAGGTGCTGGCGGCCACGTTGGTGAAGCAACAGCGGCATCGGCGCGCGTTCAACACCGTGTTCGACGTGTACTTCTCGCTGTGGTCTTCGGGCATCCAGGGTGATGAGCTCGCGGAGCTGTTCACCGGCGAGTTGTCGGGTGAAGGTGGCGAAGCCGATGGCGGCGGCGCGAGTGGTGAAGTGAGCGACGAAGAGCTCGCTGAGATGCTGCTGCGCGCGCTCATGAACAACGACATCGAAACGCTGCGCCAACTTGCCGCCGCCGCGGTGTCGCGTTTCGCCGGCATGGAGGCGGGCCGTCCGGTCGGCGGTACGTACTACCTCTACCGCACGCTGCGACAGCTCGACTACGACGGGCTGCTGGCCAAGTTGCAGGGCGCCGCCGATCACGACGCTGGCGAGGTGAACGATGCACTCAGCGAACGAATCGAGCGCGAACATCTGCAGGACCAGCTCGACGCGTTCAAGGTGTTGATCGAGGACGAGATCCGGCGCCGATTGGTCGCTGATCGGGGGGCTGAGGCGATGGCGCGCACACTGCGCAAGCCGCTGCCCGAGGATGTCGACTTCATGCACGCGTCGCGCGACGAGATGGCGCAGTTGCAGCGGGCGATCGAACCGTTGACCCGAGCACTTGCGGCGCGGCTTGCGCAGCGACGGAAGCGGCGCAACCGCGGTGCGCTCGATTTCCGAGCAACAGTGCGGCACTCGCTCAGTTACGGCGGCGTACCTGCCGAGCCGAAGTTCCGGCGCCCGCGTCCCTCGAAGCCCGAAATCATGGTGGTGGCCGACATCAGCGGGTCGGTTGCCAGCTTCGCTCGCTTCACCTTGCAGTTCGTGTACGCGATGTCGAGCCAGTTCTCACGCGTGCGCAGCTGGGTGTTCATCGACGGTATCGACGAAGTCACTCGGTTCTTCGAGGAGTCCGACGACTTGACCGACGCGGTGCATCGGGTGAACACCGAAGCCGACGTGGTGTGGGTCGACGGTCACAGCGACTACGGGCATGCCTTCGAGGTGTTCTACAACCGGCACGAACGCGAGATCACCAAGAAGTCCACGGTCATCTTCCTGGGCGATGCGCGCAACAATTACCACGCGTCACAAGCGTGGGTGCTCGACGAAGTGCGCAAGCGAGCCCGCCGAGTGTTTTGGCTGAACCCCGAGCCGAAGGGCTACTGGAACTCCGGTGACTCCATCATCTCGGAGTACGCAGAGCACTGCGACAAGGTGTTCGAGTGCCGCAACCTGCGCCAGCTCGAACGCTTCGTCGCCGCCGTCGTCGACCAGTGAAGCGTTTCTCACTGTCATATACCCAGCTCAGAAACGCCTCGTTAGGAGGAGCGGCGGGCCCGGTATTCGGCGATGGCCTCGTGATGGTCCACGATCGGTGCCGGGTAGCCCAGGCGCTCCAACTCGAGCGGTCCGAGTAGCCACGGTTCGTGGATCTCCTTGGCGTCCAGTGACGAGAGTTCCGGCACGTAACGCCGGATGTAGTCACCGTGTGGGTCGTATTTCCTTGACTGGGCGACCGGGTTGAAGATGCGATGCGGGTTGGTGTCGGTGCCGGTACCTGCGGTCCACTGCCAGTTCAGGTTGTTGTTCGCGATGTCGCCGTCGACGAGCCAATCGAGGAAGTACTGCGCGCCCCGTCGCCAATCGATGTAGAGATCCTTGGTGAGGAAGCTGGCCGTGACCATTCGCGCCCGGTTGTGCATGAACCCCTCGCGTACGAGTTGCCGCATGCCGGCGTCGACGAGCGGGTAGCCCGTACGACCTTCGGCCCACGCGTTGAACGCAGCGTCGTCGACGTTCCAGCGGTCACCCCGGTTGCGGAAGTCCTGCCACGACGCGTCGCGCCGCGCGGCCAGGATCTGCGCGTAGAAGTCGCGCCAACAGAGCTGACGCACGAACGCGTCGGCTCCGGGTCGGCCCTGGAGCTTTGTGGCGATCTCGAGTGCGCTCAGGCAACCGAAGTGCAACGCCGCGCTGGTGTGCGAGGTTGAGTCATCGGCAAGTGCATCGTGAATCTCGGAATACTCGTGGAGGTGCGACTTGGTCCATGCGTTCAGCCGCTTGCGGGCTTCGGTCTCGCCGGCCACGACCAGTTCGGGCGACGGCGCTCCCTTGACGAGTTCCTCCAACGCCGGGATGAAACCGGTTTCGATGCCAGCGGGGATCGAAACCGCCTTGGGCGCGGCGACGACTGTTCGCCAGTCCGTTGCCTCCCATTGGCGCCAGTACGGCGTGAAGACCTTGAAGTGGTCGTCGCCGGTTGGTTGCACCTGGCCGGCGGGCACGACCCCGATCCCGGGATGCTCCGCAACGTGTGCCGCAGGGAGTTCCGAACGGAGCTGCTGCGCGCGCCGCTCACTCCACGCGCTCACGTCGCGTGTGAGATGGATGGTGTGCGCATCGAACTCGCGCGCCACGTCAACCACCTGGTGTGCCCAGTTCCCGTGGCGCACGATGAGCGCCCCGCCGCGCGCATGGAGCGACGCGTCGAGGTCACGCAGCGCCTCGAGCATGTACGCGACGCGGTTTGGCGCCGCGAACGTTCCGTCGAAGATCGCGTCGTCGAAGACGAAGAGCGGCACGACGTGATCGGCATGTCGCACGGCGGTCGCCAGCGCCGGGTGATCGTGGACCCTAAGGTCGCGGCTGAAGACGACAAGATCGGTGCGTGTCACTTCAGGGTTCCGAACCTGCTGAGGCGGGTGGATGGCGCCCCGGTCAGGCCGGCCCAGACCCCGGCGCCGGGGCCAGGAGCGCCCAAGCCCGGTCGGCGACCCGGGCCAGGGCCAGGAGCTGCAGTCGTTCCCGGCGGCGGAACGGCTGGCCCTCTCGGCCGACCACCAGAACCGCATCGCGGCGTTCGAACGTGGCGATCGCAAGGTCCTCGGGCCCGGTGGTCCCATTGGCGACCAACGGCGACGCGCTGGCGCCGGCCGCCCACACCGGGATGAGGTCAGGGGTGGTTGTTTCGCCGGCGAGCGCGACCACCGCCCCGTCGGCCACCAATGCCACCCAGTCGGCCAGGAATTCGCGGCGCAGCGTCTGGGTGAGCGTGGCACACAGCTCATGCGCGTCGGCGGCCTCGCAGAGACGGGCCGCGGTGTCGAGCGCGTCCAAACGGGCATCGGGAAAGTCGCTCACCACCCGCACCTGCTCGACCGACGCACCGTCGACCTGCTCGACCTCGCGCACCAAGGTGGCCACCAGCGACTCGTCGGCCAACTCCACTGCGAACTCGTCGACCACGATGCCGTCGCCGGACTCGAGCACGTCGACACCAACGATGTCGCCTCGCGCCGCACCGATGCGCGAAGCGACCAGACCTAGCGCGCCGGGCCGGTCGGGGAGCCACACCCGGATGAGCGCGTGCACTGGTGTTGTCACGCCTTGGAGCGTACGGACTCGGCGCGATGCGGTGGGTCGGATTCGTTACGGCTCGGTGAACCGGGCCCTACCATCGGCCTGTGGAGCGCATCGGAATCTTCGGCGGCACCTTCGACCCGCCGCACGTCGGCCATGTCGTTGCCGCATCCGAAGTGCGGTATCGACTCGGTCTGGACCGGGTGATCTTCGTCCCGGCGGGTGAACCGTGGCAGAAGCAGGGCGCCGTCACCGCGTCGGCGCAGGACCGTCTCGATTTGGCCCGGGCCGCAGTCGAAGGGGTGGCCGGAATCGAAGTCAGCGCCATCGAGGTGGAGCGGAACGGACCGACGTACAGCGTCGACACGCTCGAAGCGCTGGCGGCCCCCGAGCGTGCGCTGTATCTGATCTTGGGTGCCGACGCCGCCTCGCGGCTCGACACCTGGCATCGGGCCGACGACGTGCGCGCGCTCGCCACCATCGTGGTGGTCGACCGCGGCGGGGCAGCTGGCGCAACACCACCGGGCCCCGCTTGGCGGGTCCAACGCGTTGGCATCCCGCGTCTCGACGTGTCGTCGACCGAAATCCGTCATCGGCTCGCCACGGGTGCACCGATCGACGGACTCGTCCCGAGTGGGGTTGCCCGGCTGATCCACCACCGTGGGCTCTATGCTGAGGATCGATGACGGCAGGCACCGAGGGAACGGTCCTCGAGCCGATCGCTGCGCCCGCTCCTGAGGCGCCCGAACCCCCCGCCCCGCGGCGCGCTTCGCGAGCCCGGCGGCGGCAGCGTCGTCGCTTCTGGTTCATTGCGGTGCCCCTCGCGATCGTGGTTGTGGGCGCGTCCATCGCCCTGGGCGAGTTGTGGCGCACCACGGCACGTCCAGCGAGCGTGCGCCCGGTTGCGTCCAGCACCACGGCACCTGTCACGACGACGGCCCCGGTTGCTGCAATGCAGACGGTGTTGGTGATGCACCAGACGCCCGACGGCGCCAGTGACTTCGTCATGGCGGTCACTGCCGGCGGTGGGCAGGCGTTCGGTCAGCTCACGGTGCTGGCCCCCGAGGCCACGGTGCTGGTGCCCGGGCGAGGCCCGGTCAACGTGCGAGATCTGACCAAGGCTGATGCTGCGGGCGCACCGGCCCCGGCCACTGCAATCGAAGCGGCGCTCGGCCTTCGCGTCGACCAGGTCGCCGTGCTCGACGACGTGGCGTTCCGGGCGGTGCTCGACGCGACCGGGCCGCTCGCCGTGAAGGCCCCGGCGCCGGCCACGTTGGCGCCGAACGACGCGTTCACCACGCTGGTCACCACCACTGACCCGGCGGTGCGACGCGGGATCCTCAACGCCTGGATGGCCTCGCTGCGCGATCCACTCCGGTCGGGGCCGGTCCTCGACGTGCAACCGGCACTCGGGCCGCTCGTGGTCGCCGCGTCCGTGCGCGGCACCGTGGTCGACGTGAAGTCGGTCCCTGAGGGCAGGGGCGCCCGGTTCGACACCGACGCCCTCAATGCGGCGCTCGCCACCATCCCGGCCGATGCGAAGTTGGGAATCAGCGGGGTGCGCCCAACGGTTGGTATCCGTGATGGAGTCGGCGACCAAGCGAAGCTCACCAACGCGCTGCGGTGTCTGGTGGGCGCAGGAGCAGATATCCAGAAGATTGACCCGGTCCCGGCGTATCAATTCGACAAGACCGCGGTCACATATGCCGATGCAACAAAGCAAGCTTCGGCGCAAGCAATGCGAGACGCACTGGGAGTGGGAACCGTTGCACCCATCCCCGGTGGAGCCAATTCATTCGACATCACCGTATTCGTGGGCGCCGACTTCAGTCAGTGCCCGCAATGAAGGGAGCCACCACGGACACCACCACGTCATCCATCGCCATCGCTGCCGCTCGAGCGGCCGATGACAAGAAGGCGACCGACACCCTCGTACTCGACGTCGGCGACATCCTCGCCATCACCGAGTACTTCGTGATCACGAGTGCGTCCAACTCGCGCTTGGCCCGCACCGTTGTGGATGAAGTGGAGAAACAGCTGAAGGAGCAGTTCGGGGTTGCACCCCGCAGCGTGGAAGGTCTCGACGACGCCCGCTGGATCCTGCTCGACTACGGCGACCTCGTGGTGCACGTCTTCCTCGACGAAGCGCGTGAGTACTACGCCCTTGATCGGCTGTGGGGCGACGCGCCTTCCCTCGACTGGCAGGTCGTTGCGCCCAAGTCGGCCACCGGTTGACCCTGCGCCGGCATGACCGGCGTTGCGCGAATGCGGGTGGCTAGAACTCCACCCACGGCCGCATCGGCACGCCGTGCGCCCGCAAGGTCTCCTTCAGTTCGCGCACGCTGTAGTTCTTCTCGAGACGAGGTGAGTACAGCATCGAACTGATGATCGCGGCATTCGCTCCGCCTTGCGTCAGCCCGTCGGCGATGTGATCGGGCGTGCCGGCCCCACCGCTGGCAATCACCGGTACGTTCACGGCGTCGGCCACCATCCGAGTGATCTCGAGGTCGTAACCAGCCGCGGTGCCGTCGGCGTCGATGCTGTTCACCACGATCTCGCCGGCGCCCAGATCTTCACCTCGTTTCACCCACTCGATCACATCCATGCCGGTGGCCGTACGCGCGCCGTCGATGAAGACTTCGTAACCGCTCGGAATGCTGGCGCTTGCGGTGACCCGTTTGGCCTGCGTGCTCAACACGATGCACTGGCGTCCGAACGCTTCTGCACCGTCGTGAATGATCTGCGGGTTCCGTACCGCCATGGAGTCGACGGAGATCTTCTCGGCGCCGGCCTTCAACACTTCGAACATGTCGTCGAGGTGGCGGATGCCACCGCCCACAGTGAACGGCACAAAGACGTGCTCGGCCACATGGCGCACGGTGTCGAGGTCGATCTTGCGTTTTTCGGCGCTCGCCATGATGTCGTAGAAGACGATCTCGTCGATCTGATCTTCGTAGAGCTGCGCCGCCAGCGTGGCGGCATCGTCGACGTCGATGTTGTCTTGGAAGCTGACCGCTTTGGTGACGCGTCCATCAATGACGTCGAAACACGCAATGAGTCGCTTCGTGAGCATCAGTTGCCGTCCCAACGAGCGAAGTTCTCGAGGATACGAAGGCCGATCGCCCCGCTCTTCTCCGCGTGGAATTGAGTGGCCGCGATGTTGTTCTGCACCACCATCGATGCGAAGTCGCCGCCGTAATCGGTGACGCCAAGCGTGACGCGGTCATGGGCTGGTGCCGCGTGGTAGCTGTTCACGAAGTAGCAGTACGCGCCGTCGGTGGGCAGGCTGTCGATGAGCGGGTGTGCCCGCGTGAACCGGACCTCGTTCCAGCCGATCTGCGGGACGCGCTGGTCGTTTGAGAAGCGCACCACCGTGCCGGGCAGCCAGCCGAGACACTCAGCGTCGCCTTCTTGACTGTGCTCGAAGAGCACCTGGAGCCCCACGCAGATTCCAAGGAACGGTGTGCCAGCGTGCACCTTCGCGCTGAGCGCATCGAGAAGTTGGTCGTTGCGGAGGGACTCGAGCGTGGCGCGGGCCGCGCCCACGCCGGGGAGGATCAGTCGATCGGCGGCTTGGATTCCCGCGGCATCGGAGACGAGGGCGTGGTCGAGGCCGAGCTTGCGCAATGCGAAGCCCACGCTGGGCGCGTTCCCCGCCCGGTAGTCGACGACAGCAATCCGCTCTGACACGGGGGAGCAGGGTATCGGGCCGCCGTGGTGACGGATCCGTGCTTTCTGCCCGCTGCCCCTGGGAAACCGGGGGAAGTGGAGCTGATCGGACTCGAACCGACGACCCCTTGCATGCCATGCAAGTGCTCTACCAACTGAGCTACAGCCCCGTGAGGAGCGGTGAGGTTATCAGTGTCGGGTTGGCCGACGCAGTTGACGTAGGCCGAACAGATGTTCGTACTGCGTGGCAAGGAGGGAACCGCGTCGCCAGAGTGCGCGCAGAGGCCCCCGAGTTGTGATCGCATAGGCGCTGTGAAACGCCACCTGAGTCCTGCCCGCCTCGCGCTCGTCGCGCTCCTCGCCGTCGCATTGTTGGCCGTCGGCGCGTGCTCGAAGTCGGAGAAGGCGAAAAAGCCGCCGGTGCCGCAGCCCATCGGTTGCACCGGACCCACCGGTGTGGGCAGTGCAGTTCCCGCGGGCACCAAGCATGGCGACATCCTCGGCGCAGTGGAACTGACCACGGGTTACAACAACACGCCCGGGTTCCCCACCAACGCGCGCGTGTGGCGGGTGTTGTACGCAACGAGTGGGACCGACGAGACCCAGCTCGAAGCAGTGTGCGGGATGGTGGCCGTCCCCACGAGTGGACCCAAGCTCTTCAACGGACGTGCGCGCATGTTTGCCTGGGCGCACGGCACCGTTGGTGTTGCGCAAGGTTGTCTACCGTCGAACGACCCTGCATCCATGCTGTGGGGGCAGATGTCGGCGGGCATCAACACGATTGCGTGGGACGGCATTCTCCCGAACTCGAAGCACCTCGGGACACCTGACAACGGGCTGCTGCAGACCGTGTTGAACGGCGGCATGGTGGTGGCCGAAACCGACTACCAGCCGAACCGCTACATCATCGGACCCATCGCCGCGGCGAACGTCCTCGACCTGAACCGGGCGGCGTCACTGCTGGTCGCGGCGCAGTGGCAGAACGCGCCGAGCGCATACGACCTCTTCATCGCTGGGCACTCTCAAGGCGGGCACTCCGCCATGTGGTCGGCGCAGCTTGCGTCCAGTTACTACGCGAAGACCACGCAGTCGCTGGCAGCAGCCTCGTTCCGGCTCGTGGGCGTCGCGCTCGAAGCGCCGGCGGTGAACTTCATCACCGACCCCGCTCAACAGAGCGGTGTTTCCATCAGCGATGGCCTTGCCGACTGGGAGATGCACTGGAACGTGGAAGTTGTGCCCGGCGTCGACATCCCCGCGCTCACGTTGCAGGCGGGGCCGGCGTTGTTCTCGTACATCTTCGGTTCGTGGAACGACCAGTCATCCGCGGGCCAACCCGCAAGCGGTGCCAAGTTCCCGGCCACGCCGTCGAACGCGCCGCTGCAACTCGATGCGTTGTTGACCCAGCAGGGGATCAACACGTTGCAGGAGGTCATGCCGCTGTGCCTCACCGGCGACCAAGCGAAGCAAGTACAAGACATCGTCGCGCCGTACCGCGACGCGAAGACGAACCAGATGCTCATCCCGCAGGCGTGGGGGCAGATCCCGTCGGACTACAAGCCGGGCACGTTCTTCAAGGGTTCGATGGGACAACTTTGCGCCGACACCAAGACCGGGCCCATCGCGAACTGGTGCACGTGGTTGCGCTGGAACCTGCCGGGTCCGCTCGGGCAGAACCCCTTCGACAAGGTGCCCACCCAAGACGGCAAGCTTGTGCCGATGTTCGTCGCCCAAGGCGGGGCCGACGACATCATCCACTGCATCCAACCGTCGGGTTCTGAGAACGACGTGCCCAGCGCCTCGGCGTGCATGTCCCGGGCCTTCTACGACACCATGTCGCAGAAGGCGTACTGCCCCAACGGCAAGAACGTTGGGTACCTCCAGTACGAGGTCTACCGCCCCATCGTGGTGCAGAGTCCGGCATCGCACCTCAGCATCCCGGGCCAGGTTTCTTCGGCCAGCCAGGACAACGCGCCCAGCGGCCTGAAGTACAACGGCTCCAAACTCCAGACGTTCATGCAGGCGGCCTTCGACGGCTCGCTCCAGCCCGGGTGCACGAGCCAGGTGGCGAATCGGTTGAGCCTCTGATCGGCCCTTCCGCGTAACCTGCCCCGCTGTATGAGCGACACCCCCGAACATCGGTACGACGCGCGCCTCGCCAACGAACTCGAGGCCAAGTGGCAGGCCCAATGGGAAGCCGACCACACCTACTGGGCGCCCAACCCTGAAGGTGCGCTCGCCGACCCCGGGAACCCGGTGGGGGACCGGCCCAAGTTCTACGCGCTCGACATGTTCCCGTACCCCAGCGGGGTGGGGCTCCATGTGGGGCACCCGCTCGGGTACATCGGCACCGACGTGTTCGCGCGCTTCAAGCGGATGACGGGTTTCAACGTGCTGCACTCCATGGGCTTCGACGCCTTCGGGCTGCCGGCCGAGCAGTACGCGGTGCAGACGGGGCAACACCCACGTATCACTACCGAGGCCAACGTCGACAACATGCGCCGCCAGTTGCGCGCCCTCGGCCTGGGCTTCGACTGGCGGCGCAGCGTCAGCACCACCGACGTCGACTACTACCGCTGGACGCAATGGATCTTCCTGCAGATCTACAACAGCTGGTACGACACCGATGGTGACCGGGCGCGACCCATCGAGGAACTCGTCAGTGAGTTCGAAGTCGGCACCCGTCTCACCGCCGACGGGCGGGAGTGGAAAGAGCTGAGCGCGCGCGAGCAACGCGAGCTCGTCGACTCGTACCGCCTCGCGTTCCTCGCCGAGATCCCCGTCAACTGGTGCCCCATGTTGGGAACGGTGCTCGCCAACGAGGAAGTCACCGCCGACGGGCGCAGCGAACGCGGCAACTACCCGGTGTACCGACGGCCGTTGAAGCAGTGGATGCTGCGCATCACTGCGTACGCCGACCGCCTGCTGAACGACCTCGACCTCATCGACTGGCCCGAGTCCATCAAGCTGATGCAGCGCAACTGGATCGGCCGCAGCACGGGTGCCAGCGTGCGGTTCCCGGTCGACCTGCACGAAGACCTGGAAATCGAGGTGTACACCACGCGGCCCGACACGCTGTTCGGCGCCACGTACATGGTGCTGGCGCCCGAGCATCCGCTGGTGGATCAGATCGTCTCCAACGAGTGGCCGGATCAGCTGAGCGATGCCGAAGTGGCGTGGCGGGGTCTGTACGTGCAGGATTCGCCGCCCGAGGCCGTGCGCGCGTACCGCGAGTTCGCGTCACGCAAGAGCGATCTCGAGCGACAGGCAGAAGACAAGCAGAAGACGGGTGTGTTCACCGGCGCGTTCGCAGTGAACCCCACCAACGATCAGCGAATCCCCATCTTCATCGCCGATTACGTACTGATGGGCTACGGCACTGGCGCAATCATGGCGGTGCCCGCACATGACTCGCGCGACTTCGAGTTCGCGCAGGAGTTCTCACTTCCCATCAGGCAGGTTGTGCAACCGGTCGGTGGCGAATGGGACCCAACGGTTGCGTTCTCAGGCGACGGCATCGCAGTCAACAGCGCGAATGACCAGGTGAGCCTCGACGGGTTGCGCAAGGCCGACGCGATCGCGCGCATCATCGAGTGGCTCGAGCGCGAGGGATGGGGAACCGGCGCAGTCAACTACAAGCTGCGGGACTGGCTGTTCAGCCGGCAGCGCTACTGGGGCGAACCGTTCCCCATCGTCTACGACGCCGACGGGCTTCCCGTTGCGCTCCCCGAATCGATGCTGCCGGTGGAGCTCCCCGAAATCATCGACTTCGAGCCCAAAGCCAGCGAAGACGAACATGCCGACCCCGAGCCGCCGTTGGGGCGCGCCGTCGACTGGACCACGCTTGCGCTCTCGCTCGAAGGGCCGGCCTGGAAGGGCTACTCGCCCACGGGCGAAGGCGCGGTGTTCACCCGCGAGCTCAACACCATGCCCCAATGGGCTGGCAGCTGTTGGTACTACCTGCGCTACCTCGACCCCACCAATCAGTTGGCGTTCTGCGATCCGGCGAACGAGCAGTACTGGATGCGCGGCGACGGCACCAAGCCCGGCGGCGTCGACCTCTACGTGGGTGGCGTCGAGCACGCAGTGCTGCACCTCTTGTACGCGCGCTTCTGGCACAAGGTGCTCTTCGATCGCGGGTTCGTGAGCACGCTCGAGCCGTTCCAGCGTTTGTACAACCAGGGGATGATCCAGGCCTACTCGTACCAGGACGAGCGCGGTTTCTACGTGGAGGCCGGTCAGGTCGTCGACAACGGCGACGGTACGTACACCTACGACGGGCAGGACGTCACCCGATCGCTCGGCAAGATGGGCAAGAGCCTGAAGAATTCGGTGTCGCCCGACGACATCTTCGAGCAGTACGGCGCCGACACCTTGCGGCTCTACGAGATGTTCATGGGGCCGCTCTCAGAGAGTCGTCCGTGGAACATGGCCGACATCGTGGGCGTCTACCGATTCCTGCAACGCATGTGGCGCAATCTCGTCGACGAGGACTCGGGCGCAACGCGCGTTGTCGACGCTCCTGCCGACGACGAGACGCTCCGAGCGCTGCACCGCACCATCTCGGTGGTGCGTGACGACTACGAGAACATCTCCTTCAACACGGCGATCGCGCGGCTGTTCGAGCTGAACAACGCGCTCACGTCGCTCGACGCGATCCCGCGTGAGGTGGCCGTGCCGTTCGTCCTGATGGTGGCACCGCTCGCACCGCACATCAGCGAAGAGCTCTGGGATCGTCTGGGTGGCGAGGGCAGCGTCGTGTGGCAGGAGTTCCCCACGGCTGACCCGCAGTACCTCACCGTCGACTCGGTTGAGATTCCAGTCCAGGTGAACGGCAAGGTCCGGTCGAAGGTCACGGTGCCGGCCGACGCCGACGAAGCCGCGGTGAAGGCAGTCGTGCTTGCTGACGACAAGGTCGTGGCGGCGCTCGGCGGGAGCGAGCCGAAGAAGGTGATCGTCGTTCCCGGCCGCCTCGTCAACCTCGTCCTCTGACCGATGCGCTTCTGGCTGTCACATATGCGGGTCATAAACGCTTCCTAATGGCAGGGGATGGGCCAGAAGCGCGCATCGTGCGCGTGCCCGCGTTCCTGCCGGGCTACGCGGCCATCACGATTGGGCGCTACATCTTCGTGCGGCGTGACCTCGCCCACGACCGCCAGCTCATCGACCACGAGCTAGTGCACGTACGCCAGTGGCACGAGCACGGGGCGTTCCACTTCGTCACCCGGTATGTGGGGAGCTACTTGCGGAATCGGCGTCACGGCATGGGGCATTGGGCGGCGTACCGGGCCATCCCCTATGAACGCGAGGCGCGCCGCATCGCTGGTCGCTAGGGCCAAGCGATCCACGCGTGGTTCGGGGTGCACTCCGAGCCACCCGACCTGCCACCTCGCGCTCCCACGCCGCTGACCTGGGTCGAGCGAATCGACGCACTCCGCCGTGACCCGCGAGCGGGAACCATCCTGTTGTGCATGGTGGGCGTGGTGGCCGGCGTCTGCTGGTTCCAGTTCAGCGACCAGTCGGGCGCCGACGCCACGAGCCCGCGGGCGCCAGCGTCCGGGCGAACCGCAAGTAGCCGCACCAACGCCCAGGCCTCGTCGACTACGGCGACGTCGTCGTCCAATACGAAGGTGATCATCCAGGTTGCGGGAGCGGTGAACCGTCCGGGCGTGGTCGAGCTCCCAATGGGCGCGCGGGTGAAGGACGCCATCGACGCGGCGGGGGGCGGGGCACCCGATGCGGCATTGGACCGCATGAACCTGGCGGCGAAGTTGGTCGACGGGCAGCGGATCGACGTGCCGCGCGTGGGAGATCCGATTGCCGCGCCTGGCCCCAATTCCGCGACCGGCGGAGGATCGAACGGTGCTGGCGCCGGCGCAACCGGCGCCAATGGATCGGGGACTGCGTCGGAACCGGTGAACCTGAACAGCGCCACGAAGGAGCAGCTCGAAGCGCTCCCCGGTATCGGCCCCTCGCTGGCCGACGCCATCATTGCGGCACGTGAACAGCGAGGTGCGTTCCGATCGGTCGACGACCTCGCGCAAGTGCGCGGCATCGGTGAGAAGAAGCTGGCGCAACTCCGACCCCACGTCACCGTGTGAACGCGTGGATCGTTGCCGCGGCGGCCGTGGCCGGCGTGCTGATCGGATGCAACGGCCCACCGGGTGACGGGCACGGTGCGATCGTGGTCGGCGTCGCCGCGGCACTGGTCGCAGTAGTCGTCACGAAGCGGCCGATCCGTGTGGCGGCAGTGGCGGTGTGCATTGCCGTCACCGGAATTGCATTGGCGCAGCGAGCCTCCAACGGGCTGACCCACACGGATTTTCCGACGTTCGGTGCGGTCACTGTGCGCGGTGCGCTCGTTGGTGATGCCGATGCGATTCGCTTTGGTGCCGTCGCGCTGCTTCGGGTCGACCACCTCGACGGCGAACCCGTGGCCGATCGAATCGTCTTGCTGCGAGCGAGCGGGGACGCAGGCCAGCGACTCGCGCTCCTCGAGGCGGGTGATGTCATCGAGGTCCGAGGAGGAATCGAGCCGCTCGGCTCGTTCGACGAACGACGCATATGGGAGCACGTTGTCGCCACTGTCCGCGTGTCGCTCCTGCAGCGCATGGAGCCGGCGCCGCAGTGGTACTGGGCGGTTGCGAACGCCGGTCGGGCCGTGATCCTGCGGGGTGCCGCTGCGCTCCCGACGACCGAGCGGGCGCTCATGTTGGGCTTCCTGCTCGGCGACACCCGTGCGCTTCCGCAGTCTGTGGTCGACAACTTTCGCGCCGCCGGCATGAGTCACTTGCTCGCAGTGTCGGGTGCGAACCTCACTTTTCTGTTCGCCGGGCTGGCGCCGCTGCTCACGCGCCTGGGTCGTCGCAGTCGTGCGGTCTCGATGCTCGCGGTCGTTGCAGTGTTCGGCGCGATGACGCGGTGGGAGCCGTCGGTGATTCGCGCCGCCGCAATGGTGGGCGTGGCGGTGTTGGCCCAGCACGTCGGCCGACCGCAGGCGGCGTCGCGCGTGTTGGCGCTCGCGATCACGGTGCTCGTGTTGTTGGATCCGTTCCTCGTCATGCGCGTGGGGTTTCAGCTCTCCGTCGCGGCGTGTGTGGGGTTGGTGTTCGTGACGCCGCGCATCGCCGAGCGGTTGCGGCTCCCGGCCGTGGTCACCGAAGGGGTGAGCACGACGGGCGGCGCGATCGTGGGCACCGCGCCGGTGCAGCTGGCGGTGTTCGGCACGGTCCCGTTGGTTGCGATTCCAGCCAACCTCGCCGCCGGGGCATCGGCCGCCGTGCTCACCGTCTGGGGTTTCGGAGCGACGGCGGCGGCCGGGCTGCTCCCGGGGTTGGCACCCGTCGTGCACGTCCCGTCGGTCTTGCTGCTGCGCTCGCAGTTGGCGATCGCGGCCATTGCGTCTCGCCACCCATTGGCCGTGGACCGCCGGGCTGTCGCCGCGCTCGTGGTCGCCGCCGCGTTGGCTGCCCTCGCATGGAAGGTGCACGCGGCTCGCCGCCCGGCGCACATGCGGGCGCGCTGAGGTCCCGCCTAGCGTGGGCTCCGATGACCCTTCGAACCCGCGTCGAGTTGCGCACCGATTCGGTGGCCCCCGCGCTGCTCGTCGACCGGGTGCGTGCCGCCGACGCCCAGCACGCGCTGGTCGTGCAACCGGCAAGCGGTGATCGTGCCGCTGAACTCGCCGCGGTGGCGTGTGCGGTTGCCGCTGGTGTCCCCGTCATCGAGACCGACGACGTCGACGCCACCGCAGATGTCGTGGCGGTCATCGAAGCGTTGCTCGACGCGGAGGCCGCCCAATGACCGCACCGGTCTTCTACGTACGCGGCGACGACCCCATCTTGCGTAGTGCGGCGCTCGACGAACTCGTTGCGGAACTCCTGGGCAACGACGACCGGTCGCTGGCGCTCGAGGACTTCACCGTCCCCGGCCGAGCGGGCGCCGATGGCGATGGCGAGTCGGGGGCCGAGGCGCGCACCACGATTGTGAACGGTGCACTGAACGCCGCTCAGAGTCCGCCGTTCATGACCGAACGACGCGTCGTGGTGGTACGCGACGTGGGGAACCTCACGGCCGGCGACGTGGAACCGATCGTGGCCTACCTCGCCGATCCGCTCCCCACCACTGCGTTGGTGTTCGTGGCCGGTGGTGGTCGAGTGGCGGCCGGCCTCACGAAGGCGTGGAAGGGCCTCGTCGAAGAGCGGGGGCCGGCGTCCGAGGACACGGCCGCGGTGCTCAAGGATGCGTGCGCCCAGGCGAAGCTGAAGCTCAGCGCCGACGCCCAACGACTACTCACCGAGCACCTCGGCGGCGCGGCCGGCCGGGTCCCGGCGATCGTGGAGGTATTGGCCAGCGCCTACGGCGAGGGCGCCACCCTCGACGCCGACGACGTCGCGCCCTACTTGGGTGAACAGGGTGCCGTCCCCATCTGGCAACTCACGAATGCCATCGAGTCGGGCGACGTACCGGCTGCGCTCGGAGTGCTCGAGCGGCTGCTGCACGTCACCAGTGCGTCCCAGCCCAAGCCCATGCACCCGTTGCAGATCGTGGCCACGGTGCAGAACTGGTTGCGCAAGCTGGCTCGCCTCGACGACCCGTCGGTTCGCAGTGAGCAAGATGCCGTTGCGGCGTTGGGCGGCAAGGTGAAGCCCTTCCCCGCGAAGAAAGCGCTCACCATGGCGCGGGCACTGGGCACCGACGGCATCGGCCGCGCCTACGAATTGGTGTGGCAGGCCGACCTCGACCTGAAGGGTGGATCCGGTGCGCCTCCGGAAACAGTCATCGAGGTGCTGATCGTGCGGCTGACGCGACTTGTGGGCGCAACGAAGCCCGGGGCACGGTCGGGGAAAGCGCCGGCACGCAGCGGCCGGCGGTAGCAGGGAGCAAGCAGAGCAGCCGACGGCAGGTCGGCTCGTACTCAGCTGGCTGCGGCGGCGTTCGCCTTCTTCATGAGACGCGACACCTTGCGGGCGGCCGCGTTCTTGTGAATGACGCCCTTGCGGGCCGCCTTGTCGACGCGCTTCTGCGCGGCACTCATCTTCTCGGCCTTGTCGTCGGCGCCGGCCTCGGCGGCCACCCCGGCGGCCTTCACCCGAGTCTTCATCTCGGAGCGAACGGTCTTGTTGCGGACGCGCCGCTTTTCGTTCTGCCGGTTGCGCTTCTTCTGGCTGGCAATGTTCGCCACGACGAAAGACCTCTCAGAAATCTGGAACCCGGAGAGGGTAGCAGTGCCGGCGGACCGGCCGCAGGGGGCTCCGGAGTTGGGCTGGCCCGGCCTCGGGCCGGCGCAAGTGGGAAACTGTCGCTCCCCGCCCTGCTGAAGGCCACTGGTGACCACTCAGGAACGTTTCCGCAATTTCTCGATCATCGCCCACGTCGACCACGGCAAGTCCACGCTGGCCGATCGCATGCTCGAACTGTGCCGAGCCGTCGACCCGCGCGACATGCGCTCCCAGTACCTCGACACCATGGACCTCGAGCGCGAGCGGGGCATCACCATCAAGGCGCAGAACGTGCGCCTCACCTGGGCCGATCACACGTTGCACCTCATCGACACCCCGGGTCACGTCGACTTCGGCTACGAGGTCAGCCGCTCGCTCGCCGCGTGCGAAGGCGTGGTGCTGCTCGTCGACGCGAGCCAGGGCATCGAGGCGCAGACGCTTGCCAACTGCTACCTCGCGCTCGAGCACGATCTCGAGATCGTCTGCGTGCTGAACAAGATCGACCTGCCGGCGGCCGAACCGGAACGGATGGCCGACGAGATCGAGAAGTTGCTCGGTATCGACGCGTCATCGGTGTTGCGCATCAGCGCAAAGACCGGTGCGGGCGTTCCCGAGCTGCTCGACGCAATCGTCGAACGTATCCCCGCGCCAGAGGGTGAACCGGACGCGCCGCTGCAGGCGCTCATCTTCGACTCGTACTACGACGTGTACCGCGGTGTGGTCAGCGCGGTCCGCGTGTTCAACGGCGTGCTCGGCAGCGGTGATCGCATGCGCTACGTGAACCTCGACGCTGTGCACGACGCCGAAGAGATC
>JBMOIJ010000036.1:0-18219 GCA_049317385.1 Acidimicrobiia bacterium
TGCGCCGCCTCCACGCCCACCACATGCACTTGGATGTGGTCGGGGTGGCCGTAGCCGCCGTGGTCGTCGTAGACCACCAAGGCGTCGGCGTGTTCGTCGCGTAACAGTCGTGCCAGCTTCTCGGCCGCTTCGTCGACGGACGCGGCGGCAAACGCATCGGCGTGGTGGTTGGTC
Source organism: Acidimicrobiia bacterium (assembly GCA_049317385.1). Classification (GTDB taxonomy): domain Bacteria; phylum Actinomycetota; class Acidimicrobiia; order IMCC26256; family JBMOIJ01; genus JBMOIJ01. The sequence continues at coordinate 175 of JBMOIJ010000036.1, forward strand.
TCCTCGCCAAGCATCCCCGAGTCGCGATAGCCGAGCCATTCGATGCGCGCGGTGCCCAAGATGGCGGCCGCGGCTTCGGTTTCTCGCACCCGCCGTTGCCAGAGTTCCTCGCCGTCGTGCAGCACCCCGTCGTCGACTTCACCCAGTTCGCCGCGGGTGGCGAACACGGCGACGACCCGGTCGCCGGCATCGGAGTGACGGGCCATGGTGCCGCCAGTGGCGATCGCTTCGTCGTCGGGGTGGGCGTGGAAGAAGACGATGGTTCGTGCCATTGCAGGATCATGCCGCGCGTCGGGAGGGGAGTGGGTGCGGGGACCGGCGCGGGCGGCGCCGCCGGTGCAGCCACGGGCGTGTTCCGACGGGGTTGTCGACGCACGACGATGACCTCAGTCCGAGTGGCGCAACTGCCCAGGACTGGCAGCTAGTGTCACGAACGTCACGTGAACCGGGGGGAACGAGATGTCACGACGACTTGCCGCGCTCGGCGTGTGTGTGGCGCTGCTCATGGTTGGTGCATGCAGCTCGAAGTCGAGTTCGAGCTCCAGCGGTGGAGGCAGCGGCAGTACTGCCGGTCGCCCTGGTGTCACCGGGAAGACCATCAAGGTCGGTGGGCTCTTCAGCGGTAACAACGAAGTCGGCCGCCCCTACGACGACACCGTGGTGGGCGCGAACGCCTACTTCGAAATGGTCAATGGCCAGGGCGGTGTGAACGGCTACAAGATCGCGCCCATTCCGCCCAAGGACGATCAGAGCCAGCTGTCCAAGCAGAAGGCTCTGGCGAAGCAGCTCGTCGAACAGGACAAGGTGTTCGCAGTCCTGCCCGTCACGACGAACAACTTCGCCGCGTCGTCCTACTTGGGCCAGTCGGGCACGCCCACCTTCGGTTGGAACATCAACAAGGAATGGTCGGACTACCCGAACCTCTTCGGCGAGAAGGGTTCCACACTGTGCTTCGGCTGCCCCGAGTCGAACGTGGCGTGGTTCCTCAAGCAGATCAATACGACCAAAATCGCGGTGCTCTCCTACGCCGTTCCCCAGTCGTCGTCGTGCGCCGATGGTCTGGCCAAGACCGCGCAGATGTACGGCGACCAAGTGGTCTACAAGAACACGGGCCTCGTCTACGGGTTCACCGACGTGAGCGCAGATGCCAAGGCCATCAAAGACAACGGTGCGCAGATCCTGTTCACGTGCATGGACGTGAACGGCAACGTCAAGGTTGCCAATGAGTTGCAAGGTTCGGGCATCAAGGTCGAGTCGCCCGAGGGGTACGACCCTTCGGTGCCGGCCAAGTACGGCAGCCAGGTGGAAGGGTTCTACTTCCGCAGCGCGTTCGTGCCGTTCGAATCCACGGGCGTCAACGCTCCGGGCATGACCCAGTTCCTGGCCGCGATGAAGAAGGTGAACAAGCAGCCGTCGGAACTGTTGTTGGCGGGCTGGCTCAACGCCGCGTTGTTGGTCGAGGGCCTCAAGCTGGCGGGCAAGGACTTCACTCAAAAGAAGGTCATCGACTCGATCAACTCCATCAAGGACTGGACCGCCGACGGAATCCTCGCTCCGGTCAACTGGACGTTGATCGACTCGGCCACCGGCAAGCGCCAGCAGCCACCCGACGGCACGCCCGACTGCTCGGCCTGGTTGCAGATCCAAGGGGGCAAGTTCGTTCCGATTCTCGGCCAGCCGGGCCAACCGTTGGCATGTACGCCGAGGAACGGCTCGATCGATTCAGCAACGTTCCTGCCCGCCAAGTAACGGAGGCGTTGCGCCTGCGATGGTGACTGACGAACAACGAGACCGACTGCGGTGGTGAACTTTCTGGAGTACGCCATCGGGGGAGTGCCCCAGGGTGCGGTGTTCGCACTCATGGCGGTCGGTCTCGTGCTCGTCTACAAGACCACCGGTGTCTTCAACCTGGCGTTCGGCGCGCAGGCGTACTTGTCGGCCGCGGTCTTCTATGTGCTCACTGCGCCGGAAAAGGGCTACGGGTGGCCGGTATGGCTGGCATTTCTGGTGTCGGTCGTCATCTTGGCGCCACTGTTCGGGTTGTTTCTCGACGTTGCAATCTTCCGGCGGCTGCGCACGGCCCCGTGGCAGGTGAAGCTCGTCTCCGCGTTGGGGTTTGTGATCGCGATTCCTGAGCTGGTGAAGCTCAACCCCGACACCTTCCCCGGCCCTATCGCGGCCGTGCTCAACAAGATTCCAATCTTTGTTGGCCCCCAGGCGCCCGATGTGCGTATCGGGCTCATTCCGCAGGGTTACAAGCGGGTCGACAGCATCGGTGGGCTCAACATCTCGGGGTTCGGCATCAGTCGCGACGAACTGGCCGCCATCATCGTGGCCGTTGTCGTAGTGGTGTTGTTGGCGCTCATGTTCCGCGTGACGGCGGTGGGTTTGCAGATGCGTGCGCTCGTGGAGAGCCCGCGCATGTTGGAGCTCGCCGGAGTCAGCTCCGACCGGGTGAGCGCGATTGCGTGGATGCTTTCCAGCTTCCTGGCCGGATTGGCGGGCGTGCTGCTGGCACCGCAGTGGACGAAGCTCGACCCGAACAACTTCACGATCCTCATCGTCACGGCAATCGCAGCCGCCGCGTTCGGTCGTCTGTCGAGCATTCCGCTCACCCTCGCCGGCGGTCTGGTGCTCGGCGTCACCATGTCGCTCTTCGATGGGTACGCGAACGAGCTCCTCGGCGAGTTCTGGCGCACGGTGGTGATCCTGGGTGTCATCGGCACCATCGCCGGGGTCGCCGTGGTGGCGAACAAGTATCGCGTCGCCAGGACTATTCCCTGGACTGCCGCGGGTGCGGCTGCGTTCTCCGTGATGTTCCTCTTGGTGGCTGGGGTCACGCGCTTCACGTTCGACAACAACCTGGCCAACACGTTGAAGTCGGGAATCCGGCCGGGTATTCCGTTCTTGTTCTTGTTCGGCTTGCTCGTATTCAGTCCGTCGTTGCGCAACAAGCGCGATGTCGCCGACCCGTTGGCCGGGGTCGATCCGCCACCGCCGGCGTTGGCAGTTGCGCAACTCGATACCGGGCTGCGCAAGTTGCAGCGCGGCGTCTTCATCGGGTTCCTGGTCTTCATCGCTGCGTTCGTACTCTGGCAACCGTCGCCCGACTTCCGTGGGCAACCACTGTTGGGTTGGACCGGAAGTACGTGGGTTTCGCTGATGACGCAAGTGGTGGTGTTTGCCACCATCTTCTTGGCCATCACTGCGTTCACCGGATTGTCGGGACAGGTCACTCTCGCAACCGCCACCTTCGCGGGGATTGGGTGCTATTTCACCGGCCAAGCCGTCTCGAACCACGGCTGGCCGCTCCTGTTGGCCATGGTGGTGGCGGCGTTCGTGGCGGCGATCCTGGGTGCAGTCCTGGCGATCCCGGCCTTACGTCTCGGCGGCATCTTCCTCACGTTGGCCACCTTGGCGTTCGGACTGTTGTTCAGCAACGTCATCTTTCCGCTGGACGGAGTGTCGGGCGGCACGTCGCCGGTGGGCGTGAAGGAGCAGTCGTTCTTCGCCAACGTGAACCTCGGCTTCACCACCCTCGACCGGGGTCAGTCGCTGTTCTTCTTCTGCTTCTTGTTCTTCGCGATTGCCGGCTTCGTGGTGATTCTCGTGCGCGAAGGCACGGTGGGGCGGTTCATGGCGGCGCTGCGAGGCAGTGAGGTTGCGTCAGCCTCCATTGGGATCAACGGCACCACTGCTCGCATCATCTTGTTCGCCGTGTCGTCGTTCATTGCCGGATTGGGCGGCGGGTTGCGAGCGACCTACGAGGCACCCACGGGCTTGCCCACGAAGGAGTTCGAAGCCCTGTTGGGCATCGTGTTCTTGGTGTTGGTGCTCAACACGGCACCCCGCACCGTCGACGGCGCAGTGAACGCGGCCTTCGGGTTCATCGTGTTCTTGTCGTTCCTGGCCGAGCAGCTCGGCATTCCGGCCGGCGTCGGCATCATCTTGTTCGGACTTGGTGCCATCACCTACTCGCGTCACCCCGAAGGTGTGGGCGAGTTCCAGAAGCGGCGGTCGTTGCTGCGCACCATTGAGCGGCGCGAGATGGCCCGACGCGAGAAGGAGCTGCGCGACGCCGATGCGTTGCCCAGCCAGGTGGCGCCCGTCGGGCGCACCGTGTTGCTGTCGGTGGCCACGCTCGGCGTGTACTCCACCTATCTCACGTACCGCTGGTATCAGCAGATCCGTCGCGAGCGGGGCATTGGTCTCGACGGCATCTACGGCACCGTGTTCATCTACATCCCGTTGCGCATCGCGGGCGCGCTGGTGCTCTTCGGTGTGCTCACCGACGACGCCCGCAAGAGCTTCTTCTCAGTGCCGTGGCAGGGTGGGAACTGGGTCGATTGGGTGGTCGTGCTCGGCGCGATCGGGTTCGTTGCGCCCTTCAACCTCACCGCATTCCTCTTGCCGCGGGCGTTGTCGCGCATGGCCGAGGAACGTGGTCTCGTTCCGGGCATCAAGTGGACGGCCGGGTTCGGGGTGGTTGTCCCGGGGTTGGTCTTGCTGTTGGGGAGTGGCCAAGACGAGAGCAGCCTGGTGAACGGCAGCTTGGTGTCGCGCATCGGCATCACCTACTTCGCCATCTTCGTGCTGATTCTTCTGGGTGCGGGCGCGTTCATCTCGTGGATCAGCGGGATGCAGCAAGCAATGAACGCGTACTTCATCGACAAGGCCGAGACGGCGGCGGGGAACGTCACCCCAACGGCCGAAGCCGAAGCGGAACTCGCAGTGCACACGGTGGACGTGTTTACCGAGCCGAAGATCGCGCCGGAGGCGGCAACATGACGTTGCTCGACGCGCAAGGGATCACGAAGCGCTTTGCCGGCATCACGGCGCTCAACGACGTGTCGCTCACCGTCGACGCCGGCGAAATGGTGGGGTTGATCGGTCCCAACGGCGCGGGGAAGACCACGTTCTTCAACTGTCTGCTCGGGATCCTCCGGCCCGAAGAAGGGGCGGTGCTCTTCGACGGCGAGGACATCACGGAGCTGCCCACCTATCAACGCGCTCGGCGCGGATTCGGTCGTACATTCCAGCGTATCGAGTTGTTCACCGGTATGTCGGTGCGCGATCACTTGCTGGTGGCAGCGCGGGCGTCAGATCCGAATTCGAGGCGCTTCGCGCTGTTGAAGGACCTCACCGACTGGATCGGGAAGTGGGGTCGGCCCACACCGGCGCAATACGAGCGGGCCAATGCCACGCTCGAGTTGTTGGGGCTCTCGGATGTGGCCGATGCCCCTGTCGAGTCGTTGTCGTTGGGACGGGGCCGCCTGGTCGAACTCGGCCGTGCGCTCATGACCGAGCCGAAGTTGTTGCTGGCCGACGAACCGTCGTCGGGGCTCGACGTGAGCGAAACCGAGGAAATGGTCGACGTCTTCGAACACGTACGTGACGACCGTGGCACGGCAATTTTGTTGGTGGAGCACGACGTCGACATGGTGCGCCGGGCCACGAGTCGGCTCTACGTCCTCGATTTCGGCACGCTCATCGCGTCCGGTGCCACGAACGACGTTTTCGACGACGAAGCAGTTCGGCGTGCGTACTTGGGAGAGTCGGTGTGAGCGCGCAGCCGGCCCTCGCGGGTGCTGGCGCCCCGAATGGTGCGCCCACTCCGCTGGTGGAGCTCCGCAACGTCTGCGCGTCGTACGGGCCGTTTCGGGCGCTCTTCGACGTATCGCTCGACGTGGCACCGGGTGAAGTCGTCGCGCTGCTCGGAAGCAACGGCGCAGGCAAGACCACGGTGGCGCGGGTGGTATCGGGGCTGGTGGCGCCCACCGATGGGCAGCTCTTGGTCGATGGCACCGATGTCACGGGTGAGAAGCCGTTCAAGATCACCCGCATGGGCATCACGCACGCGCCAGAAGGCCGCAGCGTCTTCGCATCGCTCACGGTCGAAGAGAACCTCACGTTGGCCTTCCGCCAAGAAGCGGGCGAGGCCGGTGTTCCCCGAGCGTTGAACCGCGCGTATGAACTCTTCCCGCGGCTGGGTGAACGGCGAGGTCAGCTGGCGGGGTCGTTGTCGGGTGGTGAGCAGCGCATGTTGTCGCTGGCGCGAGTCATGGTGAACCCGCCGAAGCTGCTCGTTGCCGACGAGCTGTCGCTCGGGCTGGCCCCCATCGTGGTGGAAGAGGTGTACCGGTCGCTCGCTACCATTCGCGAGGGCGGCACGGCGCTCATCATCGTCGAACAACACGTGCATCACGCGTTGCAACTTGCCGACCGAGTGGCGGTGCTCGCCAAGGGTTCCGTGAACTATTTCGGGCCCACCGCCGAGATCGGTGACCTCGCCGGTCGCATCATGGGCACGTCAACGAGCGACTGAGTCGCTACGCGAAGCGGGGGCCCCGAAGGACCCCCGCACGCATTCATCTGTCAGACGACAGCGACTACTTGATGTTCTCGGCCGCGGCTGCACACTTCTCGTTCAGCTCCGGCTTCTGCGCAGCCGACGCACCAGCCGCGCTGAGGTCGCAAACCGAAGTGGCAGTGAGAACCCACTTGCCGTCGACGAGCGTCCATTCCGCGGCTTGCTTCGGGATGACCACCTGGCCGTTCTGCTTGCCGACCACGGCGTAGGTGCCAGTGGCCATGGTGTTGTTGTCGGAGAACGTGACGGTCACATCCTTGGCGGTGACGCCACCCGGAAGGTTGAGTTTGGCGTCGGCGATGGCGTTGTAAATGGCGGTGTAGGCAGCCGCGAATTCCTTGTTGGTGCCACCCTGCACGTTCTTCAACGCATCTTCGGCGCTGGAAGCCGTGAGGAAGCCAACAATTGCTGCTTCGGCCTGTGTGGTCGCGGCGGCCTGGTCGAACGCCGTTGTGGTGGTAGCTGCTGCCGTGGTGGTGGTGTCCGAGGACTTGCTGCTGCTTCCGCAACCAACAAGGCCGACGACTGCCACGAGTGCCGCGGCGGCGCTCGCAACGCGCACTGACTTGCGCATGATTTCATCCCCCTACAGGCGCCACCGTGACGCCGGCAGGCGCACAATACCGAGTGGACCGGGGGTGGTGGGACCACCCCCGGTGGGGCGATCACTCAGCCCCGTTCGTCCCTGCGATGATGAGCGCGGCGAGCGTGTCGAGCATGGTGGCGAGCGGTACGCCGGTTTGGTCGGACGCCACGTAGAACAGCGACCGCTCAACCATTGCAATCACGGCAAGGGCGGCCGCCGCCGGGTCGATTTGCGGGGGCGCGGTCGTCGCGATGCGGGCCTCGATGCGATGGGTGAACGCGGACAGGGTCTCGTTCCCGAGCGTGCCCAGGTCGCCGCCCGCGATTTCGGCATCGCTCCACGCTCGGATCACTGAGCCGTACTCGCCGTGGAGGTCGGCGAACCGGGCGAGCCATGCTCGTAATTGCGAACGCGCGTCGTCGCCGCGCAGCTCGGGGAGATCGCCGGCGAGCTCGCACATCTGCTCGGCCACTTCGCCCACGAGTGCGCCGAAGAGTTCTTCTTTGTTCGAGAAGTACAGGTAGAAGGTGCCGTGCGAGGTGTCGGCTTCTTTCACCACGTCGTCGACTCGAGCGGCGTAGTACCCCCGCTCGGCAAAGACCAGCTTGCCCGCATCGAGGAGCCGCCGCCGAGTCCGTTCGCCGCGAGCACGTCGGGGTGATTCGGTGGCGTCAGCAGTGTGCGAGCGGGACACGGCACAACCGTATGCCTTCGGGGCGCGACTGTCAGCCTGCGCCGAGTAGGTTTCGCATCGTCCAGCACATGGTGTCGCGGAGGATGTTCGATGGGTCTGCTCGACGGACGGGTTGCCGTCATCACGGGTTCCGGTCGTGGAATTGGGCGCGAGTTCGCGCTTTGCATGGCCAAAGAAGGGGCCAAGATCGTGGTGAACGACTTGGGTAGCTCGGTGGGCGGCGAGGGTGCCGACGAAGGCCCGGCGCACGACGTGGTGCGCGAGATCGAAGCGCTCGGCGGCGAAGCCGTTGCCAACGGCGACTCGGTCTCCGATTTCGACGGGGCGAAGCGCATCATCGACACGGCGGTGGAGCGGTTCGGCAAAATCGACATTCTGGTCAACAACGCGGGCATCACGCGCGACAAGACGTTGCTGAAGATGGACGAAGAAGACTTCGACCTCGTGGTGGGCGTGCACCTGAAGGGCACGTTCAACTGCACCAAGCACGCGGCTGCGTACATGAAGGAAGCGGGCTACGGGCGCATCGTGAACGTCTCGTCGTCGGCGGGACTGCGCGGCAACTTCGGTCAGACCAATTACGGCGCGGCCAAGGCCGGCATCATGGGCATGACGTTCATCTGGGCGCTCGAACTCGGCCGCTACGGCATCACGGCCAACGCGGTAGCACCTGCGGGAGCTACCCGCATGACCGCCGCGCTGTTCGAGCGCAGCGGCAACGAAGTGCCGCCGCAACAGGACCCAGCGCTGAACGCGCCGTTGGTTGCGTATCTGGCGAGCGAACAGGCCGGCCACGTGAACGGGCAGGTGCTCGGGCGCACCGACTACGCGTACACGCTGTTCCAGCACCCCAAGCAGGTCGCGTACATGTGGCGTGAAGGCGGGTGGACCCCGCAACTCGTGGCCGACCACTTCGACGAGATCCTCGGCCAGCACCTCCAACACGTTGGCATGGTCATGCCCAAGGGCATGGAGTTCTCGGCCAACAAGTGACCGGCGTGCGCGTCTACAACCAGTTGGGTCAGTACGCCGCGGCGCGCATTGCCGCGGTGTCGCCCGCCGTGGAAGTGGTCGAGCTGCCGTGGGATGCGGCAATCCCCGATGTTGATGCCGAAGTGCTCTTCGGTGGGTTCGGCGGGAACGGGGGCGCGCAGGCTGCGCTCGACCGGGGCTGTGTGCGGTGGTTGCACATGGAATCAACCGGCGTCGACAAGGTGCCCGACGCGTGGTTCGACCTCGGCATCACCGTCACGTGCGCGCGCGGTGTGCACGCCGTGCCCATCGCCGAGTTCGCGGTGGCATGCATCCTCGAACACGAGAAGCGCATGCCCGAGATTTGGGTGCACGAGCCCCACGACCCGATGGCGTTCACGCTCGGGCAACTCTCGGGGTGCACCGTTGGCATAGTGGGCTTCGGCGGCATTGGCGCCGCGTGCGCGCAGCGGTTGCTGCCGTTCGGGGTGCGCGTGAAGGCGCTCCGGCGCACCGGCGTGGAATCGCCGGTCCACGGCGTGGAGATGGTCACCTCGCTCGATGCGGTACTGGCCGATGCCGACCACGTGGTGCTGGCGGCGCCACTCACCGACGCGACCCGTCGCATGATCGACGACGCCACGTTCGCCGCCATGAAGCCGGGCGTGCACCTGGTGAACGTGGCGCGCGGCGAACTCGTGGATCATGACGCCTTGCGGCGCGCGCTCGACGCGAACGTCGTGGCGCGTGCCAGCTTGGACGTCACCGACCCGGAACCGCCGCCCGAAGGGCACTGGCTGTACTCGCATCCGAAGGTGTTCGTGAGCCCGCACGTGTCGTGGAGCAGTCCCGAAGGATTCGGGCCCATCATCGACGGCTTCTGCGCCGAACTGGCCCGCTACCTGCGGGGCGAACCACTGCTGGGTGTGGTGGACCCGATCGAGCGCTACTGATTCAGCGGGCGACGGTGAACGGCGTGCCGTTCACGATGACCGTGTCGGTGGCGAGTGGTGTCGTGAGCGCAATGTCGCGCGAGAACCCCGTGATCACCGCCGCGCAGCCGCCGCCGGTTGGACGAGAGGCGGCGAGGGTGACGACGACGTTCTTGCTGCGAGGGTCGGTCTTGGCCGTCGCGCGGTCAATCCGAGTGCAGGGGTCGGGCAATCCGCCGGTGATGGTCAGGGTGCGGCGATCGGCGCTGACCATCACCCGGTCGACAAAGACCGGAGAAGTCTTGCGGTCGTCGCCGCAGCCGGCTGCGCTGAGCAGCGCAAGCGTCAGCACCATGATGGTGAATCCGAAGCGGAGACGGATTCTCATATCGCTAGGACCCTTTGTACGCTCGCCGGTTGCCGTAGTGCTCTGCGAACGCGACTTCGTGGAGCGGTCGGCGCCGGTTGGGGCCGAGTGGCGCGGTGGGCCATCCGAGCGGCACCACGGCGAGCGGGCGCACGAGTTGGGGTAGGCCGGTGAGGGTGCGCAACTCGTCGGCGAAGAACGTGGTGAGGGTGGTGAGTGCCGAACCCAAGCCGGCCGCGGTGGCGGCGAGCAGCAGGTTCTGCACGGCCGGCCACACCGACGCTTCGAGCACCGGCTCCAAACACCGTTCGGTGTCCCCGCCGATCACCACGTGCACGGGCGCCTCCGCGAACCCGCCCGCCGCGCTGTGGTCCATGGCGGACAGGATGCGCGGGTCCAGATGCTGGGCTTCGTACTCACGTGCGCCGCCGTCCCAGAGTTGGCGTGTCAGCTCGCCGATGCGGGCGCGGGTGGTGGAGTCGCGCACCACGACGAAGACCCACGGTTGAGTGTTCTCGGCGCTGGGGGCGCGCGTGGCGGCGTCGAGGAGCGTGGTGACGAGCTCGTCGTCGACGGGTGTGTCGGTGAAGTGGCGGTGCGCGCGTTGGGTGCGAGCAAATGCCGCGAAGTCGTTGGCGTCCATGGTCACGGTGTGCGTTCCCCCACGAGGTCGAAGGAGTTCACGTATTCGATTCGGAGTTGCGGGTGCCACGCCCAGCTGTCATAAGTAGGTGTACCCGGTGCGCCGTACCGTTCCGCGATGAGCGGGGTCATGCGCTTGAACGTGGCTTCACTGCCCGCATCGGCATCGTCGAACTCGTAGAAGTGCAAGAAGCGCGGTTCGCCACCACTCGTGTTCTCGTACGGCGTGATCATGGTGAAGCCCGGTATGCCCACTGACGCGATGTAACTGATGTGCACGAAGTCGCCCCAGTCGCGAAGCTCTTGGGCGCGCGCGGGATCCTTCGGGCTGATGAGGACGACCGAAAGTCCAACAGTGCGTCGGCCGTACATCTGCCCCTGGCCGGGACGCGGTGTGCGCGCGAAGTGCAGGCCGAGGGTGCCGTCGGGTGTGGCAGGCGGCGCGAACGCGTTGGCGTCATCGAGTTCGTACACGCCGAGCGTGGCGAACTCGGGCAGGCGACGGGGGAGGTCAGGGCGGTTGGGATACGCGTTCGACCACCAGGTGGCGCGGGTGACGTGGGGGAGTGCGAGCGCGGTGTCGATGCGCGTGGCCGCGTACTCGGCGGCGTCGAGCGTGCTGCACTCGAGGTAGAGGCCTGGCGTCAGGCGGTCTTCCATGCCGTCACGCTACGCCGCGCCAGCTCACCCGGTGGGCCGTTCGGCGCGCTGAGCGCAGCGGAACGGCTCAGAACTCGATGCGCTTGCGGATCTTCGCGAGATACTCGCGGTAGGCCACCGGGTCGCTCACCCAGGTGCGGGCGAGTTGGTCGGTGATCTTGCCGTCGCGCACTGCCATCGCGAGCGCCAGGTCACGCGGTTGCATGCCGTGGTCGTCGATGCCGGCCTGCATGGCCGTGGTGATCTGGTGCGTGGCCCCTTCACGAATGTGGTTCCGGATTGCCGGCGTGGTCACCATCACCTCGGTGATGGCAACGCGCTCGCCGGGCTCGGCCGACGACGGCAACAAGCTCTGGCACACGATGCCTTCGAGCGTGTTTGCGAGCTGCACACGAATCTGGGCCTGCTGGTCGGGCGGGAATGCGTCGATGATGCGGTCGATCACGCCCGGTGCGTCAGTCGCGTGCAACGTGGAGAACACGAGGTGACCCGTTTCCGCAGCAGTGAGTGCGGTCGAGATCGTTTCGAGGTCGCGCATCTCACCCACGAGGATCACGTCGGGGTCTTGGCGGAGAACGCTCTTCATCGCGGTAGCGAAACTGTCGGTGTCTTCACCGACTTCGCGTTGCTGGATGAGGCTGAGCTGGTTGCCGTGCAAGTATTCGATCGGGTCTTCGATCGTGACCACGTGTTCGGCGCGCTGCTGGTTGATGATGTCGATGAGCGACGCGAGCGTGGTGCTCTTGCCTGAACCCGTGGGACCGCACACCAACACCACACCTTGGCGCAGGTTGGCGAAGTTGCGGATCACGTCGGGCAGGCCGAGCGAATCGAACGCCGGGATCTGGTTCGGAATGATGCGCAACGCCGCCGCCAGCGCGTCACGCTGGTGGAACAGGTTGACGCGGAAGCGCCAATTCCCATAGGTGGCGGCCAAGTCGAGGTCGCCATTGAAGTCGGTGTGCACCCGGTCGCCGGCGATGTACTCGGCAACGTGTTGCATGTCCGACGCGCTGAGCGGGTCCCACCCTTCGAGCGGAGCGAGGTGGCCACCCATGCGCACGATGGGCGGCGTGCCCACCGACAGGTGAATGTCAGATGCCCGCATCATCAACGCTTGATCGAGGATGCGTTCAGTGAGTGGCACATCGGCGCGGCGTGCGTCGTGCGCCTGAATCTTGAGTTCTTCAAACACGTGAGGCGGTGCCACCGCAATGCGGATGGGCATGCCCACTTGGTGTTGCACCTCGTCGACGGTTGTCGGTGACGGCACCGACGAGAACGCCACCACGAGGAAACCTTGTCGGAACGCGACGCCGATGCCCGCAGCATCGTCGGGAACGGCGCGCACGGCCGCCGGCTCCAGGTTCACATCAGCATGGGGAATGACGGGAAGGCCAGCCGCTTGGGCCGCCTCGATCACGAGTGCATCCGGCGTGGGGCCGGATGCACTCGCATCGAGATCGTCGTACCCGCCGTACCCAGATCCCGCCGCCAACCCGTTGACGGGAGGTGCAACCGGTTGGCGGGGGACCGCATGGAGGTCGGGATTCATCGTGATCTACTTCCGCGTCAGTAGTGGAACGGTGGGTACGTCCGCCGATTACTTCCAGCCTTCGCGCTGGGTCCAGCTCCAGTTCGCGTCGGGAGTCGTGCCCGAAGCGTCAGCTGCGCCGGTCGGAGAAGTCATCGCCGTTGCGTTCGTGCAGCTGGGTGCGTTTGCGTTGCCGCGGGCGTACTGCGTGGCGGCGTTCGCCTTCAGGCGAATGCCGTAGCAGACCTTGTTCTCGCCGAAGGCGTAGAAGGTGATCGTGTCAGCCGTCGAGCTCGCAATGACGACCTGGTTCACCTTGGTCGCAGAAGCGACGAAGCTGAGGTCCTTCTCCCGACCGTTGAGGTCGGCAACGGTCATCGTGTAGCTGCCGGTGTCCTGTTGCACGCTCTTGGCCGCCACGGCCGCAGTGCGCAGGTTCGACTGGGCCGCCTTCTTCTGCGCGCCTTGCTGTGCGCTCAGGAACTGCGGAATGGCGATGAGCAACAGGATCGCGATGATGAGCACCACGACCATGAGTTCAATGAGGGTGAAGCCGTGTTCGTCGCGCTCGGCGAGGCGACGACGGTAGGCACGAACTGCGTCGATCATTTCCCGATTTCCTCCAGGTTTCGACCGGCGCCGGGGCAGCACCGGTTCAGGAGACGGAAGTCAGCCGCTCGCGTGCCTCGTGCTCGATCGGAGCAATTCGGGCAGGAATTGAGTCCTGCGGCCTATACCTGTGGCGTCCCGAAGTCGGTTCAATGCGATCCACGGTGACGCCGTCCCCCCTGGGCGCACCGAGGAACCAACCTCACGGAGGAACGATGGCCGCACGGACCAGCACCCGCCCCAACCGGACCCGCCCCGCAGGAGTGGTCGCTCCGCAGCTGGGCACCGAGGCCCCGGTGCGTCGGACGATGGCCCTGTCGCCCTACCAGCCCGAGTGGGTGGCCCGGGTGGTCGTGCCCCTTGCCGACGACGTGCGGGCGGGCCGTTGCAGCGCCGCCGCCGCCGCGGACGTGCTGTACCACGAGCTCCACAGCTGGGTCTGCAAGCTGGTGGCCCGCAAGAGCCGTCACCTTCCGCCCACCGCCGACAAGAACGAACTCCGCAGCCGCATCATGGAAGCCGCGCTGCTGGCGTGCCGCACCCTCGACTGGGAGCGCACCGAAACCTTCAGCCAACTGCTCCGCGTGCGAGTGGAAGGGGCAGCCATCGAAGCCGCCCGCCACGACGACTGGCTGAGCCGTCGTCACCGCAAGCTGCTCGTGCACTACCGCCGTGAGGTGGAGAAGGCCGAACAGAAGGCCGGCCGTCAACTCTCGCCTGCCGAAGAGCGCGAACTCGCCACCAGCCTCGCCCCCGAGTCGAAGCGAGTGGCGTGGGTCGAGGAACTCACTCGTCAATGCGCGCCCACTGCGTGGAACGACATCTACGAGAACACCGTCACCGACCACCGCGGCTCGCCCGAGGACGCGCTGGTGCGTGACGACCGTCGTCGCATCGTTGGCGAGTGGCTCGCCAGCCTGCCCGAAGAACTGCGTACCGAAGCGTTGGAGTGGGCCGAGTCGAGCCTTGACCACCACCGTGGTGCGCCCCGCCCGTTGCAGCGCCGCCTCCGGTCGTACGTGCCGGACCTGGTTGCTCGCTTGGGCGTCGACTCGCACTGAGGACATCACTGATGGAATCACTTCGCACGGCGCGCCCGCTCAGTCCGGCCAGTCCCACCGCAGCACGCGAGTGCCCGCGCTGTGGCTGTCGTATCGCCCGAGACAACCATGACTCGCACTGCTCGCCGTGCCGGTTCGCCCTCACGCTCGAGGAACATCGCGAACTCGTGCTCGATGACGAGCCGATCCAAGAACACGCCGACGCGTTCGCGGCCGGCGGGGTGTACGGACTCGCCGAAGCAGCCGACTGCTCGGCCGAAGAGGCAATCTCGCTCGCGATCCGCGCAGGCCTGGTGCCGCGCCGGTGGCGCTCGTCGGAAGAGAAGCTGCGCCAACTGGTGCACTTCGAAGGCGTCCGCCATGTCGAGGTCGCGGATCGGTTGGGCGTGAGTCGCTGGACCATCGCCACGTGGCGTGACGGCCTGGGATTGCAGCGCAAGCGGCGCCGCAGCCCGTCGGCCTCCGCCTGACCTCCCTTCACCCTCTGCTATTGGCGCGCGCAGCGCTGCGAAACCCGAGCGCTCAGCGCGCCAAAACGGGATTGAAAGAGGAGCGAGTTAGGCGGAGCGGGGGACGTCACGGACGTCGCGCACCGCATCGCGGGGGACGTCACGCTCGGCCATGTGGGTGAGCAGCCGGGCCAGCTGGCTGACTTGGGCCGTCCACGGCAGCTGGAGTTGCTCCATCAGGCGGCCGATCCGGCTCGAGAATCGGCCTTCCCAGGCGGCGATTTCGTTGGGAAGTTGGTGCATCGCTTCGAGCGAGCCCCTGCTGGCCGCCACCACGTTCATGAGGTCGTGCACTTCGGCGCACACTGCGTCAGTGAGGGCCTTGATGCGGTCCTGCGCTTCGCTGCGGATCTGGCGGGCGGCGAGCGTGGCTTCGACCATCGTCTCGGCGATCGACTTCTGCACCTCGCGGTCGAGCTCGATCGGGTCGAGGTTCGCCAGCCATTCGGTGAACACGTCGTCGGTGTCGTCGTGGGCCGGGGTGATCTCCATGGGTGCGCTCTCGGCGCGGGCCATGGCGACGGCCCGTTGGAGCTCGGCGATGCGCCCTTCGAGGTGGTCGATGGTGTCGGCCGCCACGTCGAGCAGTGCCAGGGTGGCGTCGCGGTCGAAGCCGTTGCCCTTCACACTGGGCGGCTCGAGCTCTCGGAGTTCTTTGGCGGTGACGAATCGCTTCACGATGAACCGTGTCAGCCGGTTCAGGCCGAGGTGACGGGGAATTGCTCGGCCACGGCGCAGGCGGACAACGCTGATCGGGCGAACTCGAGGACCGGTCCGTGAGCGGCGAACGCAATCGAGTCGTCCCATGCGAAGCCGACCACGGTGACCGCCAAGACGTCGTCGACGGTGAGGGTGGCGGGCAGCGGACCGGCTGAGATGGGCGCGGTGGGTGCGGTTTGCGAGTCACGGATGGCGGCGTCGGCGCCGTGGGCGTCGAGCAACGTAGCGAAGAGCAGCGTGCCGTGGCCTGCTGTCGGACACACCGAGTACAGGCCGGCGCCGCAGTCGGTGAGCATGGGCGGGGCCACGTTGAGCCGCACCGAGATGCGGCCGGGCGCTGCCAGTTCGAGCGCGTCGATGAGGTCGCTCGAGTGGCCCACTTCCAACGCGTGGCCCACCAGGTCGCGGAGTTCGCCGGGGTGCAGGTCTGCGGCTGGGTTGCTCACGTCGGCCACCAGGCGCCGTTCGCCTGACTCGGTGATGATCTCGAGCGATGCGGCGGGGAGGTGGTACCCGAGGGCCGCAGCAAGCCGGAGTTGGGCAAACCGTTCGTTGTGCAACCCGCTCTCCTCATCTGCGGCGGTGGCGTGCCCGCCCGTGCGGGGATGCAAGTCGGCCACTTCGCGGCGCCGCGCTCGTCGTTCTCCACGTTCGTCAACAAATCTGGAAGTTGGCCTCGCAATGGCCTCGGGAGTGGGTTTCCGGCCGACACCAACTCCCGAGATGGCAGCACCGATTCGTCCCCCCGTGCCTCGCACCCGTCAGGGTGACGAGGGCTTCACCCTGATCGAGGTGCTTGTCGCGGCTGGACTCGTTGCCGTCGCGTTCATGTTCATGATCACCGTGGTGGGTGGCATGACGAATCAGAGCATTGCGCTGCAACGCAAAGATCGTGCCGTCACGTTGGCGCAAACCGTGTTGGACCGCCTGCGCGCAAACAACTGCGGCATGGTGGCACCGGACCCGCCGCAAGGTGCCGCGACACTCACGGAAGTGAACAAGCGGTGCGTGGCTGCGCCTGCGAACACGGGCGCAATCGTGACCGGAGTGGGGACTTCAACTGAAGTTGGTGACGTGCGGTACACCAACTACCGCGACACCGGACTGACTCCAGTTGCAAGTGACGGTGGTGGTCGCAGTGGTCTCCGGTTCGACGTCGCCACATCGACGACCTTCGACCTCGAAGGCACCTCGACAACATCGACATGTGCTGCGTATGCAGCGGCCCAGAAGCCCACCACGCTCGTGCAGACCGTGCGCGTGTCGTGGACGGGTGGCGACTACTCGCTCACGTCGCGCGTGCCGGTGCCGTCGGATTCGATTGCCGCGGTGTCATCGACGCGCGGCAGCATCGCGGTTCCGCTCGCCGGCAACAAAACCGGCGCGTACATCAAGTGGAATGAGAACGGGACCACCTACGTGTTGCGCCGGTGGGCTTCAGTCGAAGGGCCCAGTTGCTTGTGGTTCCCGTTCCTGGACCCCAACACGCCCTATGAAGTGGGCACCGTCGACGCGACGAGCGGCGCCCTGTCGAGCCAGGAGAGCGGCGTCCGCCTCGTCGTTGGCAACGGTGCGCCCGACTCGCGCTTCCAATGCATCCCCGTGGGCCAAGGGACGTGCCCATGATCGCTCGGGTGCGCGCCCGGTGGGCCCGTCGCGACGAGCGCGGCCTCACGCTCATCGAGTTGCTCATTGCGAGCACGCTCACGTTGTTGATCTGCGCGCTCGTGGGCACCTTGCTGTTCACCTCGCGTGGGTCGGTGGACGCGCTCTCGTCGCGCGCCGAAGCGCGCCAGGTGTCGCGTGACCTGATCGACGGTGCGCTCGGCCAACTCCGGTCTGCGAAGCCCCGCGCCACCTGCGTGCGCTATGAGGACTACGACGCGTCGCGCGCACCCGACGCGACGCTGCGGTGTCTCGAGCAGCGGGAGACGGGCAGCGCCATGTTGTTTGCCGACGCCACCAAGTTCTGTTTCCTCACGAACAAGGACCCGCAGGCGACGTTCTCGGGGAAGATTCCGCCGCCCGACGCACTGTGTGTGGATGGAAGCAACAACAAGCTGGTGGTGAACAAGTACGACTGTGATTTGGGCACCCAGTACGTGCAGCGCAACCTTCCCAACGTCGGGAACGGGTCGGCCACCCGTACTGCGGCGGCGAACGACACGCCGCTACCGAGTCGATACGAGAGTAGTTCTTCACCGAACTCGACCCGCTACATCGGCGCACTGAAACTCCCGGCCGGAACCACCAACGTGTTCCTCTACGGGCTGTTGCCTGCGGGCGTGCCCGGCGAGACCGCATCCGACGGCGACCTGGTGTGGAAGCCGTCGGTGTTGTCGGCGGCGGATCGCAACCGCATCGTCGCGGTGCGGACGGATGTGACCGT
>JBMOIJ010000037.1:0-18086 GCA_049317385.1 Acidimicrobiia bacterium
CGCCTCCAGAAATCACGCGTCGTCGGCGTCGTCCGCGTCATCCTCCTCATCGTCGTCGTCGTACTCGTCGTCGAGTTCGGCGACGATCTGTTCCACTTCGAGGCGGCTCTTCTCGATGCGGTCCCGACACACGCGCACCAGCTCATTGGCGCGCTTCACACGCGCCGCCAACACGTCGACGTCGACATCATCGGCCTCGAGCTCGGCGAGGATCGATTCCAGCTCGGCCAACGCGTCGGCGTAGGCGATCTCAGACTTGCTCACTGTTCCTCCGGTTTGGTCGGCTCGACCGTTTCCACTCGACTGCGCACCGTGCCATCGGCGAGGCGCGTGTGCACCAAAGCGCCGGGCGCAATGCCCACCACCGATCGCAGAGCATTGCCATCGTCGCCCACCGTGATCGAGTACCCGCGAGCCAACACGTTCACTGGGTCAAGCAAGCGCAGCCGCTCCGCCCGGTGATCGATGGCGAAGCGCTGCATCTCACAACGCCGCAGGGCCCGTTCAATCACCCGCTCACGAATCCGCAGCATCCGCTCATCCGCACGCACGGCAACCCGTAATGCATCTCGCTGGACCGCGCGCCCCAGGTGATCGATGCGCTCCGACGCGCGCAGCACGTGCATGCGGGTGCAATCGACCACTCGTTGGGCTGCGTGGTCGACGAACTCGCGGTCTGCGTCGAGTCGGGCCACTGCGGCATCGGCGACGCCGGCCCAGGCGTCGTGGATTCGAGCACGGAACGTCTCGACCGTTTCGACCAGCGCTTGGGCAGTTGCCGTGGGCGTCTTGAACGACGCGTAGGCGACTTCGTCGGCCACGCTGCGGTCGATTTGGTGACCCACGCCAACGAACACCGGTAACGCGGCTCGAGCAATGGTGCGCGCCACCTTTTCGTCGTCGAACGCAGCCAGGTCGTGACGCGCGCCGCCACCGCGCACGACTGCGATGACGTCGACCGGTCCGCGTTCCAACGCGCGTACCCCCGCCACGATTGACGCCGGAGCCTCGGCTCCTTGGACTCGAGCATCCGCGACCATCACGTGGAACCCGAGCCCCGACGACGCGAGCTCGTGCATGAAGTCCTCGTATGCGGCGGTGCCGATGCTGGTGACCAGCCCCACTCGCAGAGGAACGGCCGGCAACACGAACTGCCGCTGGAGGTCGAGCAGGCCATCCTTCTTGAGTGCGGCCAGCACTTGGGCGCGCCGGGCCGCCAACTTGCCTGCGGTGAAGTACGGGTCGATGCCGGTGACCACCATCTGCAGCGAGCCGCTGGGGCCGTAGTAATCGAGCCGACCACGAACTCGAACCTCGACGTCGTCGGCGAGTTCGAGCCCCGGCACTTCGGCGAGTGTGCGTTCGATGTAGCGCAATGCGTTCGCAAAGCACGCCGCCTTCAACGACGCGGCGACCTTGCCGCCCTGCTGCTCGACGAGGTTGAAGTACATGTGACCGCGTGCGCTGCGCGTACACCGTTGCACCTCGCCGCGTACCCACACTTCGTCGGGGAACTGCTTGGCCAGCGCCCCCTTCACGAGCGCCGACAGTTCGGCCACCGACAGGGTCGGTTCGATGTCGAGGTCGGCGAAACGGTCGGACACGGTGGGCAATACTGCCCCATCCGATGACCACCGTCTTCTTCCACGCCCATCCCGACGACGAAGCGATCTTCACCGGCGGCACCGTCGCCCGCCTCGTCGCGGCGGGCGAGCGGGTGGTCGTTGCATTCGCCACCCAGGGCGAACTCGGCGGCGTGGCAACAACGCGGGTGCTCGAGACCGAGGCGGCGGCCGTCGTGCTCGGCGCACCCCAGGTCGCCTTCCTCGGGTACCACGACTCGGGGCTCGACGAAATTGCGCCCGACGCGTTCGCGGCCGTGCCCATCGATGATGCCGCCGCGCGGCTCGCACGGGTTCTTCGTGAGAGCCAGGCCAACGCGCTGATCGCCTACGACGAGTTCGGCATCTACGGCCATCCCGACCACGTGCACGTGCACCGGGTTGCGCACCGGGCCGCCCAGTTGGCCAACGTGGCGACCGTCTACGAGTGCACCGTCGACCACGAGTACCTCCACTTCGTGGAAACCCATCTCGTGGCGGAAGCTCGTGCGGCCGCGGCAAGCACGCTCGGACACGAGGGCGCCACCATCGGCCTGCCCAGCGTATTGATCACCAACACGGTCGACGTGCGTCGCGTGCTCGACACGAAGCGTGCCGCCATGGCCGCTCATGCGAGTCAGATTCCCGAGACGGCGTCGGCCTTGCAACTCGGTGCCGACGACTTCGCCGCGGTCTACGGCTGGGAATGGTTTGTGCGCCACGGCCCGCCCGCCGCCATCGACGCGCTCGCCTGACACGGCGCGCGCGCTCTGGCAGGATGCGCACATGAGCGCCGGGCGGAACCCCACCAGCACCTCGAATTTCGGTGCCGGCAAACGCGAGAGCCACGACGCGTCTGCGTTCTACGAACGGTTTCCGGCCCCGCGCTTCTCCACCGACGACACCATCAACGCGTTTCCAGCCACGCACCTCAACCAGATCATCGAGCACGACTCGCGCACCATGCCTGAGCTGCCCGACAACTGCGTAGCGCTGATGGTCACCTCGCCGCCGTACTTCGCCGGAAAGCAGTACGAAGAAGCCTTGGGTGAAGGACACATTCCTGCGAACTACGTGGAGTTCTTGTCGATGCTGCGCGACGTGTTCGCCGAGTGTGCGCGCGTCCTCGAACCTGGCGGCCGTGTTGCGGTGAACGTTGCGAACCTCGGCCGCAAGCCATATCGCTCGCTCTCCACCGACGTCATCAACATCCTCCAAGACGACCTCGGCCTCTTGTTGCGCGGCGAAGTGATCTGGCAGAAGGGCGAAGGCGCGAGCGGTTCGTGTGCGTGGGGCAGCTTCCAGAGCGCGGCCAACCCGGTGCTGCGCGACCTCACCGAGCGCGTGATCATCGCGAGCAAAGGTCGCCTCGATCGCGCGGTACCTCGCGCCAAGCGCGAAATGCGCGGGCTCCCGCACACCGACACGATCTCCAAAGAGGAGTTCATGGAGGCCACGCTCGACGTGTGGCGCATCCCGCCCGAGAGTGCGAAGCGGGTCGGCCACCCGGCGCCGTTCCCCGTTGACCTGCCCCGACGCCTCATCGAGCTCTACACCTACGAGGACGACGTGGTACTCGACCCGTTCATGGGTTCGGGCAGTACGGCGGTGGCCGCGGTTCGTACCGGTCGGCACTTCGTGGGCTTCGACACCGACCCCGAGTACGCCACGTTGGCCCGCGAGCGCATCGCTCGTGAGCAAGATGCGGGCTCGGACCGATAGCCTCGGGAACATTGCCCCGTCCGCCGGGGTTGAACCCAAGATTGCAGCCGCCGCACTCGCGCGGAAACCCCAAGGAGCCCACAATGAGCGCGATCGACGTCGACGACAACACCTTCGACGAAGTAGTCCTCGCAGCCGACGGTCCGGTCATCGTCGACTTCTGGGCCCCGTGGTGTGGTCCGTGCAAGATGGTGGCACCCGAGCTCGACGCCATTGCGGCGGAGCGCGCCGACGTCACGCTGGTGAAGGTCAACGTCGATGACGCGCCGGGTGTGGCGGGTCGCTTCGGCGTGGCGAGCATTCCGACCATTTCGCTGTTCAAGGGCGGCGAAGTGGTGGCCACCACCATCGGCGCCAAGCCCCGTGCCGCAATCGAGACCGACCTCGGGCTCGCCTGATGCCGATCAAGGAAGCGCAGCCCGACGCCGCGGCCGCTGCCGTTACTGACGGCGCCTTTCTCCTCGACGTGCGGGAACCCAACGAGTGGGCTGCGGGCCGGGCGCCCGAGGCGGTGCACGTCCCCATGGGTTCGGTCGTGGCCGATCACGCCGAGATTCCCAAGGACCAGGCCATCTACGTCATCTGCCGCTCGGGCGGTCGCTCGGCCGCGGTCACCGAGGCGCTCACCACCTGGGGCTATGACGCCACCAACGTGCTGGGTGGCATGAAGGGCTGGATGGCCCTGGGCCTGCCGATGACCAGCGATGACAACGCCGACCCCGAGGTGATCTGAGCGACCGCTCCGGCAGGATTTCGGGCCGCTTGCCCGGTTCGTCTGATTTCGGCAACAATGCCGGCATGGCATCAGACGTTGCGCGGGCGATACGAGCCGATCTCGAATTCGACTGGAACGTGGGCGTTCGCAGCCCGGACGGATCGCCGGGGATGCTCACGCTGATGAGCAGCAGCGACCCGCGGGTGCAGTACTACGACCACGGGCGCTTCCGCACCGCCATCGACACCGACTCCTCAATCGCGACCGCTGCGCGATGGACGAACCTCTACAATCTCGAAACGTTCATCGACGAACTCGGGCTCGTACCCGAGACCGGCCGTACCCGGGCCAACGCCGTCCGCGTACTCGAAGCAGTCGATGGGGGCAGGTCGGTCGTCGTGGCCCTCGACGGCTCCGGTGCACCACCACTCGTCCAGCTCAGTCCCATCGAAGACCGCCCGGGCATGGTCTCGGTCGTACGGCTCACTCCGGGCGCCGCACGCAACAACATCGCGTTCACCACGGTCGCCCGCGCTGCACTCACCGTCGACGACGAGGGCCAACTCAGTTTGGGCAGCCCGAGCCGAGCCGTGAGCGTCGACCGTTTCGAAGCCGACGGCGCGGGTGGCCCAGGCCAGCTGCACCACGAGTTCGCCGACCGCCTCGTCAGTGCGGTGAAGAAGGCGCCGGTCGCCCGGAGCGCCGGGGTTTCGCTGACCTGAGCAAGGGCGCTCTCAAGGTCGCCGCCGCCCCGCGCCGATGACATTGATGTGAACCGTGCCAGCACTCGAACTCGCGACGGCGCGCCGCGCAGCAGTTTCCTGCGGCGGCACGCGCATCTGATCGGGACTTCCGTGTTCACTGTCGCAATCGCGCTGCTCGTTGCGATTGCGATCATCCCGTCGCTGCCATTGCCCGCGATGATCGCCGCAGCCGCGATGCTGCTGGTGATCTTGATGCGCCTCGCCCAACTCGTCCGCATGCCCGATTACTCGAATTCGACCGAGTTGGCGGGCGAATGGACCACCCACGAATTCCGGCGCCTGGCGCGCCTCGGTTGGCGCATCGTTGCCGACGTGGAATGGAACGGTCGCACCATCGAACACGTCGCAGTGGGACCGGCTGGTGTCCTCGCCATTCGTACGGCCATTGCCAGCACGGCATGGAAACTGTCGCCGACCAGTCTCGACGGTCCAGCAGACGATCTCCTCGGCCCCACGCGTGACGACGCAGCCGTGCTGGCCGACCTGTTCGCCGCGGCGAGCATCGACGCCCGAGTGGTCCCCACGTTGGTGGTGTGGGGTCCGGGGGCACCGCTGTATTCGAACGGACAAGAAGTGGTCGACGGGGTTGCCGTGTTGATTGGTCGCCAGGCGCCGGAGTGGCGCGTCGACCTGCGCGGCCGCAACCTCACCGACGACCTGCTCACTCGCATCGTCGACCTGTTGGCTCCGGCAACCCCGGGCGCTGGCCACCCTCGCGGCACCGCCGGATTCGAGTCGTCACGCCGTCGCGCGCGTCGCGCACTCACGCGCGCCTGAACCGCTCAACGACGGCGACACTCGCCGCGCCATTCCATTGCATCGTCATCGGCGCGTGCGTCGAGCGCCACAACGTGAGCGCCGTCGAGGGGTACGTCGCACATACCAATGGTTGTCATGGGCCGCGCCGCGTCGTCGATCGGCGCATCGGACCACGCAACCGAACCATCCCGAGTCACCAACACACTCGCAATGGCAAGTGATGCAGGACGCCAGCGATGCAACCGCACCGCTGGCGTGTCGACCGCCAGCACCTCACGAGCAAGCAGCACCTCACCGTGCACGATGCCCGGCTGCGCGTACCCGCCGGGGACTTCGAGCGGATCGCCCGTGCGCTCCCACTCGATGTCGAACCCCACCGGGATGCGCTCGCCCCGCTCGTCGTCGGCCGGGTCGTCGAGCACGAGCCCGAACGACTCGAGGCCATAGCTCCAGTGCTCGAACGGCGTTTCGCAGATCATCTCGGCCCACAGGCCCTCGGCGCGCACTTCGAAACCGGGGGCACGCGGGACCGGCACCTCGTGATCGCGCACGACCACCGGCCCCCTACCTGGGCGCAGAACGTGGGTCCACCATTGGACCTGGTCGGGGCCGGGGACGATGGCCCCGCGCACCAGGACGGCCAACTCGGGGGCCGCGAGCGCCAGCGTCCAGGCTTCGGGGCCGCCCGCGTTCGGGTGGGCCCGCTCGTCGGCGAGCGCGAATCCCTGAGGGGCCGGCGGTGTCCGGTCGTGGTCAGCCATTTGTGTGCAATATTCGTCCTATGACCGATGAACTTCCTGCTGTCTATCTCGCGAGCCCCCTCGGCTTCTCGGCCGCCGGCCAGCTCTGGTACGAGCAGGTCCTCGTGCCGGCCGTCCGGGCCCGAGGCATCGGCGTCCTCGACCCGTGGAGCGGCGCCCACCAACTCGAAGCCGCGCTGGCACTCCCCCCGGGGCGTGACCGCGAACGGGCGTTGCGCGTGGCCAGCCGCGAGATCGCCGGCGCCAACTTCGCCATGATCCGCGCGTCCCACGGCGTACTGGCCGTGCTCGACGGCACCGACGTCGACTCCGGGACCGCCGCCGAGATGGGCTACGCCCTCGCCCACGGCAAGCCCGTGTTCGGCCTGCGCACCGACGTGCGCAAGACCGGCGACCACGAACTCACGCTCGTGAACCTGCAAGTCGAAGAATGTGTCTTCGCCAGCGGCGGCATCATCGACACGCGTCTCGACCCCGTACTCGACGCACTCGAGGAACGCGTCATCACCCGACCTGCTCCGCGCAGCGCAAGCGAGCATGTCGTGTCGCTCCTGGACGCCGACGCTCCGGCGCCGTCCCGCACACAATCAGGTGAGCCCGGCACCGGTCCGGTCGCCTGGGCCAACGAGTCGCATCGCCTGGGCGCGGCCGCACCAGCACCCAGCGCACTCACTCCGACCGCAACTTCCGCGCCCGCGAGCGCCTACGGTTCCGCTGACACGTCCACCGCACGTCTGGGTCGCTTCACCCGCGTCGGGGACCGCACGTGACCCAGGCGCGCCTGCGCCTTCCGGCCCCTCTCGCTCCCCGGCCCCACCCGGCGCCCCAGTGACCGGCGAACTCCTCACCGAACCGGTGCAACAGTTCGTGGCCACGGTGACTCCGGCACTGGTCGAGCTGTCGCAACGCAGTCCCCAGCCGGCGGCCGACCCGTCGAAACTCCAACGTGACGTCGCCACCGAGGCGTTCGGCATCGTCGCAGCGGTGATGGCGGCCGACAGGCGGTTCACCGAGTCCGAGCTCACCGAGTTCATGGTGGCGTTTGCGCCCTGGTTCGATTCGCTGCCCAGCACGTCACTGAACGAGCTCCGCTACGGCGACACGCTGCTTTCGCATCGCAATGCGTTGCGGAGCGCTCCGCCCATCTTCACGTTGCTCGCCGACGCCGACGTGCGATTCGGCACCACGCATTCGCGTGATTACTACACCGAGATCATGCGGGTCGCTCACATCACGTGTGCACTCGACGTACTTCCCAGCCGCGAGGAACTCTTGGCGATCGACGGGTTTCGAAGCGTGCTGCTCGCGCACCTCGATTCCGCGGGAGTGCCGCGTACCGATGGAACCACCCCCACCACCCCCACCACCAACCGGGCGCGCGACGCGGCCGTTCAGGGCGAAGCGGCCGACAACGCCCCAGTGGCAGCACCAGCACCAGTGGCGGAGCCCATCGAATCGCTCCTGAAGGAGCTCGACGAACTCGTCGGCCTCGCCGCAGTGAAGACCGAGGTCCATGTGCTCGCGAACCTCATCCGCGTGCAGAAGCTGCGCGCCGAGCGCGGGTTGAAGGTGGTCGATCAGAGCCACCACCTCGTGCTGGTGGGCAACCCGGGTACGGGCAAGACCACAGTGGCGCGTCTCATTTCGCGCATCTATCACTCACTCGGCCTCGTTTCGAAGGGTCAGTTCATCGAGACCGACCGGGCCGGACTGATCGCGGGGTTCGTCGGGCAAACCGCGCCGAAGGTGAAGCAGGTCGTCACCACCGCGTTGGGCGGCACGCTCTTCATCGACGAGGCCTACGCGTTGGTCGCCGGCGGCGACGAGGACTTCGGCGCCGAAGCGGTTGCCACGTTGCTGAAGCAGATGGAAGACAACCGCGATGACCTGATCGTCATCATCGCCGGGTATCCCGTCCCCATGGAGTCGCTCCTCGACTCCAACCCGGGGTTGCGGTCGCGCTTCACCAAGACCATCACGTTCCCCGACTACACGACCGACGAGTTGATCACGATATTCGGCGACTTCTGCGGGAGCAACGGCTACGTCGCCAGCGCCGACGCCATCACCACCTTGCGCGCCATCCTCGAGGGCGTGCCGCGCGACCAGAGCTTCGGGAACGCACGCGTCGCCCGCAACTTGTTCGAAGCGGCGGTGCGGAACCAGGCGTCGCGCGTCGTTGCCATCGCGTCACCCACCGACGAACAGCTGTCCACGCTCGACGCCGCGGACATCCGCGAATGAAGGCAGTCCTCGCTCTCATTGGCGCGATCGCCATGGTGGCGGTGGCCGTGGTGGTGCGCAACACGTTCATCGAGGGCGACTCCTCGTCGCCGTCAACGCCCATCACCGTGGTGTGCGCGCAGGAATTCTCGTTGCAATGCGGCGCCATCAAGAACGTGACCACGCGCATCGAGCCGGCCGGCGTCACGGCCGACGCGCTGACCACCAGCGCGAACCCCGCCTTCGACGTGTGGGTGGTGCCGAGTCCGTGGCCCGAACTGGTCGACAGTGTCCGCACTGCCGCCGGCCTCGACCCGCTGTTCCTGTCAGCGGCCACGCCGGTTGCCAGCAGTCCGCTCGCACTCGTGGTGCGGGCCGAACGCGCGTCGGTGGTGGCGGCGACCTGCAAGGTCGCCGTCACCGCGATCGACTGGCGCTGCCTCGGCGATCAGGCCGGCGCAACCTGGTCGAGCATCGGCGGCTCCCCCACCTGGGGTGACGTGAAGCCGGGCATCGACACCCCGCCCACCAGCGGGATCGGATTGCTTGTGGCCGCCCAGGCCCTCACCAGCAAGGTGGGTCGCACCGACTACGGCCGCGAAGTCTTCGAGGACTCGGCCATTCGCGACTGGTTCACGCGGCTCGCCCGGTCGGTGCCACCGTCCACCATCGACAGCACGCCGCTCGAGCGCATGTTGGCGGTCCCGGCCAGCTACGACGCCGTGGGCGACGCCGATGCGGCCATCACCACCCAGGTGCAGCGGGCCGATGCCACCCGGAAGGCCCAATTCACGCCGGTCCCGCCCTCCGGGGGCGCCACGGCGGTCGTGGTGGTAGCCGGATTGCCGGGCCGCAGTTCGGCCCGCGCCCGCGTGAGCGACGCATTGCGGAATGATCCAGGGCGACGCTTGTTCAAACAATCGGGGTGGACGGTCGTCACGAGCGACCGCCCTCTCGCAACCGGACTGCCCGACGGGGGAACAATGCAAGTGATTCGCCAACAGTGGGTCGAGGCCCTCCGATGAAGCGCCTCGGGCTCGCTGCGGTCATCGCAGCACTCATGGCGACCGCCGCGTGCACCGGTTCGTCGGACGCCGCCGACAATCCGGGGAATTGCACCGTCGTGAACACCGTGGTGTCGTCCGAGAAGGTCGAACTGCTCACCGCGCTCGCCAAGGGCTTCAACGGTTCGAAGGCGGCGGCGATCAACGGCGGGTGCGCATTCGTGCGCGTGTCGAAGAAGGCTTCGGGCTCGGCAACGCAGCTCCTGGCCGGGGACTGGCCCGACCCGGACGCCAACGGCCCGCAACCTGCGATCTGGTCGCCGGCGTCGAGCGCGTGGATCAGCATCCTCAACCAGTCACGCGCGCAGAACAACGCGCCCGTCATGACCGGTCCCGCCACGTCGTTCATGAACACGCCGCTGGTCATTGCCATGCCGCGCAAGATGGCCGAAGCGCTGGGCTGGCCGAACACACCCATTGGGTACGCCGACATCGTCGCGTTGGCCAAGGACCCACAAGGGTGGGCCGCCAAGGGCCATCCCGAATGGGGCCAGTTCAAACTCGGCAAGACGAACCCGAACTACTCCACCAGCGGACTGCACTTCACGATCGCCGAGTACTACGCGGCCACGAACAAGACCAAGGGACTCTCACTCGAAGACCTCAAGGATCCCGCAGTGTCGCAGTACGCGCGCGACGTGGAGTCCAGCGTGGTGCATTACGGCGACATCACCATGACGTTCCTCAACAACTGGTTCCGCAACGACGCGCGCGGCACGGCACTGCAGTACGTGAGCGCCGTCGGAGTCGAAGAGAAGTCGGTCATCGACTACAACCGCGGCAATCCCGACGGCATCCTCGACCCCGGAGAGAAGCCTCGTCCGCCGCGGGAACCGCTGGTGGCGATCTACCCGAAGGAGGGCACGCTCTTCTCGGACAACCCGCTCATGGTCGTGAACGCGCCGTGGGTGAGCGCAAAGGCGAAGGAAGGCGCGCAGAAGTTCATCGACTTCGTGCGCCAGCCCGACAACCAGCGCAAGGTGCTCGAGTACGGATTCCGACCTGGCAACCCGTCGGTGTCGTTGGCTGCCCCCATTGCCCAACAAAACGGGGTCGACCCGAACCAGCCGCAGAACCTCTTGGAGCTTCCGACACCGCCGGTGCTCACCGGCGTGCTCGAACAGTGGGCGCAGGTCCGCAAATCGGCGCGCGTGCTCATGGTCATCGACGTCTCGGGCTCCATGGGCGACAGTGCGTCCGACTCCAGCACCGAAACCAAGCTCGACCTGGCCAAGCGGGCAGCCATCAACTCGCTCGGACAGTTCGCCGACACCGACCAGGTCGGCTTGCGCATCTTCTCCACCGGCATCAGCCGCAACGAACCCACCGATTACCTCGACGTGGTGCCGGTGGCGGCGATGAGCCAGAACCGCGAAGTCCTGCGGCGGCGCATCGACGACCTGGTGCCCACGCGCGGGACGCCGCTCTACACCGTCACCGGCGACTCGTTCCGCACCATGGAGCGCCAGTACGACCCCCAGGCCATCAACGCGATCGTGCTGCTCACTGACGGCCGCAACGAAGACCCCCGCAACTCGGACCTGAACAAGTTGGTTGCCACGCTGCGCGCCGACAGCGAAGGAGAGTCGCAGAAGCCGGTTCGTATCTTCACCATCGGGTACGGCCAAGATGCCAACGCCACCGAACTTCGGGAGATCTCCGACGCCACCAACGCGGCGTACTACTCCGCATCGAACCCGACCACCATCGACGCGGTGTTCCAATCCGTCGTCTCGAACTTCTGACGCGCACGCGGATCCCATGCCTGACGCACTCGATGCACTCCCCGAGCATCTGAAGCAGCGCAAGACGGCCGATGCCGTCATGTCGCCCGGCGCCATCCTGCTCGGCGGCGTCGGCGCCAGTGCCGCAGTACTCATCGGTGCGCCGCTGTTGCTCGCAGTGCCAGTCGGCGCGCTCGTCTACGGCGGCATCGTTGCGTTGCGGTTGCCGAAGAAGCCAAAGGGCCCGCGTATCGAACCGCGCGCCTTGCCCACTCCATGGAGCGAATTCGTCAGCGACGCGCTCGGCGCGCAGCGTCGGTACCGCAAGGCATTGGGCACCGTCGAGGCCGGTCCGTTGCGCGACCGCCTTGCGGAAATCGGAGTCAGTGTCGACAGCGGCGTCGAACAGTGCTGGAGGGTCGCCAAACGGGGCGCGCAACTCGACGATGCGCTCCGCACGCTCGACGGCCCGGGCATCGCACGCGACCGCGCCGAGCTCGAAGGTTCGTCATGGGCCGACACGGACGCCCGTCAGCGTGCCGAAGAGTCCATCGCGGCGCGTGAAGCCACGTACCAGCGCCTCTCCACGGTGGCGGCCGATGCCCGCGACCGGGTTCGGGCCCTCAACGCTCGCCTCGATGAGGCCGTGGCCCGCGCCATCGAGCTCTCGCTGCGTACCGAGGACGTGAACGCGCTCGGCGGGCTGGGCGGCGATGTGGACTCGGTGGTGAGCGACATGGAAGCCCTGCGCCAAGCGCTCGAAGAAGCGTCCGGAACCCCCGCGGTCGGGAATGGTGGCGCAACCCAACAGGGTTAGCATCCGTCGACCGCAACTCACGCGAGGAGCCTCGATGTTCAAGGCAATCAAGCGCTGGTGGAAGTACCTCGGAGCCAAGCTCTCAGGGTCACTCGAAGAGCGCGCCGATCCGAAGGTGCAGCTCGAGCAGGCCATCACCGAGGCCCAGGACCAGCACCGTCGCCTCACCGAGCAGGCCGCCAACGTCATTGCACACCAGAAGCAGACCGAGATGCGGTTGAACCGCTCGGTGGAGGAGCTCGAGAAGGCGAACGCGTCGGCGCGTCAAGCCCTCCTCCTCGCCGACGACGCCGCGAAAGCCGGCGACGCGAAGAAGGCCGGCGAGTACAACCAGGCCGCCGAGTCGTTCGCGAACCGTTTGATCTCGCTCGAGCGTGAGGTCGAGAGCCTGAAGGCCATGCTCCTCGAGGCCACCCAGAACGCGGACGCGGCCAAGAGCGCCGTGGCCCAAAACGCCGCCGCCCTTCAGAAGAAGCTGAGCGAACGCCAGCAGCTCCTCAGCCAGCTCGACCAGGCGAAGATGGCCGAAGAGATGAACAAGGCCATGGCGTCGCTGTCGGCGAGTGTGGGTCAGGACGTCCCCACCTTCGACGAGGTGCGCACCAAGATCGAGAGCCGCCTGGCCAAGGCCCGGGGCATGCAGGAGCTCACGGGCGCATCCGTCGAGTCCCGGATGCTCGAGGTCGAGCAGGCCCAGATGAACACCGAGGCTCAGGCCCGGCTCTCCGAGCTGCGCAGCCAGCTCGGCCTGGCTTCGGGGGCTGCTCCGAGCGCCCTCGAAGCCCCCGCACCCCAGGCCTTGGCGGCCGAAGCCGGCGGTTCCGAGCCGGCGGCGGCGCCCGACAAGACCCCGGGCGGCTGACCTTTCCGTTTCGCCACGTGCGCGATGTGCGCGGAGAGAGGTGAAAAAGTCACCCTCTGCGTGCTATACCTCTCCTGAGGGAATTTTTGGGCAGTTCTGAGCGAACTGTCCGAATCGCCAGGAGGGCATCGGGAAATGGTGGGATCCAAGCGGGTGCGGCAACTGCTCGCAGTCTCAGGCGTAATGGGCGCGGTGATCTTCGGAGCGACCAGCGGCGCCGGGGCCCAGACCCCGTCCACCTTCTCGCTCGGCTACCCGTCGGTCGCCAAGGGTCAGTACTCCGAGATGAACCCGCTCCCCCACGCGGCGGTCACCCTCGGTTTGGCTCGCCACTACGGCGACACCTCCCACGATGCCGAACTCGCGAAGATCTCGCTCGAGGTCGCAGCGAACGCGCAGTTGGGCAAGCCCCTCAACCTCGACCAAGACCGCAGGGCCCGCAAGATCGCGTCCACCGTCTTCGACCAATACGCCGAGCGACTCGTGATCGACGCCGTCGGCGGCCAGGACAAGTTCAACCTCGCCCGCGTCGCCGCCAAGCTCAACGCGCCGGCCGACTGTTCGAACGACCTTCCGGCACTTTGGGGCATCGACCACAAGACCGAACTCATTCGCATCGACACCGCCGCCGCCAAGGCCACCGTGTCGTTCACGCTCGACAAGCCGCTCTGCCAACCCGTCACCTTCGAACTGCAGAGCTGGAAGAAGGTCGAGGGCAAGCCGTGGCCTGCGCCGCAGGTCGTCAACGACGTGCAGAAGCAGACGGTGCAGAACGCAGGCACGTACAACTGGACGGTCGAGCTGCCCACGCAAGCCGCGAGCGCAGCTCAGCAACAGGCACTCGACCTCGGTGGCATCATCGACGGGTTGAAGACGCTCGTGTGCGCCGCGCAGGTCGACTTCACTCGCAGCGAAGCGCTGGCCCCTGAAGGCGTCGTGGTGCCGTCGCTCATCGACTACGCCCAGCTCGACTCGGCAACTCCCGAGGACCCGCAGTTCGCGGCGGCCGGCCTGTTGCCGTCGGACGTATGCGTCCAGGGCGAGCAGGTGACGCGGGCCACCGGCGGCGGCTCCCTGCCGAACACCGGTGCTCACTCGGGCGCGATGGCACTCACCGCCGCCGGGCTGATCGCGCTCGGGTGGCTCTGCCTCGCGGGTCGGGCGGCGATGGACTCGCTCCAAAAGGTGCAGAACTAGCAACCACCTCGTGAATCTGTGACCGCGTGCGCGTGGTGCGCGGATTGCCAGTCCACATTTCGAGCACCCCGTGGTACAAGGTTCGGGCAACGGAGTGCTCCAGGGGAGCGGCCTCGGAGAGGCCAGGGAGCGGGAGTGCTCAGTGCGTCGTGCGCGCCTGGGGCGACGCGGCCTTGCCGTTGCGTCGCTGTTTCTCAGCGTGCTGTTCGCGCCTGCAGCAGCAGGGGCTGACAGCTTCACCGTAGTGTCCTACGCGCGTGGTCACGCGGCCGCAATCGGTCAGCTCCCGCCGGGCGATCGCACACCGTTGTCCACCGACGAGCGTGATGTCGCCGCGGCGCGGGCGAAGATCTCTGCACCTGCAGCGTGTTCGAACGACGTGGCATGGCTGCAGGGCACCGGCCGACGCTCGGTCGTGGACGCGTCACCCGACGGATCCGTCAGCGCATCGCTCACGCTCACCACATCTTTGTGCCAAGCCGTGACCTTCGAGCTGATCACCGCTCGTCAGGGCGTGGTCGTGGACACGGCGGTGCGGACGGTGCAGGCCGCGGGCCACTACGAGTGGACTGCGACCGCCGGCGACGAGACTGCGTTCTGGCGCCACGATGCGATCGGACCAGACGGCGAAATCGCGGCCGCCATGATCGACGGCACTGCCCACGCCGAACCGTTGTCAGCGGCACCCGAAGCAGTTGCTCCGGTTGTCGCTGCGCCGACCCGTAGTGCGTTGCCATTCACCGGACCCGACGCAATGCACCAAGTGCTGCTGGGGTTGATCTTGGTGGCGGTTGGTTCGGTGCTCGTGCTTGGAACGCGTCGCGTCAGCTCGCGTCCGGCATACGTGCCCGCGACAATCGTTCGACCACGATCCCGGCAGGGATGATCGCAACCCAGGTCCACATCGCAGCCCGACCGCCGGCGAACACCGCGATCAGGATCGATACGAAGAAGACCGTAGGCGCCACGAGCACCTTCGCAATGCTCCATCGCAAGCGGGCGGCTCGCTCATCGAATAACAGGGCCTTGCGGTACGCGTAGTACTCGAGCAACGCGAACGTGGCCCCTACCGACCCGATCACAAGCGCGTAGAAGATTGCCGCAACAGTGACGGCCGACCCAGATGCGTTTCCCAATACGTCGGTAGGGAACGACACCAGTACCACCACCCCCAAGAACAGCAGCGTGCAGGTGAGGAAGCCGTCAGTGACGCGCGCCACCAACCGCATGAACTGGTGGTGCGCCATCCAGTAGCGCCCCAGCACTGCGAAGCTCAGCGCGTAACTGATGAGCCC
This sequence comes from Acidimicrobiia bacterium, assembly GCA_049317385.1. Lineage (GTDB taxonomy): Bacteria > Actinomycetota > Acidimicrobiia > IMCC26256 > JBMOIJ01 > JBMOIJ01. Next base: position 15,505 of record JBMOIJ010000037.1, read on the forward strand.
GGGAGTTTGGTCCCGCAGCGCTCGCTCGAGTTCCGCCGCACTCTTCGACTGACTGGCCGGGATGGCCAGTGAAAGCACGAGCAAGGTCATGGCGATGGCGAACACCCCGTCAGAGAAGGCGGCCGCCCGCCCCACGCTCATGGAGTGTTCGTTGCGATGCGGGATGGGAGTGCTCGAATCCGTCATGCGACGAGCGCGCCTTCGGCTTCGAGCAGCGCGCGCTTCAGCGCGCTGTGCAGCTCGCCCGCGTAGGCGCCGATTGCGTGCGCAGCGACGACGCGGTGACACGGCACGATGATGGGCACGGGGTTGTGACGCATGGCGCTGCCCACCGCACGCGCCGCGTGCGGGCGGCCCGCCATGGCCGCGAGTTCGCCATAGGTGACGGTCTCACCCGTAGGCACCTCACGGCGCAGTGTTTCGAGGACGCGGCGAGCGAACGGCCCGCGCACGCTCGACAGGTCGACGGCCACGTCGAACGCGTGACGTGTTCCCGCGAAGTACTCGGCGAACTGCGTCGCCACCACCGCATCGAATGCGTGCTCGGCGTTCACTGGCGGATTGAACGCGTGACCCGGCACCGACACGGCGCAGACGCAGCCGGCGCGCGCGACGACGGTGATGTCGCCGTACGGCGTCGGCTGCGCCCACCAAGTGTGCATGGTGTTCGTGGCGCTCAGCCCGCGAACTGCGCTACGTCGGCCTGCTTGGCGCGCACGGCTTCGGCGGCTTCGCGCAGGTGCTGCACCTCAGCGTCGGTGAGCGGGAGTTCCACGATCTGCTCCACGCCACCCTTGCCGAGCTTGGCGGGCACGCCGAGGTACACGTCGCTGATGCCGTACTGGCCGGTGACCCATGCACACACCGGCATCTCAGCCTTCGAGTCCTTGATGACGGCTTCGGCCATGCGCGCCGCCGCGGCGCTGGGCGCGTAGTACGCCGAGCCAGTCTTCAAGAACTCGACGATCTCGGCACCACCGTCGCGCGTCTTCTGCACGAGCCAGTCGATGTCTTCGGCGCTCACCACGTCGGCGAGGGGCTTTCCGTCGACTTTCACGACGCTCGGCACCGGCACCATGGTGTCGCCGTGCGAACCCAGCGTGATGGCGTCGATCTTGCTGGGCGACACGCCGGTCTTCTCGGCCACGAAGTGCTTGAAGCGCGCGGTGTCGAGCATGCCGGCCTGGCCCATGACGCGTTCCTTGGGGAACCCGCTCACCATGGCGGCGAGGGCAGTCATTTCGTCGAGCGGGTTCGACACCACGATGATCACCGCGTTCGGCGACCCTGCGGCAAGTGAGCGCGTGACCTGCGACACGATGCCGGCGTTCACTTCGAGCAGGTCCATGCGGCTCATGCCCGGCCTACGTGGCAGACCGGCGGTGATGATGCACACGTCGCTGCCAGCAGTGTCGGCGTAATCGTTGGTGCCAACGATGCGCGTGTCGAAGCCTTCGATGGAACGGCTCTGCATCATGTCGAGGGCAAGACCCTGGGGCTTGCCCTCGATGATGTCGATCATCACGACTTCGTCGGCGTAGTTGCCTTCGGCGATGCGCTGCACGGTGGTGGAGCCGTAGAAGCCGCAACCGACGACGGTGACCTTGGTCATGTGGGGGTGCCTTTCCGGGGATGGATCCTGCGGGGGCGGAGGTTACCGGGGCCAATCGGGCAGGCCCGAGCCGCCCTCCGTGCGGGCGTCTTGACCGTTTTGCCGGGTTTCGGTAGATCAATCACAGCGCGACTGGACGATCAGGCAATGCCGATGACTCTCCCGCGCGCAGCTCGTAATCCATGGTCGGGTGTCATTGACGCGTGGGCCCTCGCTCTGGTCGACGACCCCAACGCACTCACCGGCCAACGCGACACCGACGCGCCCATCGCGCAAGCCACCGCAATGTCACGCGCGGCATTCGGCTCGCATCACTCCAAACGCACTGCCAACGCGCTCATCCCGATGGTGCAAACCGCGCAACTCCGCGACCCGCGTGCGCTCAGTGCCCGCCAACTCCACACCCTCATCGGCCTCGCCGCCGCCGACCTCCTCGAAGCCGACCACCTCGCCCAATACCTCACCGCATTCCAAGACCCCGGCGTCGACATCTGCTACCAGCCAATCTCGATCACCGAACTCCACCACGCCCTCCACCGCGTCCTCGAAGCATTCCCATCCGCCAAGCGTGCCGAACTCCTCACCCACTACGCCACCCACCCGTATCCCTCCGTGCGCGGGGCGATCGCCGGCAACCCGAACCTGCACGCCGAACTCCAACGCCAACTCGCCACCGACGACGATCTCTACGTGCGCGGGGCGCTCGCCGAGAACCCGAACCTGCTCGCCGAACTCCAACGCCAACTCGCCACCGACCCCGATCCCTACGTGCGCTTGGCGCTCGCCCGCAACCCGAACCTGCACGCCGAACTCCAACCCCAACTCGCCACCGACCGCAATCCCTACGTGCGCATGTGGCTCGCCGGCAACCCGAACCTGCACGCCGAACTCCAACGCCAACTCGCCACCGACCCCGATCCCTACGTGCGCGGGAGGCTCGCCGGCAACCCGAACCTGGACGCCGAACTCC
>JBMOIJ010000038.1:0-14990 GCA_049317385.1 Acidimicrobiia bacterium
CGCATGAAGTGGTCGACCTCGGTGAAGAGATCGAAGCCTTGGTGCTCACCAAGGAAGACAAAGACGGCCGACTCATTCTCTCCAAGAAGCGTGCGCAGTACGAGCGTGCGTGGGGAACCATCGAGTCCATCAAGGAAGCCGACGGCATCGTCAAGGGCTTGGTCATCGAGGTCGTCAAGGGTGGTCTCATCGTCGACATCGGCCTGCGTGGGTTCTTGCCCGCGTCGTTGGTTGACCTGCGTCGGGTGCGTGACTTGCAGCCGTTCGTTGGGCGCGAACTCGAAGCCAAGATCATCGAGCTCGACAAGAACCGCAACAACGTGGTGCTCAGCCGTCGGGCGTTCTTGGAAGAGACCCAGCGCGACCAGCGCGACAACTTCCTCACCAACCTGAAGCCCGGCGAGATTCGCCAGGGTGTGGTCAGCTCGGTGGTGAACTTCGGTGCGTTCGTCGACCTCGGTGGCATGGACGGTCTGGTCCACGTGTCCGAGCTCAGCTGGAAGCACGTCGACCACCCGGGTTCGGTTGTGCAGGTGGGCGACGAAGTCACCGTGCAGGTGCTCGACGTCGACCTCAGCCGCGAGCGCATCAGCTTGTCGTTGAAGGCCACCCAGGCCGACCCGTGGAGCGAGTTCGCTGACGGGCACAAGCTGGGTGAGCTCGTCTACGGGCGCGTCACCAAGTTGGTGCCGTTCGGTGCGTTCGTTCAGGTGGGTGAAGGCATCGAGGGCTTGGTGCACATCTCTGAGATGGCGGCGCACCACGTGGAAGCTCCCGAGCAGGTGGTCACTCCGGGCGAAGAGCTCTGGGTCAAGATCATCGACATCGACTTGGAACGTCGTCGTATCAGCTTGTCGATCAAGCAGGCGGCTGAAGGTGGCGAAGTGGCGGCCGAGTACCGCGACATGTACGGCGAGCACGCCTACGACGAGCACGGCAACTACATCGGCCCCGACTACACCGAAGGTGCCGAGGGTGCTGAGGGTGCGGAAGGCGCTGAGGTAGGCGCCGCGGCCGACGCCGCGAACGCTGAAGCCATCGAAGCCGGTGCCGAAGCTGGCGCTGAAGCGGGCGAGGCTGAAGTGGTGGCCGAAGCCGAAGCGATCACCGAGGAAGCCGCCGGCGAGTAGCCGACACTTCCTCGACTGCAATGTGAAACGGCCGGCCCTTCGGGGCCGGCCGTGTTCGCGAGGTTTGGGTGCGCGTCAGCGTTACTACTCCACCAGGCGCACCGGGTCGCCGACGACCTTTGCATTCCAGACGGTTGTGTCCTGGATGAACTGGCCCCCCATGTTGAAGTTCACTCGGACCCAACAGTTGAATCGGTTCGCCGGGTTGGATGCGCTCGCGTCGCACCAGTAGTCCGAGGGAATCTTGACGTCGACCGTGACCCATCGTCCGTTCCACCCGGTTGAGGTAGAGGTCACTTGCGGAATCTGAATGTCGCAGTTTGGCCCCGTGGGCGCGAGGGCCAAGGTCCCGGGGTTTGCCCCGCTGTCGTACGAGCAGTTTCCACTCGTGAAGTTGATTGGGCTTCCGGCCGGTCCACCTGCCTTGGCGTCGGGAGGGGCGAGGATCGTCATCTTTCCACCGAGCTCGGACTCGCCCGGATCGAAGAACTGCAAACGGATGGTCTTGTTGACGTAGGCCGGCGTGACGCGAGCGAGATAGAAGGTGCCGTTGCTGATGTTCACGTAGAGCGGGAGGTAGCCGCGAGAGAACACTTGGGTGTAGCCGGTGCAACTGGTGCATCCGGGGGTGCCGGCTTCTCTGAGCGTTGCGGTCTGCAAGAACGGAGATGCGATCCCGGTACCGCTCACCAATGCGGCACGGAGCGAGAAGCGGTTCGCTCCAATGCCGAAGCTACGCGGACTGTTACCAGTTTGGCCGCCTGAAGGGTTGGCGGTCACCGTGCCGTTGGTGCGCACCCGAACGATGTATTCACCATTCACGCTGCTCCCTGGATTCGAAACCGTGCAAATCGTGTTCCAGTTGCGCACGATGTCGGTCCAGTTGGAGTCCTGGACGCCGTTCTGAATCCCGAATGTGTTGCTCCACCAGCCCACAGTCGAAGCCGAACCGTTCGCTGCCAATGGTGTGCCCCAGGATTTCTGGAAGTTCACGCCGTAGTAGCCGTCGCCCGTTTGCCCACCCGCTCCGCTCTGTGCAACATACGTGCGCGGGTTGGTGCCCGAGATGTAGCCGTTGCCGTTGTTGGTGCAGTCGCCGCCGTTGCTGCTGGCGACCAGCTGATTGTCGGCGAGCGTTGACGGAGTCGCGTCCTGGCGATAGATCTCAAATGTTGTATCCGGCAGTGAGCACAGGGTGCCGCCTCGAGCAACGACGGGAGTGGCCACCGCTTTGCTGCGGGCTGATGTTCCAAAGAAGACGGGTGGTCCGCCAGTGGTAGGGCCGCTGGTGGTGAGGCACTCGGTCTTGAGCATGCTGTCGCCGGTACACCACTTGTTCTGAGCGGTCGGGCTCGGTCCATCGAGGTACCGGCCCCAGTCGTTGCCGTTGTAGACGTCGTAGTTCCCCAAGTAGCCCAGCGGGAAGCCAATTCGAGCGGGAGTATCGCTCACCTGTCCGAGGCGAGCGATGGGGGTTGAACCGCTGTAGAGCACTCGACGCTCACACTGTTGCCCAACGTTCCAAAGGTTGGGGTCGAATGCCTGAATGACGAGGCGGTCAGTGGGGCCAGGGTTTGTGACCCGGACAACGAACTGGTACTGGTTGCCGAACGGTCGATCTTGCGGCGGAGTTGATGCGCCACACTGCGCGCTCGTATACGGCGCGTCGGGAGCAGTGCATGGGTCGCCCTGATCTTGGGGTGTCTCCGGGCCGGTTACGTTCAGCCAGTATCGGGCGCCGGCGTCGCCCTCCGGCCGCCACTCCTGGCTCGGGTAGGACGGACCGCCTCCAGGGCGGAAGCCGGTCTGGAAGTACCCCTTATTCCGTCCGTTTTCGCCCCATGCGATGTTGTCGGTGAAGGTCGGCTCGTTGCCCAACACGTTGCTGGGGCTCCCCATCTCGAGCGCGGGGTTGTACTCCGCGGCCGATGATCGTGAGATATCGGTCTTAAGGATCCCAGCGACCTGAGCGAAGATCGAGCTCACGGTCGATGCGACGGTTACCCGAACCTGATTTCCGTTGATCTCAACCGGCGTGTCAGCCGCGCCACAGTTCGCGCTGACGGTTCCAGTGGGTGTGGTCGTCGTCGTGGTGACGATCCCGTCATAGAGACCACTCATGGTCGGGTCATACGTCTTTTTCAGATCGGTGAAGCCGTTGCGCGCTGCTTCTTCGGCTGCGACCTTGCATGCTTCCGTGGGGTTCGACGCCAGCGGTGCCGCAGCAAGTGCCGCGGCATCTGCTGCCTTCTGCGCTCGTGTCCGGGCCACGTACCAGCCACCGACATCGACCACAAACGCTGCAAGCAACACGAGAAGGATGACCGAGATCACAAACCACACAAGCACATAGCCGCCTTCGGCGGCGGAGTGGAAGTTGCGCTGCCGGGGCGTTCGGCCGGGCATCAACACGCTGAGGCTCCGGCTGTCGGTTCCACGCGAACCAGCGTCTTGTCACCCAACTTCACGGTCCCGTCGGAGTCGGGAATGACCTGCGAGAGGCCAGGCGTGAGCGGGGTGTAGCTCAACTCGATGTACACACCGATTCGCGTGCGCTTGTCATTGGATGCGGACGTAGGTAGACAGCCGTTGATGTTTGATGATCGAAGCGGCCAGTCTGCGCCGTACTTCGTAATTGCGCTCCATGACGACGCGTTGTCGGCTCTGGGCGTCCAGTAGATGCACCGGAGCTTGCAGTAGTTGGAGCTTCCACTCGTGATTTGCTTGAAGCCGGCGTCGCTGGTCATCGCCTGGTTAGCGCCCGTTCCAGTAGAGACTGGATAGCCGTTCGAATCCGCATCAAAGATCACGATGCGGTTGACGTTCGACGGCGAGTAGCCGGCCAGTGCCGTTTGGATTCGAGCCAAGAGGGCAGGCGTTACGTCATCGGTTGTTCCGGCCGCTGCGGGAACCAGGGCGGCAGCCGCGCGGGCTCCTTCACGGGTCGCGTCGCTCACGGCCAGCTTACGGTTGAGCAGCAGGCCAAATTCGATCATCCCGAAGAAGAGCAGCAGGACAAACGGCGTAATCAACGCCGCTTCCACGATTACCGCGCCGCGCTCGCGTTGTGCATGGAGTCGCCGTGGGCTCCCAAGTCGCCAAAACACGGTCAAGTTCCTTCTCTCGGCGCCGATCGAAACCGCAAATCCGCCGTTCGACCGTACGAATTGCCCGCCTCAGGGTCAATGGGCCGAGCGACCCATTGAGCAACAAAAACCGGACATTTACGATCGCAAGCAGCCTCAATCAGTTGCGCTTGCTCCGACCGCGCACTACCGCACATTGCGGAGAAACGGAAGCCAACAGTGGGAAACCGCCGAGTTGTACTCGTGATCATCGCCGTGGTCCTTGCGTTCGCGGCGTTCGGGCTTGCTTTCATCGTCCTGAACAATGCCCAGGATGAGGCGAAGAGCTCACTCAAAGAGGTGTACATCGCGAAAGACGCGATTCCGCAGGGCCTGACCATCGACGACAACGCCTTCAAGCAGTACTTCGGTGTCGGCAAGGTCGAGACATTGCCGACCGATGCAGTGACCTCTCGTTCGCAGGTCAAGGGTTTGGTCACCAAAATTGCCATTCCGAAAGACCAATCCCTCTCAACTGCTTTCTTCGGAAGCAAGCAGGACGTTGCGCTCGCCAGCAGCAACAACGAGGTGGCCCAATTGCTGCCCGAGGGCCAAGTCGCAGTGTCGTTCTCCGTTGATCAGGCCCGGGGAATCGCCGGCTTCGTGGCTACCGGGGACCGGGTGAACTTCATGGTCGACTTGACCACCTTCCCTGAAGCTCGGCAGGAAGTCGGCGCGTTGGGGGATGGCCTCGTGGCTCCGATCCCGCAGCTCGCCAATGTGTTGGTTCTGAAGACGACTGGAGCCGGCGCTGCGGCGCCTGGCCCTGCAACCACGACGGGAGCGGGCTCGGCAACCGCCGGGAATTCCGCCGCCAACGCTCAGACCGCGAGCTCGGGCCTCATCACGGTGCAGGCGACGCCTGAACAGGCGGCGTTGATCGCAACGCTGATGAACAAGGGGGCGATCTACCTGACCCTGAACCCGCCTGCGCCCACCACCACCACCGCTGCGGGCGCTCCGAATGGCGGGAAGTGACCCAGGGCCGGCCCGTTCGCTGCAATCAGCCAGGAAGACAGGAATTCCGATACTGGGTCACCCCGCCCCTAAGCGGCTGACCCGGACTACCGATGAGGACCACGTGGACATTCACGGCGGTGCGGCCATGACGCCGAACTCAGGGGCCGGTCCTTTCGACGTTGCCGTCGTGGACCGGGACCCTTCGTCGCGCCTGCGGATGGCAACGCAACTCGGTGGCGCGCCGACCACTGACGTTGCGGCGTTGGGTGACGCAATCGTGGCGATTCCGCAGAACCGCCCAACCGTGCTGATTGCTGGTCCTGGTTTTGCGAATCAACACGGCCTCGAGCAGTTGCACCGCGTGTCCATGGAACGTCCCGAGATCGGGGTGATTCTCACGGTGCCCCAGATCACCACTGAGATCCTGCAATATTCGTTGCGCGCGGGTGTGCGCGACGTGGTGGATCTGCGCGACGACTCGTCGTTGCGCCAGGCAGTGGAGCGTGTCGGCTTCTTCGTGGCCGGCATTGCCGAGCGCACGGCGGTCGCTGGGGCGCCCACCAAGAAGGGCAAGCTCATCGTTTCCTTCTCCACCAAGGGCGGAGTGGGCAAGAGCACGGTGGCCACGAACGTGTCCGTCGGTCTGGCCCAGAAGAGCGAACGTCCGGTGTGCATCGTCGACTGCGACCTGCAGTTCGGTGACGTTGCGGTGTTGCTCAGCCTGCCGCCCAAGAGCACGGTGGTCGACGCCGCGGCAGCCGTGCACCACAACGACCCCGAGTTCATGAAGAACTTGGTTATTCAGCATCCGGCCTCGGGACTGAACGTGTTGCCCGCACCGGTCGAACCCAGCGCGGCTGACCAGGTGCGCCCCGAAGAAATGCTCGCAATCGCGAATCAGTTGCAGCAGTTCTGCGACTTCGTGGTGGTCGACATGCCCCCGCACTTCGATGACCTGGTGCTGGCGCTCATCGAGTCGGCCGACGTGGTGCTGCTGGTGGCCAGCATGGACATCCCCAGCATCAAGAACCTGAAGATCGGCATGCAGACGCTGGACCTGCTCTCGATCGCCGGCAACAAGTTGCGCCTGGTGCTGAACCGGGCCAACGCCAAGGTGAAGTTGGACGTCAAAGAAGTGGAGCGGGCGCTCGGTTTGCCAGCGACCTACCCGATTCCCTCCGACATCAGCGTGCCCCAGGCCGTGAACCGCGGCATCCCGGTTGTCCTCGACAAGCCAGGCTCCCCGGCTGCACGCGCGCTCGAGTACGTGGCGGACTCGCTCATCGCGGAGTTCGCCCCGCCGTCTGAAGACAACGACCCGAAACGTCGGAAGTAACGCAGGGAAGCACCGATGACGCAATCACAGTTCACTCGTTGGCAAGACCTCCAGCGCACCCCCACATCGCATCGCACGGTTGCGCTCGAAGAGCTGCGCCAGAAGATGCACCAGTTCGTCATCCAAGAACTTGGCCCACTGCTCTACGACCAGCGCGTGTCGGAACGCGAACTTCGCCGCCAAGTGCACGAGCAGCTCCATCGCGCGCTCTCGCAGGAGACGGCTGCGATTTCGGCCACCGAGAAGGCGCAACTCATCCAAGACGTTTCCGACGACGTGTTGGGGTACGGGCCGATCGACCGGTTCCTGAAGGATCCCGACATCACCGAAATCATGGTGAACGGTGCGGACCGCGTGTACGTGGAGAAGTCCGGGAAGCTCGAGGTGTCCGACGCCCGGTTCGTCGACGAGACGCATCTGCGCCGCATCATCGACAAGATCGTGAGCCAAGTGGGCCGGCGCGTCGATGAGTCCACGCCAATGGTCGACGCCCGTCTGCCCGATGGTTCTCGAGTGAACGCCGTGATCTCGCCGTTGGCGATCGGTGGGCCGTTCCTCACCATTCGGAAGTTCTCGGCGGACCCGTACACGGTGGAAGATCTCATCAACTTCGGCACCATGTCGCCCCAGACCGCGCACTTCCTGGATGCCTGTGTGAAGGGTCGCCTCAACATCGTGGTGAGTGGCGGTACCGGTACTGGCAAGACCACGGCGCTGAACGTGCTGTCCAGCTTCATCCCCGAAGACGAACGCATCGTCACCGTGGAAGATGCGAAGGAACTCCAACTCCACCAGGACCACGTACTGCCGATGGAGTCGCGCCCGGCGAACATTGAAGGTCGCGGCGAGGTGAAGATCCGCGACTTGGTGCGCAACGCCTTGCGTATGCGCCCTGACCGGATTGTGGTTGGTGAGTGTCGTGGCGGCGAAGCCCTCGACATGCTCCAGGCCATGAACACCGGTCACGACGGTTCCATCACCACGGTGCACTCGAACAGTCCCCGCGACACGCTGTCCCGTATCGAAACCATGTCGTTGATGGCTGGGATGGAACTTCCCATGCGGGCCATCCGCGAGCAGATGGCGAGCGCGCTGGACCTGATCGTGCACATCACCCGGCTTCGTGACGGAACCCGCCGCGTCAGTCACATCACCGAAGTGATGGGGATGGAAGGCGAGGTCGTGGTCATGCAGGACATCTACCTGTTCGACTACTCGGCCGGGATCGACAACGACGGGCGCTTCCGTGGCAACCTGAAGAGCACCGGCATCCGGCCCAAGTTCGCCGGCAAGTTGAAGGACATCGGCATTGTGCTGGAAGCCGAGCTGTTCCAATCGCAGCCGGTGGTACCGAAGGTGGCTCCGCTGCGATGAGTGCCACCGTCGTCATTGCGCTCTCCGTGCCGCTTGGCAGTCCACTGTTGGTGGCTGGAATCATCGCTCTCTTGGTGCTGGGCGCAGCGGCGGTCGTGATCTTTGCGCTTCCCTCAGGTGACGGCACCAAGTCCTTGAACGCGCAGCTCACCGACTACAGCGCAACCGCTACGGGCGCCGGTGCAGGCGGTTTGGTGGAGACCGGGGTGGTCCAGTCCGCCGTGGACATCACGGCGAAGATCGGCGAGCGCTACGGACTGCTGGAGAAGATCGAACGCAAGTTGGAGCAGGCAGACCTGCCGCTCCGGGCTGCTGAAGCCCTGTTCTTCTACGCCTCCGCACTGGTGGTGGTGTTCGTCATCTCCACGATTCTCACCGGCAACTTCATTGCCGGTCTCATCGTCTGCGTGTTCATTGGACTGGTGCCCCCGGCCATCCTGAACCGGCGTTGGAGCAAGCGGTTGAAGGCCTTCGAGCAGATGCTGCCCGACACGCTTGGTTTGCTCGCCGGCACGTTGCGCGCCGGATTCTCGTTCGTTCAGGGGCTCGAGACCGTGGCCAACGAATCGGCGGAACCGATGCGGCGTGAGCTCCAGCGGGCATTCGCTGAAGCGAAGCTCGGTGTTCCCATCGAAGAGGCGCTCAACGACGTTGCTGACCGGATGGAGAGCGAAGACCTGCGCTGGGCCGTCTTGGCCATCGCCATCCAACGTGAAGTCGGCGGAAACCTTGCCGAGTTGCTCGACACCGTTGCCCAGACCATGACGCAGCGCGAGCGCTTGCGCTCCGAGATCAAGGCACTCACTGCCGAAGGCCGCATCTCGGCGATCGTGCTGGGGGCATTGCCGTTTGGTCTGGGTGGAATGCTCTATGTCATCAACCCCGATTTCATTTCGACGCTGTGGGCCAGTACCACCGGCTTAGTGCTGCTGTTCGGTTCGCTGGGGCTGTCGGCGTTCGGCATCGTTTGGCTGAAGAAGACCGTGAACATCGAGGTATGACGTGATTCTCCTCGCCGCCCTCGCTGCTGGTGCCGCCATTTTGCTGGTAATCGTTGCGTTTGCCTGGGGCGCAAGCGAGCGAGCGGAGGTCCGCGACTCGCTCCGCCAGCTCGACAGCTACCAGATCGCGGACGTGCGCGAGCAAGAGATGCTGGCCCCGGTCGGCGAGCGCGTTCTGGCGCCGGTCTCGGATGCGATGGTCAACGTTGCGCGTCGTTTCACGCCGGCGGGCTTCGTCGATGGCTGTCGCGAGAAGTGGGTGCTGGCGGGAAGCCCAGCCCATCTCTCACCCGACAAGATCCTGTTGTACAAGGGCTTGGGAATTGTTTCGCTGCCGATCTGGGTGGTGGTCTTCACAGTGATGGGCTGGTGGGGTCTGGTCGGGATCTTGGCCTTCGCGTTCATTGCGTTCGCAAGCTTCATGTTGCCCGACGTTTCGTTGAACCGAGCGGTCGAAGACCGACAGCAGCGCATTGCGCGCGAACTCGCCGACATGCTCGACCTCCTCGTCATTTCAGTGGAAGCGGGTCTGGGGTTCGAACAAGCCTTGGATCGCACCGTGAACGCAATACCGGGCGCGCTGGCCGACGAATTCCGGCGCGTACTCCAAGAGATTCGGATTGGTGCCAGCCGTGCGGATGCGCTGCGCGCCCTCGACGCTCGTACCGACGTACCGGAGCTGCGATCGTTCATCCTGGCGATGTTGCAGGCCGATGCGTTCGGTGTGTCGATCTCCAAGATCCTGCGCCAGCAAGCTGAGGAACTTCGAGTGCGTCGCCGGTTCAAGATTCAGGAGAAGGCACAGAAGGCGCCGGTGAAGATGCTCTTCCCGTTGGTCTTCTGCATCTTCCCAGCCATTCTCGTGGTCGTCCTCGGCCCAGCGGTACTCCGCATCTCCGAAGTCCTCGGCTGAACCGGAAAGACTTGTCGAGGCGCAGCTGAGTCTCTGGGGCGCTCCCGGTCGATGGCGGCACCGACCTTGCGCCACGAGCTGCCTCGTTCGACGCCACAGGGAGAGACTCGAGGGCCGCCGGCGCAGTGTCCGCACGGATTGGCTGTCCTGGAAGTGTGACGTCGGCGCTTCGTCGCCGAACGTGTAGTCCTGGCGACGAGTAGCGCAACCAAGAACCTAGCCAGGGACGCTGGCGGAGAAGCGTGCAGACGCGAAGAGGGGGTGGGCCGAAGCCCACCCCCAAATGCGAAAGGAGTTGAACGTTGCTAGCAAGCGGTAACTTGGGTGGCGCCATTAGTTAAGTTGTTGATGCAGTCGTTCGCCTCGGTGAGCTTGGTCTTGGCGCTGCCGCCGATGTTGATGATCACGACGGCGACCACCACGGCGATCAAGGCAACGAGGAGCGTGTATTCCACCACGCTGGCGCCACGCTCGTCGGTGTTGAGCTTGGCTTGCATCCAGGTCTTGAGGATGAAGAGGTCCATCTGAGTTCTCCTGTTACTGAAGTCTGATCCGGTTGTCCCATCCGAGGGATACCGAACCGGACCTCGGACACAGTCAGTATCGGAAAACGGGGGGCTTCCAGCCATAGGACTCCCGGCCCATTTCGCGCTCGTGCGCATTGGAATAGGTCGTTCGGCCCATGCGCGTCACGCAACTGCATGCGGAGCGCGGCAAGACAGAGGGCGTCAGCGGATCTGCACGATGCCGATGCGCACGCCCGACAGCACCGCCTGGGTGCGGTCACGGGCGTCGAGCTTGTCGTAGATGGATGCCAAGTGGTTCTTCACGGTCTTCGCCGAAATGAAGAGCTCGGCGGCGATCTCCGACGTCGACTTCCCGTCGGCCACACACTGCAGGATTTCTTCCTCGCGACTGGTGAGCGGGGAGTCCGGTTTGGTCGGTTCCGGAGTGCGCAGCTCGTCGAGCGCACGACTTGCGATGGTTGGCGACATCAACGTTTCGCCGGTGGCCACCTGCTTCACCGCCTCCACGATCTCGGTCATGGGGGAGTCCTTGGTGAGGAACCCGCTGGCGCCGGCATTGATGGCATCGCGGTTCAGCTCGCCGTGCATGGTGAGCACCAAGATACGAATGCCAGGGGCGCGCTGGTGCAGCATCTTCGTGGCCTGGATGCCGTCGAGCACCGGCATCGACACGTCCATCACCACCACGTCGGGGCGGTGTTCCTCGGCCACCCGAACCGCTTCTTCACCGTCTTGGGCTTCGGCCACCACGGTGAGGCCCTCGGTCTCCAGCTGGCGGCGCAGCGCGTCACGGATCAGCTTGTGATCGTCGGCAAGAACCACAGTCGTCACGTCGGTACCTCGACTTCAACCAGGACCCGGGTGCCAGCACCCGGTTCGGAGTCCACCGTCAGGTGCGCACCGATTGCCTCAGCGCGCTCCCGCATTCCTACCAGGCCATATCGCTCTTTCGACGCGTTCGCAGCCTTGAACCCCTTGCCGTCGTCGCGCACGTCCAACGTGGCGTGACCGTTGGCAATCGTCCATCGCACGTCGACATGGGCTGCCCCCGAGTGGCGCTCCACATTGGTGAGGCACTCCTGGAGAATGCGCCACACCTCCATCTCCACGGGAACCGTGAGACGTTGGCCGTCGGTCTTGCTGGTGAAGGTGGTGGGAATGCCGGTGCGGTCCGACCAACGTGGCACATACGCCTCGGCCGCCGCCTGCAGATCGGTGTCGTCGTTGATCTCGGCGCGCAGCTGATAGAGGGTCTCGCGCAGCTCAGTCACCACGCCCCGCACCACGTTGCGCAACTCAGCTACTTCGTCGTCGCCGTTGCGTGACATCTCGATGCGTTCCAGTTCGAACGCGATGTACGCGAGCGATTGCGCAGTGCGGTCGTGGAGGTCACGGGCGATGCGGCTGCGTTCGGCTTCGGCGCCCAAGGTGCGCAGGCGCCCGAACCACATCGCGTTGTCGACGGCCAAGGCCAGCGGCTCCGCCAGCTCATCGAGGATGGCGGCGTCGTGTTCGGTGTAGCGGTTCGGCTGCTCGTGCTCGATGCTCACGAGCCCCACCACGGCGCCGCGGGCGCGCAACGGCGTGACGAGTGCGCTGCGACTCAGCGGCGAACAGCCCGCAAGGGCCAACGGCAGCATGTCGCGCACCACCATGGCCATGGTGGCCACCACCGCCGGCCGAAGCAGCGAGGGCAACTCCGCGTCGGTGATCATCGACGGCAGGCGCACACCCTCGGCTAACTCGACGCGCCACTGGCCGGTGGCCGGATCGCGCACCACGATGGTGAGCGCCTCGAATTCGAAGAGGTCGCGCAAGCGGCTGCGCGTCGAGGTCACGACCTCGCCCAGGTCCAGCGAGTTCGGAAGCGTCTGGGCCACGTCGTGCAGCGCGAGCAAGAGCTCGTTTGCGTCGCGCATCCGGGTGACTTCACCCAGCGCTCGCCGCTGCTCCTGCTCGGCACTCACCATGATGCTGTGCAACAACCCGCCGAGTGCCGCCGTGGTGGCGAGCAGCAGCACGGTCTGGGTTGTCACTCGCAGGATGGAGCCGTTCGTCGTGACGAAGAGCATTGCGGCGGCGACCCCAGCCAACACCGCTGCAACGCCGAACCCGCCCAGGTAGCCGGCTTGCTGGCCCGCCACCAACACCGTGGGAAGCGCCGCGAGTACGAACGGACTCGCCGCTCCACCAGTGAGCACCAACGCCACTGCGGCAATACCAGTGTCGATCGCCAAGCCGATGGTGTCAGTGCTCCGCTCGAGACGGAGTGGCTGAATGGAGCGCCACAGTGCGTCGGCGGCGAGCAGAGCCGTCGCCACGATTGCGGCCGAGCGATTGATGCCCGCGTCGGTGAAGGCGCCGAGCGCCCCAACGATCACGGTCGCCCAGCGGAGGGCGGCAATCAACAGTCGCGAATCCAGAGCAGTCGTGGCGCGAGCTTCGCGCGCGCGTTTTGCCCGCGGGGGGCTGGCTGCGGGCGCGTCGAGACGCGTCGGGACCGTCGAAGTCACGCTCCTTCTGTCGGCGCTCGAATGCCTTCAGGTGAGGATCTTTGGGATTGAACGGACCGGGTGTTGCAGATATGCTTACACCCGTGATCGCTGCTGAATTGCTTCGAACCGTGCGCCAGGAGGCGGGGCTCTCGACCCGAGCCCTCGCAGAGCGCGCGGGAACCAGTGCGTCCACGGTGTCGCGCATCGAAGCTGGTGCAATGGACCCAACCGTCGGAATGCTCAGCCGGCTGTGCCTTGCCGCGAACGCTGAACTTGCATTGGGTGTCCAGCCCGTTGCCGACCCATGGCCGACGTTGGCGCAACTCCATGATGCATGGCGTCGAACCTCAAGCGGCGATGAACCCGACTGGCCCCGCTTCCGGGCGCTGCTCGATTTCCTCGACATGCATCCCGAGCGAGTGGCAGCTGCCATTGCACCGTGTCCCTCTCGGTCGGGCTCGCGAGAGATTGATGTGCTGCTCGCGGCGGTTGCCGACAAGCTGGCTGACGATCACGGGCTTTCGCGCCCACTCTGGAGCGCGAACGTCGGTGCATTGCCGGAACCGACATTCGCGCAAGGCACCGCTCGCATGCAGACACGCATGCGGGCAGCCACGCCAACGCAACTGAGAGTTCGCAACCTCGTGATCGACGCCACAAGTCTGTGGCGTCACGGTTGAGTGAATGGCCGATGTCCCCCTCAGCCGAAACCAGATACTCCGGCTCTTGGACGCGCTTGCCGATGAGCTGCCCGATGGTCCGCAGCACGAAATCGTGGTGGCAGGTGGGTCGGTGCTCGCACTTCATGGGCTTCGAGCGACCACGCTCGATGTCGACTGCGTGCGGACACTCGATACAGAGCTCCAAGCGGCTGCGTTTCGCGTTGCGCAGGCGTACGACTTGGCCGATGACTGGTTGAACAGTCGGGCTGCGCCTTATCTCCCGCAAACGTGGGAGCGAGCTGACTGTGAGGTCTTGCTTGACCGTCCGGCGCTTCGGGTACTCGGACTCGCACTCGGCGACATCTTCCTCATGAAGCTGCACGCTGCCCGGCGCGTCGGTATCGATGATCTGAAGCGCCTGTGGCCTCGCTGTTCCTTTGCGTCTCCATCGGATGCAATCGATCGGTTCTACGCCGCGTATCCAAACGAGTCGTTCGATGAGCACCTTGAATCCTGGATTCAGAGCGCCATCGTCGGCGCGAAGTGACGGGAACCTTCCCGAACTAGCGTTGGGGCATGCCCGCCTTCGAGATGGTCACCGATCTGGAGCCCAGTGGCGACCAGCCCAAGGCCATTGCGGCGCTGGCCGAAGGGGTGGAACGGGGCGACCGCTTCCAAACCTTGCTCGGAATCACCGGGTCGGGCAAGAGCTTTACGACCGCCGGCCTCATCGCGGCGGTGCAGCGGCCCACCCTGGTGCTCGCCCCGAACAAGAGCCTGGCCGCCCAGCTGGCCGCCGAATTCCGTGAGCTGTTCCCGAAGAACCGGGTCGAGTACTTCGTCTCCTATTACGACTACTACCAACCCGAGGCGTACATCCCCAACACCGACACGTACATCGAGAAAGACAGTTCCATCAACGACGAGATCGACCGGCTGCGCCACTCTGCAACCTCGGCGCTGCTCAGTCGGCGCGACGTCATCATTGTGGCGTCGGTGTCGGCCATCTACGGGTTGGGTTCGCCCGAGACCTACTCGAAACAACTCCTCACCTTGAAAGTGGGTGAAGAACACGAGCAGCGCGCCATCCTGAAGCGCCTCGTCGAGATGCAGTACGAACGCAACGACATGTCGTTCGTTCGGAACAAGTTCCGAGTGCGCGGCGACACCATCGAAATCCTCCCGTCGTACGACGAGCGCGCCACCCGGGTCTCCATGTTCGGTGATGAGATCGAACGCATCAGTTCGGTCGACCCGCTCACCGGCGAAGTCGTTGAGGAACTCGAAACACTGGTGCTGTTCCCAGCATCGCACTACGTCACCGACCACGACGCCATGGCGCGTGCGATCGGGGGCATCGAAACCGAGTTGCATGAACGCCTCGCCGAACTCGACGCGCAAGGCAAGCTCCTCGAAGCGCAACGGCTTCGTATGCGCACCACCTACGACCTCGAGATGCTGCGCGAG
>JBMOIJ010000039.1:0-14794 GCA_049317385.1 Acidimicrobiia bacterium
CCAGTAGAGTCCGACCTACCGCCACGGAGGGCGCGCAACACCGAACCAGAGACCGCGAGCTCCGCTCGCCGAGCACCACCATCGGGGGGAATCGTGCTCACACGTACCCGGCGCCGTCCGGCGCTGATCGTCATCGTCTTGGCCCTGGCGCTTGCGCTCGTTGCGGCCGGCTGTTCCAAGTCGTCGAACAAGGGCGGCGGCACCAACCCGAGCAACGAGGGCACCCCCGTTGCCGGCGGCGAGGTCACCTACGGCCTCGAAGCCGACACCACCGGCGGCTTCTGCCTCACCAGCGCGCAGCTCGCCATCTCGGGCATCGAAGTGGCGAGCACCATTTACGACACCCTCGTAGTGCCCAACCAGAAGGGCGACATGGTGCCGTTCTTGGCCCAGTCGGTCACCCCCAACAGCGAGGCCACGACCTGGACCATCAAGTTGCGCCCGAACATCAAGTTCCACGACGGCACGCCGCTCGACGCCGAGGCCGTCAAGCTGAACCTCGACGAATACCGCAAGGGCATCCTCTTGCAGTTCGCGTTCCCGACCGTCACCGACGTGAAGGTCGTCGACCCGCTCACCGTCGAGGTCGACCTCAGTGCTCCGTGGTTCCGCTTCCCCACGTCGCTCTGGAGCACCGGGCGCGCGGGCATCATGGCCCCGGCGCAGATCAACGCCGGCGACGATTGCAAGACGAAGCTCATCGGTACCGGGCCGTTCAAGATTGCCGAGAACGTCGCAGGACAGAAGTTCGTGGTCACCAAGAACCCGAACTACTGGTTGAAGGACAAGAACGGCGTGCAGCTGCCGTACCTCGACAAGGTCACGTTCGTCTTCCAGCCCGACTCCGCGCAACGGGCCCGCAGCCTCACGTCGGGTGTCACCAACCTCATCGCCACCAACTCCTTCCCCCAGATCGACAACTTGGGCAAGCAGTCGGGCGTGAAGCTCTACAACGAGCCCAAGGGCCGCCGCGAGGTGAGCCACCTTCTGATGAACGTGGGCACCGCATCGGTGTTCAACAACCAGAACGCGCGACTGGCCATGGCCGCGGCGGTCGACAAGAAGAAGATCAACACCATCGTCAACCTCGGTAAGGGCGACCTCACCAACGGTCCGTTCGACAGTGACGTGGTGGGCGCCACCCAGGACACGGGCCTGCCCACGTACGACCCGGCCAAGGCCAAGCAATATGTGGCCGCATACAAGCAAGAGTCGGGCAAGGACCTCTCGGTGCGCCTGGCGGCGACCGCCGACCCCGAAACGGCCCAGATCATCCAACTCGTGAAGGAAGGCGGCGAAGCGGCGGGCATGAAGGTGGAGCTGGTTCCCGAGGACCAGAGCACCCTCATCACCGACGCCGTGGTCGGCACCAAGTTCGACGCCTTCTGGTGGCGCAACTACCCGGGTACCGACCCCGACGCGGATCGCGTGTGGTGGTACTCGGGCAACCTCACCAACTTCAACAAGATCAACGACCCGCAGTTCGATGAATGGTTCGTGCAGGGCGCGGCGTCGAACAACGACGAACAACGCAAGCAGATCTACACCGACATGAACAAGCGGTTCGGCTCGCAGGCCTACAACGTGTGGGGCTGGTTCTCGCAGTGGTCCATTGCCACCGAGTCGAACGTGAACGGCATCACCGGCCCGAACCTGCCCGACGAGAGCGGCAACCCTGGCTCCGACACGCCGTACCCCGTCTTCGTGGGCTGGCATCTGCTGTCGGGCACCTGGATCAAGAAGTAAGGAACTGCAACTGACCGTGGAGGACGACGCGTGGCGGCGCTGATCGCGAAGAAGTTCGCGAAGTTCGTCGGCGTCGTCCTCGCGGTCACGTTGTTCGCTTCGTTTCTCCTCAGCCTGCTGCCGGGCGATGCGGTGTCGCGCGCCAACCCCACCGCAACGGCCGAGCAGAAGGCCGCCATTGCGAAGCAGCTCGGCCTCAACGATCCGCTGATCGTGCGGTGGTGGCACTGGATCACCAATGCGGCACACCTCGACTTCGGGAGGTCGCTCACCCGCGGCACTCCGGTGTGGGACCTCGTGCGCGACGCAATCGTGCCCACACTCCAGCTCGTGATCCTGGCCCAGCTCGTGGCTCTCGCGGTTGCGATCCCGTTGGGCGTGTGGTCGGCACAGCGAGCCAATCGCACCCCCGACAAAGTGGTGAGCGTCTCCACCTTCATGCTCATCGCGATCCCCAACTTCGTGCTGGCCATCACGTTGAGCGTCTACGTGGGTTCCGTGCTCGGCTGGTTGCCGCCCAGCGGGTACACGTCGTTCTCCGACGATCCGGGCGCGTGGTTCCAGAGCATGATCCTGCCCACGCTCGCGCTCGCCGCCGGCCAGATCGCGATCTACCAACGGCTGTTGCGCTCCGACCTCATCGCCACGTTGCAGAGCGACTTCATCACTACCGCACGCGCCAAAGGCATCAGCGACCGCCGCGTGCTGTGGCGCCACGCGCTCCGTCCGTCGAGTTTCTCGCTGCTCACCGTCGCGGCCATCAACACCGGCGCGCTCGTGGGCGGCGCCGTGGTGATTGAAGTGATCTTCGGACTGCCGGGCATGGGCAAACGGCTCTTCGAGAGCTACCAGAACCTCGACTACCCCACGTTCCAAGCGGTGGTGGCTGTCATTGCGATCGGCTACGTGGCGCTGAACTTCGTGGTCGACATCATCTACACCGTCCTCGACCCCCGCACCCGAGATGTCGCCCGAGCCTGAAGTCGGACCCGCCACCAGCCTCGCCGGGGAGAGCGCCGCAACGCTCATGGCCCCAGGCCTGGCCATCACGCGCGCCGAGGCCATTGCGGGTGGCCCGTCGCCGCTGAGCAAAGCGCTCCCAGCATTGGCCTGGATCAGCCTCGGCTGGCTCGTGCTGGTGTGCCTGCTCGCGTTGCTGGCGCCGGTGCTGCCCATCCCGAACCCGAACACTTCGCTCGCCGAGATCGCGCGCCAAGGCCCGTCGGCTGGTCACTGGTTCGGTGGCGACAGCATCGGGCGCGACATGTTCGCCCGCGTCATCTGGGGTGCTCGCAACTCGCTCGTCATCGGGTTTGGGGCCATTGCGTTGGGCCTGCTGGTCGGTGTGCCCCTTGGCCTGGTGGCGGGATACCTACGCGGGTTCACCGACAGCGTGGTCACGTTCATCCTCGACGTGTTGCTGTCGGTGCCGGCCATCATTTTCGCGGCCGCCATCGCCGCGTTTTACGGCCGTTCCACCCAGAACGTGATCCTGGCCATTGGCATCATCGCGCTGCCCACGTTGGCGCGCATCGTGCGCGCCAACACGATCGTGTACGCGCAACGCGAGTTCGTCACTGCGGCCCGTGCGTTGGGGGCAACCCACTGGCGCATCATGTGGCGTGAGGTGTTCCCCAACGTGGTGCCAGCCACCGTGGCCATCGCGATGTTGGGGGTGGCAGTCGCGATCGTGGTGGAGGGCGCGCTCAGCATCTTGGGCACCGGCTTGCCCAACGATGCCATCTCCTGGGGCTCCATCATCTCGTTCAACCTGAACGTCATCGCCGAAGCGCCCAACACGTGGATCTTCCCGTCGTTGTGCATCTTCATCACCGTGGTGGCGCTCAACACCATCGGTGACGCGGTACGCCAGAAGTTCGACGTGCGGGAAGGGGCGCTGTGAGCGAAACCATCGCCACCCCATCACCTTCCGTCAATGGGCAGGGCGACACTCCCCTACTCGAAGTCACTGACCTGCACACGCAGTTCAAGTCGGCGCGTGGCTTGGTCAACGCGGTCAACGGCGTGTCGCTCACGCTCCCGCGCGGCCGCACGCTCGGCATTGTGGGCGAGTCCGGCTCGGGCAAGACCGTGCTGGCCCGCTCGATCATGGGCTTGCTTCCGGCGCGCACCACGGTGCGTACGGGGTCGGTGCGCTTCAACGGCACCGAACTGCTCGGCCTGCCCCCCAAAGCGATGCGCGCGCACTGGGGCGCCGAAATGGCCATGGTGTTCCAAGACCCCATGACGTCGCTGAATCCCGTCATGAAGGTTGGCAAGCAGATCACCGAATCGCTGCGTCATCACTTGGGTCAGTCGAAGGGCGATGCGAATGCCACTGCGCTCGCGCTGTTGAAGTCGGTCGGTATCCCCGAGGCGGAACGACGGCTGAAGCAGTATCCGTTCGAACTGTCGGGCGGCATGCGGCAGCGGGTGATGATCGCCATTGCGCTCGCGTGCAGCCCCCAGCTCCTGTTTGCCGACGAACCCACCACGGCACTCGACGTCACCGTGCAGGCGCAGATCCTCGACTTGTTGCAACAACAACAGCAGGAACGCTCCATGGCCATGGTGTTGGTCACCCACGACCTGGGAGTGGTGGCCGGACGCGCCGATGACATCGCGGTCATGTACGCCGGACGCATCATCGAGCGTGCGCCTACCGCCGAACTCTTCGCCAACGTGAAGATGCCGTACACCGAGGCCCTGTTGCGTTCCATCCCGAAGGTTTCGGAGCCCAGCCATACGCGTCTTGCCGCCATTTCCGGCCGACCGCCCGACCTGGTGAACCTGCCACCGGGATGCGCATTCGCGTCACGTTGCCCGTACGCGCAAGACAAGTGCCGCGCCGAAGCACCGCCGTTGGTTGAGGCGACGCCAGGACACGAGTACGCATGCTGGTTCCCCGTGACTGCGTCTGCAGCGAGCGGAGTGATGTGATGGCGGGGAGCGGAACCGCGCATCTGCGCACCGAGAACGTGTTGTTGCGAGCCGAGCACCTGGTGGTCGAGTTTCCGGCCGGGCCGGGACGCACCGTGCACGCGGTCTCCGATGTGAGCCTCGATGTGGTGGAGGGCGAGACCCTCGGCATCGTGGGCGAGTCGGGCTGCGGCAAGAGCACCACCGGGCGGGCACTCATCCAGCTCCCCCGCCCCAACTCCGGTTCGGTCGTCTTCGACGGCGTCGATCTCACCTCGCTACGAGGCAAAGCGTTGCGAGCGGTGCGATCGAAGTTCCAGATGATCTTCCAGGATCCCATTTCGTCGCTGAACCCGCGTCGCAAGGTGGGCCACATCGTGGCCGAAGGTCTCGACATCAACCACATCGGCTCAGAAGCAGAACGTCAGGCAAAGGTTGACGAGGTGCTCGAAGCCGTGGGCCTCGACCCTGCCACCGCACGCGACCGTCGGCCACACCAGTTCTCGGGTGGCCAGTGTCAACGCATTTCAATTGCGCGTGCGGTGGTCACCGAACCGAAGGTGATCATCTGCGACGAGCCGGTCAGCGCGCTCGACGTCAGCGTGCAGGCGCAGATCCTGAACCTGTTGCAGGACATGAAGGAGCGCTACGGCCTCACGCTCGTGTTCATTGCGCACGATCTGGCCGTGGTGAAGAACGTCAGTGACCGTGTCATGGTCATGTACCTGGGCAAGGTGTGCGAGGTCGCGCCGCCCGACGACTTGTACCGCGCGCCGCGCCACCCTTACACCGCGGCGCTGCTGGCGGCGATTCCTGAACCCGATCCGGAGCACCGGCCCGAGCCGCACGCCATGACGAGTATCGAGATGCCGTCGCCGCTCGACCCGCCCAGCGGGTGTCGGTTCCGTACGCGCTGCCCGTGCGCGCAGGAGCGCTGCGCCAGCGAGGAACCGCAGATGCGCGAGGTGGACCCGGGCCACTTCGTGGCCTGCCACTTCCCGCTCAGCTAGCTCGACCGTTCGGTCACCGTGCCCTGGTCCACGTCGATGGTGCGATGCACCGATACGTGATCCAAGAACGCGCGGTCGTGGGTGACCAGCAGCAGCGTGCCGTCGTAGTCGGCGAGTGCCCCTTCGAGCTGTTCGATCGCTTCGAGGTCGAGGTGGTTCGTGGGCTCGTCGAGCACAAGGCAGTTCACCCCACGAGCGGAAAGCGCGGCGAGGATCGCGCGAGTGCGCTCCCCGGGCGACAGGTCACCCACGTGGCGCGTCACATGGTCGGCACCCAGTGAGAACTTCGCCAGCAGCGTGCGCGCATCCACCGCCAACATGCCAGTGTCAGTGGTGAACGCGTCGAGCAACGTGCTGCCGGGATCGAGGGCCACGCGCGATTGGTCCATGGTGCCGAACACCACCGACGGTCCGCGCCATACCGTGCCATCGTCGGGCTCAATGGCGCCGGTGATCAATCCGAGCAACGTGGACTTGCCACTCCCGTTGCGACCGAGGATCGCCACGTGCTCGCCCCCGCCGATCTCGAGGTTCACCGGCCCGAGCGTGAACGTGTCCCGCCGCACGGTCGCCCCCACAAGGCGCGCCACCACGTCGCCGGGGCGGGTGGCCGCACCGAGTTCGAGGCGCAGCTCCCACCCTTCCCACGGCTTGTCGACCCGCTCGCGTTCCAAGCGGTCCAGCGCTTTCTCGCTGATGCGTACCTTGCCTACGAGCTTTTCGCTGTCGGCCTTGTTCTTGTTGCGGATGAACTTGTCGGTCTCGCCGCTCTTCTTGGCCTTCTTGATTCCTTGTGACGACCACTCGCGCTGCGACTGCACCCGCGACTTGAGCGCCGATCGTTCCGCCGACCACTTTTCGTGCGCGGCGTACTGCTGAGACCGCTCAAGATCCCGCGCCGCCACGTAGTCGCTCCAACCGCCAGCGAACTCGGTGGCGGTGTGATGTTCCTCATGGAGTTCGATGACACGCGTGCACGTGCGGTCGAGGAAGGCGCGATCGTGCGACACCACGGCCAATCCGCCGGACCGGCCGACCAGAAACGACTCGAGCAGGTCGAGGCCGGCGAAGTCGAGGTCGTTGGTGGGCTCGTCGAGCAACAGCACGTCGACGCGCGACAACAAAATGGCCGCGAGCGCCGCGCGTGATGCCTCGCCGCCACTCAACACACCGACTTCCACGTCGAGGCGCGACACGGGCAGTCCAACCGTGGCGCACACCTCACCCACTCGCGCGTCGAAGTCGTCGCCACCGATGGCCAGGAATGACTCGAGTGCGTCGGAGTACGCGGCGATCGACTCGTCGTCGCCGCTGAGCGCGGCCGTGGTCTCGTCGAGGTGCTGGGAGGCCGCAGCCACCCCCGTGCGCCGGGCCAGGTAGGCGCGCAGCGTTTCGCCGGGTTGGGCGTCGGTCTCTTGCGGGAGGTACCCCACGCTGGTGGAGAGCGGCGCCCGATCGATCGACCCTCCATCGGGGTCCTCGACCCCAGCCAGCATGCGCAACAACGTGGTCTTGCCCGCCCCGTTGCGCCCCACAATGCCCAGGCGCGCGCCATCGGTGATGGAGAGCGAAACCCCGGCCAGGACCGGCGTGCCGTCGAAGGATTTGGTGACCGAGCGGGCGGAAAGCACCCCGGAACCGTAGGCGGCCTCACCGCGCCAAGCGCTCGAATTGCCTGGCGAACGCGCAACTCCCCCGACTTTGCGTCGCTGCCGTACGCCATGGCGTACGGCAGCGACGCAAAGTCGGGGGAGTTGCGCGTTCGCCAGGCAATTCGAGCGCTTGGCGCGGTGAGGCCGCCTACGGTTCCGGGGTGCTTTCCGCCCGCTCGGTCACCAAATCCTTCGACGGCACGCCGGTCCTGGCCGGGGTTTCGCTCTCCATCACCGATGGCGCGCGCCTGGGCATTGTGGGGCGCAACGGGGCGGGCAAGACCACGTTGTTGCGCATGCTGGCTGGGGTCGAGGACCCCGATGGAGGGTCGATCGATCGGGCGCCGCTCTCCACCAGCGTGGGGTACCTCCCGCAAGAGACCGACGCCCAACCCGGCGAAACGCTGCGCGCCTACCTGGCCCGGCGCACGGGGGTGGCTGCGGCCTCCCAGCACCTCGACGAGACCACGGCCGCGCTCAGCGGCGACGACGAGTCGATCGCCGCGTACTCCGACGCACTCGAGTCATTCCTGGCCATCGGTGGCGACGACTTCGACGCGCGAGTGGGTGAGGTGTGCGCCACGGTTGGACTGCCCGTGTCGCGCCTCGACGTGGAAGTCGGTGTGTTGAGTGGCGGCGAGGCATCACGCGCGGCGCTCGCGGCCATTTTGTTGTCGCGCGTCGACGTGCTGTTGCTCGACGAGCCCACCAACGACCTCGACTTCGCCGGCCTCGACCTGCTCGAGTCGTTTCTGGTCGGCCGGTCCGGCGGATTGGCCGTGGTGTCGCACGATCGCGCCTTCCTCGACCGCACGTGCACGCGTGTCATCGAACTCCATGAGGAACATCACACCGCCACCGAGTTCGCTGGCGGTTGGAGCGACTACGTGGCGGCGCGGGATCTTGAGCGGTCTCAGCAGTACGCCGCGCACGAAAAGTGGTCGGCGGAACGATCGGCGCTCAAGTCGCGGGTGCAGTCGCAGCGCGAGTGGTCGTCACAAGGAATCAAGAAGGCCAAGAAGAGCGGCGAGACCGACAAGTTCATCCGCAACAAGAACAAGGCCGACAGCGAAAAGCTCGTAGGCAAGGTACGCATCAGCGAGAAAGCGCTGGACCGCTTGGAACGCGAGCGGGTCGACAAGCCGTGGGAAGGGTGGGAGCTGCGCCTCGAACTCGGTGCGGCCACCCGCCCCGGCGACGTGGTGGCGCGCCTTGTGGGGGCGACCGTGCGGCGGGACACGTTCACGCTCGGGCCGGTGAACCTCGAGATCGGCGGGGGCGAGCACGTGGCGATCCTCGGTCGCAACGGGAGTGGCAAGTCCACGTTGCTCGGATTGATCACCGGCGCCATTGAGCCCGACGATGGCACGGTATGGCGCGGACCGTCGGTGGTGTTCGGCACCATGGACCAATCGCGCGTGGCCCTCGATCCCGGCAGCACGTTGCTCGACGCGTTCACCACTGACACTGGCATGTTGGCGGTGGATGCGCGCACGCTGCTGGCGAAGTTCTCACTGGGTGCCGACCATGTGACGCGCCACGTGGGTGACCTGTCGCCCGGGGAGCGCACTCGCGCGATCCTCGCCGCGCTTTCCGCTCGTGGGGTGAACTGCCTTGTGCTCGACGAGCCCACGAACCACCTCGACCTCGAAGCGATCGAACAGCTCGAAGGGGCACTCGCCGACTACGACGGCACGCTGCTGCTGGTCACCCACGACCGCGCGTTCTTGGATCACGTATCGGTGCATCGCACCATCGACGTGGACCAGGGCACGGTGACCGAACGGTCGAGCTAGCTGAGCGGGAAGTGGCAGGCCACGAAGTGGCCCGGGTCCACCTCGCGCATCTGCGGTTCCTCGCTGGCGCAGCGCTCCTGCGCGCACGGGCAGCGCGTACGGAACCGACACCCGCTGGGCGGGTCGAGCGGCGACGGCATCTCGATACTCGTCATGGCGTGCGGCTCGGGCCGGTGCTCCGGATCGGGTTCAGGAATCGCCGCCAGCAGCGCCGCGGTGTAAGGGTGGCGCGGCGCGCGGTACAAGTCGTCGGGCGGCGCGACCTCGCACACCTTGCCCAGGTACATGACCATGACACGGTCACTGACGTTCTTCACCACGGCCAGATCGTGCGCAATGAACACGAGCGTGAGGCCGTAGCGCTCCTTCATGTCCTGCAACAGGTTCAGGATCTGCGCCTGCACGCTGACGTCGAGCGCGCTGACCGGCTCGTCGCAGATGATCACCTTCGGTTCGGTGACCACCGCACGCGCAATTGAAATGCGTTGACACTGGCCACCCGAGAACTGGTGTGGCCGACGGTCGCGTGCGGTGGCAGGGTCGAGGCCCACGGCTTCGAGCACCTCGTCAACCTTTGCCTGACGTTCTGCTTCTGAGCCGATGTGGTTGATGTCGAGACCTTCGGCCACGATGTGGCCCACCTTGCGACGCGGGTTCAGCGACGAAATGGGATCCTGGAAGATCATCTGGAACTTCGATCGCACCGCTCGCAACGCTTTGCCTCGTAGCGAGGTGAGATCGACGCCGTCGAAGACGACCGAACCGGAGTTGGGGCGGGGGAGCTGGATGAGTGCCCGCCCGGTGGTGCTCTTGCCGCAGCCCGACTCGCCCACGATGCCGAGGGTCTCGCCCTCCACCACATCGAGGCTCACATCGGAGACCGCGTGCACGGTGCGTCCCGGCCCGGCCGGAAACTCGACCACCAGGTGCTCGGCTCGCAACAACACGTTCTCGGTGCGCAGATGCGCGGTTCCGCTCCCCGCCATCACATCACTCCGCTCGCTGCAGACGCAGTCACGGGGAACCAGCATGCGTACTCGTGTCCTGGCGTCGCCTCAACCAACGGCGGTGCTTCGGCGCGGCACTTGTCTTGCGCGTACGGGCAACGTGACGCGAATGCGCATCCCGGTGGCAGGTTCACCAGGTCGGGCGGTCGGCCGGAAATGGCGGCAAGACGCGTATGGCTGGGCTCCGAAACCTTCGGGATGGAACGCAACAGGGCCTCGGTGTACGGCATCTTCACGTTGGCGAAGAGTTCGGCGGTAGGCGCACGCTCGATGATGCGTCCGGCGTACATGACCGCGATGTCATCGGCGCGTCCGGCCACCACTCCCAGGTCGTGGGTGACCAACACCATGGCCATGGAGCGTTCCTGCTGTTGTTGTTGCAACAAGTCGAGGATCTGCGCCTGCACGGTGACGTCGAGTGCCGTGGTGGGTTCGTCGGCAAACAGGAGCTGGGGGCTGCACGCGAGCGCAATGGCGATCATCACCCGCTGCCGCATGCCGCCCGACAGTTCGAACGGATACTGCTTCAGCCGTCGTTCCGCCTCGGGGATACCGACCGACTTCAACAGCGCGAGCGCAGTGGCATTCGCATCGCCCTTCGACTGACCCAAGTGATGACGCAGCGATTCGGTGATCTGCTTGCCAACCTTCATGACGGGATTCAGCGACGTCATGGGGTCTTGGAACACCATGGCCATTTCGGCGCCCCAGTGCGCGCGCATCGCTTTGGGGGGCAGGCCGAGCAGTTCGGTGCCGTTGAAGCGCACCGACCCCGTACGCACCGTGGTGCGCGCCGGAAGCAAGCCCATGATCGAGCGGGCCAGCACGGTCTTGCCCGAGCCGGACTCGCCCACAATGCCGAGCGTGCGGCCGCGCGGGAGCGTGAGCGACACGCCGTTGACCGCGTTGACCAAGCCACGCGCCGACTTGAACTGCGTGTGCAGGTCAGTGACTTCGAGTAGGGGAGTGTCGCCCTGCCCATTGACGGAAGGTGATGGGGTGGCGATGGTTTCGCTCACAGCGCCCCTTCCCGCACGTCGAACTTCTGGCGTACCGCGTCACCGATGGTGTTGAGCGCCACCACGGTGATGAAGATGCACAACGACGGGAAGATCCACGTGTTGGGCGCTTCGGCGATGACGTTCAGGTTGAACGAGATGATGGAGCCCCAGGAGATGGCATCGTTGGGCAAGCCGGTGCCCAAGATGCTGAGCGCGCCCTCCACCACGATCGCGACTGCCACCCCCAACATCGCGATGGCCACGGTGGCTGGCACCACGTTGGGGAACACCTCACGCCACATGATGCGCCAGTGGGTTGCCCCCAACGCACGGGCCGCAGTGACGAACTCGCGTTGCGCGTACACGATCGTGTTGGCGCGCACGATGCGCGCCAACGTGGGCAGCGCGATGATGCCAATGGCCAGGATCACGTTCTGGGTGGAACGGCCGTAAAACGCGGCGATGGCGGCCGCGAAAATGATGGCCGGCACCGACAGCAACACGTCGAGGATGAACGTGACCACGCTGTCGGTGAACCCGCGTAGGTATCCCGCCACCAGGCCAAGGGGCACACCGACCAGCAGGCCCAACGCAATGGCCCCAAACCCGATGACGAGCGAGTTGCGAGCACCCCAGATGACGCGGGCGAACATGTCGCGCCCGATGCTGTCGCCACCGAACCAGTGACCAGCCGACGGGCCTTGGCGCGCGATCTCGGCGAGCGAAGTGTTCGGGTTCGGGATGGGCAGCACCGGCGCCAGCAACGCGAGCAGGCACACCAGCACGAGCCAGCCGAGGCTGATCCAGGCCAATGCTGGGAGCGCTTTGCTCAGCGGCGACGGGCCACCCGCAATGGCCTCGGCGCGCGTGATGGCCAGGCCTGGGGCCATGAGCGTTGCGGCGCTCTCCCCGGCGAGGCTGGTGGCGGGTCCGACTTCAGGCTCGGGCGACATCTCGGGTGCGGGGGTCGAGGACGGTGTAGATGATGTCGACCACGAAGTTCAGCGCCACGTAGCCGATCGCAATGACAGCCACCACCGCTTGGAACGTGGGGTAGTCGAGGTTCTGGTAGCTCTCGAAGAGCCGTTTGCCCATGCCCGGCAGTCCGAAGATCACTTCAATCACCACGGCGCCGCCCACGAGCGCGCCGGTGTTGATGGCCGCGACGGTGAGCAGCGAGAAACTCGACGGACGGAGCGCGTGGCGCCACAGCACGCGGCGGTCGCTGATGCCTTTGGCGCGTGCGGTAGTGATGAAGTCGCTCTGCAACGTGGCGATGAGGTCGGAGCGCAACAGCCGTTGGTAGATCGCGATCTGGCCGGCGGCGAGCGCGAGCGTGGGCAGGATCATGCTCTGGAACCACGCGCCCGGATCGTCGGAGAACGACGTGTACCCGCTGGGCGGCAACCAGCCGAGCACGGAACCCACGTAGACGCTCAACGTGATGGCCAGCACGAAGTTGGGGATCGCGATGAGCATGAAGGTGGAGACGCTCACCACTTTGTCGGGGGTGCGATTGGCTCGCTGTGCCGACCACACGCCCAACGGGATCGCAACCGCGAGAGCCACGAGCTGGGCCAGGATCACGAGCTGGAGTGTGGGCACGATTGCGTCGCGCACGAGGTCCCACACCGGAGTGCCGCGGGTGAGCGACCTCCCGAAGTCGAGGTGTGCCGCATTGGTGATCCAGTGCCACCACCGCACGATCAGCGGATCGTTGAGGCCGAGCTGCTTCGCAATGGCGGCCTTCTGCTCGGCCGTTGCGGTGGGGTTGGCGCGCGACACCGCATCGCCCGGCAGCAGGCTGAGGAGAAACGAAGCGAACAACGTGACCGCGAGGACGACGCCGACGAACTTCGCGAACTTCTTCGCGATCAGCGCCGCCACGCGTCGTCCTCCACGGTCAGTTGCAGTTCCTTACTTCTTGATCCAGGTGCCCGACAGCAGATGCCAGCCCACGAAGACGGGGTACGGCGTGTCGGAGCCAGGGTTGCCGCTCTCGTCGGGCAGGTTCGGGCCGGTGATGCCGTTCACGTTCGACTCGGTGGCAATGGACCACTGCGAGAACCAGCCCCACACGTTGTAGGCCTGCGAGCCGAACCGCTTGTTCATGTCGGTGTAGATCTGCTTGCGTTGTTCGTCGTTGTTCGACGCCGCGCCCTGCACGAACCATTCATCGAACTGCGGGTCGTTGATCTTGTTGAAGTTGGTGAGGTTGCCCGAGTACCACCACACGCGATCCGCGTCGGGGTCGGTACCCGGGTAGTTGCGCCACCAGAAGGCGTCGAACTTGGTGCCGACCACGGCGTCGGTGATGAGGGTGCTCTGGTCCTCGGGAACCAGCTCCACCTTCATGCCCGCCGCTTCGCCGCCTTCCTTCACGAGTTGGATGATCTGGGCCGTTTCGGGGTCGGCGGTCGCCGCCAGGCGCACCGAGAGGTCCTTGCCCGACTCTTGCTTGTATGCGGCCACATATTGCTTGGCCTTGGCCGGGTCGTACGTGGGCAGGCCCGTGTCCTGGGTGGCGCCCACCACGTCACTGTCGAACGGACCGTTGGTGAGGTCGCCCTTACCGAGGTTGACGATGGTGTTGATCTTCTTCTTGTCGACCGCCGCGGCCATGGCCAGTCGCGCGTTCTGGTTGTTGAACACCGATGCGGTGCCCACGTTCATCAGAAGGTGGCTCACCTCGCGGCGGCCCTTGGGCTCGTTGTAGAGCTTCACGCCCGACTGCTTGCCCAAGTTGTCGATCTGGGGGAAGGAGTTGGTGGCGATGAGGTTGGTGACACCCGACGTGAGGCTGCGGGCCCGTTGCGCGGAGTCGGGCTGGAAGACGAACGTGACCTTGTCGAGGTACGGCAGCTGCACGCCGTTCTTGTCCTTCAACCAGTAGTTCGGGTTCTTGGTGACCACGAACTTCTGTCCTGCGACGTTCTCGGCAATCTTGAACGGCCCGGTACCGATGAGCTTCGTCTTGCAATCGTCGCCGGCGTTGATCTGCGCCGGGGCCATGATGCCCGCGCGCCCGGTGCTCCAGAGCGACGTGGGGAAGCGGAACCACGGAGCACTGAGGTCGACCTCGACGGTGAGCGGGTCGACGACCTTCACGTCGGTGACGGTCGGGAACGCGAACTGCAAGAGGATGCCCTTGCGGTATTCGTCGAGGTTCAGCTTGACGGCCTCGGCGTCGAGCGGCGTGCCGTCGTGGAACTTGATGTTCGGGCGCAACTTGATGGTCCAGGTCGTGGCCTCGCTGTTGGGGGTGACCGACTGGGCCAAGAACGGCACCATGTCGCCCTTCTGGTTGGGCACTACGAGGGTGTCGTAAATGGTGCTCGCCACTTCGATGCCCGAGATGGCGAGCTGCGCGCTGGTGAGGCAGAAGCCGCCGGTGGTGTCGGCTTCGAGGCCGTAGGTGACCTCGCCGCCGGCAACGGGGGTGCCCTCGTTGCTCGGGTTGGTGCCGCCGCCCTTGTTCGACGACTTGGAACAGCCGGCCGCAACGAGCGCAAGCGCCAGGGCCAAGACGATGACGATCAGCGCCGGACGGCGCCGGGTACGTGTGAGCACGATTCCCCCCGATGGTGGTGCTCGGCGAGCGGAGCTCGCGGTCTCTGGTTCGGTGTTGCGCGCCCTCCGTGGCGGTAGGTCGGACTCTACTGG
>JBMOIJ010000040.1:0-14005 GCA_049317385.1 Acidimicrobiia bacterium
GTGTACGTCATGACGTACACGAACGACGCAAAGTCAGGTGCGGCGGAGGATGGTGACGCTCGCGTTCGCGCCGCGTCCCACGGTGTGCGCCAACCCCACCCGGGCGTCAGGTACCTGACGGGCGCCCGCCGCAGCACGCAGCTGATCCACCAGCTCGATGACCTGGCCGATGGCACTCGCCCCGAGCGGCTCGCCCTTCGAGAGCAATCCGCCACTGGTGTTCACCGGCAGCGCGCCACCGAGTGACGTGTGGCCGTCGGCCAGCCATTGTGACTGCTGACCGGGCGCGCACAGTTCGAGCTCTTCGTACGCGAGTAGTTCACGCGCGGCATCAGTGTCCTGGCACTCCACCACGTGGAAGTCCGACGGGCCGAGCCCCGCTTCCTCGTAGGCCGCACGCGCCGCCAGAGTGGACGGCGTGGGGAACGCATCGTCGACCAGCCCACTGAGCGGCGTGGCTTCACCTAGCACCGAGCCCGGCAAGTGCGAACGCACTACCGCGCTCTCCACGATGATGTCGCCGGGCTGCGCGCGACCGGCGCGCCGCAACACCACCGCCGCCGCGCCCTCGTTGGGGGAACACATCATCCAGAGGTGCAGCGGCTCGCACACTATTCGCGACGCCAACACGTCGGCCGCAGTCACTTCCTTGCGGAACATCGCATTGGGGTTGTGTACGCCGTGCGCACGGTTCTTCACCACCACGCTCGCCAAGTCGTCCTTGGTGAGCCCGCTCTCGCGCAACAAACGCTGGGCGCGCAGCGCGAAGTACGCGGGCGTGGCCGCAAGGCCAGCTTCCTCGCGCCACGGTTCGAAGAAGCTGGAACGGATGATGCCTTTGGGCATCTTCTCGATGCCGAACACCAGCACGCAGTCGTACTGACCAGCGCGCAACGCACCCGCAGCGAGCATGAGCGCAGCCGCCCCGCTGGCACAGCCCGCTTCGATGTCGATGATGGGCGTGCCGGTGAGTCCGAGCGCGCCAAGCACCTTGTGACCCGACGCCACGCCGCCGTACGCAGTGCCGCAGAACGCGGCCTGGAACCCGCCGGGCCCGCCGCCGGGCCCACCGCCCGGACCGATGCCCGCTTCGGTGAGCGCCGCCTGCACGGCAGCTACGCCCATCTCGGTGATGGTGGCGTCGAATCGCCCGAACGGATGGATGCCGACCCCGTCGACGCGCACGACGCCGCTCATGGCGCGCTCTCGCCGCTCGCAGGTGCGAACGCCCACGTGACCACGTCGTTGCCGTCGTCGTTGGTGGACAGGGTGTCGAGCACCAACTGCATGGGCTGGCCGAACGTGAGCGCGTCGGGGTCGGACGCGGTGAGGCGCGTGATGACACGCAACGCGTTTTCGGTGAGTTCCACCACGCCGAACCCGAACGGAACTTCGCCGGAGTAGCCGGGCGGCGCCGCGGTCACAGCAGTCCAACCCCACAACGTGCCGTGCGGCGACAACAACACGCGCTCCACGTCGGTGGCGCCCGAGTACGGGCACGTCGTGAGCAGCGGGAAGTGATACTTGCCGCTAGCGGGCGAGTAACCGCCCACTAAGCGCGGTCCGTCGGCGGTGTCCTCGAACAAACCGTCGTGCACGGGCACCGTGGCCACTCAGATCACCCCGTTGGCACGCAGCGCGTCGAGCGCGCCGGCGTCGAGGCCCAACACTTCGCGCAGCACGTCGTCGGTGTGTTCGCCGAGGCGCGGCGCGCCGGCGGGTACCGGTGTGTCTTCACCCACGAAGCGCGGGTACGGCGCTTGTTGCTGGTGCGGACCGGCCGATGCGTCATCGACGGTGATCAGGTCGTGGCGCGCCGCGAAGTGCGGGTCGGCCATTATTTCGACCGCGCTGTACGCGGTGGCGACGGGCACGTCGTGTTCCACGCACGCCTCCTCCACTGCATCGGCCGGAAGAGTGCGGGTCCATTCGCTCACGATGCCGTTGATGACGTCGCCGTTGGTGGCGCGATCTGCGAGCTTGGTGAAGCGCGGGTCGTCGAGCAGGTCGGTGCGGTTCATGGCGCGGCACAGGCGCGCGAAGTTGGCGTCGGAGCCGGCCACGATGCACACGAACTTGCCGTCGGCGGTGGGGTAGTTGTCGAGCGGCGCCGAGTTCTTCAACCGGTTGCCTTCGCGTTCGCGCACGATTCCCAGGCGGTCGTAGCCCGCAACGGTCCATTCGAGAATGCGCAACACCGCGCCGTAGAGCGCGGCATCGATGACCGCGCCCTGGCCACCACGCGCGTCGCGCCGATAGAGCGCCGCGGTCGCGGCCTGCGCAGCGAACACGCCGGTGAGGTAGTCGGAGATGGTGACGCCCACACGCACCGGCGGCCGGTCGGGGTAGCCGGTGAGGTGCAACAGGCCGCCGTAGCCAATGCCAACTCGGTCGAGCCCGGGGCGCGCCGAGTACGGCCCGTTCTGGCCGAAGCTCGAGATGCGCACCGTGACCAACCGGTCGGGGAGTGCGTCGGGCCCGATGTTCCACTTCTCCAACGTGCCGGGCCGGAAGTTTTCGACGAGGACGTCGCACTCGGCCGCAAGTCGTCGCAACACGTCTTGGCCTTCCGCGGTGCGCAGGTCGAGCGTGACGCTGCGCCGGCCGCGCCCTTCGACGGCCCAGAACATGGAGTAGCCGTCGTCGGTGAACGGGCCGATCTCGCGCATGAAGTCGCCGGTGCCGGGCTGTTCAATCTTGATGACGTCGGCACCTTGTTCGCCGAGCAACCCCGCACAGAACGGTGCCGCGATGCGAGTGCCGAGGTCGAGGACCCGAATGCCGGCGAGCGGTTGGGTCATGACCTCGAGGCTTTCCGATGGCGCAGGTTTCGGTCGCTCACGACTCCGTCTCCGCTCCCTCGCTTGCGCGGCCCTGTTCGCGCTTCACGTGCTCCATGCCGCCCTTCTGACGTTCGGCCAGCGCGGCCTTCGCCTCATCGGAGTTCGACACGTCCTGATGCACCTGGAAGTGGTACTTCCACGCCTCGCGCTGACCCATGGAATCGAGCGTGTGGTTGATGGTGTCCTTGATGGCCGACGCCGTGATGGGTGGCACCAACGCAACGGTCTCGGCCATCTCATGCGCCGCGCTCGCGAGCTCGGAACGCGCCACCACCTTGTTCACCAGGCCCAGCCGCCACGCTTCCTGCGCGTCGATGGACTGCGCGCACAACAAGAACTCTTTGGCTTTGCGTGCGCCCAACTCCCACGGTTCCACCAACAACTCCACGCCCACACCGGTCATGCGAAGTACCGGGTTGGAGAACTTGGCGTCGTCGGCGGCCACGATGAGATCGCACATGCACGCGAGCATGAGGCCCGCCGCCGCGCACGCGCCTTGCACCGCTGCGATGGTGGGCTTGGGGAAGTCGCGAATGCGCAGGCACTTGTCCCAGTACATGACGGTCTCGTGCTCGAGCTTGCCTTCGGCGGTGGCGCGCTTTTGGGCCCACTCGCTGGTGCCCTCGAGGATCTCTTTGAGGTCGTGGCCGGCACTGAAGTGATCGCCGGCGGCGGCCAACACCACCACGCGCACGTCGGCGTTGCGCTCGGCCTCGGTGAACGCTGCGTCGATCTCGTCGATCATGGTGGAGTTCTGCGCGTTGCGCGCCTGAGGCCGGTGCAGCGTGATGGTGGCCACCGGCCCGTCGACTTCGTAGACGATCGTCTCGTAGGTCACGGCGGCGAATCTAGCGACGTCAGGGAGTCCCTCGGTTGCGCAGGGCGCCCCACTAGCGTGAAAAGGGATGGCAAGCGCCTTTGCCCGTCACATCGAACTCATCAGCGTGGCCCCTGATCATGTGGTGGTGTCGTTCCGGACGCCACGCGATGAAGTGGTGCGGGTTCAGGTCACGCCCCTCGGGTTCGGGGCGCCGGGCGCCACGGTGTCAATGGGAGCACCCGCGGTCGCTGATCCGATGCACGATTATCACTGGGCTCGGGTCGACGGGTTGAGCCCGAACACGGCCTATCGCATCGATGTCGATGGTGCGCCCCGATCTTGGCGGTTGGCGCAACGGCCCATCCGAACCTTGCGCCGACCGCCAGGCGCGCCAGTGGCACGGATCGCGATGACGAACGACGTGCACTTCGGTGAGGCGGAGGCCGGGCGTATCGAGCAACTTCGTCGGGTGCCGATCGCGCAGCGGATCCCCGGTTTGCGCACGCTCGTGCATGCGCATCGAATGCCCGACGGCCTGCCCAACCACGCCCGCATGATGAGTGCACATGCCGTAGCCGACATTCAGGAGTGGAACCCCGACCTTGTTGTGGTGAAGGGCGACCTCACCTCGAACGGTCGTCCCGAGCAATACCAGGAGTTCGAGGAGATCTACGAGCCGCTCCTCGATCGCCTCGTTGCCTTTCGAGGCAATCACGATTCGAAGTTGCCCGAAGACACGTTGCCGCATCGATTCTTTTCGGTAGCTCTGGACGGGGTGACCGTTGCGGTGTTGGACACAGTGGTTCGTGGTCGCACCCACGGAGCCGTTGACCGGGTTCAGATCGAGTGGCTTCGTGAGCAGGCGCGGATGGCAACACAACCGTTGATCGTCGTTGGTCATCACAACCTCGATGTGGCGCGCTCCGGCCGCGGTCCGGGCCGAAGCTTTCACTACGGGGTCAACACCGAGGACAGTCGAGCGTTGCTCGAAGTCTTCGAGGCGGAGCCGGCAATCGTGGGGTACTTCGCGGGGCACACCCATCGGAATTTCGTTGGCGAAGGGCCGCGGGGTATTCCGATCGTCGAGACTGCATCGGCAAAAGAGTTCCCGGGCACCTGGGCGGCCTACGAACTCCACTCCGGTGGCTACCTCCAAACCCTGTATCAAGTTCGCGCGCCCGAAGCATTGGCGTGGTCGATCGAAACCAAGAAGATGTTCTTCGGGCTTGCGCCCGTGTTCAGTCGGGGTCGGGTCACGGACCGTGGTTTCACCTATGACTACGACCGCGTAACGAGGCAGAACCTCGGCGGCGCCTGAATCGTTTCGCCATCCTTCACCAATCCGCGGCCAGTCAGTCCGTTTCCTGTTGCGTACCGCAGGCACACTGCCACCGTGCGCGTGATGATCGTCACGGAGTCGTTCCTACCGGCAGTCAACGGAGTGACCAATTCGGTCGTGCGAGTGGCCGCTCACTTGCGGGAGCGCGGCCATGAGGTCCTGATCGTCGCACCGGGGCCGGGCGCGGATCGCCACGACGACGTGCCGGTCATGCGCGTGCCAAGCATTCCGTTCCCGCTCTATCCCGAGATGAGCATGGTGCGGCCGACGCGACGGGTTTCCGATGCGATCGCGAACTTCCGGCCCGACGTGATGCACGTTGCGTCGCCAGTGGTGCTCGGTTCGATGGGGCTCATTGCTGCAAAGCGCCACGGGGTTCCCGCCGTCGCCGTGTTCCAAACTGATCTTGCGGGGTTCGCGAGCGACTATGGATTCGGAGTCGCAAGCAACTCGATTTGGAAGGTGCTCAGACGCATTCACCGTTTGTCGGATCTCACGCTTGCGCCTTCTACTCCGGTGGTGAAGCAGCTCGAATCGCATGGATTCGGAGCGGTCACCAAGTGGGGACGGGGGGTGGATCTCGAGCGCTTCAATCCCCGGCACCGCGATGAGGCGTGGCGCTTGGAGATTGCGCCGAACGGCGAGATGATCGTGGGGTACGTCGGCCGTCTGGCCAACGAGAAGCGCGTGTCCGATCTGTCGGTGCTCAACGACTCCACTGGTGTGAAGGTGGTGGTGGTTGGCGACGGTCCGGCGGCCAATGATGTGCGACGGGCGCTCCCTGACGCAGTGTTTCTTGGTGCGCTCGGGGGAATCGACCTGTCTCGCGCGTACGCGTCACTTGATGTGTTCGTGCACACCGGCCCGCATGAGACCTTCTGTCAGACAATCCAAGAAGCAAAAGCATCGCATGTGCCGGTCATTGCTCCGCGATCGGGTGGTCCGATTGATCTCGTCACGCCGGGCACCGGGTATCTGTACCGCCCCGACATGCCGTCGCACATCCGGTCCTACGTTGATTACCTCCGGTTGCTGCCACACTTCCGAGGGTTTCTCGCCAAGAACGCGTTTGATTCGGTGCAGGATCGTTCTTGGGCCCAAGTAGGCGACGAATTGATTGGGCACTACGACGCAACGATTCGCGCTCGGGAGGCCGGGCGTGATCTCGGTGGCGGAGTGGGGCACGCGAAAGATCGCCCCACGCTCGACGGTTCTGGCCACCGACCGCGCAAGATGGCGGTGGTGGGTCGGTGACCCAAGCCCGTATCGTCCAAATCGGGAACGGCTCTCGCTCGGGAGGTGTGTGGCGCTTCTTCGAGGAAACCGGTCGCGCGTACACAAACCTGGGAATCGATCGCGTCCTCATCTATCCGGGACCCGTCGACGGCGATGAGCGCACCAGCGATCGCGGACGGATCATCACGGTGGCAACGCCCGAACTCCCCGGATCGGGCGGATATCGAATGATGCTCGGCTCGCCGCGAGTGCGCAGGATCCTCGATGCGCTCATGGATCACCCTGACTGTCACCTCGAGGTGTCCGACAAGGGGGCGCTCTACTGGTTGGGGCACTGGGCGTCGGCTCGCTGCGTGCCGACCGTGTTGTTTTCTCATGAGCGGCTGGCCGACGGCCTGGGCGCGCGTCTTCCTGATCTGGTTCCGACGCAACGGATGAGTCGGTTCTGGAATCAACGTCATGCCGGAGCGTTCGATCGCATCGTCTGCGGATCGGACTACGCCGCCGCCGAGTTTCGTGCGCTCGGTTTCGATCAGATAGACATCGTGCCGATCGGTGTCGATCTCGAACGATTTTCACCCTCGCGACGAGCTCGGCCAGCGAGTCCGAGCGCTCCGGAGCTCCTGGTTGCCGCCCGACTCGCGCCGGAGAAGCGTATCGATCTGGTGATCGATGCCGTGCGCGAACTTCGCGCTGACGACCTCGACGTTCGCCTCACCATCTGCGGTGAGGGCCCCCTCCGCGAGCAACTCATGACGCAGGCCGAGGGACTGCCGGTCACATTCGTCGGCCAGATCGATGTCGATGCGTTGGCAATTCGATTCGCAAACGCCGACCTCGTGATTGGCCCCAGCCCCACCGAGACGTTCGGTCTCTCCGTCGTCGAGGCAATGGCGAGCGGGACTCCGGTGGTCGTCAACGCCGGCGGAGCGCTCCCTGAGGTGGTTGGGCCCGCAGTGGGCGTTGGCGCCCAGATCGCGGATTCCGATCCGCACGCGTTCGCAGCGGCGATTCGGCGTCAACTCGAACTTCCTGCTGATGCTGCGCGGGTGGCAGCGCGCGGCCGCGCCGAGATGTTTCCTTGGTCGGCGACTGCTGAGGGAATGTTGCACTCGCATGGGATTGTCCGTGAATACTCTCGCTCTTCGCACGAGCGGCTCCTTGGTGCCGACAACCTGCCGCGTCGGTTCGCGCTCAAAGGAATGAAGGCGCGGTCGCTCGAACAGAGCATTCAGCGATCGCTCGATCAGCTCCGCGAGCTCGCTGCGAATGGCGATGATCTGAACGGGGCGAGTCGGATTGCGGCGTGGTCCGCGGAAACTGACCCGGCGATGGTGTTGATGATGGCGGAACTCGCACCGGAATTCATTGGCTCGCTCGATGGGATTCCGCCCTCCGCTCGGTACCACGCAAATCGGCGCGCGATTTCCGACGAGCGGCTGAAGCCAACGGAACTGCGACGCCTGGAGCCCGAAACTCTGACGGCGCTCTCGACCCGGCGGCTTCATCGGCGCGGGTACTCGGTCGATCGGCAGATGATGCTGTTCGATCCCAGCGACGCGAACGCCATTCGCGTTGCGGAGGTGTTCGGTGATCTCGAATCGGCGCGCGCCGCTGCGGTCATGATTCCGGGCAACTCCATTGGGCCAGATGAGTTCGTTCGGTGGCGACGGCGATCGGAACGGCTTGCTCAAGTGGCAAGTGACCATGCTGGCGCTGAAGTGGCAGTGGTTGCGTGGTTGGGATTCCGAACCCCAGAACTGGCCGGTGGATTGGATCGCCGAATCGCACGTTCCGCAGGGCTTGAACTCGCGCGCTTCCTTGCCGGCTTCGACCCGTCGCGCACCCGTCGAATCACGTTGGTCGGTCATAGCTGTGGCGCCGCCGTGGTTGGGGAGGCGACTCGGGCGGGTGCGCAATACGACGCTGCCGTGCTCGTCGGGGCGACCTCGACGCACGCGTTCCGAGGTGCGGATGTCGCCGTTCATACGCTCATGAGCAGTACCGACTACGCCAACGCGTTCGCCACCGTCGGTTGGGACCCAACCGGCGCGCGAATCGGCGCCGAACGCCTTCGAACCGGAATGGGCGTGGCGGGTCACAGTCGCTACTTCGGCACCGGTACGGAGTCGATGCGCGCCATCGCTCGAGTGATCGCCGATGGCGTCGAGCGTCGGCCCGACCAGCGGCGAGTTTCGAATCTGCTGGTGGTGGATCGATGACGCAGACCGCGAAGTCGAGGGAAGTGCTGCTGGTTGGCCCGATCCGCCGGTTGCTCGAGCAGAGTGACGGTCGCGAGCGACGCAGCGCGATCCAACGCTTCTTCGCGCAGCTCGAACGATCCGACCGCAAGTGGCTGGTGGTCAACCATCCTGAACTCATTGGCGGCGTGAACGGGGTGCCGCTCGCGATCCGATTCGCTGCGAATCGCGTCATCGTGGCGCGCGCGCTCGATCGGGTCGAATGGGAGCGGGCGAGTCTGGTGGAAGCGATCGACCGTAGAGTTTCGGTGCTCTCGTACGAATCGAACTCGATCGCCCGTGAACTCGAGCAGCGGCGGTTGCGGCACGCGCACGCTGATGTTGCAACGCTCGATCGCCAGATTGAGCGGTATCGGGAGCTCTTGGAACCGCGGGTTGAGTCCTCCGGCCGCACAGTGAAGCGCCAGTTCCTGCGGGTTGACCCCTACGCTCTCCGGAGCGGAGCGATCGTGGAAGTCATCGGCGACCTGGAGTCCGCGGGGTCCGTGGCGGTCATCATCCCGGGGGCCACGCAGAACTTCTTCACGCACCGTCACTCGCGTAAGCGTGCAGAGCGCTTGCACGACGCGTGCGCCAGTCTTGATGCACGTGCGAACACCGCGATCATTGCGTGGACCGGCTACGACAGCCCGCAGCGCAAACTCGATGGCTTGCGCAGCCCGCACGCTCGATCCGCGGCCCCGTTGCTCCTCAGCGACATCGAAGGGCTGGAACTGCCGGCGCACGTGGTCACCACTGTCATTGGTCACTGCTACGGCGCCCGTCCGATTGCCCATGCGTTGCGTCTGGGCCTGAAGGTCGACAACGTGGTGCTCGCTGGCCATCTTGGCATGGACTTCAGTGCGCTTGGACGAGACGACGCGGGGGAAGGATTGCGCTTCTACGCGCTCCTCGCACGCGGTGACTGGGCGAAGTGGTTCCGAGGTGTCGGATTGGATCCGGATGGAATCGGGGTCAATGCGTTCCCGCTGCGTACGGGTCCATCGGTCACCGGGCATCTTCAGTACTGGAAGCTGGACTCCGAATCACTCATGAATCAAGCGCAGGTCGTGACGAACCATCCCGATCGCGCTACGTACCTGCGGTTCGCGTCGGTCCCGGAGCCTTTGGCGAAGGCCGCACTTTCGCCGCGTTCGCTTGCGGTGCTGCCGGGGGCCGCGGACCGACTGGAGCAATCGAGCACACGTCCTTCGGATCGGCCTGATCGCGGTTCGTCGGGGATTGCAGTCGGCTTCTAGCGACCGTCAACCGCGCGGCAGGCCGAGCACGCGCTCGCCGATGATGTTGCGCTGGATCTCGTTGGTACCGGCCCAGATGGAACTGGCTTGGTAGTAGAGCCACGAGCGTTGCCACGTACCGTCGCCCGGGTTCTCGGTGGCGCCGCGCCACAACGTGGCCGACGGCCCGAGCACGTCCATCACCGTGTCGTGAAGGCGCTTGCTCATCTCGCTCCACCAGAGCTTGTTCATCGAACCCTGCGGCCCGGGGTCGAGCCCTTTGGCGAGGCGCGAGATGGTGCGCCAGTTGTGGAGTTGGAACATGCGGATCTCCACGAATGCTTCGGCGAGGCGTTGCTGCGTGCGATGGTCGCTCCATGCATCGTTCTCGAGTGCGAGGCGCAGGAGTTCATCGACGAGTTGCGCGTGGATCACCAACTGGCGCGGGTTGTTGCCGCGCTCGTGACTGAGGGTAGAGTTGGCGATGCGCCAGCCCTCGTTCATCGCGCCGATGAGTTGGTCTTCGGGGATGAACACGTCGGTGAAGAACACTTCATTGAAGTCGTGCTCGTCGGTGATCTGGTGGAGCGGCCGCACTTCAACACCGGGTGCGTGCATGTCGACCACGAAGTACGAGATGCCTTTGTTCTTCGGTGCATCGAGATCGGTGCGCGCCAAACACACACCCCAGTCGGCGAACTGTGCGTAACTCGTCCACACTTTCTGGCCGTTCAACACCCAACCGCCATCGACGGGCATGGCTTTGGTGCTCACGTTCGCAAGGTCGCTGCCCGCGCCGGGTTCGCTGAAGAGCTGGCACCAGATCTGCTGCGCGCTGAGGATCTGTGGCAACCAGCGCGTTTTCTGGTCGGACGTACCGTGCGCGAGCAAGGTGGGGCCCACGAGGTTGATGCCGATGCGGCCCACCAGTTCGGGGGCACGCGCTCGGGCGAGTTCTTCGGTGACGATGTAGTGCTCCACCGGGCCGAGGCCGCGCCCGCCGTACTCCTCGGGCCAGGTGACGCCGACCCATCGGCCCTCGGCGAGCTTCGCCTGCCACTCGCGTCCGAACGCCACTTCGCTGTCGAGGTCGTCGAAGCGCGGGGGGAGGCCTTGTCCGTACTCCCACGGCAGGTTGGCCTGTAGCCAGGCGCGCACCTCGGCTTGGAGGGCGGTTTCGGCGGGGGACGGCGTGAGATCCATCGGCGGCGAATCTACCGAGCGTCGCGCCGCGTCCCGGGCGGGCACCGGTCCCGCACGTCTTGGACGCGAACTCGGGACCGGTGCCGGCTCCGGAGGCATCCATGCCTCGATCGGGATGATGCGCGAGCGCTCCCGAGTTCCCATCCATGGGTTACTGGCGAGTAACTGATCGACCGGGGGTCAGGGGATCTGAGCGGTGGCGCAGGGCTGTTGGACCGGTTTGAGTCGCTTTGGCACGAATCCCATCCCCCGAACCGGCGCCGGCAGCGTTGCAGATGTGCAACCGAACGCGCGCCAAAACGGGAAGGTGGGTGGGACGTCAGGCGTCGTTGTGTTCGCGGCGGTCGCGCAGTGACGTTCGGATGTAGGTGAGCGCAGCCGTCACCAGACAGCACGCCACTGCCACCAAGCACCAGAAGAACACGGCGTAGTCGCCGATGGTGCCCACGCCCGGCACGCCCGGCATCGTGTTGCGGATGGCCGGCAGCGCGAACAACATCGCAACCAGCCACACGAACAGCGAGAACTCGAGCGGCTTACGACTCACGATGGCCGCGTACGTCATGGCAATCGCCATCACTGCGAGCAGCACCATGATGCTGAGTTCGAACAGCGCGAACGCAATGGTGGCGGCACCGCGCTTGGCGGTGAGCTCCACCGACACGGTGCCACCCTCTGACGGCAATCCCTTCGAACCGGTGGACCAGTCGTGCTTGCTCGACTGCACCGTCAGCACCGTGGGCACCACATCTTCGGTCTTGGCTGCACCGTCGATGCGCTTGGCCGTCACTTCGAGCAGCCCGGTGTAGGTGTCGAGTGGGTACTGGCTGACATCGCCCACCATGCCGAGTGTCACCTGAATGGGTGGCGGGATCTCGTTCGCCTTCAGGTTGATGCTGCTGGCCGAGTAGCCGGTGGCATCGAGGTTGATGGGCGCCGCGAGCTCGGAGCCGTTCACCGCGAACTTGCCCTTCGGCACCACCGTGAGACGAACCGTCTCAGTGGCGAGCGTGGGGTTGATGTCGAGGACCTGTGCGTCGATCTCGAGGTAGTCGGCGTTCGCCGCCGTGGCCTCGGGGTTGCGGTAGGTCTCGGGCGACTCGTTGCTCGAGTTTGTGTTGGCTCGTGACACGAACACGAAGATGTCGACCACCACGATGACGGCAATGAACGCAACGATGAGGATCTTGCCGAGGCGGCTGCGGCGCTCGACCAATGCGTCGGCAGCTTCGTCGGCCTGCTTCGCCTTCTCGGCCTGCTCCGACGCTTCTTGCTGCTCGCTCACCGTCACCACTCCCGTTCGTATGCGGCGCTGAGGCTAAGAGGTCGCGTGCGCCCAGCTCAAACGAGCCCGAGAGCAGCCCGCTGAGAGTGGCGCTGGCGGAGTGCTTGCGTTCGAGGCAGTTGTCGCGCCACGGGATCGCGCTCGCGTGCGCAGTCGTTGAACCAAACGGCGATCCCGCTGCGCTCGCTGATCTCATGCGCAACGTCGAGGAGTCGTTCACTCAAACGAGCACCGGGCGCAACATTGTTGAAGTCGATGAGGAGGCCGGTGCTCGATTCCGAGGCCTGCATGATGGTGATGTTGACGCCGTCGATCTGCAGCGCGCGCAGCGCATCGTTCGG
Organism: Acidimicrobiia bacterium; assembly: GCA_049317385.1. Classification (GTDB taxonomy): domain Bacteria; phylum Actinomycetota; class Acidimicrobiia; order IMCC26256; family JBMOIJ01; genus JBMOIJ01. The sequence goes on from JBMOIJ010000040.1 coordinate 12,546, forward strand.
CGGGCCGTCGAGCCAAAGGTCTGCTTGGGCGAACGAGCGCTGCGCACGGGCATCGGCGACGATTGCTTCCAATGTCTCGGGGTGCACGTCGGTGCCTTGTCCTTCGGCCAAGACATAGTGCAAGAGGTTGGCTGGTAGCTCGGGTGCAAGTTCGCTGACCCAGCGGAAGCCTCCGCCTGGCCGAGGATTCACGTCGTTCACCACGATGCCGCGCTCGGTGGCGATCATGTCGAGCGTGAGCGCCCCTCGGTACCCGAAGTCGTGTGCCATCCCGTCAGCGACGCGCTGAAACGCGCTCCGAGCTTGTTCGAGCCGAATTGGATCGAGTTGGTAGGCAGTGTTCCAGCCGGCGCAGAAGAACTTCCCGGGATCGAATCGCAGACCCATCACCTCCACCGGGTCGAACACCGCAGCACCGTGGTCGGTTACGAATCCGTGTACTGCGATCGTTTGGCCTTCGACGAACGGTGCGACGCGCAGTGCGTCGCACTCGGGGCCGAGGCGTTCGATGATTCGGTCGATCGATGCATCGTCGAACTTGCTCGCAAATGTGAGCCGTCCGCCGGCCGGAACGCCACCGCGCCCGTCACCGGAGACGATCACGCCTTCGTGCTTGGTTGCTCGATAGAAGTTGAACAACTGTTCGAGTGCGAAGCGGGCGACCGGTGCGGTGGTCCACGGGCCGGGTTGCGATACGCCGATTTCGTCGAGCCAACGGCTTGCGACCGGTTTGCCTTCGAGCGCGGCGGCTGCGTCGGGTCGTTGTCCGTAGAACGGTCGGTCGCCGATGGCGGCCGACTTGCGATGGAAGTACGGCATCACGACGGCCTGGTGCGCAGGGTCGTGCGCGTCGAGCGCAGCCTGCACTTCCGGCGCGGGGTGTGCGAGGGCGCGTTGCCAATCGGGCTCGACGGTTCCGCCCGGCCGGTCGACCGCGATTTCTTCTTGGGTCTCTACATAGAGATCGTCAGCTGGCGCGGCGCCCCAGGTTCCGGGTGAGGTGACGACGAGCGGTGTTGGCAGCCCGAGCGAGCGGATCTCATGGAGGTGGGGGGTGAAGAAGTCGAGGCTGCCGCCGACCAACACCAAGGGCCGGCCGGCGAGGGCCTCGAGGACAACGCGCCGAATTCGCGCCAGATCTTCGGCTGGGGGGACCACCCACTCATAATGGGCAAAACGGACGCGCGAGTCAACCGGCCTCGGGGGCCGACGGGCTGCCAGGTTGCTCAGCGCTCGTCGATGGGCACGTAGTCGCGTTCGGTGGCACCCGTGTAGATCTGGCGCGGTCGCGAGATCTTGGTGTTCGGGCTCTCGTTCATTTCCTTCCAATGGGCGATCCAGCCGGGAAGGCGACCGAGGGCGAAGAGCACCGTAAACATCTTCGTGGGGAAGCCGAGCGCGCGGTAGATGATGCCCGAGTAGAAGTCGACGTTCGGGTACAGCTTGCGCTCGATGAAGTA
>JBMOIJ010000041.1:0-13375 GCA_049317385.1 Acidimicrobiia bacterium
ATTCAGTCACCTCTGATGGCGCAGCGCTAGCGTCGCCGCTCATGGACATCAACGGCATCTCGGCATTGGTCACCGGCGGCGCATCGGGCCTCGGTGAAGCGACGGCACGTGCGCTTGCAGGCGCGGGCGCAGAGGTCACCATCGTGGACCGCGATCAAGAACGCGGTACTTCGGTGGCCAACGACATCGGTGGCTCGTTTGCGCTCACCGACGTCACCAACCCTGAAGAAGTGCAGGGGGCCATTGACATCGCGCAGCAGGCGGGTCCACTGCGCGTGGCGGTGAACTGTGCCGGGGTGGGTTGGGCGTCGCGCATCTTGAACAAAGACGGCAGCGCGCACGACTTGGACCTGTTCACCACGGTCGTCACCATCAACCTGATCGGCACGTTCAACGTGATGCGCTTGGCTGCCGCCGCAATGGCGCAGACCGACGCAGTCAACGACGACGGCGAGCGCGGTGTCATCGTGAACACTGCAAGTGTGGCGGCGTTCGATGGCCAGATTGGCCAGATTGCCTACAGCGCGTCGAAGGGCGGCGTGGTCGGTATGACGTTGCCCGCAGCGCGCGACCTCGCGTCGAAGGGCATTCGCGTGTGCACCATCGCACCGGGCACGTTCCTGACGCCGATGCTCATGGGGCTACCGGAGGAGAACCGCGACCGGCTGGCGTCGGCGATTCCGTTCCCGAAGCGGCTGGGCAAGCCTGAGGAGTACGGCGCCATGGTGAAGAGCATCGTTGAGATCGCCGAGCTGAACGGCGAAGTGATCCGGCTCGACGGTGCGCTCCGAATGGCCCCCGCCTGACACACCTATTCTCCGGACTTTGCGTCGCAAACGTACGTTATGAAGGATGTCTGCGACGCAAAGTCGGTGGAAAGGGTTAGCCGCGGGCGAGTTTGCGGTCGCGCCACCACGCGCGCATGCCTTCGAGCAGCGCGTCGTCGATGCGCTCGGCGCGTAGGCGCTCCTCGAGTACGTCGTCGAGCGGTGCGAGCGGTTCGTTGAGCACCCAGCCCAACAACCGGTCGGCGAGCGCAACGTTGCGGGGAAGGACTGGGCCGTGCAGATACGTGGCGATCAGTCGTTCCCCGAGGGCGCCGTCGGCGCCGTCGACGCCGTTGCCGTATCCCACGACCGCGCGCCCGAACGGTCGAACCCCGTCGCCGAGCGTGGTGCGACCGCCGTGGTTTTCGAAGCCAGTGACCATGGGCAATTCAAGTGACGCCTCGGGTTCCACGACCACTTCGCCAATGCATCGTGGCGCACCCGACCGGGTTTCCACGTCGATCAGTCCGAGTCCGTCGAGCACGGTTCCCTCGGCGTCGACGTAACTGGTGCCGATGAGTTGGAAGCCGGCACAGATCGCAAGGACCACAGCGCCGTTGGCCCGCGCGCGGTCGATGGCGGCAGCTGAACCCCGCAGCCCCGCCGACGCAGCCATTTGCGGCGCGTCCTCACCACCACCGAGCAGGTAGATGTCGAGTGAGTCGGGGATGGGCTCGGACGCCGCGACTTCCACGATCTCGGCATCGAGGTTGCGCCACCGTGCGCGCTGCAACAGCACCAATGCGTTGCCACGATCGCCATACGTGCCGAGCAGGTCCGGGAAGATCAGGCCGATGCGAAGTCGTGACTGGCTCATGTCGCGCTGCTTCCGAATCGCCGGGTGAGCGCGTGGAAGTTCGTGTAGCTCGCCACGATGTCGATGCGGTCGGCGTCGATCAACGTGGCCGCGAGGATCGGGTCGGTCTCGATGCGGTGCGACACCTCGGCGTAGTAGAGGCGAACGGCGACATCGAGGGCACGTTCGCCGGCCGCCACCACGTCGCGTCCGCGCAGCAGTTCGTACGGCACGTCCCACAGCCAGCTGGGATCGCGGCCGTCGGCGATGTGCGCGTTCACGGCCAGCACCACACCGTCGTCGGACCCTTCGAGGTAGTGCAGTACTTCGCTCCATCCCGCCGGGTTCTTGGCGAGGAACACGCGCACCGGTCGACCGTCGCCCAACTCGTAGGTGGCGTAGCGGCCCGAAACGGTGGTGACCGACGCCACGGCGGCGGCTGCGTGCGCAGGTCGGATACCGAGCGCGCGGGCCGCCACGATCGCGAGCGCCGCGTTGCACTCGTTCCACCGTCCGGGGAGTGCGACATTCAGGGTGAGGCGCGTGCCGTCGACGGTCAGGGCGCCGTCGGTGAGGGTGGCCACGGCATCGGGTTGGGCGAATCCGCATGCGGTGCAGTCGAAGCGGTGGGCGCTCCACTGCATCAGTGCGCCGCACTGTGGGCAGGTCGCACTGTCTTCGCGCCAATGCAGGCCGAGGTCCACGAACGTGGTGTTCGCGGGTTGGGCGGCCCACACCACGGCCGGGTCTGATGCGTTGGCCACCACAGTGGTGTCGGGGTGCGCATCCAGGAGCGTGCGCCATCGGTGCGCAATGGATGACACCTCGCCGTAGCGGTCGAGTTGGTCGCGGCTCAGGTTGCCCAGCACCAGCAGCTCGGGTCGCAACGCTTCGAACACCGCCGGCACGGCGCGTTCGTCGACTTCGAGGACCGCCCACTCGGCGTCGGGGTTGGCTGCGAGTGCGGCTGCGCAGCCGGCGGCCAGGTTCGCGCCGGTGGTGTTGCTGGCGACCGCTTCGCCTTGCGCGGCGATTGCTGCGGCCAACAGCGCGGTGGTGGTGGTCTTGCCGTTGGTGGCCGAGACGATCGCAATGCGACGGCCCGTGCCGAGCTCGCGCAGCGCGTCGGGGTCGAGCCGGTTCATGATGCGGCCCGACACCTGTTGGCCGGCCCCACGGCCCAGGGCGCGCGACGCTCGTCCTGCGGTGCGGCCGGCGAGGAGTGCGAAGCGGGTGCGGGGGCTCACCATCGAGCGGGCACGCTACCCACCGACCGGTCAGGGTCGGGGACGCCACTGCGCGCACGGCTGTCGGAGCGCAGGGCGGCAATGCCGGGGAGCTCGTCCACCAACGCGGCGAACCGGTCGGGCGCCTCCCGCACCGGTCCGTGGTGGTGCAAAGCCGTGACGGCGGGCCGGCTTGCGGGGAGTGCGGCCGCGGCGACGCGGTCAGGACTCGGTGCAATCGTCAGTGCGATGGGCCGAAGCGAGTCGAGGTGCAGATGGAGCCGTCGCAGCGAAAGGTTGTCTTCGCGGTTGTAGCGCGCGACCCGATGGAGTTCGTTGGGGTCGCGCTGCTGGCGGTTGTCCCGCAACAACAGGGCAGCCTCGCGGCCTGATCCCAGATCGTCGATGCGCAAGAACCCGGTGAGTGCTTCGTAGTGCTTGAGCCCGCGGCCGGTTTCGGGGAGCACGATTGCCGGTGCAATCGCGGCGATGTCGACGAACACTCCGTCGGCCCGAAGCTGGTCGAGGACACGGTGGCCCGAAGCCGACAGGTACTTGCGCAGGTCGGTGATTTCGCGTGATCCGAAGTGGAACACGTGCAGGTCGGGGTGCGTGCGACGGAGCTCGGTGACATGTTCTACGAAGCCGTCGACTGCACGCGTGGCGTCTGAGCGTCGGAACGCCCAGACCGATCGGATCTTGGGACCGTCGGGGTCCTCTTGCACCCATCCGTAGAGAAACGGCAGCGTGTCGTATTGGCCGGCTTCGATGTCGAAGTAGATGTCGTGGCCGCTGGGGGTGGGCAGTGCGCCGAACGCGGCGACGTCGTTGTACTCGGGAGCTTCAGCGACGGGTGGATCAAGTTCGGGTTCGGGTTCGACGGCACAGCGGCCTGCGAATGTGCAGGCACTGCACCCGGAGGTGTGGTGGCCCTCGGCGGATTCGGGCCGTCCGATCGCGGCGTCGAAATGTGTGGTGATGCGCTGCAACGTGGAGCGCAATGGTTGGTATGCGACGTCGATGAGTGCGTCGTCGTGCTCCAACATCCAGAACCGAGCTGGTTCGGCGCCCACGACTTCACTCAGGTGCTTGGCCGCGAAGGCCGTGGACAAGATGGCGCCGTCGGCCAGTTCGACCCCGGCGCTGGCTCCGATCACTTCGTAGTGCTTGCCATTGCGCACGAGTGCGAACATGCGGCTGAGTTGAGCGCCGTCGAAGAGCGTTGCGTTCAAGATGACGCGGTGCCCGGCTTCCATCGCGGCGAGCGTGGCGTCGTGCGCTGTGTGCATCTCTGCGGGGTTTCGGCGCGGGGGAGTGAGTTCGAGCGCGTCGGGGAACTGCGCGCGCAGGCGTGCGGCGACCTCGTTGCGCCGCGCGACGTTCCACTGCGGTTCAGGGCTGGATGGGGCGGACTCGTTGAGTTCAGCCATGGCCAGGGTGCTGCGATGCGCGCACTCGGCGTGTTGGGCCAGGTCGTTGGGGGTGATGACCGTGAATGCGTGGGCGGGGGCGCTCGGGCCGGTGGCCGTGACTGCGATTCGGTACACGCCCCCTCCTCTGGTGCCCGAGCCGTCTGACAATACCCCGAGCCGGACGAATCAGACAAAAGCCGCCCTGCGGCGAGCGAGGGCGCGGTCGCCCCAGCGGTTTCGGTGCCTGGGAGCGCCGTGTATCCTTCCAGGGCGCCCGAGCACCAGCTCGGGCAAAACGTATCGAGGCCGGCAACGGCAGGGACGATGCGTGGGCGAGATTCGCCCACGCATTTTTCATGCGGTCGCTCGGTCATGGGCAGCAGTGTCGGCAGAGATGGTGAGGAACGAGTCGTGACGGACCCGGCAGCGATCGAGGCGGCAGTCGAGCCCGTGCTCGGCGCGCTCGGACTCGACGTCTACGACGTCGAGGTCGCCGGTTCGCGGCCCCGCCAAGTGGTGCGGGTCAAGGTCGATCGCGAAGGTGGCGTCGACATGGATGCGGTCACCGACGCCACCCGCGCGGTCTCCGACTTCCTCGACGAGCACGACGACCTCGTCGACGGCCGGTACACGCTCGAGGTTTCCAGCCCCGGGATCGAGCGCGACCTGCGCCGACCGGTGCACTTCGAACGTGCAATCGGTGCCACCGTCTCGGTCAAGGCCCGCACGGCCGACGGGCCGGTGCGCATGCAAGGGGTGTTGCGGTCGGCGAATGGCACCGGGTTCACGGTTGCCGTCGATGCCACGGATCACCAGTTCTCGTACGACGACGTCACGTCGGTTCGCACAGTCTTCGAGTGGGAGCAGAAATGAACAGCGAGATGATGGAGGCGCTCGGCGCCGTCGCCCGTGACAAGGGAATCTCCGAAGACGTGTTGCTCGAGGCGCTGGCCAACGCGCTCGTCACCGCGTACAAGCGCATGCCCGATGCCGCCGAAGAAGCAGTGGTCGAGATCTACTCCGACACTGGCGAGATCCGCGTCATCGCGCAGGAACTCGACGAAGACGGCAACGTGGTGCGCGAGTGGGACGACACTCCCAACGACTTCGGCCGTATCGCCGCGCAGGCCGCCAAGCAGGTGATCCGTCAGCGGATCAACGAGGCCGAGCGCGAGATGAAGTACGAAGAGTTCGCCGGCCGTGAAGGTGAAATCGTCACCGGCATCGTGCAGCAGGGCGACAGCCGTTACACGCTCCTCGACCTCGGTCGGGTCGAAGCGTTGTTGCCGCAGGCCGAGCAAGTGCAGAACGAGCGCTACGAAGCCGGCGCACGCGTGAAGGCGTACATCGTCGAAGTGCGCCGTACGGCCAAGGGTCCGCAGATCGTGGTGAGCCGTACGCACCCGGGGCTCATCAAGTGTCTCTTCGAACTCGAAGTGCCCGAGATCGCGGACCGCATCGTCGAACTCAAGGCCATCGCCCGTGAGCCCGGCCACCGCACCAAGATCGCAGTGGCGTCGAACGACCCCAACGTCGACCCGGTGGGCGCGTGCGTGGGCGCGCGTGGTTCGCGTGTACGCATGGTCGTCAACGAGCTGCACGGCGAGAAGGTCGACATCGTTCCCTTCACCGACGACCCGGCCGAGTTCGTCATGAAGGCGTTGGCCCCGGCGAAGGTGCGTGAGGTCCGCATCCACCCCGAGACCGGTACGGCCGAAGTCATCGTCCCCGACTTCCAGCTGTCGCTTGCGATCGGTAAGGAAGGCCAGAACGCGCGCCTCGCCGCGCGTCTTTCGGGCTGGCGCGTCGACATCAAGAGCGAAACCCAGCTCATGGAAGAAGAGACCGGCGCGGTCGAGTACGCCGAGGGCGAGTGGGTCGAGAACGAAGCGGGTGAGCTCGTGTGGCAACCCGCCGAAGGCGGCGAGGCCATCAGCGCGGCCGACGCTGGCTACGCCGGTGCCAGCCCCGACGGCGAGGGCACCGACGGCACCGGAGCGGCCGCCAGCGAAGCCATCGTCGAAGCCGAGCTCGGCGTGGCCGAGTCCGCCCCCGACGTCGAGGCCGAAGAGACCGGCTATGCCGAGGTCACCGACGAAGAGGCCGGCCAGCCGGGCGGCGAAGAGCCCGACCCCGAGGCCCCCGAGGAAGCGGCGATGCACGTCGAGCCGGAGGCCTGAGCCACGGCCGAACCGGTCCGCACCTGCGTGGGCTGCCGGCGGCGTTTGCCGCAGTCGGCCGCTCGTCGGGTGGCGGCCGCGCAGGACGGCTCCGTGGGCTTCGGCCCGGGTGCGCCGGGGCGGGGTGCCTGGCTCTGTGACGGGTCGGCGGCCTGTTTCGAGGCCGCCACGAAACGGGGCGCGCTGGCCCGAGCGCTGCGCCGAACGCTGATGCCCGACGAACTGGCGATGATTCGTGCGAGAATGCTCGACTGATCGCCGCGTTCGGTCCGCCATTGGGTTGGCCTCGCGCGGCCTGCGCACCCGCCGGCGCCCGCCGGGGCACGGGTCCGCACACGAAACGGTAGGAAGTTCTTGGCCACGAAGAAGATCCGCGTCTACGAGCTCGCTCGGGAACTGGGCATCGAGAATGCCCAAGTCATCGAGCTCGCGGAGGAACTCAAAGTCGGTGTGAAGAGCCACTCGTCGAGCATCGACGAGCCGTCGGCCGACCGCATTCGTCGTCTCGCGGACTCCAAGGGCTGGAAGAAGGAACCCGAGCCCGAGCCCGAGGCTCCGGCTGCGCCGCCCGCCGAGCGCAAGGTGGTCCGGGCCGGCAGTGGCCGTGCCGCGGCCCCGTCGCCCGCCCCCGTGCCCGCGCCCGCCCCCGCGCCGGCCCAAGAGATCGAACCCGAGCCGGCCGCCGATGTCATTGCGCCCGAGCCCGGCATCGAAGTCCCGCGGGTGGTGCGCTCGAGCGCGCCAACGCCCACCGAGCCGACGCGCTCTGCGCCGCGGCCTGCGCCGACGCCGGCACCGGGACAACCCGCGCCGCAACGTCCGGCTGCGGCGGCTACTCCTGACATCGGCGCGCCGTCCGCGCCGCGTGGTGGTGGTCGGCCCGTGCCGCCGCCCCCGGGCGCCGGTACGGGCAAGCCCATTCCGCCACCTCCGGGGCGGCGGGTTCCGCCGCCACCGCCTGGTCCACGCTCCACTGGTGCTGGCCCGGGTGCCCGGGGCCCCGGTGCCGGTGGTCCCGGCGGCGACGGCGGGTATCGCGGTGGTGGTGCCGGCGGTGGGTACCGCGGCGGCCCCGGCGCTGGTGCGCCTGCCGGGGGTCGTGGCGGTCCTGGAGGCCCGAGCGGTGGTCCTGGCGGTCCCGGTGGTCCCGGTGGCCCCGGTGGTGGTCCCGGTGGCCGTGGTCGTCCCGGTCCGCCCCAGCGTCGACGCACGAAGAAGCGTCGTCGTCGTGGCCAGGACGAACTCGAGCCGGAACGCATTGCCTACACGGCCAGCGATGCGCCGGTACCCGAAGGCGAAATCGTTGTTCCGCGCAACATCACCATCCAGGAACTCGCGCCCAAGCTGAACCGCACATCCGCAGACCTCGTGCGCATGATGTTCGAGGCCGGCGAGCTGGTCACGGCCACGCAGTCGCTCGCCGACGAGATGATCGAACTCATCGCGTCCGAACTCGGCGCCGAGGTCCTGCTCGTCGAGCCGGGGCACGAAGAAGAAGTCGAGCTCATTGCGATGCTCGAAGAAGACGAGGGCGAAGAAGACGAGTCAGCGCTCGTCACTCGTGCGCCGGTTGTCACGATCATGGGTCACGTCGACCACGGCAAGACCACGCTGCTCGACTACATCCGCAAGGCGAACGTGGTGGCCGGCGAAGCCGGTGGGATCACCCAGCACATCGGTGCGTATCAAGTGGTCCACGACGGCAACCCCATCACCTTCATCGACACGCCGGGTCACGAGGCCTTCACGGCCATGAGAAAGCGCGGGGCCGAGGCCACCGACATCGCGATCTTGGTGGTTGCGGCTGACGACGGCGTGATGCCCCAGACGGTCGAGGCCATTGCGCACGCGCGTGCCGCCGAGGTGCCCATCATCGTCGCGGTCACCAAGGTCGACCGTGAAGACGCCGACCCGGCCCGTGTACGCCAGCAGCTGGTCGAAAACGAACTCGTCCCCGAAGAGTGGGGCGGCGAGATCATCGTGAACGACGTGTCCGCCAAGAGCGGCCAGGGCGTCGACGACCTCCTGTCGTCCATCTTGTTGGTGGCCGAGGTCGAGGACTTGAAGGCCAACCCGCAGGCGCCGTGCCGTGGGTTCGTGCTCGAGAGCAACCTCGACCCGGGACGCGGCGTGGTGGCCACGGTCCTCGTCGAGCGGGGTGCGCTGCGCGTCGGCGACCCGGTGGTGGCCGGCGGCGCATCGGGCAAGGTGCGCGCCCTGGTCAACGACCGCGGCGAGCAGGTGAAGGAAGCCGGACTTTCGGTGCCGGTCGAGGTGCTTGGCCTCGATGGTGTGCCGCTGGCCGGTGACGAGTTGCGGGTGGCCCCCAACGAGAAGGTGGCCCGCACGGTTGCCGATGCTCGGGCGCGTCGTCGCCGCACGGCCGATCAAGTGCACCCGTTGGCCATGGCCGGTGGGGGTGCCAAGCTCGAAGACATCTTCGCGATGGTGCAGCGCGGTGAGGTTGCCACGCTGAACTTGTTGTTGAAGGCCGACGTGCAGGGTTCGCTCGAAGCGCTCACCGATGCGTTGAAGAAGGTCGATCAAGCGCACGAAGAAGTGCGGTTGTCGTTCGTGCAACGCGGCGTGGGTGGCATCACCGAGAGCGACATCAACCTTGCCGCAGTGTCGAACGCAACGGTCATTGGATTCAACGTGCGTCCCGACCGGCGATCGCGTGAGCTCGCGGCGAAGGAAGGCGTCGAGATCCGTCTGTACGAAGTCATTTACCAGGCGCTCGAAGATGTTGAGAATGCGCTCGTTGGCATGCTCGCCCCCGAGTTCGAAGAAGTGGTCACCGGCGAAGCCGAGGTGCGCGAGGTGTTTGGCGTGCCCCGGGTGGGAAAGGTGGCGGGTTGCTTTGTGCGCAGTGGCGTCATCACTCGCGGCAGCGGCGTGCGCTTCCTGCGTGAGGGCACCATCATCTGGAAGGGCACCATCGCGAGCTTGCGGCGCTTCAAGGAAGACGTTCGTGACGTGCGCGAGGGCTTCGAGTGCGGTATCGGCCTCGAAAACTTCCAGGACCTGAAGCCGGGCGACCTCATCGAAACCTTCGAGAACCGCGAGCGCGCTCGTACCGCTTGAGTCGGGCGGGGCTCGCCGTAGTTCTGGTTTCCGCTTTTGACCGATTTCGGCGGTTGCTCCTACCGTCGAAATCGTGAGTGAGCGGCCAGACAGCACGACGAGCGCCGGGGTTCTCGAGCTCCAAAAAGCGTTCGCAATCGCGACACGTGACGCCCGCGATCGCTACCAGGACGAGATCTCGTCGGCGTTTCGGAGCGAGGAAAAGCAGTTCACCAAGCTCGCCGACGACGTCCGGCGCGAGCTGGCGGCGCGCCGCGACACGGCGCCGGCAACGTTGCCCGCCGGCAAGAGCATCGCTGTTCTCGCCCGCTTGCTTCCAAGTGAACCGGTCGTCGAGTCGCAGGCCGACTATCGCGCCTGGTTCATCGCCCAGAACGAGCGGCTGCTCGACCTCGGCGAGCGGCCGGATGCGTCATTGATCGAAGTGGGCGTGTGGCTTCACGACGTGGGGCAGGTTCGACGATGGTTCGATGCCAACCAGGCGAAGACCGAACCGGGCGCGCGTCGGGTTCTCGATCGGATGCAGCGCGCGGAGCGACGATTGAGCGAGCCCTTGGGCTTCGTTGCGAACGAACGCAGCGGCCGCGTCGACGACACCTCGGCCAACCGCGCGCTGCGCGGGTACGCGCCACTTGATCGCTCGCTGGCCCAGGCGCAGACGCCGAAGGCGATCGCCGGCGGCGCGGTGCTCTACCTCGCATTCCGCAGCACGCGTGACGGAGGCCGGGTGAAGGTTGAGCGCAAACTCGAAGAGTTCGCATTCGAACTTGCCGAGGCGTGGGAACGTCGCACGCTGGCCAGCGATCGCGCGCACGGCCGCCACGAAGTCGACCGCATCGCGGAGCGTCACGGTGCTGTTCGGGCGTGGTTCCTCGATGAACTGAGGCTTCGCGGTGATCGTTTGCTGCTCGCGCAGGGAACCGACGTGGTGCACCCGCACTTCGGCACGTTCGACCGGCAGGTTGGATCGTTGGTGGTTCGCGAGGCGGCAGGTTGGATTGCGTTGTTGCGCGACGCAGGTTGGAGCGATGAGCAGCCGCTGCCCAAGGACCTTCGATGGGTCGTTCCGCGCATGGCGCAGATTTCGCAGTGGTTCGCCAGCGATCGCGAGACCCAGTCTCCGCTGGCGCGTGACCTCACGGGAGTGCACCGCACCACGAGTGGCACCGATCGGTCGCCGTTCGCGTCCGGGGTGGCGTTGTAGCTCGGGCCCGTCCGTGGCCCGCTCTGCCCGTTCCGTACGCTTTTCGCATCAAGGAGAAGCGCAATGACAATGACCAATGACCTCGAGCCGGCCGCGGTGATGTTGGAACGTCACGGTGTCGCGGCCACGCTGAACTCGGCGTTGCGAGCGGTGCAGACCTGGCGGAGCGCGCCCAACCTCGGATTCGGTCAGCACGCGCGTGAACATGCAGTCGCAGTGTTCGACCTGCTTGGTGAGATCCCCAATGTGCGCGAGAAGCTGGGTGCTGGGCTCGCGGTCCTTGGTGACTGGGCCAAAGGCAACGCGTTCGAAGCAACGGAGCTGGTGGGGGCGTTGCGTCACATCGGGCTCACCGAGACGTTGCCCCGAGGCGGGGCCGACGCCCTCGAGCCCAAAGCCGGTGCGCAGACCGACGCATCGCGCGCCTTCTTGGCCGCGCGGCTCGTCGAGGCGGTGGGGCAGGGGTCGGATGAAGCGGTGCGCACGGTTGAGGTACTCCACCGGGCGAACCTGGAGCGAGGCGGCGGGCGCGCGCTCGGAGGCTGAGCGCCTCGGGCGCAAGGATGGCCCGATCTGCGGGCCAGTGCGAAGACGTGCTGGACTCACAGGGTCGGCTCGTGGAAGCGCGGCCGCCGTCGATCTCGTCGACGTCAGCACCGTCAACTTGGAGGAACCATGAGCCGACAGGGCGCCCATCGCTATCCCCGCTCGGCTCGCCTCAACGAGCTGGTGCGCGAGTGCATCGCCGACGAGCTCGAGCGGCTCTCCGACCCGCGCCTGTCGATGGTGACCATCACGGGGGTCGACGTCAGCAACGACCTGCGGCACGCCACCGTGTACTACTCGGCGCTGGGCCCCAAGGCCCAGGGGTGGGAGGCCTCCGAGGCCGACAATGCGACGGTGGCCGATGCCTTGCAGCACGCGGCGGCGCATTTCCGAGCCGTGCTGGGCAACGAGGTCCGCATGAAGTACGTGCCCCGCCTCACGTTCGCGATCGACCCGGCGATCGTGCAAGGCCGGCGGATCGATGCGATCATCCAAAATCTTCACGATCACGGGCCGGAAGCGGCCGACGACGCGGAAGGATGAGGACCGCACCATGCTGAACGAGTCCGTTGACGCAGACCTGCAGCTTGCGGCCCAGGCCATCGCGAACGCGTCATCGGTGTCATTGGCCTGCCACGTCAACCCCGACGGCGACGCGTTGGGGTCGATGCTCGGACTGTTCCATCTGTTGCGCGCGTCGGGCAAAGCGGTCGTTGGTTCATTTCCCGCGCCGTTCGAAGTGGCGCCGCACTACCGCGATCTGCCCGGCCTGGAACTCTTGGTGGCGCCGGCGGCGTTTCCTCGTGAGCCCGAAGTCATGGTCACGTTCGATTGTGGGTCGATGTCTCGCTTGGGTTCGCTCCAGCATGCGGCCAAGGCGGCGGGGCAGTTGGTCGTGCTCGACCATCACGTGTCGAACGACCGGTACGGCAGTATCAACGTGATCGATCCCGATGCCGCGGCAACGGCCGTGGTGGTACGCGCCTTGGCGCGGCGGTTGGAGCTTCCGCTCACGCGTGAAGCCGCGATCTCGCTCTACACCGCGTTGGTGTGTGACACCGGCCGGTTTCAGTACGACACCACCACGCCGGAAGTCTTCGCGTTCGCCGAAGAGTTGGCCGCGTTCGACCTTCCCATCTCCACGTTGTCGCGCCATCTCTTCGAGGAGCATCGGTTCGCATACCTGCAACTCGTGGCCGACGTATTGGGGCGCGCGCAACTCGTTGCCGAGCAGCGCTTTGTATGGGCGGCAGTGCGCCAGAGCGACTTGGCTCGCCACGCCGTAACCCTCGACGAAGCCGAAGGGCTGATCGACATCGTCCGTCGTACGGCCGAGGCCGAGGTGAGTGCAGTGTTGAAGGAAGAGCCCGACGGTTCGGTGCGGGTGAGCCTTCGATCGTTGGGTGAAGTTGACGTGCGGGTCATTGCAGCGGCGGAAGGCGGTGGCGGGCACCGCTTTGCTGCCGGATTCACCTCGCCCGGTCCGATTGAACTCGTGGTGGCGCGTATTCGCGCCGCGCTTCCGGCCTGATCGGTCGTCATGGCAGCTGACGGACTGGTGGTGGTCGACAAGTCGCGCGGGTGGACCTCGCACGATGTGGTCGGCAAGCTGCGGCGCATCTATGGCACCCGGAAGGTGGGCCACGCCGGCACGCTCGATCCCATGGCGACGGGCGTCTTGTTGGTGGGCATTGGAAAAGCCACGCGGCTGCTGCGGTTTCTCCAAGATGACGGCAAGCGCTATACCGGCGAGATCACCTTTGGCGTGAGTACCGATTCGCTCGACGCCGAGGGAGCAGTGATCGAGGCGCGCGATGTTGTGGTCACCGCGGACGACGTGCAGGCGGTGTTGCCGCAATTCACCGGCGCGATCGAACAGGTGCCGCCCATGGTGAGTGCCATCAAGATCGGTGGCAAGAAGCTCTACGAACTCGCACGCCACGGCGAGGAAGTCGAGCGCCCGGCGCGTTCGGTCACGATCTCGCGCCTCGACCTCGTCGGCTTCGTCGATGGCGCACGACCGCAGGCCACCGTCGAGGTGGAGTGTTCGAGCGGCACGTACATCCGGTCGTTGGCGTTCGATATTGGCGCGGCGATCGG
>JBMOIJ010000042.1:0-12760 GCA_049317385.1 Acidimicrobiia bacterium
CGCGGTCATCGCCAACAACGCGGCACGCAAGCCCAAGCACCTGTGGACCGAACAGGTGGGCGGCGAACTCATCACGCGCTACCAAGCCGAAGACGAACACGACGAAGCGGCGTACGTGGCGCACGAGATCCAACGCCTCGTGAACAACGAAGGCGAGCGCTTCAGCGACATCGCGGTGTTCTACCGAACCAACGCGCAGAGCCGCGTGGTGGAAGAAGCGTTTGTGCATGCGGGGGTTCCGTACCGCGTGGTCGGCGGGCTCAAGTTCTACGACCGTCGGGAGGTGAAGGACGCGCTTGCGTACCTGCGGGCGCTCACCAATCCCGACGACGAGGTGAGTTGGCGGCGTATCGCCAACACGCCCAAGCGGGGCGTGGGCGACACGTCGGTGGCGAAGATCGAGGCGTACGCCCGTCGAGAGGGCATCACCTTCCGAGACGGATTGCGCGAGGCGCCGGCCGCCGGCGTCACGGGTAAGGCGCTCGGCGGTGTGCGCGAACTGCTCGACGTCATCGACGCGCTGGAGCGGCGGGCCGCCGATCAACAGGACCCCGCCGGTGTAGCTGCCCTGCTCGAAGAGATGATCGAAGCCACGGGCTATGTGGCGGAACTCGAGCGTGAGCACACCATCGAAGCGCAAGGTCGCATCGAGAACCTGGCGGAACTCGTGGGCCAGGCGCGCGAGTTCGACCGGGCGCTCGAAGACGGCACACTCGGTGCGCTCGGCGTCATTGCTGGTATCGGCGTGGGTGACGACGGCGAAGAACTCGATGCACCGGTCGTGGTGCCCACTGGAATTGCTCGGGTGTCGGCATACCTCGAAGCGATCTCGCTCGTCACCGATCTCGACGACGACGGGGAGGCCACCGACTCGTTGGTCACGCTCATGACCATGCACACGGCCAAGGGTCTCGAGTTCCCGTCGGTGTTCATCGTTGGCATGGAAGACGGCATCTTCCCGCACGTGCGGTCACTGGGCGACCCGAAGGAACTCGAAGAGGAACGTCGTCTCTGTTACGTGGGTATCACGCGTGCGCAGGAACGCTTGTATTTGTTGCACGCGTGGAGCCGCACGCTGTTTGGTTCCACCGACTACTACCCACCCAGCCGATTCCTTGGTGAGATTCCTGAAGAGCTCGTGCACGTGGTGGGCGAGCAGCGTCATGGCGGCGGTATGCATGCGCATCGCGACGCGGTGGTGAGCGCGGCAACGCGGCGCGGGCCGTCGGCGCCAGCGAACGCAGCGACGTTGCCGCCTCAAGGTGCGCGTGGGGCCGAGTCCGCAGGTTTGCGTGTTGGCGACGACGTGGCGCACGAAGTGTTCGGTGAGGGCGTCATTGTCGACATCGAGGGCAGGGGCGACAAAGCCGAGGCCGTCATCCGCTTCCGGGACGTGGGTGAGAAGCGGTTGTTGCTGGCGTGGGCGCCGCTCACGAAGCTCTAGATTGCGGCTCCGTGAGCGACCCGCAATTTCCCTCATTCGACCCGTCGCAGCCACCAGGCGGGGGCGCCGCTGGCGGCTACTACGGAACTCCGGCCCCGGGTGGCGCGTACGACCCGGCCCGCAGTTTTGGTTACGTCCCGTCGCCGCGTGAGCAGGTTCCTCCGGGTTGGCTCACCAACTGGGAACGTTCGACGGCAATGTGGGCGTACCTCGGCCCGTTGCTGGTTGGCATTGCGGGGTGTGTGATCGGATGTCTCGGGCTCTTCGCGTGGATCGTTCCACTCGTATTGCGCGGCAATGCGGGCAAGCAGTCACCGTTCGTGCGTGATCAGACCACCGAGTCACTGAACTTCGAGATCTTCTGGGCGGTCCTCCAACTGGTGCTCACCGGTATTTCGTATGTCGTGCTCTTCCTCATATGGGGGGCGAGTTCCGGCCGCGCGTTGGGGGCGAGTTCCAGCAGGGGTTCGGGAGCATTCGGCTCGCTCGGGATCGTCGCGCTGTTCGCAATCGTGAGCGTCGTCATGGGGTTGACGGTGCTGGTGTTGCGAATTCTCGCCACGGTGCGGTCGAACCAGGGTGTGGCGTGGCGCTACCCGGTGAACATTCGCATCATCAAGGCGAACTAGTGACGACCACGCTTCGCTGCCGTGCAATTCGGGTGGCGACGCGGAGCGTGAACGCGATCCAACCCGCAGCGCGACCGTTACACAACTCACTTCCCTGATTCACGCGCTGTTCATTTCGGCAGCGTCAAATCGCAGGCGGGACAGGAGGGTGGATTGTGACGATCGTCGAGCATTCACTCGAGTTCGATGAGTCGCCGCTCGGCCCGGTTCGCGTTGCGGCCCCGAACCCTGGTCCGCTGCGGATCGCTGACATCCAGGGGGCTCGTCACATCTCGCCCTATGAAGGCGAGGACGTGGTGCGCGTCCCGGGCGTGGTGACGGCGACGACCAAGAACGGCTTCTACCTCCAAGATCCCGATGGCTCACACATTCGCGGCGCGTCCAGTGCGCTGTTCGTGTACTCGGGTTCGCGTCCCGAGGTCGCAGTTGGTGACGGGGTCGAAGTCTCGGGTCGGGTGGTCGAGTACCGATTCGGTGGGACGCATGGCTTCGACAACCTCACGACCACGCAGATCGTTGCGCCGGTGGTGCGTGCGGTGTCGTGCCGAAATCCGTTGCCCGCTCCCATCGTCCTCGGAATGTCCACGGCGCGCCCACCCACGGGCGCGTTCCACGACGGACCGAACGGGTCCGTCGAAGAGCAGGCAACCGACCCGCATCGGGGCCACGGGTTCTACGAGTCGATGGAAGGGATGCGAGTTCGCGTCCCCATGCCGCGCGTGGTGGGCCCCGGCGAGCGCGGGCACTTCGTGGTGATGCCGGGAGACGTTGGGATGATGACGGGCAACGGCGGAGTGAAGCTGCGGGCTGGTGACGCGAATCCGGCGCGGCTCGCAGTGCGCATGCTCGATCGTTCTGGGCGCGACCTTCCGGCGGCAGACGTTGGCGATGTGGTGGAAACCCTCGAAGGGGTCCTCGATTACGCGTTCGCGATGTACCAGATCGGACTGACCGACGAACCGACGCTCATTCCGCAGCGCCACGCGCCCGACGTACTGGCGCCGGCAGCGCCCGAGGAGATGACCATCACTGGCTGGAATCTCAACAAGCTCTCCAAGGGCACGGCACGGGGCGAGGACTTCGACGCGCTGGCCGAGAAGTTCGAACTGATGGGTTGGCCCGACCTGTGTTTCTTGCAAGAGCTGGGGCGTGACCTTGCTCGCAGAGATGAGCACAGCGATGTTTCGTCGCAGCATACGTTGCATGCAATTCGTGATGCGATTCGGCGCCGCGGTGGGCCGCGCTACAAGTTTCGGTTGGTTGATCCCGAACCGCATGCTGATGGTGGCGACCCAACGTGCGACATTCGGAACGCTTACATGTTCCGCGTCGATCGAGGCCTCGAATTCGTGGATCGCGGGACGCCAACTGCGACCCGTGCGGTGAAGGTGCGGGTGCGCAACGGTGAGCTTCATGTCAGTCCGTCGCCTGGTCGGATCGATCCGAACAGCATCGTGTTCCATGGCCAGCGCAAGCCATTGGTGGGCGAGTTCCGACTCCGAGGCCATCCGCTGATCGCGATCAACTTGCACTTGTTGTCGAAGATCGGCGACCAACCACTGGCCGGGCGGTTTCAGCCGCCGAAGGAACGGACTGCGGCGCGCCGGGAAGAAATGGCGTCGGTGGTCAAACGCTTTGTCGAGCAGCTGATCGAGGCCGACCCGAATGTGAACATCGTGGTTGAGGGTGACGTCAACGATCACGAGTGGTCGAGCACGATCGCGATTCTCGAGAGTGCGGGGCTCGAGTTGCTGACTCGTTCGCTTCCCGAACACGACCGTTACACCTACATCCATGACGGCAACTCTCAACACCTCGATCATCTCTTGGTGCGGGGTCCGTTGTTCACTGGACCGGCACTCACGACCGGGGTGATGCATCACAGTGTCGACTTCGCGTCGTCACGTGAAGATCACGACGCAGTGTTCGTTCGGGTTCCGGTTGTCGCCACCGATGGGTACGCGCAGCCCTTACAGATGGTGCTCGGTGCGAATGGCCGCCTGCTCGAATCCGCTGGCCTCCCCGCAAGTGAGCGACATCGGATTGAGTCGGATCAGGCCAAGATCCTCACGTTGCTCGGTGTCCCGGTCGCAGCCGAACAGCAGTACCGGGCTGCGGCAGTGAGCGCGGCGTCGGCTGGCGACTTGGCGGATGCGGCGGCGTACAGCACGGCGGCCCAGTCGTTGCGGGAGGCGGCGGTTGCGGCCCGGCGGACGTTCGGCGCCTTGGGGGTCGACTGGTCCCGCGGGACGGACGGCCGCGGGCTCAGCCGGCCGTAGCGCCCGGCGCGGGCAGGCGGTCCCGCAGGTTGACGCGCACCTGCTGTTTGTCGTCGATGGTCACGGGCCGGCGGGCGAGCGTGGCCGGGTCCACTCGCTCGGAGCCGTCCCGGCAACGAAAGTACCGACCCGATGTGTCGTAGGTCACCACGCAGGCGCGAGGCGTGGTGGCTTCGGGCACGAGCGCGATGACCTGCCCGTTCTCCTCGGTGAGCCAGACGCCGACTTTGCCGCCGGTGAAGTAGAGCGCACCCTTCTTGCCGATCACCTGGCGGACGTCGGCCACGTTGCCGGCCGAAACGCTGGTGGGCACGTTGCGCACCTTCTGGCCGCTGACCACCGCCAGGAGCAATGCCACGAAGACGCCGGCGCCGAGCGCGGCGAGGCCCATGATCAGGACGAGGCGGTCGGTGCGGCTGCGACGGGACATCGCCCGGAACATATAGCGTCTGCGCCCGGTGCCCACAGGGCGTGGGCTGCGCAGGGGATGTCACGTGGACCTTCTGGAATTCCAAGGCAAGCAACTCTTCGCTCGGTTCGGCATCCCGGTGTCCGATGGTCAGGCGGTCACTACCGTCGATGACGCGGTTGCAGCGGCCGAGGCCATTGGCTACCCGGTGGTGGTGAAGGCGCAGGTACTCATCGGCGGGCGGGGCAAGGCCGGTGGTGTGAAGCTCGCCACCAGCGTCGACGAAGCGCGTGAGCACGCCACCAACATCTTGGGTCTCGACATCAAGGGTCACGTGGTGGAGACGCTCTGGATCGAGCGGGCCTCCGACATCGCCGAGGAGTACTACGCAAGCTTCACGCTCGACCGTGCGGCGAAGAAGCACCTCGGCATGTTGAGCGCCGAAGGCGGCGTCGAGATCGAAACCGTCGCCGACGAGAACCCCGACGCGATTGCGAAGATTCACGTCGACCCGGTCGACGGTCTCACCGAAGCGCAGGCGCGCGAATGGGTGAAGGCCGCGAAGTTGAACCCGGAGGCGGAAGATGGCGCGGTCGACATCTTGTTGAAGCTCTACACCGCATACGTGGAGAGCGACGCCGACCTCGTCGAGATCAACCCGTTGATCCTGAAGACCGACGGCAACGTGCACGCGCTCGACGCCAAGGTCACGCTCGACGACAACGCGGCGTTCCGTCACCCCGACTGGGTCGAGTACGAAAAGACGCAGCACCTCGACGCGCGTGAGAAGCTCGCCAAGGAAAAGGACCTCAACTACGTGGGTCTCGACGGCACCGTGGGGATCTTCGGTAACGGTGCGGGCCTGGTGATGAGCAGTCTCGACATCATCAACCAGTGCGGTGGCACGCCGGCCAACTTCCTGGACGTGGGCGGCGGCGCAAGCGCCGACGTGCTCGCGGCGGCAGTTGAAGTGTTGAACTTCGACGAGAACGTGAAGGTGCTCTTCTTGAACATCTTCGGCGGCATCACCCGTGGCGACGAAGTGGCCAACGGTGTGGTGGAGGCGATGAACCGTCTCGAACTGAGGGCACCGATCGTGGTGCGTCTCGATGGCACGAACGCCGAAGAGGGGCGGGCGATCCTCGCCGCGAACCCCAACCCGATGTTGATCACCGAACCCACCATGCTCGCAGCGGCCGAAAAGGCCGTCGAGATCGCGAACGCGAAGTAGAGGCAGCGAACCGTGTCGATTTTCGTTGACGAGAACACCAAGGTCGTCTACCAGGGCCTCACCGGGAGCCAAGGTCGGTTCCACGGTCTGCGCAATAAGGCGTACGGCACGCAGGTGGTGGCCGGCACCAACCCGAAGAAGGCCGGCACCGATGTCGACGGTGTGCCGATCTTTGCGAGCGTCGGTGACGCGGTGAAAGAAACCGGTGCCACTGCGTCGTGCATCTTCATCCCCGCGCCGGGCGTGAAGGACGCGGTCATCGAAGCGGCGGAAGGCGGCGTCGAGTTCATCGTCGTCATCACCGAAGGCGTGCCCGCGCACGACGAAGCATGGTTCTACAACGTGCTCAAGCGTGACTTCCCGAACGTGCAACTGCTCGGTCCGAACTGTCCCGGCATCATCTCGCCGGGCAAGTGCAACATCGGCATCACGCCCGGTGAAGTCGCCATGCCCGGAGGGCCGGTTGGCATCGTGAGCCGCTCCGGCACGCTCACGTACCAGGCGCTCTACGAGATGACCCAGCGCAACATTGGTCAGACCACGTGTGTCGGTATCGGTGGTGACCCGGTTCCGGGCACCACGTTCATCGACTGCCTGAGCCGCTTCGAAGCCGACCCCGACACCAAGGCCGTCATCATGATCGGCGAGATCGGTGGTTCGGCCGAGGAAGAGGCCGCCGAGTTCATCAAGTCGTCGATGAGCAAGCCGGTGGTTGGTTACATCGCGGGTCAGACCGCGCCTCCGGGCAAGAAGATGGGCCACGCGGGCGCCATCGTCTCCGGCGGCAAGGGCACCGCGGCCGGCAAGATCGCCGCGCTCGAAGGCGCGGGTGCGGTCATGGCCAAGAACCCCACCGAGATCGGTGGGCTCATGGAGAACGTCGTTCGCTCGTCGTGATCACTGGGTGCCGAGCGTGGGCAAACTTTGTCTCCACCCGACCCTGAACGTGCCGACACAATGAGTATGAAGCTCCCGATGGATGGCCGGAACGAACTGCACTACGCGGCACTCGACGGCGACCGCACACGTGTGCGCGCGTTGGTGGCTGCCGGCACGGCCGTCGATGTGGTCGACGGCATCGGGTGGACGCCATTGTTCTTCGCAGTCGAGCGGGGCGATGGCGCCACTACCGAGCTGTTGATCTCACTGGGAGCCGACGTCAACCACGCGGACGCGTCGGGCGACACGCCGTTGTTCCGCGCGATCTATGCGTCCGGTGTATCGGCGTCGGTTGCCACCGCGCTGCTCAACGCGGGGGCCGACCTCGACCGCCCGAATCGGCGCGGCGTCACGCCGCGGGCCTTGGTGGGTCGACGGGGTGAAGACCAGTACGAACCGGTGCGGTTGCGGTTGCGCATCGCCTGACGCTCAGGAGGACGTGGCTGCGAGCGCCGTGACTCGATCGGCGAGGTCCAAGCTGCGTGCGAGGCGGCGTGCCGACTTGCTCGGCTTCGGGCCCACGGCCTTCATCGGGAACTCGAGCCACAGCGGTGCGGTCGCACGCGTGACCCGGCCGACTTGGGCCTGGTCCGACGCGAGCTTGCGCAACGCGCGGAGCAGCGCTTGTGGATTGCGCGTGAAGGAGATCGCGATCCGGTCGCGTCGACGCGCTTGGCCGTGTAACGCCCAGAGCTGCAGTCGCTCGGCGAGGCGCCGGGGGAGGAATCCGGTGAAGCGGCGGAAATCTCCGCCCGCAGCCTTCTCGTCGTCGATCTCGCGAATCGCATCGCCCGTGAGTGCGACCGTCCAGGTGGCGAGTGCGATGTCGAAGCTTTCGATACGGCTCACTTCGTAGGCCAGGATCGCCTCGAGTTCGTCGCGCGTGAGTGCAACGATGAGTCCGGTGGTGACGGCGACGAGCGTGTCGTTCGGGTTGGTGCCGATGCCGAACGAATTGGGTGCAGGTTCTTCGATCACTGCGAATCTCGGTGCGCTGAGTCCCGACGCGATCGCGAGCCCGGCCAACAAGTTCTCGATCCGGCGGTGCTCATCGGTGGCGGCGACGTGGGCACCGGTCTCGGCGACGATCTGCTGCTCGAGGTCATTGCGCAGTCGCGGGAATCGAACGAGCGCGCGGATCAGGTAGTACGGCGTCGCGAGCACGAACGTGCCGACAATGACGATGCCAATCACTACGAGAAGGAACTTCAGGGTGTCGGCGTCGAGACCTTCGAGTCCGTCCGCCACGAACGACAACACCGCGACCGTGACCGCAATGCCGACGGCGAGAGCCGTGCACACTGCCGTGACGATGTAGTTCGCAATCGCGAGGACGAAGATCAGCGAGATCCGCAGACGGTTGGTACTCACGCGATCACTCGGTGATGAACGAGTCGGGGTCGCGCACGAACTCCAAGACCGCGCCGGCCAGGACGACCAACCCGGCGAGCGCACCGATGGTGGCGCCGAACGCGCGGTTCCAGCTGGCCACGGCCGTGCCGTCGGCACTTTCGCCGAGCGTGTAGCGAACGAGCAGGGACGCCGCACTCAATCCTGCGAACGCCAGCGGGACGATGGTGCGTTTGAACGGGAGCTTCGGGAGGCGATTCCCGGCGACGCGCAGCGCGAGCGTGGTCCAGACCGCGCCGAGGGTGCAGCACAGCGCGAGCCAGCCGAGGAGTCCCGCCCCTTCGGTACGTACCGTGACGCCGAGCGCGTCGAGCGTGAACCACGGCACCCAACTGGTGAGGCCGAGCACCGTGACCAGGAGCTGGAGGAGTCCGCCGCCGGCGAGGAGGAGTTCTCCGAGCGCGTAGCGCTGGCCGCGGATTTCCACGCCCATCCGGCGCAGGTCGATCGGTTCCGATGCCATCCCCATTGATGTCGGCCGGCGGCCGGGCCCGTTGCAGGACTTGCCGTGTACGGTGCAGGAAATGCGGGTCGGAGTCCTGGCATCGGGCAGTGGAACCATCTTGGCGGCCATCTTGGAGTCGGGCCTGCCGGTGGCAGTGATGATCACCGACCGGCCGTGTGGGGCCACCGCCATCGCCGAAGCGCACGGGGTGCCCGTCGAGGTGGTCGAGCGGGCCAGTTTCGGCGCCGACTTCGACCGCACCGCCTACACCCATCAGGTGGTCGACGTGCTCGAGCGCCACCAGGTCGAGCTGGTGGCCATGGCCGGGTTCGGCACCATCTTGGAGAAGCCGATCCACGACCGGTACCCACATCGCATCGTGAACACCCATCCGGCCTTGTTGCCGAGTTTCAAGGGGTGGCACGCAGTGGACGCGGCACTCGAAGCCGGGGTGAAGGTCACGGGGTGCACCGTGCACTACGCCACGCTCGAAGTCGACGACGGACCGATCCTGGCGCAAGAAGCGGTGCCGGTGTTCGCCGACGACACCGCCGACAAATTGCACGAACGCATCAAAGCAGTGGAACGGCGTATCTATCCCGCAGTGTTGTGGGATCTGGTGCGCGAAGGAGAACAACAGTGAGTCGAGTCAAGGTTCAGCGCGCGCTCCTTTCGGTTTACGACAAGACCGGCGTGGTGGAGTTCGCGAGCGCATTGTGCGAGATGGGCGTCGAGATCGTGTCATCGGGTGGCACGGCGAAAGCATTGAGCGACGCGGGCGTGCCGGTCACCACCGTCGAAGACGTCACCGGTGCCCCCGAGATGCTCGACCACCGGGTGGTCACGCTGCACCCGAAGATCCACGGCGGCATCCTCGCCGACCTCGGCAAGGAATCGCACCGCGAAGACCTCGAAACGTACGGCATTGCACCGTTCCAACTCGTGGTGGTGAGCCTGTACCCGTTTGCGCAGCAGCCCGGGATCGAGACCATCGACGTGGGTGGTCCCACCATGGTGCGCGCGGCGGCGAAGAACCACGAGTGGGTCACCATCGTCACCGACATCGCGCAGTATGACGAGTTGCTCGAGGAAATGCGGGCCAACGAAGTGAGCATTTCGCTCGAGACCCGCAAGGCATTCGCCCTCTCGGCGTTTGCGCGCACCGCCGAGTTCGATGCGGCAGTGGTGCGTTGGTTGCAGGGCGACGAAGCGTTGCCGGCCGAATTGGTGTTACCGCTCGAACGGGCGCAGACCTTGCGCTACGGCGAGAACCCGCACCAGGCCGCGGCGCGCTATCGCGAGAAGGGCGCCGGGGTCGGCTGGCCCGACGCCACCACGCAACACCAGGGCAAGGAACTCAGTTTCATCAACTACCTCGATGCCGATGCGGCGTGGCGATTGGTGAACCAGCTCAGCGAGCCGGCGTGTGTGATCGTGAAGCACGCGAACCCCTGTGGCGTGGCGCTCGGCTCCACCATTGCCGAGGCCTACCAACGCGCGTTCGACTGCGACTCGCTCAGCGCGTTCGGAGGCGTGGTCGCGCTGAACCGTGACGTCGACAAGGAAACCGCGCAGGCGATTGGTGGTGTGTTCACCGAAGTGGTGATCGCACCCGAGTTCGGCGACGCGGCTTTGGCGGCGTTGTCATCGAAGACGAATTTGCGGCTACTGGCGAGCCCGCCGCCCCAACCGCGGCTGTTGGACCTGCGTCGCATCGACGGCGGGTTCCTGGTGCAAGAGCCCGAGCACGTGATCACGGACCGCAACGACTGGCAAGTGGTCACCAAGGTGGCCCCCACCGAAGAGCAGTGGCGTGACCTGCAGTTCGCCTGGCAGGTGTGTGCGGCGGTCACCAGCAACGCGATCGTGCTCGTGAATGACGGCGTCGCGTACGGCATTGGTGCGGGGCAGCAGAGTCGCGTGCACTCGGCCGAGATCGCAGCGAAGAAGGCCGACGGTCGCGCCACCGGTGGTGTGTGTGCCAGCGACGCGTTCTTCCCGTTCCGCGACGGCGTCGATACGGCCGCGGCGGCGGGGGTGGCGGCCATCATCCAGCCGGGAGGGTCGGTGCGCGACGACGAAGTGATCGCCGCGGCTGACGAGGCCGGGATCGCAATGGTCTTCACCGGGCGCCGCCACTTTCGGCACTGACCCCAACCGCACGAGAAGTCGGGAAGAATGGTGCCGTGAGCTTCTCCGACCCTGCAGCCCCGACCCCGGCGATAAGTTCCTGCCCCATCTGCGGGGGCATGGTCATCGGCGACCCCGGGCGCTGCAGCGCCTGTGGCTTCATCCCGGAGGGTGGTCCCGGACAGCCGAGCCCGTTCCGGGGATCCGCGCTGGGCCTGTTGGTCGGGTTGTTCGTCGGGCTCTACGTGACGGCGCTCGCGGCGGTGCTGGCCGCCCGATAGGCCTGCGGGCGCGGTGGCGCCCCGATGGCACGTCGGCCCGCTTAATCCGCGATCATTCTTGGGACCGGACACAGGGGTCCGATGACCGTTCTCGCCGAGCTGCTCATTCGCCACACCCGTCGGCATATGCCGACGCGTCGGGTCGCGGTCGACGGGGCGTACCTGCCCACCACGGGTTCTGGCGCCGGGCTCGCGTTGCTGGTGGCAGTGGTGGCCGAGCAGGTGGCCCGGCTCGACGAGGAAGCGCTTGAGCCGCTGCCCCGGCTGCTCCGTATGGCGGCGGCCGGAGAGCTGAGCGTCCCGAGCGTGGCGATGCGGTACCGGCTCCAGACCGACGTCCATGGGCTCGACGTGTCCCGGCACCGCATCCTGGCCGGGAGCGATACCGAGCGCCCGGTCATCGAGTTGGATACGCACGCGACCGCGGTTCCACAGTTGCTCGGCGCCGTTATGGCCGCCGCATCGCTCCCACCCACGGCGCGCCGCCCCGCGTTCGACGTGATCAACCGGGCGGTGCGGTTCCCGGGGCGGTTGCCCGCCGGGTTCGAGATCCGGCGCCTCACCGACGGAATCCCCGCGGCGGCCATCCCCCGGGCTGGGATCGGCGGCGAGGCCGGTGCGGGATTCCTCGACGACTGGGTGGGGGTGTCAGCCGATCGGCGTTGGGCGCTCGAGGCGTTGGGGTTCGCCTCACCGATCACGCCCGAGCGCAGCGAGATCCAACGGCGCTTCCGTCGGCTCCTACGCGACGCGCACCCTGATCATGGCGGTGAGCACATGGGTGCGGCCGACCGCATCGCGGAACTCACCGAAGCCCGCGAGCTGTTGCTGGCATGGGTCAGTGACGGATCGCTCCTGGCGGGCGACGAAGAGATCGTGACCCGCTGACGCCCGCGGAGGCGGATTCCGTCATCGGTTTCGTGCGTGCTGGCGGGTGTGAGGTGTGCGGTCGGCGGTGAGATCGATGCTGAGTGCGGCGATTGCGGTATCGGGGTGGAACGCGATTGGTGTGCCGGGTGCGAGTCCGTCGAGACATGCGGTGAGCTGATCGGCGATGGTTCGCACCTTGTCGGTGACGCCTTGGTTGCCGGCACTGTTGACTTCGTGCCGGGTCCAACGGGTGTCGTTGTGTTTCCAGGCGATGTTGTAGAGGGTGTTGTCGTGTTCGAAGCGTGCGACGATCGTGGTGCCGGCTTGGCAGGCGCTGATGTAGTGGTCGTTTTGGGTGCAGTTCGCCATCTCGATGCCGTTGGTGCGCTGCGCTCGTCCGTTTTCAAGCACGGAAACTTCAACGGGGAGATTGGTTGCGGCGCCGAAGCATTCTTGGGCTGCGTGGGCGCTCGGGTAGGTGACGTCGTCGAGACTGGGCAACGTTGCGGCGTCTTTGACGTCGCGGGCCTTCACCACTGCGCCTGACTCCAATGCGCGCTGCGCGATTGCGATCCGTGTGATCGCCGGCGCAACCACCGCCCGATCCTCTGGCGGTCCGTCACCCAACGCAGCCGCATAGCGCTCATGCGGATCCGTGACATCTGCCACCCGCAACGAAGCCGCAGGTTGGGG
>JBMOIJ010000043.1:0-12188 GCA_049317385.1 Acidimicrobiia bacterium
GACCCGTTCTTGTTCCCCACGGTGTTGTTGGGTGGGACCGGTGCCATCACGGCGTCGGGGCACGTGTGCACCGAGCGCTTCGTGGCCATGATCGAGTGTGGACTGAACGGCAAGATCGAGGATGGGCGGGCGCACCACGAGGCGTTGCTGCCGGTGGTCGACGCATGTTTCGCCGAGCCCAACCCGTCGGTGTTCAAGGGCGTGTTGGCTGCGCAGGGGCGCATCCCCACGGCCGACGTGCGGCTGCCGCTGCTGAATGCGAGCGACGAGTCAGTGGCCGCCGCCGTCGCGGCCGTCGCCGCCGCCTCCTAACCCGAGGCGTTTCTCACTGTCATATACCCAGCTCACAAACGCCCCCAGGCTGCATCGGGAGGCGTTTCTCACTGTCATATATGCGGCTCAGAAACGCACCGCGCGGGTGAGGAGGTCGCGCTGCTCGTCGTCGTGGACGCTCTGCGACCCGCTCGCCGGCGACGCGCTGGCGTCGCGGGCGACGTGATGCAGCGCCCGGTCACGGCCGAGCAGCGCTTCGAGCCGCGGCCGCACGAAGCCCCACGCACCCATGTTCGCCGGTTCCTCTTGGGCCCACAGGAAGTCGGTGGCGTTCGGGTACTGCTCCAGAATCGCTTGCACTTCCTCGACCGGGAACGGGTAGAGCTGCTCGATGCGCACCACCGCCACCGGTGACGACGCGGCGTCGCGTGCGTCCATGAGTTCGTGGGCCACCTTCCCGGTGCAGAACACGATGCGGTGCACCGCGTCGCGCTTGAGCGTGGGCGCGTCGCCAGTGGCAGCACGGTCGTCGAGCACCAGTTGGAACGAACCGCTGGTGAACGCAGCAACTGGTGACTTGGTTTGTGCCATGCGCAGGTAGCGCTTCGGAGTGAACACCACCAACGGCCGACGGGCGTCGGCGCGCACCTGACGGCGCAACGCGTGGAAGTACTGCGCCGACGTGGTGGGGTAGATGATGCGCATGTTCTCTTCAGCGCCCAACGTGAGGAACCGTTCGATGCGTGCGCTGGAGTGTTCGGGGCCTTGGCCTTCGTATCCGTGCGGGAGCAGCATCGTGAGGGTGGAGAGCTGCGCCCACTTGTCTTGGGCGGCGGCGATGAACTGGTCGATGATGGTCTGCGCGCCGTTGGCGAAGTCGCCGAACTGTGCTTCCCATCCAACGAAGCTCTTCGGCGCGCTCACCGAGTAGCCGTATTCGAAACCCAGCACCGCGAACTCGCTGAGCGTCGAGTCGTAGATCATGAACGGCGCTTGGTCTTCGCTCAGGTGGGCGAGCGGAGCGAACTCGGCTTCGGTTTCGGCGTCGACCAGCACGGCGTGGCGCTGGCTGAACGTGCCGCGACGGCTGTCCTGGCCGGCGAGGCGGACGGGCGTGCCTTCGAGGAGCATCGACCCGAACGCGAGCGCCTCGCCGAGCGCCCAGTCGATCTGGTCGGTGTCGAACGACGTGCGTTGCGCCGAGAGGATGCGCTCCAACTTGGGGTGCACGGCGAAGCCAACCGGCCGCACCAGCAACGACTCGACGATGCGCTCCAAGGTGGAGCGTTCCACGCCCGTGGAGACGCCGGCCCCGGTGCCAGCCGCAACGATGGCGTGCTTGCCGGTGGGGCGGCTCGTCTGGTGCGTCTCTTCGAACGCGTGCGCGAGGCGTGCGTTGAAGTCGTCGAGTGCGGCTTCGGCTTCTTCGATCGTGAGGTCGCCACGGTTGGTGAGCACTTCGGTGTAGAGCTTGCGGACCGAACGGTGCTTTTCGATGCGGCGGTACATGTCGGGTTGGGTGAACGCCGGCTCATCAGTTTCGTTGTGGCCGTAGCGTCGGTAGCAGATCATGTCGACGACGACGTCTTTGTGGAACTGCTGACGGAACGCGAACGCCAAGCGAATGACGCGCAGACACGCTTCGGGGTCGTCGCCGTTCACGTGGAAGATGGGCGCCTGCACCATCTTCGCCACTTCGGTGGCGTAGGTGCCGCTGCGACCAGCTTCGGGGTCGGTGGTGAAACCGAGCTGGTTGTTGACGACGATGTGCACGGTGCCGCCCACTTCGTAGCCCGGAACTTCAGACAGGTTCAGAGTTTCGGCCACCACGCCCTGACCGGCGAACGCGGCGTCGCCGTGCACGAGCACGGGTAGGACGCGGTCGATGCGGTTCGCGCTGGCGAGCTGGTCTTGCATTGCGCGCGTCATGCCTTCGACGACCGGGTCAACGGCTTCGAGGTGGCTGGGGTTGGACGCGAGCGTGAGTTCCAACGTGTTGCCGTCGGGGGCACGGTGCACGCCGGTGGCACCGAGGTGGTATTTCACGTCGCCCGATCCCTGCATGGAGCTGGGGTCGAGTTCGCCTTCGAATTCTCGGAAGATCTGGCTGTAGCTCTTGCCGATCACGTTGGCGAGCACGTTCAACCGACCGCGGTGCGCCATGCCGAGGACGGCGTCGGTCATCTCGGCGTTGGTTGCTTCGCTGAGCAACCCATCGAGCATGACGATGAGGCTTTCGGCGCCTTCGAGGCTGAAGCGCTTGTGGCCGAGGAACTTGGTGTGCAGGAAGCGCTCGAATGCTTCCGCGGCGTTGAGGCGTTCGAGGATGCGGCGCTTCTCGTCGGTGGTGAGCGCGTCGGGTTTCACTTCGACGTGCTGTTGGATCCAGGCCTTCTGGTCGGGGTCCTGGATGTGCATGTACTCGATGCCGACCGAGCGCGCGTACGCGTCGCGCACCACGCTGAGAATGTCGCGCAGCGCCATGCGGTGCTGCGCTGCGAGTCCGTCGACGGGGAACTCGCGATCGAGGTCCCAGATGGACAGGCCGTAGTGCTCGATCTCGAGTTCGGGGTGCGAGCGCATGCCGGAGCGGCCGAGCGGGTCGAGGTTCGCGATGAGGTGCCCGCGCACGCGGTACATGTTGATGAGTTGGTGGACGTGCACGACCTTCTCGGCGATGCCCATGGGGTCGTCGACCGGGTAGGTGTCACGCGTCCAGCGCGCGGGTTCATAGGGAACGCCGAGTGACGCGAACACGTCGTCGTAGAAGCCTTCGGCGCCGAGCAGCAGGTCGTTCACCCAGCGCAAGAACTCGCCGCTTTCGGCTCCTTGGATGACGCGGTGGTCGTAGGTGCTGGTGAGCGTGACGACCTTGGAGAGGCCGAGGCGCGCCACGGTGGCGGCGTCGGCGCCTTGGTATTCGGCGGGGTAGTCGATGGAACCCACGCCGATGATGAACGCCTGGCCCGGCATGAGGCGCGGGACCGAGTGCACCGTGCCAATTCCACCCGGGTTGGTGATGGAGCCGGTGGTGCCGGCGAAGTCGTCGGGTGACAACTTGTTGGCACGCACGCGTCGGATCACTTCTTCGTAGGCGTGGAAGAAGCCGGCGAAGTCGAGGGTGTCGGATTCCTTGATGTTGGGCACCACGAGCGAACGCGAACCGTCGCTCTTCTTCATGTCGACGGCGATACCGAGGTTGACGTGCTTGTGGTGCACGGCCACGGGTGTGCCGTCTTGGTCGCCGTAGCCGGTGTTCATGGCCGGCACCTGGTGCAGCGCGCGCACGATGGCGTACGCGATGAGGTGCGTGAAGCTCACCTTGCCGCCGCGGTTGCGGGCGAGGTGGTTGTTCAAGATGGTGCGGTTGACTTCGAGCAGCTTGGCGGGAACGGCGCGCACCGACGTGGCGGTGGGAACGCCGAGGCTGGCTTCCATGTTGGTGACGATGCGTGCCGCGACGCCGCGCAGGGGTTGTACGTCGTCGCCTGAGAGCACCAGTGGGGCTTGCGCGGGCGCGCCCGAGACCTGCGCAACGGAACTCGGCGTGGGCGAGAGCGTGCGCGGTACGTAGTCGGCGAAGAATTCGCGCCAGGCTTCTCCCACCGAGTTGGGGTTCGCTTGGTACTGGCGGAACATCTCTTCGACGACGCCGGAGTTCGGTCCGAAGTCGGGGAGCGAGTCGCTCATCGGTCCTCTATCGCTTGAGGAGCTCGGCCACTTGGAAGGCGAGCTCGAGGGCTTGTTGTCCGTTCAGACGCGGGTCACACATTGTCTCGTAACGGCGCTCCAGGTCGTCGCCGCCAATTTCGAATGCGCCCCCCAGGCATTCGGTGACGTCGTCGCCGGTGAGTTCGACGTGTACGCCGCCCGGCCACACGTCGGCGGCGTCACAGGCGTCGAAGAAGCCGCGTACTTCGCGCACGACGTCGTCGAAGCGACGCGTCTTGTAGCCACTTTCGTGTTGGAACGTGTTGCCGTGCATCGGGTCGCACGCCCACACCACTGGGTGGCCGCGGCGCTTCACGGCGTCGAGCACGGGCGGCAACAGGGTGGTGATCTTGTCGGCGCCCATGCGGCTGATCAGTACGAGTTTGCCGGGTCGCTTCGTGGGATCGAGTTGGTCGCAGATGGCGACGGCTTCCTCGGGTGTGACAGAAGGTCCGATCTTCACGCCAACGGGGTTGTTGACGCCCGAAAGGAATTCGAGGTGCGCGCCACCCGTTTGCAGTGTGCGCGCGCCGGCCCACACCAAGTGGGCTGAGCAGTCGTACCACTGGCCGGTGAGTGAGTCCTGGCGGGTGAGCGCTTCTTCGTAACCGAGGATGAGCGCTTCGTGACTGGTGAAGAAGTCGACTTGGTGCAGGAGTGCTTCGGTGTGCAGGTTGATGCCGCACGATTCCATGAAGCGCAGTGCGCGTTCGATCTCGGCGGCCAGGCTTTCGTAGCGCTGGCCTTGGGGGCTGCCGGCCACGAACTCTTGGTTCCATTGGTGGACGCGGGTGATGTCGGCGAATCCACCTTTGGTGAATGCGCGCACCAGGTTGAGGGTGGACGCCGCTTGTTGGTAGCCGCGCAGCAGACGTTGTGGGTCGGGGCGACGGGCGTCGGCGTTGAATTCGAAGTCGTTGACGAGGTCGCCGCGGTAGCTGGGCAGGGTGATGTCGCCGCGCGTTTCGGTGGGCGCGGATCGTGGTTTCGCGAACTGGCCGGCGATGCGTCCGACTTTCACGGTGGGGACGCCGCCGGAGTAGGTGAGGACGACGGCCATCTGCAAGATGACCTTCAACTTGTCGCGGATGGAGTCGGCAGTGAACGCGCTGAACGACTCGGCGCAGTCGCCGGCTTGGAGCAGGAACCCGCGGCCTTCGGCAACGCTTGCGAGTTGGTCCATGAGGGAACGCGCTTCGCCGGCGAATACGAGGGGCGGGACGTGGCGCAGTTCGTCGAGCACAGATTCGAGCTCGGCGGGGTTGGGCCATTCGGGTTGTTGTTCGGCGGGATGGTTGCGCCAACTGGAGGGGTTCCAGTCGGCGGGGGCGGCCGCGTCGGTGGTGGTCATTGGTGTCCTAGAGGTATGCGCCGCCGGCCGGCTGGTCGGTGCCGCCTTCGAGCATGCGGCGTTGCCGCATTTCCTCGAGTTGTTGTTGGGCCACGGCTTGTTGGGTGAAGAGCGTGGCTTGGATGCCGTGGAACAATCCTTCGAGCCACCCCACGAGTTGAGCTTGTGCGAGTCGCAGTTCGCCTTCGGTGGGAACGGGCGAGTCGAGTGGGAGCACCACTTGTTCGAGTTCGGACCGCAGTTCGGGCGAGAGCACTTCTTCGAGCTGGTCGAGTGACCGGCGGTGGATCTCGGCGAGCATCTTGCGGCCTTCTTCGTCGATGGGGGCGCGGCGAACTTCGTCGAGCATGGTGCGGATCATCGACGCAATGCGGATGAGTTTTGTGGGGCGCGTGACGCTTTCGCCGTCGGCGGCTGAGGTGGCGAGTTCGTCGTCGACCACTTCGGGTTGGACGGGCGTGTCGGCGGAGGCGTCGCGATCGGTCCCGGTCGGCACCACCAGGCCGTTGGGGGATTCGGACGATTCGGACACGAGCGGGCTCCTTGGCGGCGCCGGGCGTTCCGGCGGCCCTCCAAGGTTACGCGGTGGCCCGCGCGGCGGCTACGAGGGCGGTTGCGCAGCGGACGGCCTTCTTGTGGTCGGCTGTTCCCATCTGGTCGGCGCCGTACCCGGCTCGGGTCTTCATGCGCAGCACGCGGTCGAGCGCGTTGGCGAGGTCGCGGTCGATTGAGCCCAGGAGTGCGACCGCATCCCCGTGGTGTTCGCCCCGAGGGTGGACGTCGGGCCCGGCGAGTCGTTGGGCGGCGTCGAGGAATTCTTGGGCCTTCGCCAGGCGCGCGCGCCGGCGTTCATCAGTGCAGGGAATCGTCCGCATGAATCAGCGGGTGTGGTGTGAGCGCGCAACCGGCTGTTGGCCTTCCAGATAGTTGGGGGGACCGGAAATTGGAATGCCCGAGGATTGAATCTCGGCGAGCACCGGGTCGTGGTTGCGCATGCCGGCGGTGACTTCGTTCTCGCTGTATTCGAGGATTTCGGCCTGGTTTCCGGTCCATTCGTGGATTCGTGCGCGGAGTGACCGGAGTTGTTCGCTCCATGGCCCGTCGTTGGCGTCGTTGGGCCGCACGACGAACACGTCGACGTCGCTTGCGCGATGGGCAGCGCGGCGCGCAACCGATCCGAAGAGCGCGGCGTATGGCGTTTGGATGGCCCACTCTGCGAGTTCACGTTCGAGGCGGTCGATGAACACCGCGCGGAGTTCGGTGAGTTCGGTGATTGCCGGCGCGGCGAGGTGGTCGCGGTTGAACGTGTAGAGCGCGGTGCGGCCGGCGACACGTGTCGTCACGATGCCTTGTTGGTCGAGGCGCACGAGAACGCGTCGGATGCCTTCGGGCGAGTAGCGGCCGATCTGGGTGCGCAGTTCGGTCACCGTGAGCGATTCGGTTGTGGTGGCCAGCGTTTGGAGCACGGCGCCGTCGACGGTTGGGGTGATGAGGTCGAGCGGCGCCCCGAAGTCCATGCCAACAATAGTACTGGTATTCATAGAATCCTCCGGACTGGGCGCAGTCGAGACGCGGGATGGTCGACTGGATGGCCGCGAGGTCGTTGGATCAGGCGGAGCCGGGCGCTCATCGGCGACCGCCGGGGTGGGGTGGCGAAGCCGGGAGACCTGGGCGCGTCGTTGGCGGGTGCCTCGGGGCGCTTGATCCCGGCGGACGGAGTGGCGTCGGCGGCCGGATCGCAGCCCGGGGGTTCACCAGTCGGTGCGGTGCCACGAGCCCCCAAAAAACCCTTGCGGTATCGCAAGGAAAGGGAGTAGGGTGAATCCCGAGATCAGGAAACTCGCCGCGTGGGCGACGTCGAACGGCTGGCTCGTCGAGGACGCTGCGAAGGGCTACACGCACTTCTTCGACCCGGATGGAACTCATGTCGGGTACTACCCGGCGACCCCGGGCAACGCGTACCGGCGGCGGATGCAACTCGAAGTCGATCTGGCTCGTGCCGGTCTCGAACTGCCGATCCCAGGCAAGAAGGTGTTGCGAGCGAGGCGCGCAAAGGAGTTCGGCCATGGCGAAGCGAGTGGCGATGAGTGACTGGCACGTCGAGTTCACCTTCGGCGTGCAACTCACGAATGCGGAACTGGTCGAGTGGGCGGAACGACTCGACGAGGCATTGGCCGAATTCGATGGCGGCTCGTCGAACGGGCCCGATGGCTTTGGCGTGAACCTTTGGGCCCACGCACCGAACGCGCGGGTTGCATTCGAGCTCGCATCGGACATCGTGCGTCGCCATGTCGATTACGAGGTGGTGGGCGTCGCCGTGTTGGCTGAGCCGGCCTTTGTGCGACGGGCGAAGTTGCCGACGCATCCAGAGCTTGTGTCTGCGGTCGAAGCCGCAGAGATACTTGCTGTCAGTCGCCAACGCGTGCATCAGCTCTACGCCGACAACGAACAGTTCCCTGACGCGCTGTACCACCTGAAGACCGGGCCGCTCTGGGTGAAGGGCTCGATCGAGCACTTTGCGAAGGCGTGGGCTCGCAAACCCGGTCGTCCGAAGAAGAGCGCGTAACTCGCTCTGCGCTCGCGCGTCGGCGCGCTAGCGGGGGCCGGGGACGCCGCGGAATTCATACGGGGCGGCGGTGCGGCCGGGCTGCATGATCCAGCAGCTGCCAGGCTCGGCGTGTTCCACCATTTCTTCCACGGTGGCGGCCACGTCAGCAGCGTCGAGGAGTGGCACGCCCAGTTGGTCGGCGGCGTCGCCGATGGCGTCGGTCACCAGTGGCGTGCGGGCAAAGCCGGGGCAGAGCGCGGCGAGCGTGATCTTGCGGGACGCGAGTGTGGGGCCGAGCGAGCGCACGAATCCGACCACCGCATGTTTGGTTGCGGTGTACATGGGGTCGGGCGCGAACGCGACGAGGCCGGCGAGTGATGCGGTGGCGATGATGGTGCCGCCGTTGGGCATGTGGTCGACGGCCGCGGTGATGCCCCAGATGACGCCGTCGAGGTTGATGCCACGAATGCGGTCCCACGCGTCGGTGGTGAAGTCTTCGGGTTCGGAAGCGTTGGCGGCCACACCGGCGTTCACGAACGCGATGTCGAGGCCGTCGAGTTGGTGCACGGCGTCGGCGAACGCCGCGTCCACTGCTGTGCGATCGCGTACGTCGCAGGCGATGAACGGGGCGTTGAGGGCGGCGGCAGCTTCGGCGCCGCGCCCGGTGTCGACGTCGAGAAGGGCGACGTGCCCGCCGCTCGCGGTGACACGTTGCGCGTAGGCGAACCCGATGCCCGACGCCCCGCCGGTGATGACGGCCTTGCGATCCATCGGGGAAGCATCGCACGAGTGGCAGGCTGGGCGGATGCCGATGGTGGTGCGGGTCTTGATGTTCGCGGCGGGGGTTTGGGTGGTGGCGGCGGTCATCACCTCAGCCATTCGCACGGTGGTGGTGCCTCGGGCGTTGGCGGCGCGCATCAGCAAGGTGGTGTTCCACTCGGTGCGCAAGGTGTTCGACGTTGCTGTGAGGTTGCGTCGCGATTACGCCGGCCGCGACAGCGTCATGGCCCGCTTCGCGCCGTTCGCATTGCTCGTGTTGCCGGTGGTGTGGGCGCTGGGCATCTTTGCCGGGTTCTGTTTGATGTTCTGGGCGTTGGAGAACAACGGGTGGCGCGAGGCGTTCGCGTCGAGTGGGTCGAGCTTGTTGACGTTGGGGTTCGTGCGCCCGGCCGGTGTTGCTGGGGAAGCACTCGCGTTCAGTGAGGCGTTGCTCGGCTTGGGTGTGATCACGCTGATGTTGAGTTACTTGCCGGCGATCTATGCGGCGTATCAGCGACGTGAAGCGTTGGTCACGTTGTTGGCCACGTCCGCGGGCATTCCGGCGTCGCCGGTGGAGTTGATCTTGCGGCATTCACGCGTGGGTGGGTTGCATCGCTTGGCGCGCACGTTTCAACAGTGGGAACCGTGGTTCGCTGATGTGGAAGAGAGTCATTCCACGTTGTCGGCGTTGGTGTTCTTCCGTTCACCGGATCCGGAACGGTCGTGGATCACCGCGGCGGGGTGTGTGTTGGATGCGGGTGCGCTCACGGCTGCATGTCTCGACATTCCTCGTGAACCCGATGCTGAGTTGTGCATCCGGGCCGGTTTCTTGAGCTTGCGGCGCATCGCGAACTTCTTCGGTATTGCGAATCCGCAGAGCCCGGCGGCGACCGATCCCATCTCGGTGACGCGCGCCGAGTTCGACGAGGTGTTGGGTCGTTTGCGGGAGGGCGGCGTACCGCTCAAGGCCGACGCGGATCAGATGTGGCGCGACTTTGCCGGCTGGCGGGTGAACTACGACGCTGCGCTCCTGGGGCTCTGCCGCCTGGTGCTGGCTCCGCCGGCGATGTGGTCGACGGATCGCGTTGCGGCGGGGTGAGGCGGCGATTTACGGCGCAAGCCGTGCAGCAATCGGCGCCAGGTACGTCCAGCGTCGTGCAACCTCGACGCAGCGGGCGAAGGCCCATAAGTGCAAACGCGCGCGGTCGAGCTCGAAGAGGTCGGCGATGCGGGTGATGAGCACGTCCGGATCCTCGAGGAACCGTTCGCAGTTGAACATGTGCTGGATCGGTTCGTAGGTGGGGTCGCCGATGTGCGGCTTGGGATCGATGAGCAACCACGGTTCGCGTGTCGCGGAGAGCACATTGTCGCCGTGCACGTCGGTGACGAGGAGCACTTCCTCTGGCGCGCTGCGCGCGAGTTCGACGAACAGATCGAGGCCGGCGCGCACCACACCGGGGTCGAGAGCGCCGTCACCGGTAGCGGGCTCGTACTCGTCCACCCACTGCACTGCCATGTCGGCGAGCGTGGGGTAGTGGGCGGGGTCGGGAGTGAACCGGTGGAGCCGCTTCACGAGTCCGGCAATCACGACGTCTTGCTCGGGTTCGGGGCGGCGCTTGAGTTGCTCGCCGGGAACAACACGTTCGAGCAAGAGTGCGAGTTCGTCGCCGGTGCGGAGTTCATCGATGAGCTCCACCACGCCATCGCCGTTCCAGTCGCGCAGGCTTTGGGCTTCGGCGGCGGATTC
This sequence comes from Acidimicrobiia bacterium, assembly GCA_049317385.1. Classification (GTDB taxonomy): domain Bacteria; phylum Actinomycetota; class Acidimicrobiia; order IMCC26256; family JBMOIJ01; genus JBMOIJ01. The sequence continues at coordinate 10,390 of JBMOIJ010000043.1, forward strand.
GGGGAAGACGAGGCCCACCTTCAGCACCACGTCACGGCCGGCGCCGGTGCGGGCGGGCGCGACCCATGAGTTGTAGCCACCCGGTTCGAACGGTGCGCAGAGGGTGAGATCCCAGTGGGCGGCGAGGCGCTCGACGGTGGCGGGGAGGGAGGCCAGCCACTCGGGTTTCACCCACCGCGAGGCCCGCAGATTGGCGGGCAGGTCGATGGCCGCCGCCCTTGCCATAAAGGAACATTTAGGGCTAAAGTGTACGCAGTTTGTGGGACGGGTCCGAGCGCGAATTTTGCGAGGGGCACTGCGTGAGTCTGAACCCAATTGTCGTTGGTGGCTACCTGATTTGGCGTGAGGTCAGGAAGCGGCGAATCGACGGGGTCGTCACCCCGTTTCGCGTCGAAATGGAAGCGGTCCGCCATGGCGAAGGAATGGGGGCCGAGCGCTTCACGGCATTGCGTAAGGCAGTCCTCGATGCCTACCCCGCAGTGGGCGGCGCCTCGCCGGTGCCTGAGCACTTGGGCGTAGTCCGGGATGTGGAGGGTCTGATCGATTGGATGAACGCCCGTACGCGGTACCGCTTCGAGCAGTCGGCGCGCCTTCGATCGATTCTCCCATTGGCAAACGGAGTTCCGTCGGATGCCGCACTCAACGCAGTCACGGCCATGCAGCTCGCGCTCGGGGAGTATGAGCCCGAAGCGCTGTTTGCAAAGCCCCACGCGATACCAGCGGCCGGCCCGGCTCGTGAGTTGTTCGACCGCGGGGTTGCAATGTTCGAGCACGCGGGTGGTCGGATAGATCCGGGTATCTGGGAGCGGGGCTCAGTTGCGAACTGGTCGCCGCCTGCGCCAACCAGCGAAGAGTTCTCGGCCGCAGTCATGCGCATTCGCCAGATCGAAGGGGCGGTCATCTGCCAGGACGGGAAGCCTGAAGTCGGAGCTGCGGTCGCCGTGAGTGCAGACCTTGCCGGCGCATGGGCGGTGATCGATCACGCAGTTCTGGCTAGCAATCGGGACATCGTTGACTTGGTGATGGCAGGCGATGGCTCAATCGATACCAATCGTTTGGCCGCAGTAAGCAAACTCGCGGTTGCGCTCGGAGTCAGTCCCGCGCGCCTCAGCGAAAAGGGGCTCCGCGTGCCCCTAACTGGCGTAACGGGAATGCTCGCCGCACAGGGGCTCGGAACGCTCAAGCTGCATCAGCACGACGTTGAACATTCGGGGCTTCAGGCGAGCTCACGTGCACGCCCGTTCCGAGGAGCAACCCGCTGATCCCAGAAACGCAACTGGGGATTTTCAGCCTTCCCGAGCAGTGCCTACTCGTCGAAGCGCCAGGCGTCGGGAGCTACCGCGTCGGGTGGGGATCCGGCGGGGCCAGCAATGCCCTCGGTGACCACGATCGGGAGCGCAATGTTGGTCACGACGTGCTGGCCAACGGGCCCGAGCATCTCGAACCAGTTCGCAGCTGGGGTGACCGTTGCATCCGCTGGAATTGGTTGGGCAATTGACCGCCAGGCAGGATGCAGCGCTTGGTACGCCTGGGCATTGGCCCGGTCCTGGTAGTACTTGCGTTCAGCTGCCTCGAACTCCCTCCCTTGGCGCTCGATGCTTGCGCATTTGGCGTCGCAGTACCAGTCCCAACGCTCGCCAGTGACGGGAGCTACGGAGGAGCGGTTGGGAGCGGGGCCAGAGGAGCGGTTGGGTGCCGGGCCAGAGGAGCGGTTGGGTGCGGGGCCAGAGGAGCGGTTGGGTGCGGGATCCGGACAAGTGATGTCCTGGTACGTGTACCCAGGACTCCACCAGCCGATT
>JBMOIJ010000044.1:0-11947 GCA_049317385.1 Acidimicrobiia bacterium
GCAGCACGGGGTCCTTTGGAGTCCCAAGTCGAGGTTCGAAACCTCGCCCCCGAGCCACTGACTCGGAGGAATGCCCGGTGAACGATTCCGTTCCCATCCGCCCGCTCGTGTGTGTGGTGCTCGCCGCAGGCGAGGGAACTCGCATGCGGTCTGCCACCCCGAAGGTGTTGCACCCGGTGTGCGGCCGTTCGCTCGTGGGACACGTGGTGGACGCGCTGTTGGGGTGCGCGCCGACTCGCTGCATCGTCGTAGTGGGCAACGGGGCCGACGCCGTGCGTGAGGACCTGGTTGCCACCACGGCAACGGAGACTCCACTCGAGTTCGTCGAACAGCGCCAGCGGCGCGGTACCGGCCATGCCACCCGCCTGGCGGTCGACGCCGACGTGCCAGGCCGTGACGACGAGGACGTGTTGGTCGTGGCGGGCGACACCCCACTGCTCGCCAGTACCACGGTGCAGCGGTTGGTCGACGAGCACCGCGCGAGTGGCGCGGCCGCCACGTTGCTCACCGCGGTGATCGATGACCCCACGGGATATGGCCGGGTCGTGCGTGACGCCCGCGGCGTGGTGATACGCATCGTCGAAGAGCGCGACGCTTCCGACGAGGAACGCGCCATCCACGAAGTGAACACTTCGATCTACTGCTTCGGACGCGAGCGATTGGCCGCAGCGCTCGACCGGCTCGCCCCCGACAACGCGCAGGGAGAGCTCTACCTCACCGACGTGATCGCCATCTTGCATGAAGACGATCACGAAGTGCACGCAGTGGTGCTCGACGATCCGATGGAAGCCGCCGGTGTGAACGATCGCGTGCAGTTGGCGGACGTGGAACGGGCAATGCGTGACCGCATCAACACGCATTGGATGCGATCCGGCGTCACGATGGTTGATCCGGACCGCACCTACGTCGACGTCGGTGTGGAGTTGGACGCCGACGTCCGCCTGTGGCCGGGCACGCTCCTGCAGGGGCGTACCTCCGTGGGGCGAGGGAGCGAAATCGGTCCCGACGCGCGACTCGTTGACACGGTCGTCGGCGAGGACAGCGTGATCCAGCAGTGTGTGACGCGCGGCGTGGAGATGGGCGACCGCGTGAGAGTGGGTCCGTACGCGCATCTGCGGCCCGGCACACGTCTGGCCGACGACGTCCACGTCGGGTCCTATGTCGAGACCAAGAACGCCGAGGTGGGCGAGGGGGCGAAGATCCCGCACCTGTCGTACGTGGGTGATGCAACCGTGGGGTCGCGTGCCAACGTCGGCGCCGGCACCATCACTGCGAACTATGACGGCAAGAACAAGCACCGCACCGTCATCGGCGCCGACACCCGCACGGGGTCGAATTCGGTATTGGTCGCACCGGTCCAAGTTGGTGACGGCGCCTACGTGGCTGCTGGTGCGGTCGTCACGAAAGATGTGCCGGAGGGTGCGCTGGCCAAGGGCGTTCCGGCCGTGAACGTAGAAGGCTGGGTCGCGAAGAACCGCTAGCGCCCGACGCCGCGGCCCTTCTCCTGGGCGGCGCGCGCGCGTTCGATTTCGCCGTTCATCGCCCAGATCTTGGCGGCCACGCCCCAGTCCCCGCCCTGCTCGTTCCCGAGCGCCATTCGCGTCCGAGTTTCCGACACGAACGCGTCCCAACTCATGTCCCGGGGATCGGCGCCCGGGGACTCGATGACCGGCACCCTGGCGAGATCGGCACGGGCGATGGCAGCCTCCGGCCGAGTTTCGGGGCCGACGATCTTCTCCAGCGTCTTGATGGCGCGGCGGAACGCCTGATGATCGCGCGCGCGGAGTCCGCCGGCGCAGTCGATGATTTCCAGCCCGATCCGCCCGACGCGGGTGAGGTGGGCGCTGCGACTCACAGCGGAGCGTCGTGTCTCTGCCACCGATCGTTCGAACTGCGCAATGCCGAACCCAACGCGCCTGCGGTCGGAATGATCGAAGATCCGTTGCGCGAGTTCGATGTCGGGCATCTGTTCGGACACCGCGTGGTCGATTGCGTTGCGCGCCTGAGCCGAAGTGAAGTGGTCGAAGACTTCGGAGCGTGACCAATCGGGTTGGTTGACGTTGTACGCGATGTCGGCGCGCAGCCAGGCTCGGTACGGGTCGTGATCGTCGCGGGTGATCGCCGTGCTGGTGATGAGGAGTTCTTGGAAGAACTGCTGAAGTGGTTGTGTCAACGCAGACGGGGCCGTGAAGTCACGCAACATGTACAACGCGCGGGTGCGCGTGATGCCTCGCTGACCGAACGCGGCGTCGGCGAGCGCTGCGGGTTCGATTCCTGCTGCGGCCGCCCGCTCGAACGCGCTCCGGGCCAGCGACGGCCACTGCTCGGCGAACGCGGTGACCAGCTGGTGGCGAATCACTGCGAGGGCGGCGTCGCCGTTGCGACGCGAGAGGCGGGTAGGGAGCGCGGCCATGGGTCAGGCGATCGGCTGGCCGGGTTCGGCGGAGGGCTCGGGATTGAGCAGCAGCACCGTGGCGTCGGGTTCGATCGAGCCGAGGACGAGGAACTGCGAGCGCACGGGCCCGATCTGGCGTTCACCGAGATTGATGGCGCCGACTACCAACCGACCGTGGAGCTCGTCGCGGGTGTAGTTCGTGACCCGGGCGCTGGTGCGCAGCTCGCCGATTTCGGGGCCGAAGTCGACGCGGAGCTTCCAGGCGGGTTGACGGGCCTCGGGGAAGTCCTCGACGTCGACCACTCGTCCGACCCGCAGGTCGATGGCGAAGAACTCGTCGGCCGTGACGGTCGGCTTGCGCTCGGTGTCGCTCACGGCGGTTCAGGGTGCCGCGATCGAGGCTGGTTGGGCAACCCCAAATGCCCCTGGACGGACCCCACCCTCTTCGTGCCACCATTGGGGCGTGGAGCTCGTCACCAAAAAGAAGCTCATGTTGTTCGCGGGGCGGGGCAATGAAGCCCTCTCGCGTGAGATCGCGACGTACCTGCGGGTGCCGCTCGGTGAGATGAAGCTCGCCACGTTCGCCAACGGCGAGATCTACTGCAAGTTCGGTGAGAGCGTGCGGGGCGCCGACGTCTTCCTCATCGAGAGCCACTGCGAACCCATCAACGACCGCATCATGGAGCAGCTGCTCATGATCGACGCGGCCAAGCGCGCGTCGGCGAAACGCATCACCGCAGTCGTTCCGTTCTATGGCTACGCGCGCCAGGACCGGAAGGCCGAAGGTCGCGAGCCCATCAGCGCGCGACTCGTCGCCGACCTCCTCACTGCGGCCGGTGCCGACCGAGTGGTGAGCGTCGACCTGCACACGCAGCAGATCCAAGGGTTCTTCAACCTGCCGGTCGACCACCTCACGGCAGTGCCCATCCTCGCCGACTACTTGGTGAGCCAGCTCGACGGACAGTCCCTCACGGTGGTTGCGCCGGACGCCGGTGGCGGCAAGTTGGCGCGTCGGTTCGCCAACGCGATTGCCGCAACTGGTGGCCCCACGCCCGATCTGGCGTTCATCGACAAGCGGCGGCCGAAGAACACGCACAACGTTGCCGAAGCCACCGAAGTGGTCGGTGACGTCAAGGGGCAGGTCTGTGTCCTCATCGACGACATGATCGACACCGCCGGCACCGTCACCAGCGCGGCACAGCTGCTGGTCGATCGCGGGGCCACCGACGTCTACGTCATGGCCACCCACGGTCTGTTCTCGGGTCCGGCAGTTGACCGGCTGAAGAACGCACCCATCAAGGAAGTCGTGGTCACCAACACGCTGCCGGTTCCTCCCGAGAAGGAATGGGACAGCCTCCGCGTGCTCTCGATCGCGCCCATCGTGGCCGACGCGCTCGATGCAGTGTTCGAAGACACGTCGGTGAGTGAGATCTTTCGCGGCGAGAACGTCTGACGGTTTGTTCCTCGTCACCCGGGGTAGTGCCTGAGTGTGCGATGGAACATCGGAACCTGTGGTTGGCAGTACCCCGAGTGGCGCGGCGTGCTGTACCCGCCGGGTCTGCCGCAACGCCAACAGCTTGCGCAGTACGCCGCCGAGTTCGACACCGTTGAGGTCGACAGCACGTTCTACCGGTTGGCGAGCGTCGCCACCTTTGCGCACTGGGCCGACCAGGTGCCCGATGATTTCACGTTCGCGCTGAAGGCCAGTCGGTACCTGACCCACGTACGCCGCTTGGCCGAACCGGCGGAACCCGTTGCTCGGCTCATGGAGCACGCACGCGCGTTGGGCTCGCACCTCGGTCCGATTCTGTTGCAGTTGCCGCCGACCTTGGTGTGCGACGTGGATGCGCTCGGCGATGCACTCCGTGCGTTTCCCGAAGCGACGCGGGTCGCAGTTGAGTTTCGGCATCCATCGTGGTTCGTGGATGAGGTCCGCGCGCTCTTGGCCGCACAGCACGCCGCGTTGGTGTGGACCGATCGTCGGAATCGTCGGGGTGAGCCGTCGTGGTCCACGACGTCGTGGGGATATGTGCGTATGCACGAAGGGATCGCGTCGCCCCCCACGTCCTACGGGGATCGCGCGCTCGTCCGTTGGCAGGAGGCGCTCGAAGGAGTTTGGGATCGCGAGGTGTTCGTCTACTTCAACAACGATCTCGGTGGCGCCGCAGTACTGAACGCACGCCGGCTGCAGACGCTTGTCAGTGGCAGCGATTGAAGAAGTTCGGGTGGGGTTCAGGGCCCGCCGCCGGGAGCGTGGCGACACGTTCCTGGATCGACACGCGCGTGAGGCGCAACAAATGGTCGCCCGGGAGCCGGTCGATTGCTTGGAGCGCGCGTTCGTATGCGTCGCGTGGCGTGCGACCTGGGCGGGCAACCGGGCCGTCGTCGGATTGGAGCAGGTCGCCCCAGGCCTCCCAGGCACCGGCCGCGGCGGCGAAGTCGCCGACGAATTCATGGGCCTGGGCTACGCGGTCCAAGTGGTTGAGCGCGGTTTCGTGCTCGATATAGCGCGCCAGGAGCTCGGCTTGTTCTTCGGGTGAGGCGCCTTCGGTCGCGAAGTGTTGACTTGCGTGCTCGAAGCTTCCGACGGCTGCGATCAGGAGCGCTTCCTCGACGCGGGATCGTTCCGTGTGGTCATCGAGAAGGTCCGAGAAATGGTGCCGGGGATCGCGACGCGCCTGGTGCGTGGACTCGTCGCTGACGACGATCTGGTTCCACTTGGTCGGTCTGACTCGAGCGTGGGCTTCCGCGCTTTGTTGCAAGAGGCGGTCGCTGTGTTGGATCAGCGCGTTGAAGTAGTCGGGGTGATGCTGCCCGTACCCGTCTTTCAGCGAGTTGATCACGTCCACGAAAATCTCGGGGCTCGTGGTCAGCGCGCGCTCGAGCGCAATTCCGGTGTGCTCGATCCAACCTTCGTCGTCCGATTCGAGCGCAATGCGGCCGGACTCGATGAGGAAACGAATCGCATTTGGATCGCGGTACATGCGCTCGGCCCCGAGCACGTCCTCGAGTGTGGTGGTGATGGTGGCGCGCAGTGCGAGCGATGGGAACCGTTGATCGGCTTTGGCAATGAACTCGCTCAGCGTGTCGGCGACGAGGCCCCACTGAGGGATCTTGTGATCGCGCAAGTGTTGCGCCGTATGGGCGAGGAGGCCCACATAGAAGACTGGGTAGGAGCTCGCGAACACCGACGCGCGTCCGGCCAGTGCCTTGGCCGTGGCGTCGGGCGCGGCGTCGATCACGCGGTCGAACAAGTGGTGCGCTCGTGCGACGAGGTCGGAGCGTTCACCCATGTGGGCGGCGCGCACCGCTTCGATGCCGAGTTGGGCGACGCGATTTGGGCGCGACCACGGGGCCGTCGGGCGCCGTTCGAGGCGGTCGACCTTGGGTTCGAGGCTCTGGAGCATGTCGTACGCAAAGGATGTGGAGGCAACTGAGGGTGGCTGCGATCGGAGTAACTCGTTCACGTGCGCCCTCCCTCCCCATTCCGCTAAAATGGACGAACTGCTCTTATAGGGTGGTCTGGTACGAGTCGGGCCGTCAAACCCGCCCGCTTGGCCTCCACGCCCCCGAGGCACCAGAATGGATCGTTCTCACGTTCGAGCCGCCCGGTGGGCGGCCCCATCGAAAGATCCAGGAATGTCCGACGCCACCCTCACCGCTGCCCCTCGCTCGGCCGACCAGCTCGGCAGCCGCCCCGCCGGCCGCCTGCGCCGTGAGGGTCAGGTTCCGGCAGTCGTCTACGGCTTGGGCGCCGAGGCCACGGCCGTCAGCGTGCCGGCCCGCGAGCTCAACCGCATCCTCCACTCCGACACCGGTGCGAACACGCTGATCACGCTTGCGCTTGGCGGCGAGGAGCACTTGGCGTTGGCCCGTCAGATCGTGCGGAATCCCACCAAGGGTGACCTGGTCCACGTCGATTTCGTAAAGATCCGCCGCGACGAGGCCGTCCAGGCCGACGTACCGGTGCACCTCACTGGTGAATCGGTCGGGCAGAAGGACGGCGGCATCCTCGAGCAGCAGACCGTCGTGGTCACCATCGAGGCCAAGCCGGAAGACATTCCCACCGTCATCGAGCACGACATTTCGGCGCTGGAACTTGCCGGCAACCTGAAGGCGGGCGAGCTCACCATGCCGGCCGGGGTCACGCTCGTGACTGACCCCGAAGAGACCATCGCCATCATCGCGGTGCCGCGTGGTCTGGCGGCCGCAGCCGCAGACGAAGGCGAAGGCGCCGAAGGCGAAGCGGCCGCAGCCGAGTAACGCACGTTCGTGGGGCGCTTCACGCGCGGCGAACGCACTGGTTCATCGGCCGACTACTTGGTGGTCGGGCTCGGTAATCCTGGTTCCGAGTACGAACGCACGCGCCACAACGTGGGTGCGGAGGCGGTTCAACTGCTGGCGACGCGTCACGGCGGCAAGTTGCGCAAACAGAAGGAACGCGCGCTCGTCGACCAGGTGAACATTGCCGGCCGCAAGGTCGGTCTCGTGGTGCCCCTCACCTATATGAACGAGTCCGGCGTGGCGGTGGCGCCGTTGGTGCGTCGCTTTGGCGTGACGCCCGAGCAGCTCATCGTGGTGCACGACGAACTTGACCTCGCACCTGCAGAGCTCAAACTCAAGGAAGGTGGCGGGCTCGCCGGCCACAACGGTCTGCGGTCCATCAACCAGCATCTGAAGTCACAGGACTTCTTGCGCGTGCGCATCGGTATCGGCAAGCCGCCGGGCGGCAAGGAGCAGGGTGCCGACCACGTGCTGAAGCGGTTCTCGAAACAGGACCGCGCCGCAATGGATGTGACCATTGCGGAAGCGGCCGACGCAGTGGAGTGCATCGTCACCGACGGCATTGCCGTTGCGATGAACCGGTACAACACGCGCTGATTGATTGGCGTCGTCGCTAGCGGGCTGTGCTTAGCGGGCCGTGGCCACCACGATGAACTCGGGCGACGTCGGTGCGAGCGGTGCGCGGCCCCAGTTGCCATAGCACTCGGTGCGGGTGAACCCTGCTGCTTCGAGTGACGCGTCGAGTTCGGTGAGCGTACGGAACCGAAGCTGTGCGTGCGACACGAGGTGTTCGCCCGTGGCCTCGAACACGTAGTGGTTGTCGTAGGTGAGCACACCGGCGTCCATTGCGAGTGTGTCCGACCAGTGGGTGACCGGCCCCGCGTGTGGATGGGTCACTTCGTGACGATCGTTTGGTGTCCAGCGTTCCCACGCGCGGTCGGCAGGGTTGCGCGCTTCGAAGGTGAGCGTGCCGCCGGTCCGCAGTGCACGGTGCATGGCGCGCAGCGCGTCCATCCACTCGGCGTCGTCCACGAAGAACTGGGCGACGTGCCCCGCCATGAACGCCATGTCGGCGTTGGGCGTGCCAATCTCAGCGGCGCTGCCGGTGATCCACCCGACGTGTTCGGCGCGCGATCGGGTGCGGGCCACGTCGAGCATCGCGGCAGCGGGCTCGACGCCGATCATCGTGTAGCCCTGCTCCGCGAGTGCAACCGTGATGATCCCGGTGCCACACCCGAGTTCGACGATCGTGCGGGAACCGATTTGTCGGGCAACGGACGCGTAGAAGTCGGGCTGAGTGCCGGGGTCGTACGCGTTCACGGTGTCGAAGATCTCGACGAGACGTGGATCGGTGAACTCGGCGATGGTCGGCTGTGGCATGTGGTCATTGTGGCGTCTTGGAAACGCGCCCGCGGGCGCGTTTCCCGCGCGTTGTCGGCGGTGCGATGGGCACGTACGCCGAGCGAGCATTCCTGTCGTACCGCTCTCGTAGGTTGCGGCCGAGGCATCGGGGAGGGGTAAGGATGCAGCGCAATATTGCGTGGATCGCAGCGGGCAAGCGGTTGCAGAAGCAGAGCTGGGGTGGCCCGAAGCGGCCGCGGGTGACCGGCATTGAACGCCAAGGCATGGAGCACATGCGGCGGACCGTGGCCATCGAGGTCGAGATCGCCGGGCTCGTCGGGTCGCTGCGTGATCAGAAGGCACGATTGTTGGAGCTCGTCGGCGAGTACGACGCGCTGGGCGGCTGGATGAGCAGCGGCGCAATGTCGTGCGCACACTGGTTGGCGAACTTGTGTGACATCGAACTCAGTACCGCTCGCGAGCAGGTGCGTGTGGCGCGGGCGTTGCGGAGGCTCCCGGCTGCGGCGGCCGCAGTTGCTTCGGGCGAGTTGTCGTACGCGAAGGCGCGTGAACTCACGCGTGTCGCAACGCCTGAGACCGAAGAAGAGCTGTTACGCCTTGTTGCGGACGCGCCCGCGGGCGCGTTTCGAACAAGGCTCGCCTCCGCTTCCGACGCATCGCTCGCTCCGCGCCAACCCGTTGGGTTGGAATGCTGCGCTCGCGACGCATCGAAACCGGCCGCCGCCCAACACCCGGCACTCCAGCGAGCGTCCCCGTCGTGATGACGCATCACCTCAATGGCTCGCCGGCCGATGTGGGCCGCAAGCAGCGCCTGGTCACCCGCCGGCTGCGGCGACTCGTCGCCGAACGCGATCAACACTGCGTGGAGTCTGGATGCTCGGCCACCGACCTCGAGAACCTCGAACTCTGCTGCAGCCATCACCACCGGACTGCGCATGGCGCCGGACACGCGCCCGCGGGCGCGTTTCCCTGACGCCGCTCGGGAGCACGCCGGCTGCGCCCGGTAGCGTGAAGGGCCCCGTATGACTGGTCCCGCCGCTTCCGCTCCGCTCGCTCCACTGTTGCCACTGCTTGGCGACCAAGCGGTGCTGGCCGCGGCGGCGTCGGGCGCCGAGAAGGTGCTGGCAGTCCCCGAGGCCGCCCGCGCCGTGTTCGCGGCGGCGCTCGCCGTGCGCACCAAGAAGCGGCCGGTGGTGCTGGCCGTGCCCACCAACGCGGAAGCCGAGCGGCTCGCCCACGACTTGGGCCAGTTCCTCGGCGCCGACCAAGTCGAGCGCTTCCCGGCATGGGAGACGCTGCCGTTCGAGCGCGTGTCCCCGGCCATCGAGACGATGGGCCGCCGCCTGCGCGTCATGTGGCGTCTGCGCGAAGGCGGGGCGGCGCTCCCCACCGTGGTGGTGGCGCCAGTGCGCGCGCTCATCCAACGGCTTGGCCCGCATGTCGAAGACGTACAGCCCATCGTGCTGCGCGCCGGCGCGCAGTTCGACCGCGACGAGCTGGTCGCACGGCTCGTGCACGGCGGGTACCGGCGCGAGTATCAGGTGGAAGCGCGCGGTGAAGTGGCGGTGCGCGGCTCCATCGTCGACGTGTACCCGAGCACGGCCGATCACCCGGTGCGCATCGACCTCTGGGGCGATGAGATCGACCGCCTCTCCATCTTTTCCATCGCCGACCAGCGCAGCGTGCGCGACCTCGAGGAAGCGGTGGTGTTCCCGGCGCGGGAACTGCTGCCCACGCCCGACGTGCAACCGCGCGCCGAAGCGCTGCTCCAACAGGAACCGTGGGGGCGTGAGCACTGGCAACGCCTGGCCGACGGCCAGACGTTCGACGGCATGGAGAGCTGGCTGCCGTGGCTCACCGAAGATGATCACCTCGTCACCGACCTGTTGCCGAGCGAAGCGCTCGTGCTGTTGGTCGAACCGCGCCGCATGCGCGACCGCGCGCAGGAACTCATCGACGACGAAGCCGAACTCGCGCGTGCCCTCTCCGACACGTGGGGCGCCACGGGCGAACCGCCTCGCCTGTCGCTCGATTTCGACCGGCTGCTCGCGCACACCACGGCGCCGGCCTGCAACGTGCTCGCCGCACCCGAGTCACCCGACACGCCGTTTCTTGCGGCCACCACGTTCGACCCGGTGGCGGGCGACACCAAGGCGCTGGTGAATCGCCTGCGCGGCTTGGTGAGCGACGGCATGCACGTGGTGATTGCTGCGGAAGGGAAGGGGAGCGCGCAACGCATCAGTGACGTGTTGAGCGGCGAAGGCATGTTGGTGCCGGTCGTTGCCGAGCTCGACACGGCGGCCGTGGGCAAACCGACGGTGCACATCGTGACCGCGCCGCTCGATCGTGGTGCAGTCCTGCAAGGCACCAACGTTGCGCTCATCAGTGAAACCGATCTCACGGGTCGTCGGCGCGTACAACGCACGCCGCGGGGTGCGCGCAAGGGTGCCGACTTCTACGACTCGCTCCAACCGGGCGACTTCGTGGTGCATCACCTGCACGGTGTGGGCAAGTACGAGGGCATGGTCACGCGTGCCATCGGCGGGGTGGAACGCGACTACCTCCTGCTCGCGTACAAGGGCGGCGACAAGTTGTACGTGCCCACCGATCAGGTTGGTTTGGTGCGGCGCTACACCGGCGGCGAGGCGCCCACGCTGCATCGTCTGGGCGGCGCCGACTTCGCGAAGTCGAAGGGAAAAGTGCGCGCCGCGGTGGCCGAGATCGCGGTCGAGCTCGTGGAGCTGTACCGCCAGCGCATTGCGACCCAGGGCCATGCGTTCGCGCCCGATACTCCGTGGCAGGCCGAGATGGAAGCGGCGTTCCCCTACGAGGAAACGCCCGACCAGCTCGCCGCCATCGTGGCCGCGAAGGAAGACATGGAGAAGCCCCAACCGATGGACCGGTTGGTGTGCGGCGATGTCGGTTTCGGCAAGACCGAAGTGGCCGTACGCGCCGCGTTCAAGGCGGTGCAGGATGGCAAGCAGGTGGCGGTGCTCGTGCCCACCACGCTGCTCGCCACCCAACACGGCCAGACGTTCACCGAGCGGTACGCGAACTATCCCGTGAAGGTCGAGGTGCTCAGTCGCTTCCTGACTTCGAAGGAGCAGAAGCAGGTCATCAACCGACTTGCCGCCGGTGACGTCGACGTGATCATCGGGACGCATCGTCTGCTCAGCGACGACATCGAGTTCAAGCAGCTCGGCCTGCTCATCGTCGACGAAGAGCAGCGCTTCGGCGTGACGCACAAAGAGAAGATCAAGGCGATGCGTAGCAACGTCGACGTTCTCACGCTCAGCGCCACGCCCATCCCGCGCACGCTCGAGATGAGCCTCACTGGTATTCGCGACCTCAGCATCATCAACACGCCGCCGGTCGACCGTCAGCCCATCCTCACGTACGTGGGCGAACACGACGAACGCGCGGTGGCCGAGGCCATCCGTCGCGAACTGTTGCGCGAGGGCCAGGTGTTCTACGTGCACAACCGCGTTCAGGACATCGAGCACATCAGCGACAAGATCAAGCAACTCGTTCCCGAGGCGAGGGTCTGTATCGCTCACGGGCAGATGGACGAGAACTCGCTCGAACGCGTGGTGATGGAGTTCTACGAAGGCACCTACGACGTGATGGTGTGCACCACCATCGTGGAGAGTGGGCTCGACATCGCAACCGCGAACACGTTGGTGGTCGACCGGGCCGACCGGCTCGGACTTTCGCAGCTCTATCAATTGCGCGGTCGCGTCGGCCGACGGGGACGGCGTGCGTATGCGTACTTGTTGCATCCGCAAGACCAGGTGCTCACCGAAGAGGCGTACGAACGGTTGAAGACCATCGGCGAGTTCACCGACCTCGGGAGCGGCTTCAAGATCGCGATGCGCGACCTCGAGATCCGCGGCGCGGGCAACCTGC
>JBMOIJ010000045.1:0-11875 GCA_049317385.1 Acidimicrobiia bacterium
GCAGCGGCGTCGAGAACTACTCGCGCCACCTCGACGGCCGTGCCGCCGGCGAACCGCCGTACACGCTGCTCGATTACTTCCCTGACGACTACCTGGTGGTCCTCGACGAGAGCCACGTCACCGTGCCCCAACTCCACGGTCAGTACGCCGGCGACCGGAGCCGCAAGGAAACGCTGGTCGAGCACGGATTCCGCTTGCCGAGCGCGCTCGACAACCGGCCGGTGCAGTTCGACGAGTTCGTGGAGCGGGTGAACCAGCTCGTGTTCCTGTCTGCCACCCCGGCGGCCTACGAGCGTGAGATCAGCGAACAGATCGTGGAACAGGTGGTGCGGCCCACCGGTTTGGTCGATCCCGAAGTCATGGTGCGGCCCACCAAAGGCCAGATCGACGACTTGGTCGGTGAGATCAACGCGCGCACCGACAAAGACCAGCGCGTGTTGGTCACCACGCTCACGAAGAAGATGGCCGAAGACCTCACCGACTACATGCTCGAGCTCGGCATTCGCGTGCGCTACCTGCACAGCGAGGTGAACACGCTCGAACGGGTCGACATCCTGCGCGGGTTGCGGCTCGGTGAGTTCGACGTGCTGGTGGGTATCAACTTGTTGCGAGAAGGCCTCGACCTTCCCGAAGTGGCGCTCATGACCATCCTCGACGCCGACAAGGAAGGCTTCCTGCGCTCCGAGACGTCGCTCATCCAGATGATCGGGCGCGCCGCTCGAAACGTCGACGGCCAAGTGATCATGTATGCCGACCAGATGACCGACTCCATGCGCAACGCGATCAGCGAAACGCAGCGACGTCGCCAGCTGCAGCTCGCGTACAACGCCGAGCACGGCATCGATCCCCAAACCGTCCGCAAGAAGGTCGGCGACATCATGGAAATGGTGCGTGCCCGTGGCGGCGACGAAACCGACGATGACGGTGCCGTGCAGCAGGGGAGTGGTCGCACCCATCGCACGCACGACGCCGTCATCCGCGACCTTCCGGCCGACGACCTGCGGCGCCTCATCCGCCAGCTCGAAGAAGAGATGCACGAAGCGGCCAAGGAGATGCGCTTCGAGGAAGCCGCCCGCCTGCGCGACGAGATCAAGGACCTCAAGCGCGACATCCGCGAGACCGTCTGACCTTCCCATCGAACATGCGTTCGGTGAGGCGGTCCGACCGGTAGCCTGGCCGCCGTGTCCGACTCGATCGTGATCCGGGGTGCCCGGGAGCACAACCTCAAAGACGTCGACCTCGAACTGCCGCGCGATCAACTGATCGTGTTCACGGGCCTTTCGGGCTCCGGCAAGTCGTCACTGGCGTTCGACACCATCTACGCCGAAGGGCAACGCCGCTACGTGGAGTCGCTTTCTGCGTACGCGCGCCAGTTCCTCGGCCAGATGGACAAGCCCGACGTCGACTTCCTCGAAGGGCTGTCGCCGGCCATCTCCATCGACCAGAAGAGCGCGTCGCGCAACCCGCGCTCCACGGTCGGCACCATCACCGAGATCTCCGACTACTTGCGGTTGTTGTGGGCGCGCATCGGCATCAAGCACGACCCCGAAACCGGCGAAGTCATTGCGCGACAGACGCCGCAAGAGTTCGTCGACCGCGTCATGGAGCTGCCCGAAGGCACGCGCTTCCAAGTGTTGGCGCCGGTCGTCGAGGGTCGCAAGGGCGAGTACCACACGCTGTTGTCGCAGCTCGCAACCGAAGGATTCACGCGTGCGCGTGTCGACGGCGAGATCGTGGAACTCGCAGCCTTGGCCGGTACCGGCGGTGTCACCGGCGAAGGGCTGCGCCTCGCCCGCTACGAGCAACACACCATCGAAGTGGTGGTCGACCGCTTGGTGCGCCGCGCGGGCATCGAGCGCCGCCTCACCGACTCGGTGGAAACCGCGCTGAAAGTGGCCGAGGGCAAGTGCGTCATCGAGATCGTGGTGAAGGAGGGTGAGGACGCGCCCGAACCGTTGGTGCTCACCGAAGGCTGGCAGTCGCTCAGCCCGCGTGAGTTCTCCTTCAACTCGCCCTACGGCGCGTGCCCCGAGTGCGACGGTCTCGGCACCAAGTTCCAAGTCGACCCCGAACTGGTGGTGCGTGACGACGACCTTGCGCTCAGCGAAGGTGCCATCGCGCCCTGGAGTGGCTTCCGCGGCCAGTACTTCAATCGCGTGCTCGAAGCCGTGGCCGACGCATGGGGCTTCTCGGTCGACACGCCGTGGAAGAAGCTCGGCAAGAAGGCGAAGGCCGTCATCTTGCACGGCACCAACGGCGACGAAGTCCATGTGAAGTACCGCAACCGGTACGGGCGTCAGCGCTCGTACTGGACGGCGTTCGAAGGTGTGGTGCCGTGGTTGGAGCGCCGCCACACCGAGGCCGAGTCCGAGCGCATGCGCGAGCAGATCGAGGGCTACATGCGTGAGGTGCCGTGCCCCGCATGTAAGGGCGCGCGCCTGCGCCCCGAGTCCCTTGCGGTCACGGTGGGTGGGCGCAGCATCAACGAAGTGGGAGACGTCTCCATCGGCGACGCCGCCGAGTTCTTCCGCGGCATCGAATTGAGCGAGCGCGATCGCATGATCGCCGAAGCCGTGCTCAAGGAAGTGAACGAGCGCCTGCAGTTCCTGCTCGACGTGGGCCTCGACTACCTCACGCTCAACCGCTCGTCGGGAACCCTGGCCGGCGGGGAAGCGCAACGCATCCGGCTCGCATCCCAGATCGGCAGTGGCCTGGTGGGGGTGCTCTACGTGCTCGACGAACCGAGCATCGGGTTGCACCAGCGCGACAACGAACGGCTCATCGAAACGCTCACGCGTCTACGCGACCTGGGCAACACCGTCATCGTCGTCGAACACGACGAAGACACCATTCGCGTCGCCGACCACGTCGTCGACATTGGCCCAGGGGCGGGTGAACACGGGGGAGAGATCGTGTTCTCCGGGCCCGTGAAGGGACTGCTCAAGTCCAAGCAGTCGGTCACCGGCCAATACCTGTCGGGCAAGCGGCAGATCGAAGTGCCCGAACGGCGCCGCCCCACGGGCGATCAGTGGCTGAAGGTGGTGGGGGCGCGCGAACACAACCTGCGCGACGTCACCGTCGATATCCCGTTGGGGTGTTTCGTCGCCGTTACGGGGGTGAGCGGCAGCGGCAAGAGCACAATGGTCAACGACATCTTGTTCCGCGCGCTCATGCAGAAGATCTACCGATCGCGTGACGTTCCCGGCTTGCACAAGAAGGTCGAGGGCATCGAGTTCCTCGACAAGGTTGTTGATGTCGACCAGTCGCCCATCGGCCGTACGCCCCGGTCCAACCCGGCCACCTACACCGGGGTGTTCGACAAGATTCGAACGCTGTTCGCGTCCACGCCTGAAGCGAAGGTGCGCGGGTATCAACCTGGTCGCTTCTCGTTCAACGTGAAGGGCGGGCGCTGCGAGGCGTGCGCCGGCGACGGCACCATCAAGATCGAAATGCACTTCCTACCCGACGTGTACGTGCCGTGCGAAGTGTGCAAGGGCGCCCGTTACAACCGCGACACGCTCGAAGTCACCTACAAGGGCAAGAACATTGCCGAGGTGCTCAACCTCAGCGTGAGCGAAGCGCTCGAGTACTTCGCCGCGCATCCACCCATCGAACGCATCTTGCGCACCATCGAAGACGTGGGATTGGGGTACGTGCGCCTCGGACAACCGGCGCCCACGTTGTCGGGTGGTGAAGCCCAGCGCGTGAAGCTGAGTACCGAACTCGGCAAGCGCAGCACCGGCCACACCATTTACATCCTCGACGAGCCCACCACCGGCTTGCACTTCGAAGACGTGCGCCGCCTCCTTGGCGTGTTGCAACGGTTGGTCGATCAGGGCAACACCGTGTTGGTCATCGAGCACAACCTCGACGTCATCAAGAGCGCCGACTGGCTCGTTGACCTCGGCCCCGAGGGCGGTAGTGGCGGCGGCACCGTCGTGGCTGAAGGCACGCCCGAACAAGTGGCGAAGGTGGCCGAGAGCTACACCGGCAAATTCCTGGCTCCGCTGCTGCAGGCCAAAGGATGATGGTTCGCCCGAGGGGCGGTTCCTGGTGGCCGATCGTTGCGTGCGGCGTCGCTGGCTCGGCGATCACGGCGCTCCTCTTCGTCTGGATCATTTCGGTTTACGACACTCCGTCGGTGCCAACCCGAGGCAGCTATGTGACGACGCATGTCGTGTATCCGGGCGACCGGGTCAGCGTGCTGTTCGCTGCAAGTGACGCGCAGGCGTTCCAGGCCCTTGCGCAGGACCCGACGTTGTCGCATCCGGAGGTGTTCTCTGGCCGACAGTTAGAAGCTTCTTTTCGCATGGGCAGACCCTTGTACGGATACTTGGGTTGGGTGCTTTCGTTTGGGCAGCCCGACGCAGTCTCAACGGTGCTCGTGCTCCTGACTATTGCTTCGGGTGGTGCCGCTTCCGCAGCCTTGGCCTTACTCGCTCGCTCCGTCGTGGTTCCGATCTGGATCGCGCCACTGTTCTTGATCCTGCCCGGCGCTTCGGGAGCGGTGTGGGGCACTGGGCCTGAACTCCTGGCATTGGCGCTGGCAACGTTCGGAATCGTTGTGTTGCTCCAATCGAAGCAGCGATGGTGGATCGCAGCGATCTGTCTTGTGCTTGCGGTGCTCGCGCGTGAGACGATGCTCATCGTTCCGGTGGTGATGTTCTTCGTTGTCTTCCGGAAGACCCCGCGCGGTGATCGCACGGCGCTGTGTGTGACTTGTGGGATCCCATTCGTCGCCCTCGGAACGTGGTACCTCATCGTGTGGGCAAGGGTCGGAACACTTCCGTTTGGGCGTAAGCCCGCAACGCTCGGGCTGCCAGGAATAGGAATCATTCGATCTGCAGGTCAGTGGGACGCCATGTCTCTCTTAGGCGCGCTCATATTGGCGTTGATCGTCGTTGCGGCAATCTTGCGGCGTCGTCCACCAGTTTCGTCGTTGACACTTGGTTATGGGGTTCTCGCAGTTGTTCTCACGGCAGCCACTTGGGGGCGCTCGGAGGATTTCGGGCGGGTGCTCTTGCCGTTGTATGCGTACGGACTACTCACGCTCGCTCCGAGTCGAACGGTCGCGGATGAACCCCGGGAGCAGGTGCCATGCACGTAGATCGTTTGTTGTGGGAGCAGCATTCGCAGTGGTGGGTCGATGAGTTCACCGACGGCGTGGATCCTGAATACGAAGAGCAGATCATTCCGCTCGCCGTGAACATGCTGGGCGAGTGTCGTGTGGTGCTCGATGCCGGAACCGGTGAAGGACAGTGCGCCCGGGCGCTGGCCCGCGCCGGTGTGCAGGTGATCGGAATGGACCCAGCGTTCGCGCAGCTACGCGTGGCAGCCGAGCGTGACCACGCGGCCGCGCTGATGCAAGGAGCCATCGAGTCACTCCCAGTCGCATCGGGTTCGGTCGATGGCGTGCTGGCGTGCTTGGTATTCGAGCATGTCCCCAATCACGTGCCGGCCATTGCCGAGATCTCCCGGGTTCTCCAACCCGGTGGTCGCTTCTTGCTCGTGCTCAATCACCCACTCATGCAGACGCCGGAAAGTGGATGGGTGATCGATCACGTCCTCGACGAGCAGTACTGGCGCGTCGGCCCCTACCTCGACGTGGCCGTCGCCGAAGAGGAGCTGGCACCCGGCGTGGTGTTGCCGTTCGTGCACCGTCCGCTGTCGCAGTACGTGAATGCGCTCGCCGACCATGGGCTGGTGATCGAGCGGATGTTCGAGTTCGAACCGCCGGCGGCGTTCTTGGCCAAGGCCCCCGAGTACGCCGAGACCGGCAAGATCCCGCGCATCCTGGGGTTGGTGACACAGCGCCGGTACGACGCCGAGTCGCTCGCTACGTGATGTCGAGCATGCGTTGGAGCGCAACGCGTGACCAGTGCGCAACGTCGTCGGGCACCACGATCTGATTCACCACCGTGCCCTGCACCAGGTTCTCGAGCGTCCACGCCAGGTGGGGCGCGTCGATGCGGAACATCGTGGAGCACGGGCACACCAGCGGGTCGAGCGACACGATGGTTTTGTCGGTGTACTCGTGCGCAAGGCGCTGCACCATGTGGATCTCCGTGCCCACACCGATGACCGCACCTGTCGGTGCTGCCTCGACCCACTCGCCGATGCGCTCGGTTGACCCCACGCGGTCGGCCAACTGCACGACTTCGTGCTTGCACTCGGGGTGCACGATCACTTCGCCACCCGGGTGCGCGCGACGAAAGTCGTGTACGTGTTCGGGTTGGAAGCGCTGGTGCACGCTGCACCACCCGCGCCACAACAAGAACGTGCGCGACTTGATGGTGGCTTCGTCGAGGCCGCCGAGCGCGTGGCGGGGATCCCACAACGCTTCGTCGTTGGCGCCATAACCCATTGCGTATGCAGTGTTGCGGCCCAAGTGTTGATCGGGGAAGAACAACACCTGGTCACCCTTGGCCAGCGCCCATTCCAGTACCGCGCGTGCGTTGCTGGAAGTGCACACCGCGCCCCCGTGTTCACCCACGAACGCCTTCAACGCAGCACTCGAGTTCATGTACGTGATGGGCACCAGTCGTGATGTGTCGACGATGCCGCTGAGCTCGTCCCATGCATCTTCGACCTGCTCGATGTTCGCCATGTCGGCCATGGAACAGCCGGCATTCAGGTCGGGGAGCACCACGCGCTGGTGGTCACCGGTGAGTACGTCGGCCGACTCGGCCATGAAGTGCACGCCACAGAACACGATGTCGGTGGCCTGGTCGTCGTCCTGGGCGAAGCGGGCGAGCTTGAACGAGTCGCCCCGATGGTCCGCCCACCGGATGACCTCGTCGCGCTGGTAATGGTGGCCGAGAATCAGCAGCTTCGGTCCCAGCGTGGACTTGGCGGCCGCGATCATGTCCACCAGCTCGTCGGGGCTGGCCAAGGTGTAACGGTCGGGCAGGGGAGCCTGCAGACGCAGCATCAGAACGAGCCTCCAGCACCCCAGCATACCGGCGGGCTCGGAAATGGTCCGGGCGGGGCGAGGCGAGCCGCCGCCGGTTTCCGCCATTCCCGTACCCTGGAGCCGATGCCGAAGTTCGCCAAGTACACCCTCCTCGCGCTCATCGCCGCGCGCGTGCTGGTGGCACTCTGGCTCACGCTCGGCCCCACGCTCTCGTCGCCCGACGCCCCGTTCAACGGCGACGTCCACCGTTACCACGCCATCGCCACCTCCGACGGCATCCCGTACCGCGATTTTGCGGTGGAGTACCCGCCCGCCACTCTCCTCAACATCGAGCTGATCGGCGGGTTCTCCATTCCCACCGGGGCGAAGTTGTTGGTGTGGACCCAACTCGCCTGCGACCTCGCAGTTGCTGGCGCGCTCGCATACGGCTGGTCAAAACGCGCGTCGCTTGCGTACCTCGCGTTGAGCGCAGCCACCATCGTCTACCCATTCATCTACCTGCGCACCGACTTGTTGTCGGTTGCGTTGGTCACGTGGGGCCTTGCACTCATCCGCCGTCGACGTGATGTCGCATCGGGTGCGACGCTGGCCGCCGGCGCGCTCGCCAAGATGTGGTGCGCAGCGCTCATCCCCATACTCATGGTGCGCGGCAAGTGGAAACCCATCTGGTGCGCAGCCGGGTTCGGAGCCGTGGGGCTCGCCGCCTGGGTCGCCGTCGGTGGCACGGGCGCGGTCATGGACGTGCTGTCGTTTCGCGGCGCGAAGGGATGGCAGCTCGAGAGCCTGCCCGGTTCGGTCGTTCGACTCACCGAGCCGCTCACTGTGCGCGCCGAACAAGGCGCCTGGCGGGTGGGTCAGATGCCCGAGTGGGGCAAGTCGGTGTTGGGGCTGGCCATGGTGGTCAGCGTCATCGCAGTGGCGTGGTTGCTGAAACGCAGCGGTCGCCTCGACGGCGTGTTCGCCGACGCAGTTGCCCCGCTCACGTCGGTCACTGCGTTCCTCGTGTTCTCGCCCATCATCTCGCCGCAGTACACGGTGTGGCTCCTGCCGTTCGCGGCCCTTGCGTGGGTGGGCGGTGAGAAGCGGCTCGCGCTGCTGACCGCTGCCATCTATTCCGTGTCGGCGCTGTTGATCTATTGGATCGACGAATACGTACGCGGCGACCTCGCCCCCGTGTTGTGGTTGTGGGTCCGCAACGTGATGCTCGTGCTGTTGCTGCTCGACGGCTTCGTTCGGCTGTGGGACGCCGCGAACCTGCGGCGCCGTGCCGCTCCGGTGGTGCCGCTCGCCGCCCTCGAACCCAGTCCGACTGCGGTCGACCCCTTGGCGCCGGCGGCAACGGTCTAGGTCGCCGAGGCAGAGAGCACCACAGGAATCTGTGGACCACGGTAGGCTGTGGTCATGGCGAAGAAGAACCTCACGCTGCAGGTCGACGAAGAGGTCATCCGTCGGGCCAAGGTCATTGCGGCCCAGCGCGACACCTCGCTCAGCGGCCTGGTCAGCCAGCTCGTCGCTGCGGCCGACGACGAGCGGTCCGCTGCATCCCGGCGCGCCCACCAGGCCTGGCGCAAGCAGATGCGTGTGCTGCGGGAGCGCAACGCCGGACGCGTAGCCCCGGCCCCACGCGATTGGACCCGAGAGGACATTTATGAGGAACGACTCGGTCGCTTTTCTTGACACGAACGTGCTCGTCTACGCGTACGACGAGCGTGCGCCTGAGAAGCGCGACATAGCCAACGAGCTGATCGACAACCTGTGGACAGATGGTTCCTGCGTCGTCAGCACGCAGGTCCTGCAAGAGTTCTACGCCGCGTGCCGAAGCAAACTCGGCGATTTCGTTTCTGCGGACGAGGCGGCCAGTGGGGCCGAGTTCTTCGCCACCTGGCCCATCCACCAGAACGCAACCCACGACGTGCTCGACGCCATTGCGCTGCACCGATCCGTTGCGCGCCGGCGCGATGGACCAGACCATTGCGCTGCACCAGCGCGAGCAACTCTCGTTCTGGGACGCCCTCATCGTGGTCGCAGCGCAACGCATCGGTGCCACGGTCGTGTACTCCGAGGATCTGGGGGACCGGGCCGCCATCAACGGCATCGAGTTCGTGAACCCGTTCGCCGAGTTCGAAGCGGTCTGAGCCGGGTTCGGCGCTGTCCCAGGCCGCTGCGGCCAAGGCGCGACACTGGTACCCATGGTTGAGCGCCCGCCTGCCGGCACCATCCCCACCACGCCCGGCAGCTACCAGTTCAAAGATGCCGACGGGCGCATCATCTACGTGGGCAAGGCCAAGAGTTTGCGGTCGCGCCTCAACAACTACTTCGGCGATCACTGGTCCATGCCCGAACGCACCCGCCAGATGGTGCAAGCCGCGGCCACAGTGGAGTGGATCGAGGTTCGCAACGAAGTCGAAGCGCTCTTCCTCGAATACAACCTCATCAAGAAGCACCGACCGCGCTTCAACATCCGCCTGAAGGACGACAAGAGCTATCCGTGGCTCGCAGTCACCCTCGACGAAGAGTGGCCCCGCGCCATGGTGTTGCGGGGGCAGAAACGCAAAGGCGTCAAGTACTACGGGCCGTACGCGCACGCGTATGCAATCCGCGAGGCGCTCGACCTATTGCTCCGTACGTTCCCAATCCGAACTTGTCAGGCCAGCAAGTTCCAACGGCATCAAAAGCTGGGCCGACCGTGCCTGTACGCACACATCGAGAAGTGCAGCGCCCCCTGCGTCGGTGACATCACGCGCGAGGGGTACGACGCGCTGGTCGCCGACCTGCTCCGCTTCCTCGACGGCGACACGGCACCCGTGTTCGACCGCATCGAAAAACAGATGCACGACGCCAGCGAAGCGCTCGAATTCGAACGCGCCGCCCGCCTGCGCGACCAACTCCTCAACGTGCGCAAAGCCGTCGAACGCCAGCAGATGGTGGGGGCGAAGGACGAGAACCTCGACATCATCGGAATCGCCGACGACGAGCTCGAAGCCAGCGTGCAGGTGTTCTACGTCCGACACGGGCGCGTCACCGGTCGCAAAGGGCTCATGATCGACAAGGTCGAGGAACTTGCGGGCCCATCGCTCATGGCGAGCGTGCTCGAACAGCTCTACGCCGATGCCCCGGGCGACGAAGTTCCCAAAGAGGTGCTCGTGCCGTACGAGCCCGACGACCTTGCGCTCTACGAAGAGTTCCTGGGTGTGGTGCGCGGTTCGAACGTGCGCATTCGAGTGCCGCAACGGGGCGAGAAGCGTGAACTGCTCGGCACCGTCACGCACAACGCCCAAGAGACCTTCGCTCGGCACAAGCTGAAGCGCGCCAGTGACCACAACGCTCGCGCTCGCGCGCTCACCGCACTCCAGGATGCGCTGGGGTTGAGCGAGGCGCCGCTGCGGATCGAATGCTTCGACATCAGTCACATCCAAGGCACCGACACCGTTGCATCGATGGTGGTCATGGAGGACGGACTTCCGAAGCGCAACGACTACCGCCGGTTCAAACTGCGCCACGGTCAGGGCAACGACGACTTCCTGTCGATGGAAGAGGCGCTCACCCGCCGCTTCACGCGCTATCTCGAGGAGCGCGAGGAAGGCGCCCAGAAGGGCAAGCGGTTCGCATACCCGCCCAACCTGCTGCTGATCGACGGCGGGAAGGGGCAGCTTGGCGTGGCCGAGCGGGTCCTCGACGAGCTGGGGCTCGAGGACATCGAAGTGGCGTCGCTGGCGAAGCGGTTCGAAGAGGTCTACCGGCCGGGATCATCGGACCCGGTGCGTATTGCGCGTGAAAGCGAAGCGCTGTTCTTGTTGCAGCAGGTTCGTGACGAAGCACACCGTTTCGCGATCACGTATCACCGGCAGCTGCGCGACAAGAAGATGACCAAGTCGGTGCTCGACGACGTGCCCGGCCTGGGGCCCGCGCGTCGCAAGCGCCTGCTCAAGGAGTTCGGGAGCGTGAAGAAGCTGCGGGAGCTCAGCGAAGACGAACTCGTGGCGCTCAGTTGGCTTCCGGATGCTGTTGCGCGGGCGACGTTCGCCGCCCTCCACACCTAACCCGAGGCGTTTCTGAGCTGGGTATGTGACAGTGAGAAACGCCTCAGTCGTGGGGGGACCGAAGGCGGCGGGTTTCGATGACCTCGTTGGGCCACACGTTGTCTGACCAGAACATGCGCTCGATCTCTGCCGCCTCGGAGTGCACCACCTGCTGACGACGCCGACTGCGCGGAAGGCGCGCCCGGCGTCGCTTCGGCTTCGGCGCCGACTCGAGTACGAGGTCGGCACCGTCCTTGGCGTCGACAACTTCGTGCACGATGATCGGCGCACGTTCCTGTCGAGCGCGACGACGCGCCCGCTTGGGTGACGGCAACGGGTCCGTCATCGGACGCGAGAGTTGCACCGAAACGGTGACAAGCGCGCAGATCCCCAATAACATCAGTGCGATCCCCGCAACCGTCAACACCTCGAACACGACGAGCGAAAAGCCGACCGTCAGGCCGAGCACCGTCACGGCGAGCGCGCCGAGGCGCGCCATGCGGTTCGTATACCGGCGACCGATTGCGGCCCCGAGCGCAACTCCCATCAGAACGGCAACCGCCGCCAGGACGGCGGCTATTACGCCAAGTGCTCCCAAAACCATGATGGGCGTATCGACCGAGCCGACCCCGCCCTTGACCCCGAGCCGGTCAGGATTCTTCGGGCAGCTGGAGCGGCTCGGCGGCAGGACCCGACGCCGGGGTCGGCGACGGGCTGGGCGTAGTCCGCGACGTCGACCGTCGAGCCGTGGTCTTCTTCGTTGCGGCCTTCTTGGCGGACGGTGCGCGCGTGGCGGCGGCCTTCTTTGTCGTGGTCTTCTTGGTTGTGGCCTTCTTGGCGGCGGCCTTCTTGGTCGCGGCCTTCTTCACCGTGGCCTTCTTGGCGGCGGCCTTCTTTGTCGTGGTCTTCTTGGTTGTGGCCTTCTTGGCGGCGGCCTTCTTGG
>JBMOIJ010000046.1:0-11780 GCA_049317385.1 Acidimicrobiia bacterium
GCGGGCGCAGCATCCGCTGCGCTGATCCCGCCGGCGGACTCGTCACTCGGTGCCGAGAATGGCGGTGCTGGCCGAGCTGAACCACCCGCCGGTGCCGTTGACCGCGCAGAGCCGAGCGTTTTCGACCTGACGACCGTCGGCTTCGCCGCGGAGCTGCTTGACCGCTTCCACGAGCAGGAACATGCCGCGCATGCCGGGGTGGCAGCTGCTGAGGCCGCCTCCGTCGGTGTTGGTGGGCAGCGCACCGCCGACGCGCATCTTGCCGTCTTCGACGAACGCGCCACCCTCGCCGGGTGCGCAGAACCCGAGCGCCTCGAAGCTGAGCAACACCATGGGTGTGAACGCGTCGTAGACCTGGCACAGATCGATGTCGGCGGGCGTGACCCCCGCGCGCTGAAACGCCAACTCGGCCGAACGCTTCGCCGGCGACTCGGTGAAGTCTTCCCACTCGCTCATCGTGGTGTGGCTCGTGGTCTCGCCGGTTCCGAGCACCCACACCGGTTGCTTCGGCAGATCCTTCGCTCGGGCTTCGCTCGTGACGACGACCGCGCCACCACCATCGGAACGAATGCAACAGTGCAGCTTCGTGAGCGGGTCCGCCATCATGTCGGCGCTCTGCACGTCGTCGATCGTGATTGGATCGCGATAGAAGGCGAGTGGGTTGAGGCTGGCGTTGTATCGCGTGCTCACCGCGATCTCGGCGAGTTGTTCGATCTTCGTGCCGTACTGGTGCATGTGGCGCTTCGCCGCCATCGCGTACTTGCTGATGAGTGTGTGGCCGAACGGCGCGTCGAACTGCACCGGACCGCGTGAGCCGAAGCTGAGGTTCGCGCTGCGCATCCTCTTCTTCAGGTCCGCGCGCGTGGTGGAGCCGTACACGAGCACGATGGTTTCGGCGTGCCCGGCGCGGATCGCTTCCACCGCGTGTTCGAGCATGAACTCCCACGTGGAGCCGCCCACTCCGGTGCCGTCGGCCCACGTGGGGCGGAGCCCGAGGTACTCGCCCATCTCCACGGGGGCCAGCATCCCCATTCCGCTGGATCCGAGGCCGTCGATGTCGGCCTTGGTGAGTCCGGCGTCGGCGATGGCACGTGAAGCAGCCTGGTAGTGGAGTTCGAACGGGCTCGCGATGTCGACCCGACCGCAGTCGGACAGTGCTGCCCCGACGATTGCCACACGCTGCTCGCCCACTGGATCCCCCTTGCGGCGGGTCGCCCGCCGTGCTGACGCGGATGTCAGGTGGGGAACCTAGCGGTCGTGGCCGCGCCTCGGGTGCCCTGTTTCAGCGGTCGAACGGGATGTGGGGGCGTTGTCGATCGGCGCGCGTGTTGGCGAAGACCTCGTTGGCGGCGCCGTTCGGCAACGTTGTGACGGTCTGGGACGGGTAGTCGCGCAGTGTTGAGATCGTCGGGAGGTGCGACGCGGTCGGATGCTTCGCTTGTTTGAGCTCGCCTTGGATGTCGAGGAACGCGCGGCGTTGCGACCGCAGCGACGGGATGGGGACGCGAGCGCGCGGGCTGACCACGCCGCGAGCGCGCCACGAGCGCGGGTAGAGCGAGGCGTATCGGTGCGTAGCGCTGATGCCGATGCGTGCCCAGATGCTCCGCGTCGTTGGGTCGGAGGTGGCGTTCGCCATCGAAAGCGCGAAGTCGGCGGCAATTCGTGGGCTACGTTGATGGATCTGCCACACGAGCGCATCTGGCTCGCCGTTGACACCGCGGTTGTGCTCGGGGTGCCAACGGACCGGTATCCGGTTGAGGACGCGCGGGTCCTGCAGCGCGGTGACCATGCCGCGTTGCCACGGTCGGTTGTCGCAATAACGCGCCCGCTGATACTCGGCCACGAACGAGAGCGTGTTCCACGCGTCGGTCCCGCGGAGGTAGGGATCGAGTTGCGAGTCGAGTGGTTTGCCGTCGAAGCACTCGACGCGGTTCACCATGGCGAGCCAGGTGAGTGCGGCACGAGCGGTGGGGTGTGACGCAAGCGGACCCTGGTGTGCGGTTTGCATGTGCGCGAGCGCGTCGGCGACAGACGTGCGCGGGTCCCGTAGGAGCGCGGCCACGCGTTGCACCTCGACGCTGGCGGGGGCGTCGACGGGCAGGCCGCTCAGCACGACCTGCACCAGGTCCTCCGCCGTCACAAGCCTCCGCACGGTCCGAAAGGGTAGCGGCGAAGGCATGAATCGGACAAAAGGGCTAGATCAGTGGAGCTTGGGCTCGATCCGCTGGCCGCTCTCGAAGACCCGCTGGCCCTCTTGTATCGACTCCCAGTTGGTGCCGAGGCCCACGAACCCGTACGCCTGGCGCAAAGCCTCGCGCTGCGACATCCCGCGCGTGTTCCAGAGGCAGCGCAGCGTTGCCTCTACGGCGAGGCGCGGCTGCGACGCGATTTTGGCGGCCACTTCCTTGGCGCGGCCCAAGAGTTCGGGGCCCGGCACCACTTCGCTCACGGCACCGATTTGGTGCATGCGCTGCGCGCTCCAGCGCTCGTGCGCGCCCACGAGCGCGAGGCGCATCACTTCGCCGAAGGGCATGAGTCCGGCCATGTGTACCGGTTCGAATGCGGCCGCCATGCCATAGGTGGTGTGCGGGTCGAAGAACGTGGCGTGTTCCGCCGCAATGAGGAACTCGCACTCGCCCATCATGTAGCACGCGCCGCCACATGCCATCCCGTTGATTGCGCCGATCACCGGTTTCCAGAGATCGCAACTCTTCGGGCCGATGTTGTCGCCCGGGTCGTTGAACATGAATGGTGTGGTGCCGCCCGCGCCCACCACGAACGGATCAGTGGTGTGGTCGGACTGACCACCCATCTGTTCCATGCGATCGATACCGGTGCAGAACGCTTTCTCACCCGCGCCGGTGAGGACGATGACGCGCACCGAGTCGCGGCGACGCAGCGTGTGCCACACCTCGTGCAGCTCGCGTTGCATCAATGAGTTGAACGCGTTGTGGACCTCGGGACGGTTGAGCGTGACGACCGCAACGCCGTCGTCACCCTCGTCGTATGTGATCGTCTCGAAGTCGGACCGGATGTCCATCTGCGGCATGCGTTCTTCTCCTCACCCTTCCCTTTTGGCGCGCGTCCGGTTGCGCATCCGCAACTGCTCACGCGCCAGAAGGTGGTCAGCCGCGGCGACCGGGCTTGATCGGCCACTGCTTCGGTTGGACCT
This sequence comes from Acidimicrobiia bacterium, assembly GCA_049317385.1. Lineage (GTDB taxonomy): Bacteria > Actinomycetota > Acidimicrobiia > IMCC26256 > JBMOIJ01 > JBMOIJ01. Next base: position 3,173 of record JBMOIJ010000046.1, read on the forward strand.
GGGTGGTGATACCCGGGTTCACCAACTTGAAGTGGTACTTGAACAGCGTGTCGCCGAGCGCGGCCGGGTCCCACTGGGCCGGGTTCCCGTCGCCGTCGACGGCCAGGAACTGGTCGCCCATTTCGAACGGCTTGTACACGCACACGTTGTTGCCGAGGCAGCGCACGACCTGGCCCGTGATGGGCTTCGACGCATCGGACGCCAACCACACCACGCCGGGGGCGCTGTTCATGGGGTTCATGCCGTCGAACGCTTCGTAGTCCTCGGGCTGCTTCACGTCGACCTTCATGGCCACGCCCACCATGCGGGTGAACCCGCCCGGGCCGATGCAGTTGGCCCGCACGCCGTACGCCGCGAGTTCCAGCGAGGCAATGACCGTCATCGCCCAGATCGCGGCCTTGGCGGCGCCGTAGTTGGTCTGGCTGGCCTGGCCCTGCAGGCCACCACTCGACACCGTGTTGACGATCGCCGCGCTCGGTTGGTTACCGGCTTTGCTCTGCGCGCGCCAGTACTGCGACGCGTGGCTCATGGTGTTGAACGTTCCGTACTGGTGCACCTTGATGACGGCGTCGTAGTCCTCGGCCGTCATTGAGAACAGCATCTTGTCGCGCAGGATGCCGGCGTTGTTCACGAGCACGTCGAGCGAGCCGTAGGTGTCGATGGCCTGCTGGATCAAGCGCCCTGCGCCGTCGTAGTCGGATACCGACTCGTAGTTCGCAACTGCTTCGCCGCCACGGGCCTTGATGACCTCGACCGTGCTGTCGGCCGCGCGCTGGTCGCCGCCTTCGCCACTGACCGAACCGCCGAGGTCGTTCACCACGACCTTTGCGCCGTGATCAGCGAGCATGATCGCCTCACCGCGACCCACGCCGTTGCCGGCACCGGTGACGATCGCGACCTTCCCGTCGAGCAGACCCATCGTGTTTCCCCCTGGATGCGTCGGGCGCCGGAGTGGCGCCGCCTTCTTGACCGCGGCGTCACCCTAGCGAGGTGGGACCCCGCCGGGAGACGCTCGGCTCGTCAGCGCAAGGATGCAAGACGACGCAGCGCCACTTGGTCGGAGTTGCTCCGGTCGATTGCCGCTTCCAGGTGGCCGAGGAGCCGGCCCACCCATTCGGCCGTGGAACACTCGTGACGTCGTCGCATCATCGAACCGTGCAGGGCTGCGGTCGTTGCGCGCACGCGATCGGATTCGAGCGAGAGTGCGTAGACGGTGTTGTCGAGCGTCACGCGCACGGCCTCGACGTGGCGATGCCGAAACCACCCTCGTCGGTCCACCTGCACGCGTCCAGGCAGGCGCTGCTCCAGCGCAGTTCCCACTTCGTCGATGCCCTGGCGGAGCTCCTGGTGGCCGCGCGAGGCAAGGGACGCCAGGACGGGGAGCTGCAGCTCGGGGGCAAGATCGTTCGCGAGTTCTGTCGTCATGGCGCACCTCCGTGGAATCTTGGTGCCAACGCTACGGCCGCCCCGGACGCTCTCGGTTCGATTGGCGGTCGGACCTGGCTCCAGCAGGTAGCGTCGCCGCCAGTCCGGAAGCACGAAGGGGACCTCACCATGGTGGACATCGACCGCAGCGTCATCGGGAAGCCCACGGGCGCATGGGACATCGTCGTCGAGCGCAGCCCCATCGAAAAATTTGCTTCGGCAGTGCAAGACAAGAACCCCGTGTACCACTCGGATGCTGCAGCCGCGGCGGCCGGGTTCTCCGCCATTCCGGCCCCACCCACCTGGACGTTCACTGCACCAGGAAACCAGTACGACGACTTGCGGCCCCAGGACCCCAGCGGGGGCCAGAACCCGATGTTCGCAATCATGGGGCAACTGCACGCGCAAGGAGCGTTGGTGCTCCATGGCGAGCAGGAGTTCGAATACCACGCACCCATCACGGTGGGCGATGAAATTGTGGCCACACCGGTGCTCACCGACGTCTATGAGAAAGACACCGACAAGGCCACCATGGTCTTCACGGTCATCGAGACCGAGTGGACGAACAAGGCCACCGGCCAGAAGGTGCTCACCGAACGCTTCAACCTGATCGGTCGTCTCGCGAAGAAGTGACGAAGAGTGTCAGCGCCTACGGTCGGTGTCCTGGCCGGCGCTCTGTCGCACCACGCGATCCAGTAGCGCCTGCGCCTGGATCTGCCCCATCCGGTTTCCTATGAGGTCGTAGGACATGGTGGCGATCTCCAGCCACCTGCGAGCTTGCGGAATGCTGCGGTCGCGTTCGGCCAACGCCCGTTCGACGGCCAGCTCGCCCTGGATTTGCAGGCTGGGCCGTTCTGTGTTCCCGCGCTCGTGCAGGACCGCGGCGTCGGATCCCAGTCCGAACTCGCGTAGCGCTTGCATGTAGCTGAGGCGAAGACGGCCGCGTGCGTCGTCGTCGGGAAGTTCGTGGGATCGCGTGCTGGCGGTTGCAAACGATGCAATCGCAGGAGCAATGTCGCCCTGTACGAGTGCGGCGCGTCCTCGTTCGAGCAACTCGGGGACGGGGGCGCTCGTGTCGATCAATTCGTACGCGAACTGGTTCGCGAGGAGACGGATTTTTTCGGCCCGGCGCAACCAGTGTCCGCTACGTCGGGAGTTGCCGCGTTCTGCGTGGGTGGCGGCGAGGATGCGCGCAAGGCCTGCGTCGCGCGCAGGGTTCGGGGCACCACGACCGTGCGTCCACCCGGCGCTGGCGTAGCGGAACGCGGCGTCGAAGTGTTCGTCGGCCAGTTCGACGTGTGCCAGGCGGTAGAGCACCTCGGCCTTCGTGAACCGACGGTCAAGGATCGCGGAGAAGCGGGACCATTGCTCGAACGCTCCGAGTGAGTGCTCGAGGAATCGTCGCTCGAGCCCAGGGTTCCCAAGTCGGTGCGACGCCGCGGCGAGGTCCAGACCCAGTGCGATTGCGGTGCGCGCGCCGACGACCCGGGCGGCGCGTTCGACAAGGTGGGGGTGCTGGCGTGATTGCAACACGCCGGACTCCAGCTCGGCGCGGGCGCGCTCCACCGCTTGACCCAGCCCCAGCTCGGATTCGCCCGAGCTGAAGAAGATTTCGCGGTCGTGCGGTTCGGGGAGCGTTAGTGCTTCGCCGCGACGAGCGAGCAGGATGTCGGCCTTCCACCAGAGCGCTCGCGCGCCCATGCGGTCGCCGTTACCGAGGCGCTCGACCACCGCTGCGGCGCTGACGCCGGTGGCGCGGGTGACGGCGGCGGGATCGGCGGTCGGGCTGGCGAGCACGGCGAGGGCCCGGGCTTCGGCATCCGTGAGCACGACGGTTTCGAGGACGTCGTCGGCCGTGAGCAGTACGGATGGCATCGTCCGAGGATGGCAGGACCTGGTGAAATCGGTCAAAACGCCCGGTTGTTCCGGACGCGACCGCGGGGCGATCGGCCACGCGCGGCCCACGCCGCGCCGATCGAGCGCTCAAGGCGCCCGCGCCCGGATTCGCGCTCGGCCCGCCGGCCCTGCGCCTCGGGAAGCGCGTCGTCATGGCGGCGCGGCCCGCGCCGCAAATCGCGTTCGGCGCTCTGCGCGTCGTTGTGGACGCGCCCTGCGGCGAACGGAGCCTCGGTGGCGAGTGCCGCCGCCAGTTCCTGTCGCAGAAACACGCCCACGGTTGCGACGCTGGCAGCGTCGATCCCATTGCGCCCGCTGACCGTGCGATAGAGCGCGAGCGCGTGGTCGGTCTCGCCGGCGAGCGCCCAGTTCACTGCCGCGCGCATTCTGAGCAGCGCAATCGCTACGTTGTCGCCGGTCCCGTCGAGTTGGTCGGCCGCTGCTTCGTAGCGGGCGGCGGCGCGGGCCGACTCCCCGCCAAGGTCGAGGCGCTTGCCTTTGCGCTCCTGCCCTCGAGCCATCTGCCGTCGCTCGCGGCGGGTTGCGTCATCCATGCGGCCCATGGAGCCGCAAGGATATGAAGCCGCGGCCCGTGGCGTCACATCTTCGCCGGCAGGCACCGGGCGACGTCAGAGGAACGCCGACAAATCGTCCTCGGCGGCCGTTCGATTCCGCTTGCGGTGCCCGCACGCAATGCACTCGTGGGTGATGTGGAAGGCGTCGTGCTCGTAGGTGACTGCAACCGGCGCCATCAACCCGCCGCACTCGGCGGCGCGGTCACCGGGATCGATGTCGACATGACGCGACCACAAGCAGCGTGGGCAATGGTTGGTGTATCCGTCGCCTTGGACCGATACCCCACAGTGGCCACAAGTGAAGTCCTCGACGCGCCGGACGAAACGTTCGCTCACCGCCGCGAGAAACCGCGCAACGCGCGCTGCGCGCGTGCGTGATGGAGTGCGGCGGCGACGCTGAAGGACGCCGTCTGATCGGCCCGAGCAGATCGTGGGGCAACCGGTGGCGCGGCGGCCGGGTCCACCTCGTGGGCGCGCTCCCGCCACCCGCGTGCCGCTTCGGTGAGGCCGCGGCGTTCGAGATGGTCGGCCAGGATCAATCGGTAGGCCGTGCCGCGACTCCCGCTGCTTCCGGTGTCGATTGCAGTTTCTGCAACCCGAGCCAGATGTTGCGCACGTCCCGTGGAGCCGATGCTGGCCCACACCAACGCGGCACGGAAGCGACTGACTGCCGCCCGATGGCGATCGGTCGGTTCGAGGGCATCGGCGGCGTGCTCGAAGAGCAGTGCGGCGCCCCGGAATTCGCGCTGGTCGATGAATTGCTGCGCCAGGTCGAGGGGCGAGACCGGGTTCGTGGTGTGGGTGGGGGGAGTGCGCGCCATGGTCCGAAGACGGTAGCCAGCGCGCGCCCCGCAGTGTCCAGTGGTGAGCCCAGCGTGGCTAGCGTCGGGTGCGTGCGAATCGGCGTGACGTACTTCTGTACCGACCGGTCGATGGACGTGCGCGAGTTGGCGCACGCGGCAGAGGAACGGGGACTGCATTCGCTGTTCGTCCCCGAGCACACCCACATTCCCACCGCCCGGCGCACGCCGTATCCCGGCGGCGAGCCGCTACCCGACGAATACACCCGCACCTACGACCCGTTCGTCGTGCTCGCTGCGGCGGCTGCCGTCACCGAACGCTTGGTGGTCGGCACGGGAATCTGCCTGGTGGCTCAACGGGACGTGATCGTCACCGCCAAAGAAGTGGCGACGCTCGCCAACCTGTCCGGTGGCCGGTTCGTCTTCGGCGTTGGGTACGGGTGGAACGTCGACGAGATGGAAGGCCATGGTGTCCACTACGGCAAGCGTCGCGCAGTAGTCGACGAGAAACTCGCAGCTATGCAGCGCATGTGGGAGGACGATCCGGCCGAGTACGACGGCGCGCACGTGGCCCTGAGCGAGAGTTGGGTGCGACCGCAGCCGCACCACTGGGTCCCCGTCCTCATGGGCGGCGCCGCCGGCCCCAAGCTTTTCGACGCCATCGCCCAAGTGGCGAACGGATGGATTCCCATCGGTGGCCGGGGTCTGGGCGAAACCATTCCCGAACTGCGCGCCGCGTTCGAACGCAACGACCGTGATCCCGCGAGCGCCCACGTCGTGCCCTTCGGCGTGATTCCCGATCCCGGGAAACTCGAGCACTTTGCCGCGTTCGGAATCGATCACGTGGTCTGCCAGTTGCCGCACGCGACTCGCGATGAGATCCTGCCGGTCCTCGATCGCTACGCCGAATTGGTCGATCGGGTGGGGCAGTGAGCGCGCGGCCGAGCGTCGATGAGGTGTGTGCCGCGCTCGACGCTCACGGCTACTGCGTGGTCGAGGGCCTGTTGTCCAGCGATCAGGTGCGCAATGTTCGCAATGAGCTCCGCCGCATCCTGGCCGCTGTGCCGGAGGGGCGAAACCCGTTCGAGGGCTACCGCACCCGTCGCATCTACGCGCTGTTTGCCAAGACGCGTGCATGCGACGCGCTGGCGCTCGATCCGCTGGTGCTCGGCACCGTTGAGCGGGTGTTGGGGCGAGACGCGCAACTCGGCGGTCCGACCGGTATCGACATCGAGCCGGGTGAAGTGGCTCAGATGTTGCATCGCGACGAGGACCAGTACCCGGTTCCGCAACCGGCGTGGACCGACTTGGCGCTCAACGTCATGTGGGCGCTCGACGACTTCACCGCCGCGAACGGCGCCACGCGCGTGGTTCCCTCCTCGCATCGTGGACGGGTCCTGGCAGTTGACGGTGAGACGCCCACGATCCCCGCTGAAATGCCGGCGGGCTCGGCCATGTTGTATCTCGGTTCGCTTTGGCACGGCGGAGGTGCGAACACCACCGACGCTGCGCGCTTGTGCGTTGCGATGATCTATGTGGCCGGCTGGCTGCGCACCCAAGAGAACCAGGTCATCGCAGTACCGCGTGAAACCGTGCGCGAACTCGACCCACGGCTGCAGGAACTGCTCGGGTGGGGGACGTACCGCGACTTCCTCGGAGCCGTCGACGGCCGCCACCCGCGCAAGTACCTCCGAGCTACTGCTTCATGACGCGTGCGGCAACCTTGCGGGTCACAACCGACGGTGTCACGCGAGTGAATGCGGTCCCCAACGTGTTGATCGCGCCCGGGACGCACACGGCGCGGCCGCGGTCGTAGTCGCGCAGCGCGGCACTCACGCAGTCGTGTGCGCTCTGCCACAGCAGCCCGGGCACCGAGGAGTCTTCGAAACCGGCACGGGTCTGGAACTCCGTGCGCGTGAAACCTGGGCAGAGCACCATGGCCTTCACGCCCGTTCCGTGGAGCTCTTCGTGGATCGCTTGCGTGAAGCTGTACACGAAGGCTTTGGTGGCGCCGTAGGTGGCCATCGTGGGGTTCGGTTGGTACGCCGCGATGGAACCCACGTTGATGACGCCGCCGCGACGGCGCGCCACCAAGCCGCCGAGGGCGGCGTGGGTGAGTTGGACCAGCGCGAGCACATTGCACTGGATCTCGCGGACTTCGCCGGCCACATCGAGATCGGCGAACTTCCCTGCGGTGCCGAACCCGGCGTTGTTCACCAGGAGGTCGATGGGGGAGTCGGTGTTCTGCAGTCGGGCGGCCACCGTTTCGACGCCGGCGGGCGTCATGAGGTCGGCAATCAGCACCTCGGTACTGGCGCCATGGGTCGCAGACAGCTCTTCGGCGAGGGAATCGAGACGCGCCTGGTTGCGCGCAACCGCCACTAGGTCGTAGCCGCGGGCCGCCAGTTGCAGAGCGAACTCGCGTCCGATGCCCTCGGATGCGCCGGTCACCACCGCAATCTTCCGGGTGTTCTCTGCCACCTGTCCGCTCCCTTGTTTCACGTGTTGCCGAGTGCGACGGACTTTGCCCAGCGGTAGTCGGCCTTGCCGCTCGGTGAGCGGACGAGTTCGTCCACCACCTTGAGTTCCCGCGGTGCCTTGTACCCCGCGATCTGCGCTTGGCAGTGCGCGCGCAATTCGTCGAGCGATACTGCGGCGCCCGGTCGGACCGTGACAACTGCTGCCACCCGTTCACCCCACCGCTCGTCGGGTACGCCCACGACCACGGCGTCGAAGACATCGGGGTGACTCTTCAGCGTCATCTCGACTTCTTCGGGGTACACCTTCTCGCCGCCGGTGTTGATGCTCACAGAGCCTCGGCCCAACAGGGTGATGATGCCGTCGGCTTCGAGGATGGCCATGTCGCCCGGGAGAGCCCAGCGTTCGCCGTCGACTTCGATGAACGTTGCTTTCGTCTTCGCTTCGTCCTTGTAGTACCCCACCGGCACGTGGCCCCGGCGCGCCAAACGGCCAGCCACGCCGGTACCCGGTTCCATGGGGCGTCCGTGTTCATCGAGCACCGTGGTGTCGGGACCCATGTTGAAACGCGGGTGTCCTTCGTCGTCCGCGCCGATTGCGCCACCCTGGTATCCGCTCTCGGACGCGCCGTGACTGTCGAGAATGAGCAGGTCGGGCAGGATCTCGTGGATTTTGGCTTTGACGGCCGGCGAGAGGATTGCGCCACCTGACCCCATGGCGAAGAGCGACGAGACGTCGTACTTGCCGGGGTTGGCTTCGAGCGACTCGATGAGCGGGCGCGCCATCGCGTCGCCGACCACCGTGATGCTGTTCACGTGTTCGGCTTCGACGGTGCGCCATACGTCGTCGGGATCCAGGCGCGGCGACGGCACGAGTGCCAGCTTGTTGCCGCTGAACAGCGCCATCATCGCCACCCAGTTCGCCGCGCCATGCATGAGCGGCGCAATTGGGAACGTGGTGAGCGAGCCGCCCTTCTCGCGTGCGGTCGCGAAGACTTCGGCCGGCGACTCGGGGAGCGGACCGCCCAGGGTCATGAGGGGGAGGATCGTGCTGAAGAGAAAGTCTTCCGAGCGCCACATCACACCCTTCGGCATGCCGGTGGTGCCGCCGGTGTAGAGGATGTAGAGATCGTCAGCGGAGCGCGGCGCGAAGTTGCGTGTTGCCGGCTGTGCTGCCAATGCGTCTTCGTAGGAGACGGCATTGATCGGTTGCAGATCGCAGTCGCTCCCGTCTTCGACGGCCACGTAACTGGTGAGCTGCGGGCAATCGGCGGCGACGCGCGCGATTCGAGGCGTGTACTCGCGTCCGTGCACCAAGGCTTTGAGATCCGCGTTGTCGAAGAGGTAGCGCAGTTCCTCTTCGACGTAGCGGTAGTTCACGTTGATCGGAACCGCGCGCAGCTTGTGTGCGGCAAACGTGGCTTCGATGTAGTGG
>JBMOIJ010000047.1:0-10421 GCA_049317385.1 Acidimicrobiia bacterium
CGTTCGATATTGGCGCGGCGATCGGTGCGCCGGCGCACCTCTCGATGTTGCGCCGGACCCGGGTCGGCGCGTACTCACTCGACGAGGCCCGTGAAATCGAGCAGGTCGAGGCCGAACCGGACGCGGCCTTGCGCCCGGTTGGTGACGCGGTGCGTGGGCTACCGGCAATTGCGCTCGACGAAGCCGGCGTCGACGACGCGCGCCACGGTCGAAAAATCGCGTGGGACGGTGACGCGGGCGGGCCTCATGCGCTCTTTGCGCCCGACGGCGCGTTGGTGGCCGTGGCCGACGCCCGCGCCGGTCGATTGTGTCCGTCGGTCGTGCTTGCGGGAGACTGAAGTCGTGCGAGTGGTACGTGACGACGGAGTGCAGGGCGGTCGCGAGAGCGACGGCGCAGTGGTGACCATTGGCGCGTACGACGGCGTGCATCGCGGGCACCAAGCGGTGCTCGAACTCGTCAACCAACTCGCTCGCGCTCGCAATCTCGATGCAGTCATGGCCACCTTCGACCGTCATCCAGCGTCGGTGGTGCGTCCCGATCAGGCGCCCAAGCTGCTCACCACCATGGACCAAAAGGTCGAGGTGCTCGACGCGCTGAATCTGCTCGACCTCTGCTTGGTGCTGCGCTTCGATGAGGCGCGAGCGAAAGAGACGGCCGAAGAGTTCGTGGTCGAAGTGTTGGTCGAACGGTTGCGAGCGCGCGTGGTGGTGGTCGGTGCCGACTTCCACTTCGGGCATCGGCGTGCGGGGAGTGTCGCAATGCTCGAGTCCATGGGCAACGATCTGGGTTTCGAAGTCATTGGGCTCGGCCTCGTTGCACCCGACGGTGGCGGAGGCGTGCCCTACTCGTCCACGCGTGTGCGCACTGCGCTGGCCGGGGGCGAGGTTGCCCTGGCGAACGAGATTCTGGGCCGGGCGTACGCGTTGCGCGGCATCGTGGTCACCGGCGATCAACGGGGCCGGGAACTTGGGTTTCCCACTGCGAATGTGGCGATGGGTTCCGAGATGTGCGTTCCGGCCGACGGCGTGTACGCGGGCCGGCTCGTCGATCACACCGATGGAGTGGTGCGTGATGCCGCCATTTCGGTGGGGACGCGTCCCACGTTCTATGACGACGGGCAGCAGCTCGTGGAAGTGTTCGTGCTCGACTTCGACGGCGATCTGTACTGTCACGAAGTCGACGTGGAGTTCGTGGGCCACGTGCGCGGCCAGGCTCGCTTCGACGGCGTGGACGCGCTGATTGCGCAGATGCACCAAGACGTGCAGACGGTGCGCACCCTCTTGGCCCGCTGACCGGCTACGGGCCGACCACGAACCGTTCGAGCGCGGCGGCGGCCCGCACCGCCTGATCGAACGCAAGGAATGTGTTGCACTCGGGCGCGGCCGTGCGAGCGACGAGCGCACTCGCGAGTTGGAGCGCATCACTGCTGCGTAGCGCGTGATGGGCCAGTACCGATTGCGCCGTTCGTATCACCGTGGCTTCGAGCGCAACGACGGTGATCTGCTCACCGGCCACGTCGTTGTCGAATTCCTGGAGTAGCGCCGAGAGATGTTCGGCTGCGAGCTCGTTGCACCGGTGCTTGCGCCACAGTGCGGAAGGCAACTCCACGAGGGCGAGTGCACTCACCACCAGCTGGGTGCGCGTGGTAGTGAGCGGCGTGCTTCCTGGCTCTTCGACGTAGCGCTTCATCAAGGCAGACGTGTCTGCGAACGCAACGCTCACTCGGCGCGGTCCTCGGCCACCAGGTCGGGGAGGGGACGGCCGACTGCGGCACTGCGCCGCGCCGCGGCGACCTGGCCTGCGCGGACGCGGCTGATGGTCCATGCGCTTGGATCGAGCAGTACGCCCGAGTGCAGGAGCCGGGCGCGCAGTCGTTGTCGCGGTTCGGGTTCGGTGTCGGGATCCGTTGCGGCGTGAAGGATCGCTTCGACGAACTGGTTCATCGAGCAACCATGTTCGGTGGCGGCCCGCTTGACGCGTTCCACCAGGGCGTCGTCGGTCCGAACGGTGATCTGGCCCATGCCTGCATGATAGCAGGCATGCAGGCACAACTCGTCGAGATTGGATCCCGGCGGGCCCGAGGGAATCGATCCGCCAGAATGGCCGGCAATGGCCCCGCTACCTGATCCGCTCGACTACGTGACCGCCGGTGGCGTCCGCATTGCTCGGAGCGCCAACGTCGTTCCCTACGAGCACGCCATCGAACCGCTCGTCGATCGTCTCGACGCGCACCTTGGTGTGGTCCTGGCCTCCACGTTCGAGTTTCCCGGGCGCTACACGCGCTGGGACATCGGGTTCACTGATCCACCGCTCAAGATCACGGCGACCGGGCGGGCCTTTGTGGTCGAAGCCACGAATGCTCGGGGACGCGTGCTGATCGCCGCAGTGGCAACGGCCCTGACGTCGACGCCCGGGATTGCTGTCGAGTCGGCCGACGACGTGCGCATTGCAGGCTTCGTGCAGGAGCCAGTTGCGTTGCTCGCGGAGGAAGAGCGTTCGAAGCAGTACTCCACGTTCACCGTCGTGCGCGCGTTGCGCGACCTGTTTGCGTCGCCCGGCGATTCCTTCCTTGGGCTGTACGGCGCGTTCGGATACGACCTCGCGTTGCAGTTCCAACGCCTGGAATTGCGCCTTCCTCGCGCCGACGACCATCGCGATCTCGTGTTGTTCGTGCCGGATTCGATCCTCGTGGTCGATCACACGCACGGCGAGGCAGTGCGATACGACTACGAATTCGAGGTCAACGGCGGTTCCACTGCGAACCTGTCGCGCGAAACTAGCGGACTTCCGTACGAAGGTTCGACCGAAGCGGCGCAGTCGCGCGACATGGAGGCCGGTGGGTATGCGGCACTCACGCGCACAGCGCAGGAATCGTTTGCCGTCGGCGACCTCTTCGAGGTGGTGCCGAGCCAGGTGTTTCGCCACGCTTGTCCTGAGCCGCCCAGCGAACTCTTCCGTCGGCTCCGTGAGCGCAACCCGGCGCCCTATGGCGGGCTCTTGAATCTTGGAAACGGCGAATGGCTCGTGAGCGCGTCGCCCGAGATGTTCGTGCGGGTCGAAGGAAGCCGGGTCGAGAGCTGTCCGATCAGCGGCACCGTGGCGCGAGGGACCGACGTGCTTTCGGATGCTGAGCAGATTGCGGTGTTGCTCGCGTCGAAGAAGGACGAAGCCGAGCTCACCATGTGCACCGATGTTGACCGTAACGACAAGTCGCGGGTCTGTGAGCCGGGTTCGGTCGAGGTGATTGGTCGTCGCCAGATCGAGATGTACTCGCGTCTCATCCACACGGTCGATCATGTGGAAGGAATCTTGCGCCCCGAGTTCGACGCGCTCGATGCGTTTCTCACTCACACCTGGGCCGTCACCGTCACCGGCGCGCCGAAGCTCTGGGCCATGCGGTTCATCGAGGAACACGAGCGCTCGCCGCGATCGTGGTACGGCGGCGCGTTCGGGCTCATCGGGTTCGATGGGAACATGAACACGGGCCTCACGTTGCGCACGATTCGCCTGAAGGAGGGCATCGCCGAAGTTCGGGCGGGGGCCACGCTGTTGGCTGATTCTGATCCGGCGGCCGAAGAGGCCGAGACGGAGCTGAAGGCGAGTGCGCTCATCGACGCAATCACCCGACCTCGTGACGCAGAGGAGGACGTTGCTGTGGTCCAGGTTGCGCCGGGCAGCGCAGGACGCATGCTGCTCATCGATCACGAAGACAGCTTCGTGCACACGCTCGCCAACTACTTCCGCCAAGCCGGCGCCGAAGTGATGACCGTGCGCAGCGGGATGACCGACGATGAGCTGCGCAAGCTCATTGCCGACTATCAGCCGCGCATCGTGACGTTGTCACCGGGGCCGGGGAACCCGAGCGACTTCCGCTGCGCGCAGACCATTGCGGTTGCGCTCGAGAGTGGCGTGGCCATCTACGGCGTGTGCCTTGGGTTGCAGGCACTGGTGGAGTACTTCGGTGGCACGCTCGGCCAGCTCGACGTGCCCGTGCACGGCAAACCGAGCGAGGTGATCGTGCGTGGTGGCGAGTTGTTCGACGGGTTGCCCGCGCAGTTCACTGCTGGGCGATATCACTCACTGTTTGCGGACCGCTCCACGTTTCCGAGTGACGTGCTCGAGGTCACTGCTGTCAGCGACGACGACGTGATCATGGCGATCGAGCACCGCACGCTGCCGATTGCGGCGGTGCAGTTCCACCCCGAGTCGATCATGACGCTCAAAGGTGATGCCGGCCCGCGGCTCATCCGCAACGTCGTCACCCGCCTCTCACCCTGACTTTGCGTCGTTCGCATACGGAATCGCGTACGTCGGTGACGCAAAGTCGGGTTATTCGGGTTATTCGGGTGCGAGGGCGAGGGCGGCCTGTTCGCACCAGGTGAGTGCCGGGCCGAGACGGCTGGTGTGGAACGGCATTGGGCCGTGCGCGTCGCACCGGTCGCGCAGCAGTTCGACGGCATCGTCGTACTGGCCGTGGTCGAGGAACTCGATGATCACCTCGACCGCTTGTTCGCGTCCGAGGAACCGAGTGAGTTCGCTCTCGCGACTCATGTATGACTGGCGCATCGCCCACACGTCGCTGAACATCGAGTCGCGTTGACGTTCCAAGAGGTCAACGATGAGTTCCATGGCGCTGGCCCACGCGGCGTCGCGCATGCCCAGCGCAGTGGGAGCTTCGGCGAAGCGGGCGATGGCGGCGAGCGCGAGGCCAACGGGGCGCAGTAAGCGCACGCGGTACGGGCCGTCGTCTTCGATGTGGACGTCGACGGTTTGCACCAACGCCGTGATGGCGTGGCGTCGGAGCGCGCGGACCGTTTCCAAGCACTCGGTCGCGCCGGTGAACTCGTCCCAGTCGGTCGCGAGTTGGGCTTCCCACCACAGTGAGGTGTCGGTGATTGCGGTGGTCTCGATCAGTACGTCTTCGTGCAACCGATCGAGCGCGGTGACACCCGCGCGTCGCGTCGCAAGCAGTTCGACGGGCTCGGACAGCGCGCTTCGCGTGAGGTCGAGGTCGCGGCCCCAGAGTCCGGCGGCGAAGCGTCCGCCGACGGCGACTCGGGTGGAGCTGGAGTCGCAGATGGTGCTGAGCGCTCGGACGCGTTGGAGTGCCGGCGGCGCAACTCGGCCCAGGCCGAGCGCGGCGAACCCGAAGGGTGATCGAGCCGGAGAACTTTGGCGACTGCGCCGTTCCATCGTGTGCTTCCTTGCCGTGTGCCGCAGCACTGTTTGCATCCGTGCCCTCCCTGGATCGGCGCGCGGAGGCGGTGGTGCAGGGCGGTCGGCAGGAATCGTCCTTGGCATCATCCTGGTCCGCTGAGCGGGCGGTTGCGCGAGCCGGACGGGCGCGCTGTGGTGCGTTCGTTCGGCGGGGGAGGAGATTGGCCACAGTCCCGATTTGGGCAATATGGTCGGTTCCATGGAGCGCGACCTGTTTGCAGCAGCGATGGAACGCCTCGTGGGCGAGCTGGCCACCAGTGTCTCGGAGCCCTATGAGTCCTACGACTTCGACCTCATCATCGATTCGTACGCGCTCCTCAACGACGACGTGGCGTGGAACGCAGCGTTGGGCGAGGTGCCTGATCCCTCGCCGCGACTTTGGATCCTGGCCTACGACGACCAGCACGCCGATCGCCTGCAGGGCTTCATGCCGCGAAACGGCAACGCGATTCCGTACGACGCGTGGCTGTCGATGCGGGAAAGTTCCGTGTTCGGTGGTCGGCCATCGGTGGCGATCGTGGGATCGGGTGAGCCGGGCGAAGCCGTGTTGCAGTTGGAGCAGCGCCGGGCGCTGGTTTCGCTCGAGTCGGCGGAGCTCTCGGCTTCGGTTGTGGGCCCCGAGCGTGCAGCCAAGTACGTGCGTGACGCCATGAGCATGCGCGTCATGGTGGGTGACGAATCGGCGGCGGCCAATGTGGAGCTTGCTCCCGAAACGCTTGCCGCATTCATCACCCGTCTGCGCGTTCCGCCCCGGGTGCGATCAATCGCAGGGCGTAGCTTCGACGTTCGCGAGGGCCCGTCGCTGGGGATGTGAACCGCATCGGTTGCGGGTGCTGGAGCACGCGCTTGCATCGCAGCCGAGCGTGTCCCAGCTGCGAGCCGTCGGGATGTCCTTGGTGAGGTCATCCCGACGGCCGCGTGCCGCGCTACCAAGCGTTCAGCGTGAGTGTGCGACTCTCGCTACGCCGTTCATTCGAAGGTGCAATCGGTGGAGAGGTCGCGTTGGACCGTGATGGTGGCCGTGCCCGAGGTGGCCTTGGTGGTCCAGGTGCGCAGCGGCGTGCCACGGAACTCGTTGGCCTCGCGGCACGTGATTGCAGTTGCGCCCGGTCGGCTGAGCTTCACTTCCTTCGACGTGGCGCCCTTCACGAAGTCCAGGAAGATGACGCGGTCCTGCGACATGGACGTGACGGGGAATTGGTACGTCGGGGCGAGCGCAGTGCCATCAATGTTGGTCGCGCTCACGAAGCCCAGCTTTGAATCAACGAGGAGATCACCGTAGTACTGGTGGGCGGCCACGGTGCACGTCACCGAACTCCCCGCAGCCGGAGTGAAGAATTCTTGGTAATTCGGCGCGGCGACGTAGCCGGGGCCGGACGCTACGACGGCGCCGTTCTGATCGACGCAGGTGACCGACTTGACGTGGTGGGAATACGTGACCCCCTCGACAATGACCTGCTTTCCGTCGGCGGCGTTGAACCACGGGCCCGCCGCGCCCGGTGCCAGGTCGGCCTTCACGCCCGTTAAGCCGGGATCGTCGGGACCGACATACGAAGGCAGCGCTTTCGAGCCGCCGTTCGGGTCGTCGACTTGATATTGCACCCTGACTTGGGTTGGAGGAGCAGTGGGGGCCGGGGCGCATGCGCCGAGTGCGGCGGTGGCGGTGAGGCCAAGGGCGGTGGCGGTGAGGAGTCGCCGGATGCCGAGCATGATGGTTCCTTCGGTTCGTGGATCGCAGGAGTGCGGGGCGCACCGCTGACGCCATCCAACCGATTGAGTTGCTCGTTGCTACGGCCGCCGTCACGCGTTTGGGCCGTATGGCCCAGGGCAACGGCGTTCGCACGCATCGGTTGCGGGTGCCGGAGCGCCCGCAACCGTGCGCGCTGGACTCAGTCCAGGGTGCACGCCATATCGTCATCTCGCCCTACGAACAGCCATTGGTTCGGGGCCAGTTGCGCATCGAGCGAGCCGGTGGAAGCTCCGGTGATGCGAGAGGTTGCGGTGCAACTGATCCACGTCGCTCCAGGCGAGCTGATTGCGACGGTTGCCAGCGGAATGCCAGCGCTGTCGCGGAACACCTGTTTCGCCGCAAGGATGTCTTTGCGCACAACGTCGAGCGCGAACCACCGGGAAGAGCCGGCCGCGGTGCTCGCCTGGTCTGCGGCGATGCTGGTTCCGGTCGTAACGTCGCGCACCGTTGGCGCGCCCTTCGACGAGGTGATGCTGAGCGTCCCCATGATTGGGTGGGCATACACGGTGCAGCGCACAGTCTCTCCAGCGATGAGGTTCAGGCCAATGCCGGCGACCGAGTTGGACGGAGAGGGGTAGTCAACATTGGTTTCGCTGCGTCCCGACGCACTGCGGCACGTCCAACGCGATGTGATGTGGCTGGCGTCGTGGCTGATGTTCAAGAAGTTGCCGGCCGGGGTGGTGATTGCCGCGCTGGTTTGAACTGGAGCGAGGGCCGCGAAGTCGGCATAGGGCGGTTCGCCGTTCGCGACTTGGAGTTGCAGCGGTTGGGTGCTCGCGTTCGGGTCGTCGAGTTGGTACGTCACGAAGACCTGGCCGGGGGTGTTCGGCGCCACGGTGGTGGTGGGTGCCGGAGCGCTGGCCGCGCCGGGGGCCGGGGCGCACGCGCCGGCGAGCAGCGCGATGGCGAGGGGGGCAACCGCCACAATGCGGCGGCCGATACGAAGCGGGGACATTGGGGGACTCCTGTGGTGGGGACGCAGGTATCTGGAGATGTCAGCCAGTTCGTCGCCCCGTGCCCGGTCCGGCTCGTCCTGCTACCCTTTCGTGGCGGTCCGAGCGGGGAGTCCTGCCGGCCGTCCGCCCGGCGCCTCGGTGGCGCTGGCCTTCGAACGCACGAAAGAGTCACCACGCGCATGCCCGCGAACCAAGCGACCATCAGTGAGTATCGCCTCCACGACTCCGACACCGGGTCCACCGAGGTGCAGGTTGCGCTCCTGACCGAGCGCATCAACCATCTCACTGACCACTTGAAGACCCACAAGAAGGACCACCACTCCCGTCGTGGTCTGCTCATGCTGGTGGGTCGCCGGCGGCGCTTGCTCGACTACCTGCGGCGCAACGACGTCCAGCGGTACCGAGACCTGATCGCCCGATTGGGTCTGCGCCGGTAGCAAACTGTCCGACCGAGGGCCTGGCCCTCGGTCGTTCTGTAAGTCCCGAACAATCGGCGAGTGCACGCTGCCGGTTGTCAGTGGCCACCACCTGTAGTCCAACGGGGATTCAGGTCGTGCCTACTGGGAACCGTCGCTCCGCTCGCCTCCACAAGAGAGGAGCGCGTTCCCATGGCGAACGCCACCACTGCCGCACCGACTTCGGGCGGCGCTACCGACGCGATTCGCGTCTCGGGTCCCATCAACGCGGCGGGACTCACCATGACCCTTGAAACGGGTCGCCTGGCCAAGTTGGCCGACGGCGCGGTTGTCGTCACGGTCGAGGGCACGCAGTTGCTCAGCACCGTGGTCACGGCCAAGCCGCGTGAAGGCATCGACTTCTTCCCGCTCACCGTCGACGTCGAAGAGCGCATGTACGCGGCGGGCAAGATTCCCGGTTCGTTCTTCCGGCGTGAAGGTCGTCCGGGCGAGTCGGCCATCCTCACGTGCCGGCTCACCGACCGTCCGTTGCGTCCGTCGTTCCCCGACGGGTTCCGCAACGAAGTGCAGGTCATCGCTACCATCCTCGGTGTCGACCTCGAGAACCCGCACGATGTGCTGTCCATCAACGGTGCGTCCGCCGCACTCATGGTGAGCGGCATTCCGTTCAACGGTCCGATCGGTGCGGTGCGTCTGGCGCACGTTGATGGCGAATGGATCGCGCACCCCACGTTCCAAGAGGGTGACGAATCCACCTTCGAGATCGTGGTAGCGGGTCGTCGTCTCCACGACGGCGACGTCGCCATCATGATGGTGGAAGCCGGCGGCACCGAAGCGTCGTGGCGTCTCTACGAAGACGGCGCGCCGAAGGTCACCGAAGAAGTCATCGCCGATGGCCTCGAAGCGGCGAAGCAGTGGATCAACGCGTCCATCGACTTGCAGCTCGACCTCGTGAAGGCCGTGCAAGCAGCGCGTGGCCCCATCGAAGTGAAGCCCTACGACGTGCACGTCGACTACTCCTCGGACATCTTCGACGCCGTCGACAAGGCCGTGCACGCCGCCACCGACGAAGCCATGCAAATCGCGGACAAGCACGACCGACAGGTTCGGCTCGACGAGATCAAGGACTCGTTGCTCGCCGAGCTGTGCGGTGGTGAAGAGAACCCGCAGGAACTGTTCGGTTCCGAAAAGCAGGTGAAGGCTGCGTTCGCAAGCTTGCAGAAGAAGCTCGTGCGTCGCCGCATCGTGAACGAAGGCAAGCGTATCGACGGTCGCGGCCCCGCCGACATCCGTCCGCTCAGCGCCGCGGTGGGCATCGTTGATGCCGCGCACGGCACCGGCCTCTTCCAGCGCGGTGAGACCCAGGTGCTCAGCGTCACCACGCTCGGCATGCTGCGCATGGAGCAGATGCTCGACACCATCACCACCGAAGAGCGCAAGCGCTACATGCACCACTACAACTTCCCGCCGTTCTCCACGGGCGAGACGGGTCGCGTGGGTTCGCCGAAGCGTCGCGAAATTGGTCACGGTGCTCTCGCCGAGCGTGCGCTCGTGCCGGTGGTTCCGAACCAGGAAGAGTGGCCCTACACGCTGCGCGTCGTGTCCGACGTGCTCGCGTCGAACGGATCCACTTCCATGGCGTCGGTGTGTGGTTCCACGCTGTCACTCATGGACGCCGGTGTGCCCATCAAGGCGCCAGTGGCCGGTATCGCCATGGGTCTCGTCTACGAAGACGGTAAGTACACCACCCTGACCGACATCCTCGGTGCCGAAGACGCCTTCGGTGACATGGACTTCAAGGTTGCCGGTACCACCGACTTCGTGACCGCGTTGCAGCTCGACACCAAGATCGACGGCCTCCCCGCCGACGTGTTGCGCGCCGCGCTGTTGCAGGCGAAGGAAGCTCGGCTCAAGATCCTCGAAGTGATGAACGGTGCCATTGCTGCACCGCGCGAAGAGGTGCGCGAGACCGCGCCGAAGATCATCAGCTTTGAGATCCCGCTCGACAAGATCGGTGAGGTGATCGGGCCGAAGGGCAAGGTCATCAACACCATCCAGCAGGAGACCGGCGCCGACATCGC
>JBMOIJ010000048.1:0-10296 GCA_049317385.1 Acidimicrobiia bacterium
GCCAAGGTGCGGTTGCGTCAGCGGCCCAGCCCGTGACCCCGGCTCGCCTCGGTGCTGACGAGGTTGCGCAGTGCTCGCGGGGGCTCGTAGGGCCGCCAATCGTCGACCGGTTGGGCCAGGCGGTCGGCCACGATGGCCGCTACCGCGACGTGCGACACCAACCCGGCGTGGCGACCGCGTACCTCGAGGTTCTCGCTCATGGGGCCGGCCGGTTCGATGCAGGCGCGCCACGGCACGATGCCATCGGCCCGCGTGAACACCGACGTGGCCGGCATCGCAAGCGGTTGCGCGAAGCGACGCTCCTGCATGATCTGGTGGAGTTCGCGCGAGTACACGGGCTCCGCCGCGCGAAACAGCGCGCCGAGCGGGCTCGCCTGCATGTCGTCGGGGCCGAAGCGATACGGACTGCCAAGGGTGATGACCGAGCGAACGCGATCCGGCGACTCCTGAGCCAAGAGGCGCGCGTAGATGCCACCCAACGAGTGGCCCACGACGTTGACCGGTTCGCCGTAACGGTCGCTCAGTTCGACGAGCCGCTTGCGCACCTGTTTGATGACGCGATCGGTGGGGCCTTCATGCCACCCGATGCCCGTGGCATGGGCCTGGTGATCGAGTGAGCGCAACAGCTTCACGAGCCGGCGCGACAAGAGGTCATGGGAGAGGTAGCCGGGGATCACCATGGCCGGTGCGCCGTGCCCCATGGCGTGGCGGACGCTCGGCGCGAACAATCGGAGCCCGAGGTCGTCGGGCAACGAACGCACCTCGGCGATGAGCTGAGACATGGACGGTCGTTCGAACGGCCCGTCCCACTGTGAGTTGTTCGGTGCGTCTGACGGTCCGACACCAAGGTCGATGACTGCCATCACGCCCTCCTCGGTCCCCCCGAACGAGTGGGCTACCAGCACCGTACGCCCAAATGGTGGGAGCGCCGCGGATGCGCGACTTGGTCAGGACTGGGGCTGTGCGATGGCCACGATTTCGGGCCAGATCGCATCGACTTGCGCTGCCAGGTGGGCGACGTCGCCGGCGTTGTCGAGCACCCACGTGGCCACGGCCCGACGCTGTTCATCGGTGGCCTGCTGCGCGATGCGCGCCTCGGCGTCCGTACGCGGAACGCCGCGGGCCTCCAATCGGGCGAGCCGCATTTCCACCGGCGCTTCCACCACGATCACGCCGCCGTAGCGATCGGCACCAAGACTCTCTACGAGCAGCGGCACGTCATGAACCACCACGGTGCCCGGCGTAACGGCTTCGAGCTGCCGTACGAACTCGGCAGCGATGGCGGGGTGCGTGATCGTGTCGAGCGCCTGTTTGGATTCGGTATCTGCGAATGCTCTGGCGGCCAGCGCGGCACGGTTGAGCGAACCGTCGTCGTTGAGGATGTCGGCGCCGAACCGTTCGACGATCCGGGCCAGTGCAGGCTCGCCGGGTTCCACGACTTGGCGCGCAATGGCGTCAGCATCGATGACGACGGCACCGCGATCGCGCAACAGTTGCGCCACCGTCGATTTGCCGGCACCGATGCCGCCAGTGAGCCCGATCATTGCCATTGATGCGTTGCTCCCTCGCGCTGCGTCACTCGACCGACCCTTCGTCGATGAGTGCGGCGATCTCGGTGTCGTTCAGGCCGAGAAGGTCGTGCAGCGCCCACTGGTTGTCCTGGCCCAGCGTTGGGCCGCCGCGGTCGTAGCCGCAGAAGTCCGGGGGGAACCGAACGCCGTTGCGTTCGTACGCCACCTCGCCGAGGTACGGATGGTTGTGGAACACGAAGTGATTGCGATGCGCCAGCTGATGATCGAGGAACACGTCGCCGAGGTCGGAGACCGGAACCGCTTCGATCCGATTGGACTGCAACTCTTCGGCGATTTCCGCGCGGCTGCGGCCGCACGTCCAAGCCTCCACGGCCTCGTCACGGTCGGATGCCGACGCGTCGATGCCGGCCACATCGCAGAGTCGACGCCATTCGTCGTCGTTGGCGCAGCGGATCGCGATCCAGCGGTCGGCGACAGCTTCTTCAGCGGCACATGCGTACACCCCACACAATGCTGCGGCGGGATCTGCATTCGCGTGACGGGTTGGCGCCGCGCCGGTGGTCTGAAATTCCACGAGCCACGGAGTGAGCGAGTAGATCGCGGCCTCCACTTGGCTCACGTCGATGTACACGCCGTGGCCGGTGGTGCGCCGGTGGATGAGGCCGGCTGCCAGCGCGGCCGCAACGAAGCGCGGTGCCAGTGAGTCGGTGATGGTGCCGTGCGGGCCGACCGGTTCGCGGTCGGGCCACCCGGTGACGAAGTTCCATCCGCTCAGCGCCGACCCCTGGCCGCCGAAGCCGGGGTAGTTCTTGTGCGGTCCGGTCTGACCGTTCAGACACGCGCTTGCCATCACCAGATCGGGTTTCAACTCCCAGATCGAATCGATGTCGAGCCCGAAGCCGCGCATGGCTTTGGGAGCGAAGTTCTCCACGATGGCGTCGGCCCACTCGACCACCAACCGCTCCACGAGCGCAACGGCATCGGGATGCTTGAGGTTCACGGTGAAGTCGCGCTTGGCAACGTTGAGCGCGTCGAACATGGGCGCGGCGTTGAGTCCGTCGGGATTGTCGGGACCGAGCGCGTACACGCGTAGGAAGTCGGGTCGGCTCTTGGACTCGATGCGCAACACGGTTGCACCATGCTCCACGAAGTATCGAGTGCTGATGGGGCCCGCGGCGCCCGACCCGAACTCGAGGATGCGGACACCCGCCCACGGCCCCCCACCCGGAGGCGTTTCTGAGCTGGCTATATGACAGTCAGAAACGCCTCGGTTGGTGCGGGTGTGGCAGGGCGACGCGGGGACGCGCAGTCCATCGGCGCTGGTCTCGAAGAACTCGCGGGCCGCAAGTTGGGCACTCGCCAGAATGTCGGCCGGTCCATTGATCGGGGCCAGCATCCAGTTGTGCTCGACGGCGATCTCGTAGAGCTCGGTCATCGTGTGGCGGGCGAAGAACTCGGCGACGGGCGCTTCGATCGCGGCCAGTTCTTCGTCGCTCACACTATTGGGCGCGAACTCGTTCCAATCGCGCGCAGTGAGCGCACTGGCATCGATGCCATCGGCGGCCACCAGGCGGGTGAGGAGTTCTAGCGAAGGCACCCGCGCTTTGCCGCCGCGCAGTCCGAAGCTCACGTAGCCGTCACTCGTAGGCCAGATCTCGCGAGTGCGACCGATGTTCGCGCCGCGCCGGCCGCCGCGTTCACCAGTGCTCGCGAAGCGACCGGCGCCGCCCATGTTCGCAACCGAGATCACTTCGGCGACCGCAACGTCGACGACTCCGCGAATGTCTCCGTAGACCGCGCTCAACGCGGCGAACGCTGCCTCGGGTGCACCGTGCGCATACGACGCCGGTTGCGACGGACGGACCGGCGCGCGGTCGGGGTCACCGGTGCAGTACATGTTTCCGCTTGCGGCCATGGTGCCGAGGTCGGTGGCGCGCCACAGTGCACGCGGCCCATCGAGCCCGAACGGAGTGACGCGAACCCAGGCCGCGTGCGGTGCACTGGCCGGGTCGGGCGTTGGCGCGTCGGGCCAATACGGCGTGTCGATGACGATACGGGCCTGCGCAAGCCAGTGCGCGAGTTGGTCGGCGCCGACGCACACCTTTTTTTCGTCCCACGCCAGGTCGGGTGCGCCACCAACCTTGATGACCTGTGCCCCAAGGTCAGCGAGGATCGCCCCGGTCATGGCGGCCGGAGGCGCGGCGAGATCGACGACGACGAGTCCCTCGAGCAGCGCGTTGGTCACGCCGTGAGGCTAGGGGACTCAGGGATTGAGGCCGCGCCCGTCGGCACTGCGCCCGCGCCCGTCGGCACTGCGCCCGCGCTCGCCATGCGGCCGGCCGAACCGCGTGTCCATCAGTCCGGTAGCGACGCCGGCGGCCTGGTCGAGCGCGCGGCGGGCCGAACCCAGACTCACTTGATCGTGCGCAACGTTGCCGGTGATCGTCGAGTCCGCCTGGCTGAGCAAGTGCAGCTCCTGGTCGAGATGTTCCCGGGCCGCGCCTAGCGCCGAACCTTCGGGGATGTTCATGGCGAAGACGAACGGCCAGTGCTCGGCGAGCGCACGCAACGCATCGACGTTGCGCGAATCCTGGAACGCTTCACTGGCCAGGACGAGCGACATCTCCTCGTTCGCCAAGTGTTCGCTGGTGTGAGCCGGGCGCACGCCGAGTTCGGCGCTCTTGGTGAGTTCGGCAATGTTCGCGCAGTGCACGAGAAAGCGGCCGACGGGTGAAATGACAGGCACCGACGTACCGCTGAATGCAGTTGGCTGCGCGCTGCGTAGCGCAATCTCCCGCAGCATGCGTGCCGAAGTTCGAACGGATTCCAGCTCGGCGCGCGGCGCATCGGCGAGGTGGGCACCTTCTTGGGCGCGTTGCTCGGCCTGCGTCTCGGTGGGATGGACGTACGTGACGATGAAATCCTGGGCGGGGAAGATCTCCCGCCCGGTGGCCTCGGCGTAGAGGTCGTCGAGCGCGTGCTCGGAGATTGCGAGGACACCGCACTCGTCAAGTGAGAACGCGTCGTCCGTGATGAACGCAAACTGGGGCGCGGAGCCGTCGGCAATCCGCAATGTTTCGGCGGCGCCCATGCGCGCAAGGTCGGCAGCGAACTGGTTCACACCAAGTGGGGTCAGCCAGCGGGGGCCTCCGTGTCGCCCACCGTATGCGTGCGGGCGATCGCCCCCAACGTGAGGCGTTGCAGGGTGCGGTGGTGGACGTAGGCGACCATGCGTTGCACCAGGGGGAGGAGTTGCGGTGCGCCGTCGGAGGCGGCAGTTGCGAAGCGGCGTCGCTCGACTGCTTGGAGCGTGTCGCCTTGATTTGCGAACAGCTCCATCACCTGGGTCTGCATCGCCTCGATGCCCGTGGTGTAGATGCGGCCGAGCTCGGTGATCATCTCGATGGGAAGCCCGAGATCGAGCAACTCGCTGATGGCCCGGCACAGGTCGAGGTCCTCGGCGTCGTAGGCCTCGCGCCCGAACTCCACGGGTTCGCGCAGGACGCCAGCTCCCTGCAGGGCGTCGGCTGCGGCGTGGTCGAGGCCGGAACGGTCGAGCAGGTCGTCGAGGGTGTAGGTGGCGGGGATCGTGGGGAAGACGTCGGCCACGAGGCCCGGGCGGTCGGCGTCGAGCAGTGACCGGATGGCGGCCAGGGAGAATCGGCGGGCCTGAAGTTCCCTGATGCGCTCAAGGCGCTCGAGGTGGTCGGGGCCGTAGAGGGCGTGGCGCCCGTTGCGGGTGGGAGCGGGCAGGAGGCGCTCGCGCTGGTAGTAGCGCACCGTGTCGACGGTGAGCCCAGCCTTGTGGGCCAGGTCGTCGATTCGCCAGCACCCCATTTCGGGTTCCGCTCTCCTCGTAGGTGACTGCCGTCACACCGTGTTAGTGTGGACTTTGAGAGTAAACACTCGTACAATAGTTCGCAAGCGAGAGAGCGAGTGGCAAAGTTGCCCGGCCGCCCTCACCAATCAGACGTTCGGGGGGAACGACGACACGAGACCAATAGGAGTTCGGCCATGCGAGAGCACCAGGAACCAGCGCCCCGGGAAACCGTGCCGCCGGTTGCGGTGGATTGGTTGGCCCGCCAACTGGCCTGGGAGCGGCGACTCACCGAGTTGCGCACCCCCGAGCCCAGCGGCGAGCGGGACCAAGCGGCCTGACTCCCAACTGAATCTGGCGTCGCTGTCGAGCGGAATCCCCCCTCTGCTCGGGCGGCGGCGCTGGTATCTCGACTCGACCCGGCGGAATCCCCCCTCTGCCGGGTCGAGTTGCGTCTTGGCTCGATCAGGCGATGGTGTCGAGGATTTTGCGGGTGACCTGAGCTTGAGGATGCAGGCCCGCATGCTCGACGAATCGCTCGGCATCCGAGACGAGGGCAGTCGCCTCCACAGCACGCCCTTCGCTGGTGCGCACCGCAGCCAGGACTGCAGTGGCCAACGCCAACGTTCCGTAATCGCCGGCGGCCAAGGCGCGCTCACGGGCGTGCTGGCTCAACTCGGCGGCCCGGTTGGCCTCGCCGAGTTCGAGTGCATCGATGGCGTCGTTCGCAAGCCCGTCGGCCCGCACGCCACTGGCGTCGAGCGCCGCGATGAGTGCACGCGTGCGGTCGACCTCCGCTTCGGGGTTGCGCGGGGCAACGGGAAGCGAGGCCGGGATCGGCCGGGTCTGCGTGGGGGTATTGGGACGGTCCGCGGTCACGTGAGCTCCTCACGACGATTTCATCAGTCGTGATCGGCGGACCATCGGTCGTCCTGGAGAGGATCATCCCCATTGGCGCCCGAAGCGAGGGTCAGACCGGCATCCAGCGGGGGAAGACGACGTCGTCGACGGGGGTGAACACCACCTGGACCGGGGCGCCGATCGCGATCGTGGCCGGATCGACGCTGTTGATGGGGGCGTTGGAGCTGCGCACCAGGTTGCCGACGAAGCGAATGAGTGGGTCTTCATCGATGCTGACGGTGACCACCGGGTACGGCGCGAACTCGGCGTACGCGGGGAGCAGCGGGGGATGCGCAACCACGTAGCTCCAGATGGTGCCGCGCCCGCTCAGCGTTTCCCACGCGAATTCAGTGCCCCGACACGTCGGACACATGGGGCGCGGCGGCATAGTGCGAAGCGCGCACCGCGCGCACCGTTGCACCACCAACCGATGGTCGGCAGCCGCGGCCCAGAACGGCGCGCCGTCCTCGTCGTTCAGATCGGGCAGCAGGAAGCCGGTGCTCATGACGTCCTCCCGGTGAGGAGCAGCGCGCTGGTGGGAACGCCTTCGCCACTGGTGACTAGACAACTCTCCGCGCCGTCCACCTGACTGGTGCTGGTGCCGCGAATCTGGCGCACGCCTTCGAGGATCAAGTTGAAGCCGTGCACGTACGCCTCACTCATGCCGCCACCACTGGTGTTCGTGGGCAGTCGGCCGCCGGGAGCGAGCGCGCCGTCGTCGGTGAACGGGCCGCCTTCGCCGCGCTCGCAGAACCCGTAACCCTCGAGCGAGAGTGGAATGAGCGGACTGAACGCGTCGTAGAGCTGCGCAACCGGAACGTCGGCGGGTGTGACATCGGCCATCGACCACAGCTTCTCGGCGCACACCCATGCCGGCCCGCGCAGAGGGTCGTCGGTGAAGTAGTTGGTCATCGTCTGGTGTTGTTGGGGGATGGACTGTGCAGCGGAGTGCACATATGCCGGTGGGTTCGGCAGATCCTTCGCTCGTTCTGCGCTCACCATCACCACGGCCAACGCGCCGTCGGTCTCGAGACAGTTGTCGAAGAGGCACAGCGGCTCGCTGATCCAGCGTCCCGCCATGTACTGCTCGCGAGTGAGTTCCTTCTCGTAGAAGGTCGCATTCGGGTTGCGGTTCGCGTGCTGGCGGAATGCAAGTGCCACGTTGGCCAGGTGGTCGCGGGTCGCGCCGTACTCGTGCATGTAGCGCCGGCACAACATGGCGATTTCGTCGACTGGACGCAGCAGTCCGAACGGCCGCGTCCACTGCTGATGGCCGGCGACGCGCGCCTCGACCTGCGACCACGGGCGACTCGCTGCACTACTGCGCTTGCGTGACCGCCAGGCAACCACCACGTTCGCCGCGCCGGTGGCGATGGCCATTGCGCTCTGCAAGATGGTGCCGCAACCGGCGCCGCCACCGAATCCGATCTGACTGAACCACGTGATGTCGCCAAGACCTACGCTGCGCGCCACGTCGACCTCGCGGAATGGCTCGAGTGTGTAACTGCACAGCCCGTCGACTTCGCTCGGCGCAATACCCGCGTCATCGAGTGCCATGGAGATGGCGCGGCAGGCGAGCTTCAGTTCGCTGTCGGGAAGCCCCTTGCCGAACTGGGTCTGACCGATCCCGACGATCGCACTCGCGTTCTTGATCGCCGCGCTCACGATCCCCCCGAACACGCGGTGCGCTTCAGATTGACGATATAGGCACTCACAATCGCCTCATTTGGGGACGACGAGTGCGTCGAGGGCCACCACGCCGCGGGGTTTCACCACGAGCGGGTTCACGTCGAGTTCGGCGATCACGTCGGCACAGTCCATGGCGAGGCGCTGCACCTTCAAGATCGTGTCGCGCAGCGCGCCGATATCTCCCGGCCTGCGCCCGCGCGCACCTTGTAGCAAGGGCAGGCCCTGGAGTTCGCCGAGCATCCGGTCCACTTCATCGGCGTCGAAGGGCGGCACTCGGAACGACACGTCTTTGAAGATCTCCACGAAGATCCCGCCGAGACCGGTCATGACCACCGGTCCGAACAACGGGTCAGCCGATACGCCGACCACCATCTCGGTGCCGTCGCGCACCATCTCGCACACCAACACGCCGTCGATCTCGGCGTTCTTGTTGGCGCGCTTCGCCTTGCGCAACAACGAGTCGTAGGTGGCGCGCACCGCAGCTATCGAATCGAGACCGACTTCCACGAGCCCGGCGTCGCTCTTGTGCAGCAAGTCGGGCGACGACACCTTCATGACGACGGGCAGGCCGAGGTCCTTCGCCGCGCGCACGGCTTCGGTTGCCGAGTTCGCCAACACGTCTTTGCTGGTCTTGATGCCATAGGCCTTCAAGACCTGCTTCGACCAGTACTCGCTGAGCGCGCCACGCGATCCGTGTTCGGCGATGATGGCGCGCACCTTCTTTGCGGCCGGCAGCGGTTCCGTGGGCGCGTCGGCGAAGGGGGAGTGGTGGTTCTGGATGAACTGCCAGTAGTCCTGGTACGCCTTCACCGCCTTCACGCAGTTTCCGAATGTGCGGAACGTGGGGATGCCGCCGTTCAACAACATGGTCGGGTACTTGTCGTCGGTTCCTGGGGGCGCGCCCCAGATGACGAAGATCGGTTTGTCGGTGACCTGGTTCACCTCGATCAGGTCGGGCACCATGCGCGCGCTGAAGTGTTCGACCGCCCCGGTGATCGGCACGATCAACAGGTCGCAGTTCGGGTCGGCGAGGATCAGGTCGAGAATCTTGCGGCCCCGTTCGTCGGCAACGGGCGGTCCGCCACAGTCGACGGGATTACTCACGCGCAAGTACGACGGAATCAGCCCGTCGTGGAGTGCCTTCTGGGTAGCGGGAGTGAGTTTCGGGAGGCGCAAGCCGGCGTCGGCGGCCATGTCGGCCATGTGCGCGCCTGTGCCACCCGAGATCGCGTACACGACCAAACCGTCGCCACTCCTGCCCGGCACGATCTTCTTCGTCGGCGGCGTCGTGCGCGCGAACGATGCGCTCACTTCCAACAGTTCGTCGAGTCCGTCGACGCGGGTCACTCCGAACTGGCGGAACACGGCGCTGGTGACTGCGTCGGAACCGGTGAGGTGTCCGGTGTGCGCTTTCGCCATGCTCTGGCCTTCGTCGGTGCGGCCGACTTTGACCATCACCATGGGCTTCTTCAGCTTGGCGGCGTGGTCGGCGGCGAGCATGAGGGTGCGGCCATCTTTGAATCCTTCGATGTAACAGGCGACCACGCCGACTTCGGGCTGGTCGGCGAAGTAGCGGGCGAAGTCGGCGAATTCGAGGTCGACCTCGTTGCCGGTTGGCGCCCAGTGCGAGAGGCGAATGCCGATCTCTTGGCCTTGGAACACGGGCCGTCCTTGGTGGCCCGACTGCGTGATGAGCGCAATTGCCGGACCCGGGAGATCGTCCCGGAACGGTTCGAACGCGTTGAGGTTTGTGTTCGGGCCCATGAGGTTCACGCCGCCGTCGTGCACGAGCTGCTCGAGTCGGGCTTGGAGCTTTTCGCCTTCCGCGCCGATTTCGGAGAAGCCGGCGGCGAAGATCACTGCGAACTTCGGTTTGGGGTCGCGTGAAATGACGTCTTCGTACGTGTCGACCGCAGCGCCGGTGAGAATGATGGCCAGGTCGATGTCACCGATGATCTCGTGGATGCTGCTGTAGCAGTGCTCGCCGAGCACCTTGTCGTACTTGGGATGCACCGGGAGGAACTCGGCGCCGTTGCGGTCGGCCCACGCCTTGAACTTGCGGGTCATGGCGCTGTTGGGCTTGCGGTCGGCTTCGGACGCGCCGATCACCGCCACCGTCTTGGGGTGGAGAAACCGGTCGAGGTCGACGTCGCGCAGCTGGAGCGGACGGCCGGAGACGTCGGTGCGAGCGGAATCAACCATGGTGTGGGACTCCCGGATCGGGGGTGGCTGCCGGCATCGAGTCTGACACGAGCGTCAGTCGGTGGTGGCCACCGTCCGCCGGGCCGATTTTGGTGCTGCGCGGGGGCGCTTCCGGTGGCTAACTTGCGGGTGAGCGGAGGGGGAGGGGCGCTGTGA
>JBMOIJ010000049.1:0-9304 GCA_049317385.1 Acidimicrobiia bacterium
GCGACGCAAAGTCGGGTTAGGGGCGGGTGAGGACCGTGACGGTTTCGACGTGTGGGGTGTGCACGAACATGTCGACGGGCGTTATCTGGCGCAGGCGGTAGCCCTCGGAGGCCATCAACGCCACGTCGCGGGCCATCGAACCCGGATCGCAGTGCACCAGCACCACGCGCGGCGCATCAGTGCCCACTACGGCCGCCACACCAGGCTTGCCCAACCCGCTGCGGCTGGGATCGGCCACCACGAAGTCGGCATGGGTGGGCTTCCACTTCGCGACTTCGCTGGCCGTCACCGACGTACCGAACTCGTGCAGGTTCTCCGCGGCGTCGGCCGCGGCGAACCGATCGCCTTCGACGGCCTTCACGCGCCAGCCGTCGCGCGCCAAGACCTTCGCGAAAAGGCCAACGCCCGCGTACAGATCGATGGCCCGCCCGGTTGCCACCCCACGCGCGGCATCGCGCACCAGCGTGGCCAGCACGTCGGCGCCATCGGGCCGCACTTGGAAGAACGACGGCGCCGAGATGCGGAACCACTCCTCGATGACGCGCTCACGAATCCACACGCTGCGCCCAGCCGCAACCTCGTCGAGGCCCACGACCTTCACACCGTCAGGCACTTCGACCTGCTCGGCCGACGGGTCGACGAACACCATGCGCTCACCGGTGCGCTCACCGACACGGATCTCGACTTCGGTCGCGCCCCGGAACGCACCATCACGAATGATCTCGTTCACCAACGGGTGCGCCACGAGGCACGAGTCCACTGCAATCAGCTCGTTGCCGCGCCGTCGGTGGAACGCGAGGCGGCCGCGATCGACACTGCCGCGCACCGTGGTGCGATACCCGTCGGCGGGCAACACCACCGACGGCGCCAACGGCGCTTCGTCGATGCGGGCAATGCGCGCCAAGGCGTCGGCCACGATGGCGCGTCGCAGCTCGGTCTGGGTTTCGAGCGCGATGTGCTGCCACCCGCACCCGCCGCACCCGCGCTCAACGTGTGGGCACGGTGGCTCGACCCGACCGGGCGCCGCGTCGAGCACCTCGATGAGCTCGGCGCGCCCGGCGCCGCGCCGGTTGGGCAGCACACGGGCGCGAACACGCTCGCCGGGCAACACACCGGGAACGAACAGCACGCGTCCGTCGGGTTCGCGCGCCAGTGCGTCACCACCGGCGACGACGCGCTCGGCGGTGAGTTCGATGGAATCGGCGGCGGTACTCAGGATTCGGTGGAGTCGGCGGCCGACCAGGCGGCTTCGCCCTTGCGCGCCACACCGTTGGTGGACGGCGTGAGGTCGTCGGTGGCAGCCAGTTCGCGGTCGATGGCCTCGGCCCACTCGCGGTCGGCGTCGAGCTTGCGCTTCACGAGGTACACGACCCCGGCGATGATGCCGGCAACGAACAGCAGCTTGAAGAACTTCTTCACGATCGGTCTCCGTGATCGAAGGGAGGAACACCCAACCCTAGGCGGAATCGGGCGGCCGGTCACCCGGCCCCTCTGGTCAGCCGTGGGTGAGCGGCTTGTACTTGATGCGGTGCGGCTGGTCGGCGTCGGAGCCCAAACGCTTGTGTCGGTCGACCTCGTAGTCGGAGAAGTTCCCCTCGAACCAGCGCACCTCGGAATCGCCCTCGAAGGCGAGCACGTGGGTAGCAATGCGGTCGAGGAACCACCGGTCGTGACTGATGACCACTACGCAGCCGGCGAAGTTCAAGATGCCGTCTTCGAGGGCCCGCAGCGTGTCGACATCGAGGTCGTTGGTGGGTTCGTCGAGCAGCAACACGTTGCCACCACTGGCAAGCGTCTTGGCCAGGTGCACGCGGTTGCGTTCACCACCCGAGAGCACGCCCACCTTCTTCTGCTGGTCGCTGCCCTTGAACCCGAACGCGCCACAGTACGCACGCCCGTGGATTTCACGCCCACCCACCTTCATGTGGTCGACGCCACCGGTGATCTCTTCGAACACGGTCTTGTCGGCATCGAGCGTGGCGCGACTCTGATCCACGTATGCGAGCTGCACCGTGGAACCCACAGTGATGGAACCCGAGTCAGGCTGTTCCTGTTCGGCGATCATGCGGAACAACGTGGTCTTCCCGGCGCCGTTCGCCCCGATGACCCCCACGATGCCACCCGGCGGCAACGTGAACGTGAGGTCGTCGAAGAGCAACTTGTCGCCGTAGGCCTTGGACACCTGGTCGAACTCGACCACCACGTCACCGAGGCGCGGGCCCGGTGGGATATCGATGATGAGTTTGTCGGCCCGCTGGTCGGCGTTCTCGGCTTCGGAACGCAACTGTTCGTACGCGCTGATACGCGCCTTGCCCTTGGCTTGACGCGCCCGCGGCGCCATGCGCACCCATTCGAGTTCCCGCGCCAAGGTGCGCCGCCGCGTTTCATCGGACTTCTCTTCTTGCGCGAGCCGCTGCTCTTTCTGCTCGAGCCAGCCCGTGTAGTTGCCTTCCCACGGGAACCCGCGACCGCGGTCCAGCTCGAGAATCCACTTGGCCACGTTGTCGAGGAAGTAGCGGTCGTGAGTGATGGCCACGACCGTGCCCGAGTAGTCCTGCAACGTTCGCTCGAGCCACGCCACCGACTCGGCGTCGAGGTGGTTGGTGGGCTCGTCGAGCAACAACAGATCAGGACGACTCAGCAACAACCGCGCCAACGCCACGCGGCGCTTCTCACCACCCGAGAGCTTGGACACGTCAGCATCGTCGGGCGGGAGCCGCAGCGCATCCATTGCGATGTCGAGCGTGCGTTCGATGTCCCAGCCGTTCGCGGCGTCGATCTTGTCCTGCAGCTCGGCTTGCTCGGAGAGCAACTTGTCGAAGTCGGCATCGGGGTCGCCCATGGCTGCGCACACTTCATTGAACCGGTCGAGCAAGGCCTTCAACTCGCCCAGCCCGTCGGTGACGTTCTCCCGCACGTTCTTCGCGGCATCGAGCTCGGGTTCCTGCGCGAGGTAGCCCACCGTGAACCCCGGCGTGAGCCGCGCCTCACCCTGGTAGCCGTCGTCGAGGCCCGCCATGATCTTCAAAAGGCTGGACTTCCCCGACCCGTTCGAGCCGATCACGCCGATCTTGGCGCCCGGATACATGGAGATGTTGATCCCCGAGAGCACCTCGCGGTCGGGCGGGTAGAACCGCCGCAGATCCCGCATGGTGTAGATGAACCGCTTCTTGTCGACGTCGTCAGCCATGAACCGGCGAGGCTACGCGAAGACTGCCGTCCCGGGCCGCAGATCAGCCCAAGATGTTCACAGCGCGGGCCGCCACCAGCGCAACGGTGATCAACGACACGCCCGCCTGCAGTCCCATCAGCAACTTCACCCGCGGCGTGAGCGGCATGGTGTCGGTTGGGCTGAACGCCGTGGAGTTGGTGAACGACACGTACAAGTAGTCGATGAACACCGGCCGCCACGAAGTGGGTGCGAACAGCTCGGGCACCGTCATCTGCGCGAACAGAAAATCAGGGTGCGGAGGATCCATGTCCGAACGCTTCTCGGGGCCACCGGCGTCGATCTCCCAGTAGGAGAGCCCGAACACCACCACGTTGGTGAGCCACAGGTTCACCGCAGTCCAGATGAGCTTCTGGCCGGTGATGTCCGATCGACGCCCGACGAGGATCTCGTGGATGAGGATCCCGATCGACACGAAGTTGGTGACTGCCAGCGCGCCGAGCAGAACGAGCGACAGCACGCGCGTCCAGCGCGCACTCTCGGCGCTGCGGCGCGGTGTGGCGATGAGCAACGGAATCAAAGCAACGGACAACAGCACGGGGAACAGCCAGTTGGGACCGACGGTGAGGCGCTCCGGCATGGTGAGGTGCAACACGATGGTGCCCGCAATGGCCACGGCAGCCGGCCAGCGCGACTCGCCGATCACCAGCTGCTCGGCGAACTCCACCACCTGTTCGGCGGCGCGCTTGGCCGCCGCTTCCGGCTTGAAACCCGGCTCCGGCGCGTTCGATTCGTCTGCCACGAGTCGAGACGATAGAACCGCGCCATGGCTCACGCGGGGAGGCTCGTCGCCGGAATCGATGTTGGCGTCCGGCGCTCGTCGGTGGTGATCCTGCGTGACGGCACCATCGACTCCGTCACCCGCATCGACTCGCCTCGCGCGCTCCCGAACCTCGTGCAGCAGTGCGCCGCCATCGCCATCGATGGCCCGCCCGGTTGGGCGCCCCACGGGCAACGATCCCGGGCCGGCGAACGCGCGTTAGCGGCGCTCGGCATCCACTGCTTCTTCACCCCCGACCGCGCCACGGGGAACGGCCATCCGTTCTATGGGTGGATGGAGACGTCGATCGCACTGCATCGGGCTGCAGGTCGATCCGGTGCCGTGGTTCTCGAGGTGTTCCCGAACGCCACCGCGATCCTCGCCGTGGGGCGGGCGGCGCCGCAAGAGACGAAAACCCGGTGGCGACGGCGAGCGGCCTTCGAACTGGGACTGGACGATCCCCGTTTGCGCTCGATCGACGACGTCGACGCCGCGCTGGCCGCATGGACGGCCGCCGAGCACCAGGCCGGCCGCACCGAGGCGCTGGCCGGCGAACTTACCGTGCCCCGAAAGTAGCCAAACCGGTACCATTACCCCCAGCCAAGGAGGGTGCGGGCAGTGGAGCCGCGTGAGGTTGCGTCATTCGATGAGGGCATCGTCGCACTCGCGCGCCACGTCGAGGCCAGCGGCCACTGCCGTGTTTCGCACACCCAGCGCCACTTCACCGACGACGGCACCGAAGTCTTCTTGGCCCTGTGGGTCAAGGATCAACAGATCCGAGCCAAACGTGGAACGGCCACGAAGCCTCAGGTCGTCGCCCTCCTCGCGTGCGGTCTGCCGCTTGTCGACCGGGACGGCTCGCCGCTCGCAGCCGACGAGATCGACCTCGTGCGACTGCGCGACGCGTTTCCCACACTCTCGTCACGCACCAGCCTCCCAGCGCCGTTGCGCAACGTGTTCTCCCACGGCGCAGTACGCAACACCACTGACGTACTCGGCGAGATGCGCGCGTACGTCGCCACACTCGCACCCGAAGAACGCCCCTCACGCGAATCGCTGCGCGACGCCGCCGCTGCGGGTTCGTGCCCGCCGTATTGGCAACTCGCCGCCGCCACCGGCGCTCGCGGAATCGGCGGCATTCTCGAAGCACTCGGCTTCGAGCTCACCCAACGTGAGCACGAAACGGCCGCCAAACTCAGGGCCATCCGCGACTGGTTCATAGACCACGAACCGCTCGCCGAGTTCAAGGTTCCCGAGCGACGACACGTGATGGATGCGCACGGCACGGGGCTCACCTGGTCGTACACCCATTGGATGAACAACATCATGCCGGGGATCCAGATCAGCGAGCTGAACGAAGAACTCGGGTTCGACCCCAGCTTCGAAGCGGAACTCGCTCGGCGCGAGATGGGCCTGCACGCGTGGATGGCGCAGTACTACACCGACGCAGCATTCCGCCTGTTCACCGAACACGATGTCCGCGCCGCATCGGCCGACGGATACACGTGGTCGATGGACACCTGGCTTCGCCACACCAACAGCTCCGGGATCGACGAGCTGCGCGTGACACTGCATCGCGACCCGCTCGAGTGGGCCACTCGGGGAATTCACCAGTTCATGCGGGAAGTCCACGGTGATGATCAACGGCCACCCACCCGCGTCGACATCGATGGCGCGAGCGCGCGGCGATGGTGTTACGCATCCGACACCCTCAGCCGCATGTACGGCTCACTTGCCGCCTCCCAAGAAGCGCTGCGATTCGACGCACTCGAATGGGCCCTCAACGGGCTCCGCCTGCACCAACTCATCACCACCGGAGATGCCGACACCCGAGTAACTCAGAAGGCAATTCGTGATGCGTCGCGTCTCGAACGGTCGTACGGCGACGAATGGTTGTTCAAGGCACTCGGGACCAGTCGAGTCGGAGGAATCCAGGCCGCGCTGGCCGCACGGGAAGCCACCCCCGTGCGCATCCCCGCGTGGGCGGAACCAACGGTGGAGCAGCAACGCGACGCGCCAACCCGAGGAATCGAACGCTGATGTTGCCCCGACCGTGGCGCACCAACGGCTCACGCTGGCTGGCGTTCCTCAAGGCGTACGAGGAGTTCCAAACCACCACCGGCCTCATAGAAGTCCCCGCTCTCCACCCCCTGGCACGAGACGCGCAACGACTCGTTGCCTTCGACGTGAGCGATTACCTCTCCGACGAGCACCTCGAGTCACTCCCCAATAATTTCTTCGACTACGACCATGGTTCCACGCCATCGTCGGTTGGGCCCGTCGAGCAGATGGACCCGATCTCGCAACCACACTCCACGCGCGAGCGCGAGATTCGGATCCTCACCGGTGTCGCCAGCGTCGACGAAGTACTCGCCACGGATGAGCTCACCCCGCAGCGAGAGCCCTCGCTTCTCGACGAATGGCTAGCGACCGGCGTCGCAGCATGGGTGTACGACCACTCACACCGCCTCGCCAGCAGCTCGCCATCTGAGGTCGTAACCCGGGCTGGACAGCGCGCATTCATGCTGGAGCAATGGCTGCACCAGGTTGGAATCGAGTTGGACCGCAACCAACCGCGGGTCAGCGTGGCGACGTTTCCCCACTCTCTCCTCGACCACTTCGGCGTCAGCGACGCGCTGGCGCCACTGCGAACGTTTCTCAACGGTCGACCCGTCACCCGTGCGCTCATCGACGAGGCCTACGCCGCGGATCTGGTACCCAACTTCGTGCAGCTCGCGCGCTTCACTGGACGCCGCGGACTCCCTGGTATTCGGCACGCACTCGGCGAAGATCTCAACGAACTCGACCGAACGGCCATGCACGAACTCGCCGGACTCGAACGGTCCCTCCGCACGCTGCCAACCGAGACCGAACGCAACGGCACCATCACCCAACGCCACCTGCGTCGAGCGCGAACACTGGGCTTCACTGGGTGGAGCGACCGGAAGTGGGTTGCGTTCGCCGACTCGCCTACACCAATGCGCGTGATCCAAGAATCGCTCGGCACCTACCCGGCACGGAATCTCACCTTCGAAGATGCAGGGCGCGGGCTCATCGAATACGCGCGTGAACACTTCGGTGATGTTCTCCCCGGGCTGTCCCGAGCACTCGTCGACGCGGCCTCGGCCGAGCGGCGGACCTGGAGCTACACGAAGTGGGTGCACTACACCCGCACCCCGGGCGTGGACCCTACGGACGCGATTCATGCGGCGCTGAACTGGCCCGTTCCCGAAACCGCGAAGGCACTGGAGTTCGAGGCAGCGGCCGCCGGACTCCGGTCCTTCGCCGAAACCACCGGGCTACCAGCCAACCAGCGCACGCTGCGCGCCGCGGCACACGCCCAGGTCACCTGGTCCGAAGACCGCTGGCATCGTGAGGGGTACCCAACGGTCGAAGCGATCTGGACGGCCGCCGGCGGGCGGCCGGAACCGGTCGTGGAGTTGTCGATCGAAGACGCGTTGCGCGGACTCAGCGAGTTCGCTGCGGCCCACGAACTCCCGATCAATCAACCCACCATCCGCGCGGCGCGGGCCGCCGGCGCGAGTTGGGCCGAGAACCGATGGAATCAGGAGGTCGGAAAGCTGCCCGCCGTTCGTGCACTCATCGAGGCATACCGCTCCGGCGAGCCCATCGACTTCGAACTCCTCGGCACCATGAGCGCGGCGCGCGCGGCGCGCATTGCGCGGGGCGAGCAGCGCGAACTGCCCACCCCCGACGCGATCAACCGTGGGGCTTCGCCATCTTCGCGGGGTTGATCGCCTCGTCGAACTGTTCTTCGGTGAGATATCCCAACGCGAGCGCACTTTCCTTGAGCGTGGTGTGCTCTTTGTGCGCCTTCTTCGCGATGGCGGCCGCCTTGTCGTAGCCGATCACCGGGTTGAGCGCAGTGACCAACATGAGCGAGCGATTCACGAGCTCGTCAATACGTTCCCGGTTCGGTTCGAGCCCGTCCACACAGAAGCGACGGAAGTTGTCGCAGCTGTCAGCGAGCAGTTCCACGCTGTGCAAGAAGTTGAAGATGATGACGGGCTTGAACACGTTGAGCTCGAAGTTGCCCATCGAGTTCGCCATGGCCACCGCAGTGTCGTTGGCCATCACCTGGACGCACACCATGGTCATGGCCTCGGACTGCGTGGGGTTCACCTTGCCCGGCATGATGGACGAGCCCGGCTCGTTCTCGGGGAGCTGCAGCTCACCCAGTCCGGCGCGCGGGCCGCTGCCCAACCAGCGCAGGTCGTTCGCCACCTTCATGAGGTCGGTGGCCAACGTGCGCAACGCGCCGCTAGCCGCCACGACCTCGCTGTGCGCGGCGAGTGCGGCGAACTTGTTGGGCGCACTCACGAACGGTTTGCCGGTGAGCTCGGCGATCTTCGCAGCCGTGCGCTCGGCGAACTCGGGGTGCGTATTGAGGCCCGTGCCCACGGCAGTACCGCCGATGGCAAGCTGCAGCAGGTCGGGCAGCGCGGCTTCGATGCGCGCGAGGTCGGCGTCGAGCTGAGCCACGTAGCCGCTGAACTCCTGGCCGAGCGTCATGGGCACGGCGTCTTGAAGGTGCGTACGCCCGATCTTGACGATGTCGTCGTAGGCCCTCGCCTTGTCGGCGAGCGCGTCGCGCAGTCGGCGCACGGCGGGCAACAGGTCTTCCTCGACCTCAGTGACCGCGGCGACGTGCATGGCCGTGGGGTACGTGTCGTTCGACGACTGACTCATGTTGACGTCGTCGTTGGGGTGCACCGGCTCCTTGCCGCCGCGCTCGCCGGTGGCGATCTCGTTCGCCCGCCCCGCGATGACCTCGTTGACGTTCATGTTGGTCTGCGTGCCCGAACCCGTCTGCCACACGTACAGCGGGAAGTGCTCGTCGAGTTGGCCGGCGAGGATCTCGTCGGCGGCCTTCACGATGAGCGCGCACTTCTCGTCGGAGAGCTTGCCGAGCTCGTGGTTCACCAACGCGGCGGCCTTCTTCAACATGGCCTGCCCGCGCACCACTGAGGTGGGCATGTGGTCGTTTCCCACCGAGAAGTGGTGGAGGCTGCGCTGGGTCTGCGCACCCCAATAGGCGTGGGCCGGCACCTCGATGGTGCCCATGGAGTCGGTCTCGGTGCGGGAGGGTCCTTCGAACTCAGTCATGAGGTCTGACGCTAGCCACTGCCCGTTTCGGTCCACGAAAGCGTCGCTGAGCGCGGCTTGCGTGGACCGAAACCAGCAGGGCGCGGCTTGCGTGGACCGAAACCAGCAGGGCGCGGCTCTCTAGGCTGCGGGGCCATGACGACCGTTCGCCAGATCGCCGACGACTACGTGACGCGCTACGCCGCCCT
>JBMOIJ010000050.1:0-8063 GCA_049317385.1 Acidimicrobiia bacterium
CGCCGCGCCGTACCCCGCAATGTTGGTGACGGCCGGGCTCACCGATCCGCGGGTGCAGTATTGGGAACCCGCCAAGTGGGTGCAGCGGCTGCGCGCCGTCACCACCGGTCCGGCGCCGATTCTGTTGCGGACCGAGCTCGATGCCGGGCACGGAGGGCCGAGCGGTCGCTACGACGCGTGGAAGGACGAGGCGCTGGTGCTCGCGTTCGCCATCTGGGTGGCCGGGTTCGCCTGATCGGGGCCACGGCGGGCCAATCGGCGTCGGGTTCGCCGCCGCCCGGGCCGGTCCGGCTAAAGTTGACCTGATCACTCAACTTTTCCGACCTGGAGCAACGACGCCCCGGTGGTTTCCTTCATCCGTAGCAACCTTCCCCTTGGCACCGCAGCGCTCACGCCCCTGCTCGACGACCCCCAACACGGCGGCGCCGTGTATGTGGAGACCGTGGCCGGGGGGATCTACCGCCTCACTGCCGACCTCACCCACGACGGCAGTCTTCGCATCGACGACCTGGTCCGCAGCGTCAGCGTCGGTCAGCTCGTGGGCCTGAGCGTCTCGCTGCTTGATCTCGACTGCGAACTCGTCCAAGCCGGCGACGCCTTGTCGTTCCTTCCTGAGCGGCTCAGTCCGGTGACACGAGTGGTTGCGACCGACGACCGGGCCCACGACCCCGACGCCGCCTACTTCGAAGAGCAGATCGCGCGCGTCGAAGCCCCCTCGCGGGGCGAAGCGGTGCTCGTCCCCTACCTCGATCGCGCCGGAGCGCAGATCGGATGGCAGATCGGCCGACGCATCGAACAACCGCGCCGTGCTTCCAACGTGTTCGCACGTCTGTTGTCGAAGCGCACCGAAGCCGCGATCGTCACCGGCGGTGAACGCAGTGCGCTGCTCGGCGCCAGCATGTCGCGCACATTGGTCCGCACAGCCGACGCGCGCGCGCTGTCACACGATCAGGTCGACCCGAACGAGCCGCCGCTCATGGAGCGCGACTTCACCGACGTGTTCCACCTTGAACCGCTCGCAGTGGTGGAAGTCCCGAGCGCAGACCGAGTGCTTCCTCTGCCCCTGAATCAGCCACTCGACGTCACGTTCGATCACCGTGCGGCGCGTGTCCGCACGAGTGTGGCGCGCCACGTGCACGAGCACGGTCTCCGGCTCGGCCGCCAGCGTTGAGCAAGTAACTGTCACACCCGTGAGGTTGGATGGTGTCCATGGATCCCATGGACGGATTGCTGGATGCATTCGCAGCCCTCGAAGCCGATGACCCACGGGAGTGGAACGCCGCTGCGCGTTTCGAAACGCTGCGCTCCCTTGCGCAGCTGCGACATCGCTTCGAGGCTGTCGTCCTCCGAGTCGCCGCCGCCGGATTGGCCGACCGCATGTGGGAAGCCGAGGGTGCGCCCTCACTGAAAGCCTGGCTTGCGCACGAGGCCAAGATTTCGATGGGCGAGGCCGCCAGCATCGAACGCAGTGCCAAGGCGGTCGCGCAATACGCACCGATCGCCCATCATCTCGCCATTGGGGCCATCACCCCGTCGCAGGTCCGAGAATTCGCCGCTGCGGCGCGGCACCGATCGCACCTGTTCGAGCGCGACGTCGACGTGCTGGTGTTCGGCGCGTCCACGCTCACACCAACCGAGACCCGCACGTTCATGCGGCATTGGACCGAGCTGGCCAATGACCAGCTCGAACCCACCACCGCCCCGCCCGAAGCCAGCGGGTGGTGCCACGCGTCCCGCACCATGGCCAACGCCCTGAAGATCGACGCGCTGTTGTTCGGCGCCGATGCCGACATCGTGGAGCACGCACTCAACGACGGCATGAAACCCGTCGCCCACGAAGTACGAGACGCATCACAGCGGCGAAAGGACGCGCTGGTGGCGCTGTGTGGCGGCGAGCGCGTGGAAGCGCGGGTCGATGTCATCGTCGACATCGACACCCTCTCTCGAACGCGCGGAACCGATCCACTCGGAGCACGCTGCGAGATCCCATCAGTCGGACCCATTTCGGTCGAGACCGCCCGCCGGCTCACGTGCGACGGTTCCGTCGGACGCATCCTCATGCGCGGAAACGGCGAAGTACTCGATGTGGGCCGCCGCAGTCGGGTGTTCACCACCGCCATGCAACGCGCCATCGTGGCCAGAGATCAGCACTGCGTGTTCCCCGGGTGCGAACGACCGTGGGGCCACCTACACCATCTGGTCCACTGGGCCGACGGCGGCCACACCAGCATCGAGAACGCCGCGCTGCTCTGCGGGCACCACCACCGTTTCATGCACGAAGGCCGGTGGAAGCTGGTACGCCTGGACGACGGCTCCTACGACGCCGTGCCGCCTTAGCCACGTGCTGGCGCGGCGCCAGCCCGACGCGTCAGCGAACCGGGCGCACGACCGAGAGTTGCCGACTGATGGCAACGAGTTCGCCGCGCGCGTCCCAGAGCTCACCGTCTTCTTCCACGTACCCCTCGGCGACCAACGAGGAACGCAACCGCGTCGCAATGTGCTCGCCGATGCCCTCGGGCGGCAATGCTCGCCGCACGTACACCGTGAGTTCCACGGTGGGTACGAGCACCGGATCCGGGAGGTGCAACCCGGCCACGGGCAACCAGGCGTCGGCGGCGGCCACGACTCCAGCCGTGTCGAACGGCGCGCCGTCTTCGAGGCGCAACCAACCACCGAGCACCGGTTCTCCCGTGATCCGCGGGTCGTCGACGATCTCGTAGCCGTAGCGCTGCGCGATGGCCGGCACACCGTCGGGAACCTCTGCAAGGGGTGCGGGAGCACCAGCAGACGGCAGGGCATACGGCAACGCGTCATGCGTCGCGAACTCCGGTGACGTGCGCGAGGCACCGAACGCAGCCATTGCCACGACCAACGGCCGTCCCGACTGGACGATGCGCGCCGTCACGCTGGTGAGTGTGCGACCGGCGCGTTCCACCGAGACCAACACGTCGGCGTCGCCCCAGGTGGGCGGGGCCAAGAAGTGCACGTTGAAGACGCGCAGCGCGTGGTCGGCGTCAGCAACGCTGGCCTGCATGGCGCGCACCAAGATGGCGGAGAGGTACCCGCCGTTCGGACCGCTGCCGATCGACCAGC
Organism: Acidimicrobiia bacterium; assembly: GCA_049317385.1. GTDB lineage: Bacteria > Actinomycetota > Acidimicrobiia > IMCC26256 > JBMOIJ01 > JBMOIJ01. Next base: position 3,094 of record JBMOIJ010000050.1, read on the forward strand.
GATCAGTGATGTGGGCGCGGTATTGGCCGCCACCCACGCGTTCGACTGCGGTGTCTTCTGCGAACCGGCTCACGGCGCCGCACCGTAGTGCGCGGGTTCAGCGACCCAGCGCCACCGCGTCGGCCACCGTGAACCGCCCTTCGTAGAGCGCGCGCCCCACGATGGCGCCCGCGAGGGTGCGCCCAGCCCGCTGGAGTGCGACGAGCGCGCGCAGGTGATCGAGGGTCCCGACTCCGCCGCTGGCGATGACCGGCGTTGCGACCGAGTCAAGGACCGCACCGAGCTGGTCGGTGTCGGGGCCGGAGAGCATGCCGTCGCGTCCGATCTCGGTGACGACGAGCGCTGCGATGCCCGACGTCTCGAATCGACGGGCCAGGTCCAAGAGGTCGGCGCCGCTCCCCGCTTCCCACCCGCGGGTTGCAACCTCGCGTCCACGGGCGTCGAGACCAACTGCGACCCGACCCGGATACTGCGCGCACAGCTCGTCGACCAATTCGGGTTGTTCGACGGCGGCCGTCCCCACTACGACGCGTGCAACGCCAGCGTCGAGCAGCGCGGCCGCCGCGTCGCGGGATCGGATTCCGCCGCCGGTCTCCACCCGCAAACCGGTTTCACGTGCGATCTCCGTGACGAGGTCGACGTGCGCGGGCACGCCGGTGCGCGCCGCGTCGAGATCGACGACGTGAAGCCACTCGGCACCTTGCGCAGCAAAGTCGCGTGCCACGCCTACCGGGTCATCGCCGTATTGTGTTTCGCGATCGAAGTCGCCTTGGGCGAGGCGCACGACACGGCCTCCGCGCAGGTCGATCGCGGGATAGAGCGTGAATGCGGCGGCAACCACCGGCTAGATGGTGCCCTTGGTGGACGGAATGCCCGTACCTTCGACTTTCACGGCGTCGCGCAGCGCCCGGGCCACGCCTTTGAAGCTGGCTTCGATGACGTGGTGTCCGTTCTTCCCGCTGATCGACCGCATGTGCAGGGTGATCCCGGCGCTGAACGCGAACGCGCGCCAGAACTCCTCGGCGAGCTGCGGGTCGAAGGTGCCGATGAACTCGCTGACCGGGTCGACGGCGTAGACGATGAACGGCCGGCCGGAGAGGTCGAGTGCCACCTGCACGAGCGCTTCGTCGAGCGGAACGAGTGCGTCGGCGAAGCGCCGCACCCCCGCTTTGTCGCCGAGCGCTTCCTTGAGCACTGCGCCCACGACGATGCCGACGTCTTCAACGGTGTGGTGCGTGTCGACCTCGAGGTCGCCCTTGGCCGCAACGGTGAGGTCGAATCCGCCGTGCTTGCCCAGCTGTTCGAGCATGTGGTCGAAGAACGGGATGCCGGTATCGGCCGAGGCCGTGCCGGTGCCGTCGACCGTCAATTCGACGGTGACCGTGGTCTCCTTGGTCTCTCGGTGCTGGCGGGCTGCACGTGACATCGGAACGGAACGCTAACGGCTGGGGTTGCCACCCGGCGTACCATTACCGCTGGTATCGCCCCGGAATGGGACCAGATCCTGGGGCGCACGAACACAGGCCGCAAGGGATTGCACTGATGCGAGACATGGCCGTCGAACTCGAGTCCGGGTACTCGGTTCAGGTGGAAGTTGCGCTCCGACTCGGCAGCACCATCGACGTGAGTCGCCGCCTGGGGCCGGGGAGCCCGAACACCGACGGAATCTTCGTCCTCAGCGATACCGGCGTGCGTCGGATCTTCCGCAACGACGAGGGTGTCCTCTCGGTCTCCCAGCCGAACGCCGCCCCCATTGCGCTGGCCGCTGACGAACCGGTGCAGCTCGTCATGGGCGTCCCGGCGGAGCTCCGCACCCGTGACGGTGGGACCGTCGAGCTCCTGCCTTGTCAGGCGCTCGACCCCGGGCTGCTCGAGGTCACCCATGAGAACGAGGCGCGGGTGCTCGACGGGTCGCTGGCGTCGGCGTTCCGGCGCTACTTCATCAGCCATCACCCGCGGCTCGAACCCGAGCCCGAGGTCGAACCCAACCTCGACCTGGGCATCTGATTCCGATATTTTGGTCGAAATCGGGCACCCGGTGAGTGCGCCGGGCGAGATTGCGGGGCGACCGAATGAGGCGGACATGATTCGGGCCAGTATCGACATGGGGAACGGCGCCACGCACACGGTTGACGTCCTCCACCAGCCGCACGAAACGCTCGACGTTCGAGAACGCTTGACCAACAACCCCATGCTCGTCGAGACCGGCATCTTCGTCGAGACGGGTGGTGGCAGCGTCCGGTTCTGGATCGGTCCGGACGGTATGCAAGCGAGCACTGACGGCAACCAACCGTTCCCGCTCGATCCGAAGGCCGAACTGGTCATGCGGCCGGGTCGACCATTCGCTACGACCCAACGTGACGGACGCACGCTGTTCTTCACCCCGAAGTTGATCATCGATCCGTCCAACGTGAAGATCGACGAACCCGCCCGTCCCCTCGTTGGCAGCGCTGCATCGATGTACCGCGCTGCGTTCGAGCGCCACGCATTGGATGCACCGCATGCAGTGCGGCCGGACGTGGCGAACCCGCCGCTGCGTCATCGCGACCGCGGGCGTGGGCGCGACAACCGGTTCGAGCGCTGAGAGACTTTGGCCGCTAGAGCGACGCGCGCAGCGCGACGATGAACGCGTCGTTCTCGTCGGCCGTTCCGATCGTGACGCGCAAGCACCCCTCGACGTGCGGCCAGTGCGAGAAGTCGCGCACGAGCACGCCGCGGGCGAGCAGCGACTGCCACAGCGCCCGACCGCGCTCGGGGGATGGCGGTTCTGAACGGATGAGAATGAAGTTCGCGCCCGACGGATACGCAGTGACCCCATCGGTTGCCTGAAGCTCCGCAAAGACGCGCTCGCGCTCGCTCACTAGCAGACCTACCCGCGCGCGCATCGCGTCACTGAACCGCAATGCTTCGACGCCTGCGAGTTGCGTCGCCGCCGACAGGTGATATGGCAACACAACCTTTTCGAGTTCGGCGATCGCCCATTCCGGCGCGATGCAGTAACCGAGTCGTTGCGCAGCGAGTGACCACACCTTCGAGTACGTGCGGGTGACCACAAGTGGACGATCATTGCGCACTAGGTCGATGGCGCTGTCGGGCGCGAACTCACCGTACGCCTCGTCGACCACGAGTAGCCCGGGAACCACTGCGAGCAATGACTCGATGAGCGCGAGCGGCTCGACGGTCCCGGTGGGATTGTTCGGCCGGCAGACGAAGACGATCTCGGGCTGTTCGCGTTCGATGACCATCCGAGCGGCATCGAAGTCGATGGCGAAGTCACTCCCCCGCCCCGCTTCCACGAGCGTTGTGCCAGTGATGCGGATGTAGTGCGCGTGTGGCGCATACGTGGGTTCGAAGAGCAGTGCCTTGCGACCATGACCGCCGTAGGTGAGCAGGATCGTTTGGAGCACTTCATTGGCGCCGTTCGCTGCGAATATCTGAGCGCCGAGTCGCTGATACATCGCGCCGATGCCATCGCGCAGCTCGGTGGCCGCGCGGTCGGGATACCGGTTCAGGTCAACTTCACGGAGTCGGGCCAGCCACGCATCCACGAACTCGACGGGGGGCGCGAGCGGGCTCTCGTTGGTGTTGAGACGGACCGGAACGTCGATCTGAGGCGAGTGATACCCCGAGAGCTCGGCAACATCGGGGCGGGGCGGAATGGGTGTGGTCATTGTGATCCTCAGTGCCGGTCGCGCACGGCGCGTTCGTGCGCGGCCAGACCTTCGGCCGCGGCGATGGTTTCCACGATGGGCGCGATCGCGTTGAACGCCGACTCAGGTACTTCGACCACGTGAATGTGTTTGCGGAAGTCATCGACGCGCAACGCGCTGGCAAAGCGGGCCGTGCCCCCGGTGGGCAGCACGTGGTTGGTTCCCACGGCGTAATCCCCCAACACTGCGGTGCCGTACGCACCCAAGAACACCGCACCTGCGCTCTCGACGGATTCGACGAGGGCGATTGCGTCTGCCACTGCGATCTGGAGGTGCTCGGGCGCAACTGCATTCGAAACGGCCATGGCTTGCACGGAATCTCGAACCAGCACGGATCGGCCCCCGGTGGAAAACGTCGATTCGATTTCGGCGCGGCGCGGCTCGGTGTCGAGCGCGGTGCTGATTGCGGCGTCGATCGCGTCGAGGACTGACTCATCCCAGCTCACCACCACCGCGAGTCCGCCCGGGCCATGTTCGGCCTGCGCGAACAAGTCGGCGGCGATCCATGCTGGGCTCGCAGTGCCATCGGCGATGACGACAAGTTCCGACGGGCCCGCCATGGACTCGGTGTGCACCATGCCGGCGACTTCGCGCTTGGCCGCGGCGACGTACGCATTTCCTGGTCCCACGATCACGTCGACCGGTTGCAAGTAACCGGCGCCGTACGCCATGGCGGCAATTGCTTGGGCGCCTCCGATGCGCCACACCTCGTGCACGCCCGCGATCGCGGCCGCGGCCAACACGGCGGGCGCCACGGTGCCGTCACGGTCGGGGGGTACACACAACACGATTCGTTCCACGCCGGCCAGCGCGGCCGGAATGGCGGTCATCAACACGGTTGAGGGGTACGACGCCCGTCCCCCCGGCACGTACAGACCCGCGCGCGCGACGGGCCGCACGATGTCGGTTACCGTCAGCCCGTTGCGTTCGAACGGTGTGGCTCCTTGGCCCACTTGGCGCGAGTGATAGGCCCGAATCGCGTCCGCTGCGTTGTGGAGCGCACTGCGGAGCGCCGGGTCGATGATGTCGAGCGCGGTCTGCAGGTCGTCGTCGGGCACCCGAGGATCGGCCAGGTCGCAGCCGTCGAAGCGTTGGGTGAGTTCGCGTACGGCGGCCAGGCCTTGAGTTCGGACTGCCTCGATCACGCTGCGAGCCGCATCAACCACCTCGGGATCGGCCTGCGAGACCGGTGGGTCGAGCGCGGCACGAAGATTCTCGTTGACGGCGCGGAGGTCCAAGCGGCGAAGCACGGAAGGGATA
>JBMOIJ010000051.1:0-7970 GCA_049317385.1 Acidimicrobiia bacterium
CGCCTCCGGGGTTAGCCGTTGGGTGGGCGGTAGTTGGGATCTGGTCCCTCGGCGCCGGTCCCGATTCCACACAACGGTGCGAGCGTGGGGTACGGGTTCGCCGGTGCGCCACCACCCGGGTGGAGTTGGAAGTGCGTGTGGGGAATGCCGCCACGCGCGTTGCCGGAGTCGCCCGTGTAGCCCAGGACTTCACCTTGGTTGACGAAGCGTGGCACGCCTTCCCACCGTGAGAGGTGGGCGTAGTAGTAGGTGTTGCCGTCGATGCCCTTCAGGTGCGCGCCGTTGCCGCCGAGTCCGTCCACGTCGAAGCTCACGTAGCCGGGCACGATCGCCACGTTCGGGGTGCCGTACGGATTGATCAGGTCGGTGCCCTTGTGGGTGCGCCCGCCCGATCGGGGCATGCCCCAGTCATTGGTGAACGTCACGGGCCCCGCGATGGGGCACACCTTGCCGTCGGCGGACACGATCTTGAGTTCAGCCTTGGTCTGGGTGAGGAAGAGCTGCGCCACGGCGAGCGCGGCGTCGACTTCGTCCTTGGCTTTCTTGGCTTCTTCCTCGGCCTTGGTGGCGTCGGCCTGCTTCTTTTGCAGGTCCTTGTTGATGCGGGCGAGGCGGTCGACGCGACGTTGCAGGTCGTTCGAGCGGTTGCGGTCCTGTTCGGCGACGGAGCTTGCAAGCTTCTGGCTGCGCATCGCGGCGAGGACGTCGTTGGTGTCGGTGGACGGTGTGCTGCTGCCTTGGCCGGTACCGATGTAGAGCAACGCGGCGCGTTCGCGTACTTCGTCGCGGAGCGCGTCGATGCCGCGTTGTTGCATTGCCACTTGGCGCGAGATGCCGTCGATGTCTTGGTCGAGGACGGCCTTCTTCGCGACGAGGGACTCGTAGCGTTCCGCAGCTTCGGCGGCGGCTTTGGTGCGTTCCTGTACTTGCTTGGCGGCGTCGGCGAACTTGGAATAGTCGAGCTTGGCCTGCGCGTTGATGCTTGCCGAGTCCTGGGCGCGTGGTCCGCCGGAATCGGGAACCGGGACCGGAACGGGCGCGTTCGGGTCGGGCGGAGTGGTCGGGATGTCGACGGTGTCGTCGTTCCCGCCACCGGGGGTTGGCGCGGGCGGCGCGGGCGTGGTGGTGGGTGGTGCCGAGGAGCTGGGCTTCGCACTGGTTGCGGGGGTCGTTCCGGCGGCGGCGTTCACCTGGGCCGAGGCGGCCGACGGGAACGCGAGCGCGACGAGTCCGGCGAGGGTCGCAATCGTCAGGCGGATCGGGTGTTTGGTGGCCATGGGCTCCGGCGGGTGGTCGGTGGTCAGGCGGATCGTGGCGCCGATCCACCATCGGCGGCTTTGACCCTCTGCTGTATGGGTCGGCCAGTTCTGTGCCGTCGGGCTCGTCAGCCCTGCACCGGGGCGATTCAAGGCCTCCGGGGGCAGGGTCGATATGAGGGTTGGGGGAGGAAGGGGTTCCGGATGCGCTGGCCACTCCGCCATCTTGCGCTGGTTGTGGGGGTTTCGGCCCTGGCGGCTGGGCTGTTGGTCGTGGGTCCCGTGCGCCCGGCGCCGGCCGGAGCGGCCGTGGGGCCTACCTCCTGGAGTGATCGGTTCGCGGCGGCGCCCCCGGGGTACTCGTCGCCCACCGTCGCCGATTTGAACAACGACGGGTATGACGAGGTGCTGGTGGCGAACCACGACGGGTTCGTGCACATCCGCGACCAGCGCAACAACCGGTCCCGTGACCTGTCGATCGAGGTGGTGCCGGGGCAGCGCAGCGCGTCTGATTCCACTCCGTCGGTTGTCGACCTCGACAAGGACGGTTCGCGCGAAATCATCGTGGGTGCCGGTGCGCTGAACGTGTCGCGCCAACAGGGTGGCCTGGTTGTCTTCAACGCGAACGGCTCGCGTCGCTGCAGCTTCCAGACGCAGGACTGGATCCATCTGTGGGGCGACCTTCCGGGTGATGGTCCCGACGGGTACAGCGAACCGGTGATCTCGGCACCGGCGGTGGGTGACGTCGACGGCGACGGCTATCCCGACATCGTGTTCAGTTCGCTCGACTTTCGCGTGTGGGCTGTCGATCGCAACTGCAATCTGTTGAGTGGCTTCGTGCGCGGCAATTACGACTACGCGCGCAATCGTTGGGCGGTGAACTACTTCGACGACACGATTTGGAGTTCACCAGCGCTCTACGACGTCGACGGTGATGGCCGCTACGAGATCTTCCAGGGCGGAGACTCGTCACCCGGTGGGGTTGTCGACTACTACGGCGGCGTGTTCCGTGCGCTCGACTGGCGCAACGGCCAGCTCGAGATCATGTGGCAACGACTCGCCGATCAAGGGTTTGCCTCGTCCTCGGGGGTTGCGGACATCAACGGTGACGGCCGTCCAGAAGTCGTCGTGGGGACGGGGTTCCCCATTCGCGCCGGTGTACTGCCCGATTCGGAGAAGCCGAAGGTGTGGGCATTCGATGCGGCCACCGGGAACAACGTGGCGGGCTGGCCGGTGAACCTCGGCGGCCAGTTCGCGTGGAATGGCGTGGCGATCGGCGACATCTCCGGTGATTCGAAACCCGAAGTGGTGGTGGGTACGGCCGACATGCCGAACTCGGCGTACGGTGACGTGCGCGCGTTCCGCGGGAACGGCACGTTGCTGTGGCAGCGCCGGCCCATCCAACGCGATGACGGTGGCGGGCCGGTGCTGAGTTCGCCGATGATCGCCGACCTCGACGGCGACGGCCGCAATGACGTGACCGTGCTGAACGGCTGGGGAACCTTCTACCTTCGGGGCACTGATGGATCTGACGTTGCGCCGCCGGTGGGCGGTCACAACGGTGGGCAGAACTCGCCGTTCCTGCAACGGTTCGGTAGCCAGTGGTTCGTTGGCGCGGCGTATGGCGATGGAGTCATCGAAGCCCGTTCGATTCCAACCCCGGGCGTCGCGTCGCCGTGGCCGATGTTCGGCAAGCGGGCCGATCACCTGCGCGCCGCTCCCAAGACACGCGCGCCGTTGGGTCCGAGCTATTGCACGGGGAACTCGAATCCGGCGCGCACGCCAGACAATACGGCGGCACTCGGGTACTGGGTGCTGGGTGCGAACCAAGGGGTGACGGCACGGGGCGGTGCATCGCAGCTGGGTTCCTTGCTCGGCGTTCCGTTGAACAACCCGGTGGTCGGGATGGCGGCGAGCGCGAACAGCGGCGGCTATTGGATCGTCACGTCCGATGGCGGCATCTTCACGTTCGGGAACGCGCGGTACTTGGGTTCGATGGGTGGGACGCGGTTGAACAATCCGATCGTGGGGATCGCGTCGACGCCATCGGGGAACGGGTACTGGATGGTGAGTTCCGACGGTGGCATCTTCAGCTTCGGTGACGCGCCGTTCTTGGGTTCGATGGGTGGGACGCGGTTGAACAATCCGATTGTGGGAATCGCGGCCACTCCCACCGGCAAGGGCTATTACATGGTGAGTTCCGACGGTGGGATCTTCACCTTCGGCGACGCGCGCTTCCGTGGCTCACTCGGCGGTATCCGGCTCAACGCGCCGATCACGGCGATGACGGTCGATCCGCTCGGACGTGGGTACTGGATGGTGTCATCTGATGGTGGCGTGTTCGCGTTCAACGTGCCGTACTACGGATCGGTGGCGGGCGTTGGTCTGTGTTCGCCGCCGCGTTCGGTGTCGATCCGTCCGACGCGCAACGGTGCCGGGTACTACGTGCTCGGTGACAACGGCCGCGTCTTTGCGTTCGGCAATGCGCCGTCGTATGGGTGGGTGTCCACGTGGTTCGCCCGTGACTTCGTGGTGAAGTACTAGCGGAGTGCACGCCGCATGAGGGTGGCCGGGCACTTGCACGGTCGCCCACACGTCTTGCAGTCCCAGCCGCTGATCGCGTCGTTGCTCGCCGCACTCCAATACCCGATGACGTGCACCACGGTTTCGAACCCGGCCCGGGTGGCCAGGCCGAACGATTCGTAGATTCCGGATCGCCACACTTCCGTGAGCACAATGGTGCACCCGGCGGTTCGGAGGTGTCGGAGGCCGGCGTCCATCAGTGCGGTGCCGATTCCGTTCCCGCGCCATTCGGGGTCGACGGCGAGGTCGTCGATGATTCCGCTGGTGTGGCCGCTGCTCGCGACGAGGCGGTCCACCAGCGCGCGGTCGCCGTCTCCGGCCACGCGGGCGCTGAGCACCCCGTTGATCGTGCCGGAGGGCGCGCGGGAGACGAAGCAGGTGTGCGGGGCGAGGACTCGGGCGCGGAGCCGTGCGGTGCGTTCGGATCCGAAGTGCTGGTTCACCAACGTGGCCGCCGCGAGTACGGACATCTGATCGGTGGGGTCGAGCGCTTCGATCGTGAGCGTGCCGGCGTCGTTCATCTCTCATGCAATCGGCGCGCTGGGCTCCGGGTTGACCCCGTTCGGGTGGTCGGTCCGGCGTATTTGTTTGCCCGGGCCCGTACACTGGGTCGATGGCCTCGTCCCTCCTGAAGCGCCGGCTAGTCGATGTCGCCGACCGCTTGAAGCGTCAGCGGGCCGAGCTCGTGGTGGCCGAGGAGCAGCTGCGGGTGGTCGAGGACGACGCCGAGGACGCCCGGCTGCGGGCCCTGGTGTCCGAGACGCCGCTGGCCGACGTGGAGGCTCGGGAGGCTCGGCGTCATGCCGATGCACTGGCCCGCCACCGCGATGCGCTCGTACGATCCATTGCCGACCTGGTGGCTGAGCAGGATGCGTTGCTCGACAAGATCGCATCCGAGTTGCCCAGCGACGCTTGACCAACCGAACCCCCGAATCGGAGCCCAACGACGTGCCCGAGTCCACACGTGTTCTCATTGCCGAAGACGAGGCCATCATTCGCCTCGACCTCAAGGAGCTGCTCGAAGAAGCGGGGTACGAGGTCGTGGGTGAGACGGGTCGGGGTGACGAAGCCGTCGACCTGGTGCGCGAGCTCAAGCCCGACCTCGCCATCCTCGACATCAAGATGCCGGGCATGGACGGGTTGTCCGCGGCGCGTCACATCTCGTCGGAACGGTTGTCGGCGGTGTTGATCCTCACGGCGTTCTCCCAGCGCGATCTGGTCGAGGAAGCGCGTGACGCCGGCGCGCTCGCGTACTTGGTGAAGCCGTTCCAGAAGGAAGACCTGGTTCCGGCCATCGAAGTGGCGCTGGGTCGTCACGCTGAGATGCAAGCGCTCGAGCGCGATGTCAACGATCTCGCTGAGCGGCTCGAGGCCCGCAAGGTCATCGACCGGGCGAAGGGCCGGTTGATGGACGAGTACGGCCTGTCGGAGCAGGAAGCGTGGCGGTTCTTGCAGACCAGCGCGATGTCGAACCGCAAGAAGGTGCACGACGTGGCGCGTGAAGTCACCGAAGGTGCGCTGAAGCCGTAACGGTGGGGCGCGTCTTACGAGGCGCGTTCCCGGCGCAGCTGTTCGAAGCGGGCCGCGAAATCCTGTGTGAGGTCGATTTCCGGTTCCGCTGCGGCTGCTGACGCAGCCGGTTCATCTGCGGCTGCTGACGCAACTGGCTCGTCAACCACGGCTGCTTTGGGTGCTGCCACGGTCGCGTGGGGGATCACGGCGGGAATGCGATCGGCGTTGGTCACGTCGACGAACGCAACTGCCGGTCCGAGCAGTCCGAGCGGTGCGATGCCGGTCGACTCGAGGAAGCGGACGAGTGCGTTCGTTGGTGCGAAGCGCACGGTTGCGGTCTCGGACGCGTCGTCGGTGGTGATGTCGAGTTCGGAGATTCGTCCGAGCGCAATCGACTGGACGTGCAGCGTTGTTCCGTCGATGGCCATCAGGACGCGCAGGTTGGTGACGGCGTAGGTGATGCGGCGGCGGCGGTCCATGCGCAGGGCGATGCGGCCCACGCTCAGGTGCAGTGCCAGCAGGAGGAGCGGCGCGCTGATCCAGAAGTCGAAGAAGCTGCCGTCGGTGAATGCGGTGAGGGTGACCCAGCTGGTGACGAGCAACAGCACCAGCGATGCGGGCACGAAGAACTTGTCGCGCCGGTCGGTGAAGACCCCGACTCGCGGTTCGCCGGTCCAGCGCACCTGTTCGTCTCGCCGGAGGGCCCGGTGGAGGATGGCATCGGTCAGCATCACCGATGGGGGTCAGCCACGACGGGCGCCTGTGCCAATCCTCGCTGCGCTAGTGGTGCACCACGAGCCAGGCGGTCAGGAACGCCAAGCTGTTGACGGCGTAGTGGGCCCCCATGGGGGCGAGTAGGTGCTTGGCTCGGATTCGCAGCCAGCAGAAGACTGCGCCGGCACACCCGGTGAGCAGCACGGTGCCGGCCACGGTGAGGGTGAGGCCCAGGTCGGAGCTGGCGAACCCCGAGAGCTGCGCGTTGCCACGGGAGGAGTTGATGGTGGGGGCGATGTGCCAGCAGCCGAAGAGTGCCGACGACACGACCACCGCCCACACGGTTCGCAGTCGGGTGTTGGCCAGGCCGAAGAGCGCGCCGCGGAACGCGAGCTCTTCGGGGATGACAGTGCCCACCGGGATGGTCCACAGGAGTGACACGAGCAGTCCGCTGAGCGGCACCTTCACTTGCTTGTCGTCGAAGAGGTGGGCGGTTTGCGGGAAGGCGGCGGCAGCACCCAGGCCCGCGCCGACAAGTGCGAAGGTGGCGCCGCCCCACAACACGCCGCGCGCGATGTGGCGACGGGCGAGCCCCATTTCGTCGCGGGTGAGTCCGGCCCAGAACGCGATGGCGGCGCTCAGCGCGCCAACGGTGAATGTCCCGGCAGTGTGGAAGCGGCCCGGCAGCCAGAGCGCCCGGGTCACGTTGTACGCGGCGAGCAGTACGACGATTGCTGCGAACGCGTACCAGACGCGCGGACGCTCAGCTGTTTCCGCTGTTGGCATCGCTTCCACCGCTCACGATGAACTGGTTGAGTCGTGCGCTGTCGGCGGCAGTCCAGTTGGGGGGTGGTACGACGGCGGCCCACCCCTGGGCGTACGCGTCGGTGTAATTGTGGCCGTGGCCGGGATCGGTGCTGAACCCGTTGATGAGGTCGCCGATGGTTTGGATCCAGGTGACGATGGGGGTCCAGCGCACGGTGCTGGGTACGTCGGGCCCGGTGGGGTGATCGACCCACGGTGGGCTGCTCCAGATGGTGCGCCAGTTCCACCAGGCAACGGGGTCGGACGCGTGCATCGAGTACAGGACGCGCGGGTTGGGCCAGTTCCCCGGCTTGTTCTGCTCATTTGGCGAGTTCGCGAACCACACGTGTTCGGATGCATCACGCGGGCGCCAGGCCGGCGAGCCCTTCAGGCGAGTGTCCTGGAGTTGGTTCCAGATTTCGTTGGTGTTGGTGGGGCCCACCAGGTATGTGCCGTTGGTGCGTGACGTGAGCGCGTCGACGGACGCGTTCGCGTTCGGGCCGACAAACGCGGCTTCGGCGCCGAAGGAACCGAGGCTCAGTCCGAACACGATGAGCTTGGGACGCTTGGTCTCGGGGAGCGACGCCCACTTCTTGTAGATCGCGTCGTTGAGTGCTCGCCCTGCTGCTTCGGACTTCTGCGCGTCAACGAGGAATGAGATCCAGCTGGGAAAGAACGAGTACTGCTGCGCAACGATGGCGGTGTCGCCGGCCCACATGTACTCCAGGGCGCGCGCCGCGGCTGGGTCGACCCACCCGGTGCCGGTGACGGTGGCGACGCACAGCACGGCGCGGTCGAAGCCTCCGGTCCGTTCGAGTTCTTTGACGGCGAGTTCGGCGCGGGTTTCTGGGGTTGGGGCGGAGTCGATGCCCACATAGACGCGCACCGGGGCTTTCGCCGGTCGCGTCGGCCCCACGTAGCTCTGGATTTGCGCTTGGGTGGGTGCGCCGCCGGCGAAGTTGCGGCCTTCTGCACCCAACGTCTTCCACGGTGTGAGCGATCCGGGTCCACCTGACTGGGTGGCGGTGGTCGGTTGGGTGATGCCGGCCGGCGTGCCGTTGTCGGCGGCGCCGAATGTGTCGTTGGCCCAGTCGATGAAGG
>JBMOIJ010000052.1:0-7947 GCA_049317385.1 Acidimicrobiia bacterium
CACATCTCCCGCCAGGGCGCCGAGGCCGCAGAACAGCACGGTCCCTGGCAGGATTCCGCTGTGACTTCCGATTCCGATGCCGCCGAACTCAGCTCGCTCCGCACCCTCATCGAGGATGCGACCCACCGCATCGTGGCGGTGGCCGACCAATACCGAGAGGGCCCCGACTCCGGCGTGGCCACCGAGCTCGATCAGGCCGAACGCAACCTCATCACCGCGGCACGCGCCGTCGGGCGGGCGGTTTCGCTGCTGCGCCGCCCGTAGCGGCAAAGGGGCACACGTCAGCCAAGGCGCATTCGCCACAACGCGGCTTGCGAGCGTCGCAGACTCGACGACCGTGCTCGATGAGCCGCAACGAGAAGTTGCCCCACTCGTCGGCCGGGATCATCGCGTTCAGGTCGCGCTCGATCTTCACCGCGTCGGTTTCGTTCGTGAGCTTCAGGCGATTCGAGAGTCGTGTGACGTGAGTGTCGACGGGGAGCCCGGGAAGGTCGAATGCGACGCTGCGAATCACGTTGCCGGTCTTACGGCCCACACCCGCAAGCGTGACGAGATCATCGAGTTCGGTGGGAACTTCGCCGTCGAACCGTTCTTCGAGTGCGGCGGCCATCGCAATGATGTTCTTTGCCTTCTGCGCGAAGAACCCGGTCGACCGCACGAGCTCTTCCACATCAGACGGATTCGCAACGGCCAGGTCGGCCGGTGTGGGGTACTTGGCGAAGAGCGCGGGGGTGACCATGTTCACCCGTTCGTCGGTGCATTGTGCGGAGAGGATGGTGGCCACCAGCAGCTCGTAGGCGTTCGTGTGGTTCAGCGCGCAGTGAACCTCTGGGTATTCGGCCTTGAGCCGCGTGAGCACTTCGGGGGCGCGCTGGCGGGCGCCACGAGGGAGAGCCATGGCAGGGAGTGTACCGACGTAGTCTTCGCAGCGTGCTGGAGCTGCACCGCGCGCCGTTTTCCGAGGAACAGATCCAGCTCGCGCGCGACTTCGACGCCTCGGTCTTACAAGCCCGCGGCTACCACGCGTTCAACGAAGCGGTACGACGCGACATTGATCTCGGTGGCTCTACAAACGCCTTGTTGGTCACCAATCGAAATGTGGCGGGCTACGCGTGGCACGTCGATACCGATAGCGGCCACTGGGAAGTGACGTTGGCTCACGTGGCACTTGTCGATCCCGACGCGATGTACCAAGTGGGCGCGTATGCGGTACATGCAGCCAAGGAACATGGTGCGTCCACCGTGGTCGCGTGGGCTCCCGGCGACGACGAATTGGTTCGGGCCGTGCTCACCGAGATTGGGTTTCAGAGCGACCGGGTGCTGTTGCAGCTCCGCGTCGATCTTCCGCTGGCGGCCAACGCGAAGTGGGACGAAGCCGTCACCGTGCGGCGGTTTGATCCGGCGCTCGATACCGAGTCATTCCTTGCCGTGAACAACGCAGCCTTTGCGGGCCACCCCGAGCAGGGCGGCTGGGACGATGCGGCGCTGCACGCGCGGCTTGCGCAACCCTGGTTCGATCCCGACGGGTTCCTTGTTGCAATCGAAGACTCGAAGGTGATCGGTTTCATCTGGATGAAGCTGCACACCCGCGAGACGGTGCCCCAACCAATCGGCGAGATCTATGCGGTGGGCGTGGATCCGGCCCAACAGGGCCGGGGCGTGGGCCGAGCCCTCGCGCTCACCGGGCTCGCGTGGGCTGCTGCGCACGTCGATACCGGAATGCTCTACGTGGACGCCGCGAACCAGCCCGCGGTGAAGATGTACCAATCGATGGGGTTCTTCGAGCATCACCGCACCCATGCTTTGACATTGGATCTCCCATTGTGACTGTCTCGCGCTACGGCGCCACCATCGAGGACGTGGCGAAACTCGTCGACGAGTGGGGCCTCCCCAGTTATCGCACTGAACAGGTGTTCGAAGGCATCTGGGACAAGCGCATCCCGCTCGAGGAACTGACGAACCTTGCGCGCGACCTGAGGGCGCGGTTTGCCGGCGCGCTCCCACTGGCATTGTCCGAGGTCACGGCGCAGACCAGTCACGACGGCATGACGACGAAGTGGTTATGGGAAGCGAACGCCGGCGCGCAGGTCGAGACCGTGCTCATGCGCTCGGCCAAGCGCGCATCGGTCTGCGTGAGTTCGCAGGCCGGGTGCGCAATGGCGTGCACGTTCTGCGCCACGGGGCAGGCGGGGTTCGAGCGACATCTCGACGTGGGCGAGATCGTCGAACAAGTTGCGCGCGCGCAACACACCACTACGCAACGGGTAAGCCATGTGGTGTTCATGGGGATGGGCGAGCCCTTGGCAAACTACGAGCCCGTTTGGGAGTCGGTGGAGCGCCTGCACCGCGACTTCGGACTCTCGGCCCGGCATCTCACGATCTCGACCGTGGGCGTGGTGCCTGGGATGCGACGCTTGGCCACGGCATCGCTTCCGGTCACGCTTGCAGTGTCGTTGCACGCACCGAACGACGAGTTGCGCGCCAGCTTGGTGCCACTCAACCATCGCTACCCCATCGACGAGGTGCTGGATGCGGCGGCCCAAGTCGCGCGCGCTCGAGGCCGACGGGTCACGTTCGAGTACGCAGCAATCGCCGACGTGAACGACCGTCCCGAACATGCCGATGCGCTTGGCATTCTGTTACGCACCTTCCCAGGGCCCGGCGGCGCGCACGTAAACCTCATTCCGCTGAACCCCACTGGCGGCTTCCCAGGTACGCCGTCGACTCGGCCACGGCTCGAGGCCTTTCAGGCTCGCCTCGAGACTCACGGGGTGGCGGCCACGATCCGCCGCAACCGGGGGGTGGACATCGACGCGGCCTGCGGGCAGCTCCGCGCCCGCACGGAGTCGCAGCCCGGCGAAGGCGGGTAGCCGGAGCGGGGTGCGACGACCGATGGTGCACGGAGTCGCAGCCCGGCGAAGGCGGGTAGCCGGAGCGGGGTGCGACGACCAGTGGGGTGCGGGCAGCTACGGTTTGGCCACCGTGGACAGTGACCGCAAGTTCTTCAACCAGTCGCAGCCGCAGACGCTCGTCATCGCCCAGATGCTGCTGTACTTCAACGCCATCTCGGGATTGATTTTCGGGAGCTATACCGCGTTTGTGTTCGGGTTCGTCGGCAACCTGATCGCACTCGGCGCCCTTGCAGCCGGTGCATTCGGGATTGCGAATGAGAAGCGTTGGGGCTACTTGGTCGCCTTGGCCGCCGCCGGGGTTCAGCTCGCCGTCCTGTTGCTGCTTTTCCGATTCGAAGTCTTCGGGTTCCCGACCATCATCACGCTGCTCTTCGACGGCGCACTGGTCGCGCTCCTCCTTCACCCCCAAAGCCGGGAATACCAGAAGATCTGGTTCAAGTAATGGATTTGGGGCTGGGTGGGCGCGCGGTATGCGTTGCCGGTGGCACACGTGGCATCGGATTGGCCACGGCCGAAGCCTTCGCCGCTGAGGGTTGCCGCATCGCGGTCCTTGCCCGTACCGATCGCGAAGTCCAGGCCACCGAGGAACACTTGCTCGCCATGGGGGCGCAAGACGCCGTCGGTTTGCAGTGCGACCTGCTCGATACTGGAGAGGTCGAGGCTGCGTTCGGGTTCATCGACGAACGCTTCGGAGAGCTCCACGCGTTGGTGAATGCCGTAGGCCCCGAACACGCGGGCGGCCTCGATGATCTCGACGACGACGAGTGGATCTCGAGCTTCGATGTTGGGGTGCTCACCATGGTGCGGAGCGTTCGTGCAGCGCTCCCCGTGATGCGCAAGGCGAGCTTTGGTCGCATCGTGAACATTGCAGCAGCCACCATCCGGAACCCGAGCCCGCAACTCATTGCATGGACGGCCGCCAAGGCTGCGGCCATGAGCGTGTCGAACACGCTGGCCCGCCAACTTGCGAACGAGGGCATCTTGGTGAACACGGTTGCGCCAGGTGCGGTGATGACCCGCTTCGTCGAAGAACAGGTGGCCGACGCCGAGAACGACATCCTCCCCGAAGGCCCACTCGAAGCGGCCTACGCGGTGATGGCCAAAGACCTTGGTTTGTCGAACGACATCGGCCGCATCGGGTTGCCCGAAGAAATCGCCAGCGTGGTGGTCTTCTTGTGCTCGGAGCAGGCGAGCTTCCTGCTCGGCGCGAACATCGCCATAGACGGCGGCACGAACTTCTAGCGGACGAGCTCGCCCCGCACGCGGGGCCCAACCCGGGCTCCGATGAGGATGACGAGCACTACGCAGATCCCAAAGATGTACGCGGGGAACGCCCAGTTCGCGAATTCCCACACCTGAACGGTGAGCAATGCGATGGCCGCGTTGACGCCCCCTGTGACGAAGGCGAGCGGGTGTTCGGTGCGGGGGGCTTGGTAGGACTTGAGAAGCGTGGGCACCGCGGCCATGAAGTCGGCCACGATCGCGAAGGTGATGGCGACGTTGCCCGATCCGGTGATCTGCCAGAGCGCGATACCAACCAACGAGAGCGCGCCGCACATGTAATCGAGGCGTGCCAGCTGCCACACGGATTGGCGGTTCAAGAACGATGCCAGCAACACGAGCAGCGGAATGAATCCCGCGGAGAAGGTCATGAGTGATCGCAGCCCCACGCCTTCGCGCACCTCGGCGGTGAATGCGATCATCGGCGCGAGCGCCCAGAGCAGCCAGGTGACGCGGTTGGGCTGAGTCCGGCCGCGTACGGTCGCCACGATGTAGCTCAGACCGCCGAGCAGCGCAATCAGAGCGCCGAGGACGACCCACCGTTCGTCGATCACCGAGTGCCGGCTCTCAGCCGAACTCAGGCGTGACTTCAGCGGCGAACAAGCGCAGGCCTTCATCGCTCGGGTAGTCGACGTGCCAGGGCACCACATAGGTGCATCCGAGTGCGCGTTGTTCCTCGATGCGCTCAGCCACTTGGGTGGGCGTGCCGGCCAGGTTGCCGCGGCAGTACGAGTCCCACTCTTCGAGCCATGGCTGCTGCTCGCGGCGCGCATCGTGCACGGCACGCGCGTCGTCTTCGCTCTCGCGCACGATGAGTTCGGGGCACCACGACAGGGTGATCTCGTCGAAGTCGCGTCCGACCGCGGCGCAGTGCCCCTTGAGCACTTCGACCTTGTGGGCGAACTCGTGGGGCTTGCCGCCGAAGTTGGCATAGTCGGCATGCCGGGCCACCACCCGCAACGTCAGCTGCTCTCCCCCGCCACCGATCCAGACCGGCGGCAGTTGTTGGATTGGTTTGGGGTCACACTGCGCGCCATTCACTTGGTAGTACTGACCGTCGTAGGAGAAGTCGGCTGCGGTCCACATGCCCTTCACGATTTCGACGGCTTCGCGTAGACGACCGATGCGCTCTTTCGCTATTGGGAAGTCGTAGCCGTACGCCCGGTATTCGCCGTCGTACCAACCGGCGCCGACGCCCCAGTCGAGGCGGCCGCCACTGATGACGTCGAGCGTGCTGGTGATCTTGGCGGTGAGCGTGGGCGGGCGGTAGCTGGTGCACGTGACCATCTGTCCCAAGCGGATGCGCGTGGTGGCCTGCGCAAGAGCCGCCATGGTGGTCCAGCATTCGAAGACCGCTTCGTGCGCGGGCGTGGGCACGTTGTGGAAGTGGTCGTAGAGCCAGATGGATTCGTAGCCGAGTTCCTCGGCAAGCAGCGCGGTGCGCAGGCAGGCGTCCCACTGGGCCGCGGCGCCCGGAACACTTGCGAGTTCCGTCTTCCAACCTTGCGGCGCGAACGCACCGAATCGAACGCGGGCCATGAGTTCCCCTTGAGTCGTAGTGACGGTGTGACGGTGTGACGGTGTGACGTTACCGGCGCTCGTTGCTCTCGAGCGCTGCGACTGCAACGACGCGGTCGACCCCACCGTCGTAAACGATTGCGGTGCGGAGCTGAGCCAGGTCGACGCCCGCCGGCAGCGGGAACGACGTGTCGCCGCTGGAGCCCGGGACGCGGCCCACAGCAAGCGAATCCTTGGGCCGAGCGGTTCCCACGAATGCCGCAGGTGCGGCGGTCACGAAGAGCTGCGGGTCGCGCAGGGGGCGGGCCGAGTAGGCGCGCAGCCAGAGGCCTCGGTCGCCCGGCTGGCCCCCGATCAGGACCCGACCAGAGACGGCGTAGCCATCGCGGCCCGCGAGCGTTCCTTGCGTCGCCGGCGTCGCAGGGACCGGCACGCTCGCCTTCATGGTGACGGGCACGAATGCGCGCCAGGGGGCGTTGGAGAGTGCGAGCAGCACGACGCCGAAGAGCGCGATCGCCACGCCTCCGGCCGCCAGTTCCCTCCGCCAGTGATGCATCAAGCGGTGAAGGTAGTGAGGATCAGGTACTGAAGGCGAAGGCGCGAGCGCGGACCCAGACGAACCCGAAGGCCAGGGCCCGCCGGAGCGCCTCGGCGGCCGCCAGAACGGCAACGGCAGCGATGCCATCGAGCCACCAGTGGTTCGCGGTCACCACCACCACGACCGTGGTGATCACCGGATGCGCGAGAATCCACCAGCGCCATTTGCTTTCGCTCACCACGATCACTGCAGCCGCAATGAGCGCGGCCCACCCCACGTGCAACGACGGCATGGCGGCAACTTGGTCGGCGCTGACCGTGCCCGCGCCGTACACCGACTGGCCGTAGGTGAGCCCTGTGTCGACGAACCCGGGGAACATGCGCGGCGGCGCCACTGGGATGAGTTGAATGAGCAGACAACCCAGCGTGGTGAGCGCAACGACGTTTCGCACTGCGGGGTACCGATCACGGTGGCGCACGAAACACCACACGAGCAGCACGATCAACGCCGGTACGTGTACGACGGCGTAGAAGATGTTGGCTGCTTGCACGAGCCACGGGTACGACAACACCGCTTGTTGCCAGGCCCGTTCACTGCCGATGTGGAGCACCTGTTCGATGTTCACCACCGATTGCGCATTGCGGAGCGCGCCGTCGCTCTGGGTCACCGTGATGAGTCCAACCCAGTGCCAGATGGCGTAGAGCGCGAGTACCACTGCGGTTTCGAACAGGAAGGGCCGAGCCGCGGCGCGACGCGCCGTGGTGGGACGGAGTGTGCACCCAAGCGCCACCAGTACAACGGCTGCGGCCGCGGCAATTCGCCAGTCGAGCCACATGACTTAGGGACGACGCCCGCTGAGGTCGAGGACCCGGTCCTGGAGTGCCGCCGACTCGTCGAGCGTGCCGCTGGGTCCGTCACCGAACACGCCGATGCTCCCAATGATTGGTTCCATCGGCTTGAGTTCTTCGTAGACAGCTTCGACGAGTGCGGGGTTCAGTGTCTCGTCCGCACCGATGGAACGAGCGAGGTCCCACGAGTGAAGCGTGAGGTCACCGATGCGAAAGCCGAGCAGTTGCATGCCGGTTACGTCACCGATTGGATGTTGCACGGTGGCTTCAAGAGCGCCGGGGGCGCGCAATGCGGCGGCTTGGTCGTTCGCAGCAGCAGTGAACTGTTGCAGCGGGTCGGCGCCAAGCGCACTGCCTTGGAACAGCGCAATCGCGTTCTCGCGACTTCCGCCCCGCGCGATCAGCGCGCTCATCTGGCACCCGGCCACCACGTGGTTCACGAGGTCGCGCACGGACCAGTCAGTACAGACCGATGGCGCGTCCCACTGATCGGGTGAGACTTCGGCCAGGCGGGCCGCGAACTCTTGTTGGGCCAGGTCGAGGGCTTCGAAGCGGTTCATGGGCCAAATCTAGGCCGGCCTCGCAAACCGCTGGGCCTTTTGACCCATTTTGTTCGTGCGGGTCATTGGCGGGGGGCATTCAGACGATGACTCCGTTGCAAGCCCTACGACCCCTGGAGACCCCGTGTCGACTCGCTGCTCCATTCGCACCCGAAGCCTCGCCACCGGTGCGCTCATCGCCCTTGCATCCGCGCTCAGTGCCTGCGCGCTGCCCCCGAGCCCCACCGCAACGCTACCAACCACCACCGCGAAGCCAACCACCACCGCGAAGCCAACCACCACCGCGAAGC
>JBMOIJ010000053.1:0-7584 GCA_049317385.1 Acidimicrobiia bacterium
GGCATCACCGACCTCATCACCACGCCGGGTCTCATCAACACCGACTTCGCCGACGTGAAGATGATCATGACCAACGCCGGCAGCGCGCTCATGGGAATCGGTTACGCATCGGGCGAAGGTCGTGCGGTCAACGCCGCCCGCGCCGCCATCAACAGCCCGTTGCTCGAAGCCAGCATCGACGGCGCCCGCGGCATATTGCTCACCATTTCGGGTCCGTCGGACCTCGGCCTCTTCGAAGTCAACGAAGCCGCCGAGATCGTGGGCGAAGCGGCCCATCCCGACGCCAACATCATCTTCGGTGCCGTCATCGACGACTCGCTGGGCGACGAAGTCCGCATCACCGTCATCGCGGCCGGCTTCGACCGGTACGAGGGCGAACGCAAGGGTGCGAGCGCATCGCTCGGACTCTCCGACGATGTGGTCACGGTCACCAAGGACGACGACCTCGGTCTCGACGACGACATCGACGTGCCCGAGTTCCTCAAGTAGCCGCAGGCTCATGAACTGGACCGCGCGGGAAATCGGGCGCGCCCGGATCGTGTTCGCAAGTGCAGCAGCGGGGTCCGCACCAGCGGACCCCGTTCTCGTTCGCCAGGTGCACGGGGCCGCGGTGGTCGACGCTGCAACGGTGGGTGCGGAGCGCCCCGAGGCCGACGCACTCGTCACCGATCGTGTTGGTGTCGTCTGTGCGATCCGAACCGCGGATTGCGCACCGGTCGCGTTGGTGGTGGGCGACGGTGCAGCCGTTGGTCTCGCGCACGCAGGGTGGCGTGGCTTGCGTGACGGCGTGATCCAAGCAACGGTGCACGCGTTGCGAGCGCGCCACGAAGCACCCATCCATGCGGTCTTGGGGCCGTGTATTCGCGTCGAGCACTACGAGTTCGGCGAGCCCGATCTCAGTTCGATGGTCGAGCGGTACGGCGCCCAGCTACGGGGCCGCACGACCGCGGGTGCGCCGGCACTCGACGTGGTGGCCGGGGTCCGGGCTGCATTGCGCGAAGTGGGCGTCACCGAACTCGACGACGTGGTCATCGACACCTACGCGTCACCCGCCCATCACTCGTGGCGGCGCGACCACGACGACGCGCGCAACGTCACCTACGCGTGGATCGACCCGGAGAACATCTCCGAGGTGGAATCGTGACCGACGCCGAAGCGATCGCGGCGAATGTGGCCGCAGTACGCCAGCGCATCGCGGACGCGGCTCAGCGAGCCGGTCGCGATCCCCGCGAGATCACGCTGGTCGGCGCGAGCAAGACGATGCCCGCCGACGCGTGCGCCGCTGCGGTGACCGCGGGGTGCTCGCATCTGGGCGAGAACCGGGCCCAGGACCTGTTGGCGAAGGCGCCCGAGCTCGCGGGCGGTCGCTGGATTCCCGTCTGGCATTTCATCGGGCAGCTCCAACGCAACAAGGTGCGTCAGCTCGCGCCCTGGGTGCACGTTTGGGAGTCGGTCGACCGTGCCGAACTGGCCGACGAGATTGCTCGACGGGCGCCCGGAGCCGCGGTGTTCGTCGAGGTGAACATCGCCGGCGAGCAACAGAAGGGCGGGTGCGCTCGTGGGGACCTCCCCGAACTCGTCGACCACGTGCGCGACCTCGGGCTCGACCTGCGGGGGCTCATGACGGTGCCGCCGTTCGGATCTGACCCGCGCCCGCACTTCCAGGCGCTGCGAACGCTGGTCGACACCTACGCCCTGCCGGAATGCTCGATGGGCATGACCGACGACTTCGAACTGGCGATCGAAGCCGGCGCGACCACCGTGCGGGTGGGCCGGGCCATTTTCGGCGCCCGCTGACCCGTCCGTCATGAAGTTCGGGCGGGGCGGTACGCTGGCACAGCCCTCGGAATACGAAGGATGGCTTCCATGTGGCGCAAGGCAATGGTCTACCTGGGCCTCCAGGACGACGACGAGTTCGACCTCGAGACCTACGACGATGACGTCGCCACCGAGGCGGCCGCAGCTCCCGCGCGTGAGCGCGTTGCCACGCGTCCGGTCGAGGCGCCCAGCGTGCGACCGCTCCCCACGGGTGAGTCGGTCACGGCCACGCCCACCCGCCCATCCGTCATCCGCACCATGCCGTCGGTCAGCTCGGCGCGCGTGCACGTCGTCGAGCCGCACGGATTCAACGACGCGCAAGAAGTCGGGGATCGCCTCAAGGCGAACCAGCCGGTCATCGTGAACATGCAGGGGGTCGACCGCGACCTGCAGCGCCGGCTCATCGACTTCTCCAGCGGCCTCGCGTACGCGCTCGGCGGTTCCATGTCGCGGGTTGCCGACCAGGTGTTCTTGCTCACGCCGACCAACGTCGAAGTCTCGGATGAAGAGAAGGAGCGGCTGCAGGCCAAGGGCCTGTACCACGCGTGACCTGTGGCTCTGATCTGTTTCCTGCTCCAGGCGTACCTCATCATCTTGTTGGTCACTGCGGTGCTCTCGTGGTTTCCTGTTGAACCCGGCACCACGCTCGAACGGGTCAACGGGGTACTCCGCAATCTCGTCGACCCCGTCCTGAACCCGCTTCGGCAGGTGATTCCGCCCATCGGGATGTTCGACATCTCGTTCTTGGTGCTGGTGCTCGGGCTGTCGCTGTTGCTCAGCTTCGTCTGCTGAGGCGCCCCGCCGTCCCGGTCGTGGTGGACGGAGTTGTCCCATCGGGCCACCCCGCCATCGCTACGATGACCGCCATGGACGTGAGCCCCCACGAATTGCGCGACTGCGACATCCCCATCACCTTCCGCGGCTACAACCCCGAGGCCGTCGACGACCTGCTCGAGCGAGCGGCCGGCACCATCGAGAGCATGGCCGACCGGGTGCGCGACCTCTCCGAACGGCTCCAGCAGATCGAGGCGGGCGGTGGCGCGATGGCGCCGGCCGCCGCAGCACCAGTGGGCATGGGTGCCGAACAGGCCGAGGCCCAGATGCAAGAAGCAGTGCGCGCGCTTGTCCTGGCGCAGCGCACCGCCGACGAGACGGTCTCCGAAGCGCAGGCCCGCGCCCAGCAGTTGCTTGCCGAAGCCGACGCCCAGCAGCAGCAGCAGCTCGAAGCGGCGCAAGCCAAGGTGGCCGAAGCCGAGCAGCATGCACAGTCGGTCATCGGCCAGGCCACCGAGTCGGCGCGACGCGAAGGCGAGGCCGAGCGGACGCGCCTCGAACAGCACGCGCGTGAACTGGTCGCTGCACGCGACACGCTCCAACATGACGTCGATCAGCTCGAGCAGTACGCGAACTCGATGCGCGACCAACTGCGCAGCACCGTGGAGGCGCAACGGTCACAGTTGAGCCAGTCGTTGGAGCAGCAGTTTGCGGCAGTGAACGGCGCGCTCGACGAGCATCTGCGCATCCTCGACGACCCGAACCTTGGTCAGGTTCGGGAGCGCCCGGCCATCTCCGAGGTCGACGTGCCGGCGCCGGCGGTGCCGGCTGCGCCGACGCCCGCCTTCGACCCGAACGCCACCCAAGCGGTCCCGGCCCAGGCGGCCGACGCCGATCCGTTTGGGCAAGCTGCGGGCCTCGACGGGGGATTCGGCGGAGGGTTCGGCGCTCCGTCCGCCGACTCGTTCGACACGCCGACGGCGGGGATCTTCGGCGAGCCTGCGCCCAGTGCGTTCGATGCCCCGCCGGGGAATGCGTTCGACGCCCCGCCGGGGAATGCGTTCGACGCGCCCGTGTCGGATCCGTTCGGTGCTCCCGCGTCGGATCCGTTCGGTGCTGCCGCTTCGGACCCGTTTGGCGCTCCCGCGTCGGATCCGTTTGGTGCGCCGGCAAGCAACGTGTTCGACGCGCCCGCGGCCGACGATCCGTTCGGGCTCTTCGCCTCGGCCAGTGGCAACGCGCCGGCCGACCGGGCGCCCGAGTCGTTCGACCAGTTCGATGCGCCCTCGGGTGCTGGGGCTGACACGCTCGACGACGATGCGTTCTTCGCGTCGCTGCGGGAGGCAGTCACCGACGACGCCCCGATGGGGTCGTCGCCGAAACCGGCCGACGACGACGACGGCTTCGGCGACCTGTTCCAGCCGCGCCGAGACTGACGTCGCGGTCTCGACCGCTCGGCGCACCATCCACCAACCACCCCGGTTTCGGAGTACAGAATGAGGCCCCTTGTAAGAGGGCCCCAATGAGTCCCGAACCAAACGGGGTCGGGACCAAGAATCTGAGTCGGAGGTCGAGAAGGCCCATGGACACCGTCGTTCAGTTCTCCAACCCGCTACCGGTCCTGCCGGTACTCACTGCGAACCAGTACCAGCTCGTCTACAACGTGGTGTCGTTCACGTTCGCGGCGATGTTGGCCGGGTTCGTGTACTTCATCTTGGTCCGCAAGACTGTCTCGCCGAACTACCGCTCGGCGCTGACGATGTCGACCATCATCTGCGGCATTGCCGCCTACCACTATTGGCGCATCTTCACGCTGGTGAGCGAGGGCTTCGAGAACCCTGGTTACCGCTACGCCGACTGGCTCCTCACTGTTCCGCTGTTGCTGGCCGAACTCGTGGTGGTTTCCGGAGTGGCTCGCGAGAAGCGAAACGGCCTCATCACCAAGTTGGTCACGGCCGCGCTGTTGATGGTTGCGCTCGGGTACCCGGGTGAGGTTGCGGCACCGGGCAGCGGCGCCCGCGCCTTGTTCGGCATCCTCTCCACGTTGCCCTTCCTCTACATCCTCTACGTGTTGTGGGTGGAGCTCGGCCAGGCGGCGGGAACCCAGAAGCCGGCCACGGCAAAGAAGCTGCTCACTCTGCGGATCCTCATCCTCGCCATCTGGGGTGTGTACCCGATTGCGTACGTGCTTGGTGACCCGAAGAGCTGGCTGTCCACCACGCTCGGATTCTCGGCCGCCACTGCGTTTGTGGTGATCCAGGTCGGCTACTCCATCGCTGACGTACTGGCGAAGCCGGTGTATGGGCTCATCATCTACTCCATCGCCAAGTCGCGTACTCACGACGACGGGTGGACGAGTGAAGACACCGAAACCGAGGCGGCGGCGGCATAACGCGCCTGACGCCAACTCACCATCGTGGAGCGGCCCGGGCGAAGCGCCCGGGCCGCTCTGCGTTGCGGGTCACGGCCACGTCATGCGCGCGGTGCACGTCACTCGGGGTACACGACGCGCCGTACGGCCTGCACTCGCACGGGGTCGATGGCGACGATCTTCACTACGTCCCCCGTGTGGGGTGCGACCACCATGAGGCCGTTCCCGATTGCCATGGCCACGTGACCGAAATTGCGGGTGGGAACGTCGCCCCGTGAGAACAGGAAGTCGCCGGGTTGGGCTTCGTCGAGCGGTACCTCGTCACCCAGAACGACCATCAGGTACGTCGTGCGGGGGAGGTGGACGTCCACTTGCGCGAATGCCCACACGAGCAAACCGGAACAGTCGAACGCGTTCGGACCCGTGGCTCCGTACACATAGGGCTTGCCCACTTGTGCCACGGCTAGACCGATGGCAGTGCTGACGTCGCCGACGTAACGGGTGCCGGGCGGCATTGCGGGACCGGGCGCGCCGGGCGCTCGGGTGTGCAGCGCCACGATTGCCTGTTCGTACTCCTGGGCTTTCGCCAAGACTGCATCCACATAGGCAGCAGACGGGTTGTATCGCATCAGCGCGCGTCGTTCGGCGTCGAGCGCGGGTGAGCCGTTGCACAAGAACACGGCGGCGGTATGGATCGCGTCCCATGCATTGTCGGCTGAGGGTGAGGCTGCGGCCGGCCGTCCGGGCGCAAGGACCGCCCACCGCTCGAACGTTGGGACCAGGAACTGCATGGGCCCGTGCGCGTGCGCGAATCCGTCGGGTTCGTCGTCATCGATGATGCGCGCGAAGCCGCGGTTGCCGTCCAAGGCGGGGCCACGGATCGGCGGTGCGGTGTCGCCGGTGGCGTCATCGAGGTGTCCCGCAGCGTGACGGCTCTCGTGCCAACCGACTGCGGCCAGTACCGTCCAGCGCAATCCGTCGCAACGGGCCGCCCCACTCCGGTACACGGGGATGAGCGACGCGGGGATGTTCGTCGCGCGCGCAACCGCATCGTTTTCCACGTCGGGGCGGGGCAGTACGCCGATGAAGGTTCCCAACGCCAGTGGACCGGCAACCAGTGCGCTGAGCGCGGCGAACAGGAGCTTCATGTCCCGTCACGCGGGTCGGGGCCTGCCCGAGCGACGTCGCCGCACGCGGTCTCCGAGTGCATGGATCGATCGAGCGGGCAGTCCGCCCGGCGAGGGGAGTGGCGATGACTCGAGGGTTGGCAACGGTGATCGGTCTGGTGCTCGGTGACGACGTGCAGCTGAATCCGGCCACAGGCATGCCGGGCAGCGGCGGAGTGACCACCGCCTTGAACTGGCTGGGGCAGCTGGCGCTGTGGGGTTCGTTGGCCAGCGTCGTGTGTGGCGCCGCCATCTACGGCTTCGCCCAACACGCCGGGAACTTTGCGGGGGCATCGAAGGGTAAGACGATGGCGCTCGCCGGAGTCCTGGGTGCCGCCCTGACTGGCGTGGCCCCCGCCGCGGTCAACGCGCTCTTCCGTATCGCGAAATGACGCCGATGATCGTTGCCACCGGCGGGGCTCCGAGTCCGCTGGGGCCCCTCAGTGGCGCAGTGGGCGACGCCGCCGCGCGTGCTGCCAAAGACGCGGCGCGCAGCGCGTTGGACGCAGCGTCGCAGTGGGTGACCGATTCGTTTGCCAGCGTCGCCGGAATGGTGTTGCGCGAGATGCAGGCAACCACGTCGGTTCGACTCGGCGACGTCTTCGGTGGCAACTCGCCCATGTGGCGCACCGCGTTGGGGCTGGCGGCGTTCTTGCTCTTGGGCGCCGCGTGCGCAGCCGTACTGCAGGGCGTGCTGCGAGGCGAACCCACGATGATGCTGCGGCGGGTCGGCGTCGGGTTGCCGGCGGCGGTGATTGCCATGGCTGCCGTCGTGCCCGTCACGCAGATTCTCATCCAAGCCACCGACGCGTTGTCGGCATCGGTACTCGAACCGGCCTTGGGTCCGCTGCAGCGACTGGTCGGCGCGACCACGACGATGAGTGGGCCCGGAGTCGGTTTCCTCGGCCTCGTACTCGGATCGCTGGCCGTCACCGCAGCGATCGGCGTGTGGATGGAACTCTTCGCTCGCTCAGCGTTGCTGTTCATCGTGGTCGGGGTCAGCCCTATCGCCTTTGCCGCGGCGGTGTGGCCGTCGATGCGCCACGTCGCCCATCGCACTGTGCACTTCGTGGTGGCACTGCTGTTGGCCAAGCCACTGATCGCGATGGTGTTCGCGATCGGTGCGCTCGTCGTCGACAAGTTGGGCGCCCAAGGAGATATTGAGGCCAAGGCGGCCAACCTCATCACCGGACTGTTCATCATGGTGCTGGCCGTGTTTGCGCCCTATGCATTGGCCCGGGTGCTCCCGTTGGCCGAAGCGGCGGTCATCGCGCAAGGTGCAAGCAGGGTCCCGAGCGCGCTCATGGGCGGGATGGTGGCGCCGTTCGCGAGCACGTCGGGCGGTGGCATGCAGGTACAGCGCCTGGCGTCGGCCGGGGGGCCGAACGGCCTTGCCGGTGGTGGGGACGCGGGAACGCAGACGGGCGCGGTCTCCGCGGGTGCCGGTGCCGGTGC
>JBMOIJ010000054.1:0-7390 GCA_049317385.1 Acidimicrobiia bacterium
ACGAGCGCATCTCGCAACGCCGCGAGCTGCGCATTGAACGGCGTCACCACCATGATGTCGGCGGGAGTCAGCGGCCGTTCGACGCCGTTGCGATCGGTCCAAGTGCGCTGCAGTGCGTCGAGCACCAGGTCGGCCACGACGGCAGCTTCTTCGTCGGAACGCATGCGGTTCCCCGAGTGGTGAACCGGTTCGGCAGCCAGACCCACACCCCCCACGGTTCCGTCACCGCTGATGCGCTGACGCGCCGCGCCGGGATCCGCGCCGAGCTTGTCCTCGTAGAACAAGTCCGAGATGAAGCGGGTGATCTGCGGGTGGCACCGCCGGGTCTCGTCGAGGAAGACTCCGCGATCTCTCGGAATGGTGTCGTGACCATCGAGATAGTGCTCGAGCGACGACGCGCCCATGCCCAGCGGATGCGCAGCCCGCGTCACCTGTGGAAGCTGCTGCTGATCGCCGAGCAACACTCCGTTGCGGGCCAGTCCACTGCCGCTCAACACGTTCGCCAGCGACTGTTGGCCGGCCTCGTCGGCCACCAAGAGGTCGAACTTTTCCCCGTCGAGTGCCAAGCGCGCGCCCAGACCGTGCAGCGTGCCCACCACCACTGGGTAGCGCCACGAACCGTCGTCGTTGCGTTCATCGAGGCGAGCCATGGCGTCCTTGCGATCTTCGGACGCGTGGACGCGATCACGGTCGCTGCGCGCCTTGCCCACCCGCGTGCGCTGCAAGATGGCGAAGTCTTCACCTTCACGCGTGGCCTGGTCGTCGATTTCGTTCACGAAGTTCGTACCCGACGCATGCGTGGACACCAGCACGAACACTCGCTGCCCACGCGCCACGGCGTCGCGCACGATGGCGGCACCAGTGAACGACTTGCCGGTACCGGGCGGACCCTGCACCACCATGAAGCTGCGATCCAGATCACGCGACAAGCGCACTGCAGCATCGACGGGATTCTCGTCGGCTCGCACCAACGCACCGGAGCGAATGCCGTCGGTGAAGTGCGGGGGCCGGCGCATGAGCAAGTCGAGCCCCCACGAGTACCGACCGCCCCGGGTTGCACCGTTGTCTCGCACGTGTTGGCCGAGCTGTACCAACGCGTGACGTAGCTCCACGGAGTTGACCGGACCATCGGGAATGATCGCCGTCGGGTGCTCCTTGTGACTGTGCCGATCGCGCGACACGTCGATCCAGCCCGTCTTGCCGTTCGGGGCCAGCGGGTTGGTCCCGATGCCAACGACCGTGCCCGCCGACTTCTCGGTGGCCGGGTCAATTGGTTGATCACCGACCTTGATGCGGTACTCCTGCGTCGCGTCGAATGCATATCGGTGCACATGGGATCGCTTGACGTTGTCGACCACACCCAAGTACTCGAGTTCGCCGATCGAGGCTGAATCATCAACCAGCTCGGCGCCGTCCATCTCGCGTCGACGCCGATAGTCGGCGTACTCGGGCCGCGCTTCGCGCCGATGCCAATAGATGAGTTCCCGCATGCGCACGCGCGCGAGTTCGTCATCGCTGGCCCGGTCGAGGTCGATGGGACGGTTCCGGTTGAGCTCGCGGCGCAACTTGAACTCGGCCTTCGCGATGTCGGAGAACTGTAGGAACGCCGGAACTTCCGCCTTGGGTCGACGAGGGCGTCGGTTCTCCTGCTGAAGCTTCTCCATCAACTCGACTCGGCGTCGCCACAGCCACTGATGCCCGTTGGGCAGCGACACGACGTCGGCCGTGCAGTACCGCACGAGCTCACCCCACAAGCGCTCCGCGGTCTGGGTGTCGCCCGCGTCGAGTACCTCGAGATACTCGTCGTGCCACTGAACGCTCACCGCGCCGTCGTCGATTTCAACTTCGCGCGTCGCATCGCTGAAGAGGTGCTCGACCTTCTTCAGACCGTACGACTTCCCCGAGAACCGGATGCCCTGGTCGAAGACGGAGTACAAGTCGACCAGACGACCTTCGCTGATCATTGCGTCGAGCTCTTCGTCGTGCACGCCGTGTTTGCCGGCTTGGCGAATGAGTTCGTCCTGGTCGAAATGCCCCCAGTGATGGATTGCTGCCTCGGGGTATCGCTCGAAATGGGCAGCGAAGTACTCCATCAGTTCGTTGAACAGCGCGAGTTCGTCTTCGGGTCGGGGCGCAACGAACACATGCTCTTGCAACATCGGTGTGCCCTGCTCGGGATCGAAGCGGGGCTGGCCCGATTTCGCGTCGAACTGCGGCTCGGCGACCACCGCCAGATACAAGAACCCCCCGTCACCAATGAACGGGTTCACTTCGAGGTCGAAGTACAGATCGCCCCGCTGAGGTTCCCGCACTCGATAGAGCCCTCGCCCGATCTCGGGCGGGTCGACGAACTCCACCTTGTGCTCGCCGGTCTCGCGATGTTCCACCTGCAGGCGGGCCTGTTGGGTGAGCCGCTCGAGCGAGAACTGGCTGACGCCGGCGATACGAATTGGGGTTTCACGCTTCGCGACGCGTACTTGTGGTTCGAGTGCCGCCAGCTTGGCGACCGTGTCGACGCCTTGCGCCATGAGCTTGCGCCGGTGGTGCGGAATCATGCGGCGCACGAGGTTCAGGTCGTCGGCCTTCACCCACGTGGCCGAGCAGTCGTCGAACCATGCGCACACGCCGCAGCGATCGTTCTTCTCGGGATAGAGATCGGCGGGACCGCCAAGAATGATCTCTTCGGTGCGCTCGATCGCCGCGCGCGAATAGGCGCCGTAGTCAGCGGTGCGCATCACCTCGATGTTTCCGTTGCCGAGCACGACGTACATCTCGTCGGCGACTCGGCCACCGTTGATCTCGCGCAACGCCTCGTTGTAGAAGGGCAATTGCACCGCCACGCCGGTCTTCACGTGGCGGGCCAACTTGGTGTCGGCAACCTTCCAGAGCTTTTCGTCGTAGTCGTAGAAGAAGAAGTCGGCGTGGCCCACGACCTCCACTGCACCGGAGCGCGTCGTGCCCGCGATCGTGCCTTGATAGATCACGTCGAAGTGACCGCTGTCCATCAACTTCAGCGTGTCGGCGGCATCGGTGTAGAGCGTGCGATCGTCGCTGCGGTCGGGCTCGATGACACCGATGCGTAACCCCATCGCGTGCAAGTCGTCGAGGAATCGCTTCTCGTGCGCGAACCCGTACTTGATGGACAGGTCGAGCATCGGTTCATGACGCTCAGGACGGTCGATCATCCCGAGCGCAGCGCGCTGATCTTGGGCCGCCAGGTGCGCGCACGCGACGGCATTGACCACGTCGCTGGCGCTGAATCGATAGTGGCGGCGGACCCGTTCCATGGGGTCCCCAGGATGACTCTAGGTGCCGAAACCGGTCAAATTACCCGCCCTCAGTGCGGCGTGGTGGCTCTCGGGGGAAACGTGCCGTACCGAGCCCCCCAACACCCCACCCATCCGAGCGGCCACATCGGGGCCAACACCGTGAAGGGGTCACGCGCCGCGACCGCAAGTGCCACGACCGTGCACACGAGGACCGACCCGAAGAGGTGCGCGCGCACCTGACGTGGCACCGTCGCGTCGAAGCAGAACAGATTGGCGACCGCCACGTTCTCCCCTGCGGCGCTGCGGGCCAACGCCACCGCGAATGCATACGCCCACAGCGCGAGCGAAACGAAGAACATGCCCAGCGCGACCACGAGCGCAACCGGTCCCATGGCCTCGAGCCCCAATACCGGCGGCACTGCAGTACCGGACAACAGCGCCGTGCCAACCCACGACGAAATGACGATGGCTCGGCCCTTCATGTGCTCACCGCGGCCAACCGCTCTGCCAGCACATCCCAGGCGAAGTTGGTGACCGCCCGTTCGCGCGCTGCGCGTCCCATTGCGGCACGACGTTGGTCGTCTTCGAGCAGGCGTCCGATGGCATCGGCCACGGCATCGACAGAATGCGGATCGACCACGAACCCAGTCTCGCCATCAGCGACTGCTTCGTGCGAACCACCACTCCGGCCGGCAACCGCAGGCACTCCGCACGCTTGTGCTTCCAAGAACACGATGCCGAACCCTTCGGCTTCGAGACCACCCCATCGATCGCGACACGCCATTGCGAACACGTCAGCGCACCCGTACACGGCGGACAGGTCGTCGTTCGCGATTCGCCCAAGAAAATGCACCCGGTGAGCGATACCGGCGGCGCGCGCCCGGCGCTCCAACCGGGCTCGATCGCGCCCATCACCACCGATGGCGAGATGCACATCGCGCAACCGGGCCACGGCATCGATGACCACGTCGAACCCCTTGCGCGGTACGAGACGACTGATGCCAACCACCAACGCGGCGTCGACCGGCAAACCGAAACGCCGGCGCGTGGTTGCGCGCGTTGATTCGTCACTGGGTTGGAACCGCTCGACGTCGACTCCCGGCGGCACAATCGTGGTGGGAATCTCGCGCGTGGCGATTTCGTGGGCGATCTGCGCCGGGTACCCGCCTGCTGCCACAATCCCGTCGACCGAGTGCAACACCCGGCGCACCACTGCGCGCCCACCCGGCACGCGGCCCGGCGTGGTGACCTCGGCACCGTGCACGATGGCGAACACCGGTCGGCGATGAACCCGCGGCACCACCAGGCCCGTGGGGAGCAACGGATCGATGAACCAGGGCCCACCTGTCGATGCGTCATCGCTCAGCATCGCGTCGATACGACGAGCCAGCGCCTTCGAAGGCCACAACACCTTCGCGGGCATCCGTTCGACGCGAAACGGCTGCGCCGCGTCGAATGCGCGCGCCTCAGGATGCGATGACGCAGTGAGCACCGCTGGAACAGGCAACCGGCGCCAGAGTTCCCACAAGTACGTCTGGATGCCGCCGAGCTTGGGAGGAAAGTCGTTGGTGACGAGGAGCTGCATCATGTCCCCGGTGGCGGTTCGATTGCGGCCGCGCCCTCATCAGGGTGTGAGGCGCGCAGCACCCGTACACGCGGATCGATCCCGCTCCACAGCAACGCGACTCCACCGATGCAGAAGACCACACCCACTGCGAACGCAGAGCGGTAGTTCGCCAGTGCGACAACCGTTCCGAGGACAACCGGCGCAACACCCGATGCCAGGTCGAAGAATGCCCCGAACGTTCCCACCACCGACGCGGATTCGCTCTGATCCACGCCGCTCAGCGCAAGCAACAACAACGACGGGTACTGCAGGGCCATGCCAAGTGCGAGCACCACGACCGCGATGTAGACGCCGGCAACCGACGGCACCGCAGCGAGCACGATGAGGGCCAGGCCACATAGCACGCACGAAACCGTGCTCCCGCGCGCCGACCCGATGCGATCAGGGATTCGCGCGCCGAACACCCGGATGCCCAACACCAAGACGCCGTACAGCAGAAACAGCGGCCCCGCATTGGCGATGCCGAGCGTGGCTGCGTACAGCGCACCGAACGTGGTGACCGCCGTCAGCGCGAACAGACTGAGGAACAACACGCCCCCCGGCACCAGCGCCCGGCGATTCAAGAGTGGCAGCCCGGCGGCGCTTTCACCCTTGCGCCGATGCGACTCGCGCGTCCAGCTGCCGAGCACGACGGCAAATGCGGCGAACCCGAATGCAGCCCACCACACCGCTTGAAACCCGTACGCACTGCGGATCGCTTCGCCGATGAACGGACCAAAGGCAGTACCGCCGTAGACGGCGACGCTGAAGAAGCTGATGGCCTCGCCGCGACGTTCGAACGGCGCCAGGTCGGTCGCCATGGTTGCCGCACCCGTGAAGAAGGCCGCCTCACCGAGACCGCCGAGAAACCGCGCGAGCACTGCGAGCGGGAGCGACTGGGCCACCACCAGGAGCAGCAGTGAACCGGTGACGACCGCCGCCCCGCCCAGGATCAGCGGCTTACACCCTACGCGATCGCCAACGCGTCCCAAATAGGGGCGCAAGATGATTGCGCCCAGCGCGAACGCACCGACCGCGATCCCGACGTCGAGACTCGACCCACCGAGTTCGTCATCGACGAACTTCGGGAACGTTGGCAGCAACACGCCCAGCGCCAAGAAATATGACGTGGCCGTCACCACGACGAGGAGGAACCGCGTCGTGACCAGTCGGCTGGGGGCGGGCGCGGTCACCCGCCCACGTTACGCAGCTGGTGCGTCGACTGCGTTCCCGGCGTTGACCCGGCCGCCGGTGCTCGCGTTTCCGGAGTACCGAGCGTCGACGTCGACCGATGCCAGCACTTTCTGCTTCACCTGGAGCGCCGTCCACGTTGGGTGCAGCGATCGCACGAGGGCCACCACGCCTGCGACCTGCGGCGCCGCCATCGACGTGCCACTCCAATACGCGTAGGTGCTGTCGGGATACGTCGACAAGATGTTGGTGCCCGGGGCGAACACGTTCACCCAAGACCCGTGGTTCGAGTAGATGGCCACTGCGCCGTCGGAGTCGATTGCACCGACCGAGATCGACGACCGGAGCGGGAACGCCGCCGGGAAGACCTTGCTGGTCGAGCCGTCGTTCCCAGCCGCGATCACCGACAGCACGTCGGCGATGTCGGCGTCACGGAATGCGCTGTACAGCGCCTCGTTGCAGCTGGCACCGGCGAACGAGGCGTTGATGACCTTCGCGCCGTTGGCAACCGCGTAGTGGATTGCCGCCACGATGTCGGCAATGGTGGTGGAACCATTGCCGTCGTAGATCTTCACCGGCATGATGCGTGCGCCCGGCGCCACGCCGGCGATGCCAAGACCGTTGCCCGCCTTCGCCGCGATGACACCGGCCAAGTGCGTGCCGTGACCGACGAATGTTCCGCTGTCGGCAGTCTCGAGTGGACTTCCGCTCGGCGTTCCACCCCCTGAGAACTGCGCGCCGTTCACGTCGTCGACCACACCGTTGCGATCATCGTCGATCCCGTTGCCGGCGATCTCTTTCGTGTTCGTCCACAAGTTGACCTTGAGGTCCTCGTGGTTGAGCGCGATACCGGTGTCGATGACGGCAACGACCGTGCTCGGCGTTCCTTGCGTAACCTTCCACGCCCGCAGGATGTCGAGGTCCACGTCGTTGGTCTGCTCGAGCGCCCACTGCTCCGATGTCCGCGGGTCCGTGAGGGCCGGCGTGACGGCGGCCGGTCGGTAGACGTCGTTCGATTCCAATGCCTGCACTCCGCGGGCACGTGCGGCGCGGGCACGCAGTGCGTCGACGCGATCGGCGCGCCGCAGCCGCAGACTCCACCAGCCCCGCCCGAGGTCGCGGGCCTCGATGGCGCCGAGTTCGGCGAACGCGGCCTGGCGGGCCGCAGGGTCGCTGCTGGCCTGCACGACGACGCGATCGGTGGTCGAGGCCGGCGAGCTGCAGCCGGTCACGGGATTCGGCCCCGAGGTCGTGGTGGTGCCCGTGGTGGTGGTGGTGCGC
The DNA here is from genome assembly GCA_049317385.1 of Acidimicrobiia bacterium. Lineage (GTDB taxonomy): Bacteria > Actinomycetota > Acidimicrobiia > IMCC26256 > JBMOIJ01 > JBMOIJ01. The sequence continues at coordinate 7,348 of JBMOIJ010000054.1, forward strand.
GCCGTGGTGGTGGTGGTGGTGCGCGCCGTGGTGGTGGTCGCCA
>JBMOIJ010000055.1:0-6549 GCA_049317385.1 Acidimicrobiia bacterium
AGGTCGATGCGCATCCCGCGCCCTTGGTGGAAGTCGCCGCGGCGGTAGTCCCAGTAGGTGTAGAGGTTTGATTCGGGGTGTACGGCGCGGAACGCGTCGGTCATGCCCCACTCTTCCAACGCGGTCACTCGAGCGCGTTCGGCGGCGGTCACGTGTGTGGAGCGGTCGAACGCCTTCATGCTCCACACGTCGTCGTCGGCGGGCGCAACGTTGTAGTCGCCGAGGATCGCAATGTTGTCGCTGGGTGACGCTGACGCCGCCAACCAGTCGCGCATCACGTCGAACCATGCGAGCTTGCGGTCGTAGTAGTCGCTTGGAACTTCACGTCCATTCGGCACGTACGCGCTGGTGACGCGAACGCCGCCGCAGGTTGCCGTGATGACGCGCGCATCGCCCTCGTAGGGATCGACGGCGTCGCCGAACCCGGTGATCACGTCTTCGATGCCGACCTTGGAGAGGATCGCGACGCCATTCCAGCGTCCCTGACCGTGGTGCACCGCGTCGTACCCGAGGCCGGTGAACGTGAGGGCCGGGAAGGCATCGTCGGTCATCTTGGTTTCTTGGAGGCACAGCACGTCGGGCTGTGCGTATCCGAGCCATTCCTCGACGCGCGGGAGGCGCGCCTTCAGTGAGTTGACGTTCCACGTGGCGATCCGCATGCGGCCGGGAGCTTTCACGACAAGCGTGTCCGCGCGCCACACGGCCGCAATGGCGTGGCCACGACCGGGAAGGGAAAGAGCTGACTCGCTCGTAACCAAGGGCACTGACTACCCTTTCTGGCCTTGACTACTTCAACTTCCGCTGGATACCGCATCGGCATCACCCTGGCCGACGACGCCGCTCCGGGCGCCCTCGCTCGGGTTGTCGCGGCGCTGCACGATGCCGGCGGCGATGTCGCGTCGGTCGAGCAGAAGCTGGTCGACGGCCGATCGGCACACGTGCTGTGGGTCGACGCCTGTAGCGAAGACCACCAGCGATCGATCGAGGACGCGGCCCGGGCGGCCGACGCCGCCGACGTGTTGGCCGTCGAAGACCGGGTGTTCGAGTTCCACCGTGGCGGCAAGATCCACGTTGCGCCTCGCTCGCGCTTGCAGCACGCTGACGAACTCGCCATGGCCTACACGCCGGGAGTGGGTCGCGTCTCCAGCGCCATTGCGAAGAACCGCGACCTGGTGTGGGACTTCACCATCAAGCGCAACTCGGTTGCGGTGCTCTCGAACGGCACGGCCGTGCTCGGTCTCGGTGACATCGGCCCCGAGGCCGCCATGCCGGTCATGGAGGGCAAGGCGATGTTGTTCCGCGAGTTCGCGGGCATCGACGCGTACCCGTTGTGCGTGAATGCCGCCGACGCCGATGCGCTGGTTGCGGTGGCGCAGGCCGTCGAGCCGGGCTTCGGTGGCATCAATCTCGAAGACGTTGCCGCGCCCGTGTGTTTCGACGCCGAGCGACGCATGCGCGAAACGTTGGGAATCCCGGTGTTCCACGACGACCAGCACGGCACGGCAGTCGTGACGCTCACGGCGTTGTTGAACGCCGCCCGGGTGGTGAACAAGCCGCTCGCGGAGATGCGGGCCGTGTTCCTCGGTGCCGGAGCGGCCGGCATTGCGTGCGCACGCCTCCTCCTCGAGGCCGGTGTGGGCGACGTGGTCATGGTCGACCGCAACGGCATCATCACCGAGCACCGGGCCGAGGGCATGAACGACGAGAAGCGCGACATCGCGCGCATCACCAACCGTGATGCGCGCAGCGGTTCGCTCGAAGATGCGCTCAAGGGCGCCGACGTCTTCATCGGCGTTAGTGGCCCCGGTCTCGTGCAGCCTCATTGGCTCGAGACGATGGCCGAGGACGCCATCGTGTTCGCAATGGCGAACCCGATCCCTGAAATCATGCCCGAGCTGGTCCCCAGCAATGTGGCGGTTGTGGCCACGGGTCGGTCGGACTACCCGAACCAGATCAACAACGTGCTGGTGTTCCCGGGGTTCTTCCGTGGATTGCTCGACGCGTCGGCGAGCACGGTCACCGAGGACATGAAGTTGGCGGCGGCGCACGCGCTGGCGGCACTGGTGTCCGACGACGCGCTCGGTCCGCAGCGCATCGTCCCCAGCCCGTTCGACCCTCGGGTGGTCGACTCGGTCGCCGAAGCGGTAAAGGGCACGCTCTCCGCGTAGCCTGCGCAGCGTGGCGGAAGATACGAGACCACGGTTCAGTCGCCGGCGGTTTCTTGGCGGCAGCGCAGTTGTCGCCTCAGGTCTTGGCGCGGCGGCGTTGGTCGGTGCTTGCAGCCCCGACCGGGACACGGCGGCACCGGCGGGTGCCACCAATGTTGCACCAGTGGCTCCGGCGCTCGACTTCTACGGTCAGCACCAAAACGGAATTGCGCTTCCCCGGCAACATCGCCTGGTGTTCGGCGCGTTCGATGCAATCGCGCCCGACCGTGACCGCTTGGTGCAACTCCTGCGCAAGTGGACCGACGCCGGCGCCGCGCTCGCTGATGGTTCGTATCAATCGAGCACGGGCGAAGCCGACGGCCTGGCCACCTCGCGCCTCACACTCACGTTCGGATTCGGCGCCACGTTGTTCGCCAACAGTGGTGCCGATCGCTATGGGCTGGGTGTCCAGCGCCCGGTGAGCCTGATCGACCTCCCGGCGTTTCGGGGTGAGCAACTCGATCCCGTGCGTAGTGGCGGTGACCTCGGGGTGCAGATCTGCGCCGACGATCCCACCGTTGCGTTCCATGCACTGCACACGCTGAATCGGCTCGCATCGGGTGCCGCCGTGTTGCGGTGGACCCAGACGGGGTTCGTGAGCACGGCCGGGCCGCCTTCGGTCCCGCCCGAGTCGCCGCGCAACCTCATGGGATTCCGCGATGGCACCAACAACTTGGCGCTCGACAATCCGGCCGAACTGCGTGACCACTTGTGGGTCGGTGATGCCGACGGGCCCGCATGGATGCGCGGCGGTACGTACTTGGTGGCCCGCCGCATTCGCATTGACCTCGAGCAGTGGGATCGGCTGGCGCGCGACGAACAGGAAGCGGCATTCGGGCGCGCCAAGCAGAGCGGGGCGCCACTGTCGGGCGGAACGCAAGAGCGCGATCCATTGCAGCTCTCGAACGAACGCATTGCCAGCGATGCGCACGTTCGGCTCTCAGCCCCCGACACCAACGATGGCGCCCGGATGCTGCGGCGGAGCTACTCGTACTTCGACGACACCAGCCGCAACGCACGCGGACCGGAATCAGGACTCTTTTTCGTGTCGTATCAACGCGACATCGGGCGACAGTTCGTTCCCATTCAGCAGCGTCTCGCCGACGGTGATGCGCTGAATGCATTCACCACCCACACCGCGAGTGCTGTGTTCGCCATGCCGCCCGGCGTCGCGAAAGGTGGCTTCGTGGGCGAGACCTTGTTCAGCGCGTAGCCGGTATGTGCTCCTGGTGATGCCGGCGCGGCACCGTGGCGAGCGCGCGTACCGCCTGAATCGCCACGCTGCACCGCGCAACGGTGGCGCCGGGTGCCGTCTCGACATGAAAACTCAGCGTGAGTCCGGTCAGGACCGATACCACCCCGAATCCCAGGGCCACTCCCGCCTTTGGGAGCAGCCGGTTCGTCACGAGCCGGGCGGCGGCGGCCGGGGGACGAGCATGGCCACACTCACGCGAGCAGCAGAAGCAGGGAGCGGGAGCGGGTGTGCAGCACTGCCCGGCCATACCTTGGAGCAAGAATGATTCTCAAGATGTGCTGGGAGTACCTGGAGAGGTCGGCAGCGTGTGGCACAGTCAGACCATGATTCGTCGTCTCGTGGCCGGTCCCCTCCTCGTGATGGTGGCGCTCTGCATGCTGGGCGGCCCGGCGGGGGCCCACGGCGACAAGGGGCTGCTGGCGGTCGACGTTGCGCCGCCTAATGCCAAGGGACAGGCCGTCGTTACCGCCCGGCTGGCGTATGCGAACGACGGTGAGCGGGTCAGCGGCGCCCAGGTCGAGGCCGCGGCCACGGGACCGGGCGGGGCGACGGTCGCCCCTGTGGCGCTCGCCGCCGGCGCCAACGGCGTCTACAGCGGAACCCTCACGCTGCCCGCCGTCGGCGAGTGGGAGGTCACCGTCACCGCGGCTGCGCCGAGCGCAACCGGGCGGGTTGTCGTGAATGTCGCCGACGGAACCACCACCTCCACGGCGGCGAGCGGGCCGGCATCGCGTGCGGTTTCGACCACGGCGAAGGCCAAGGACTCGTCGAGCGACTCGTCGTCGGCGTTCCTCACCGGTGTCATCTGCATCCTGGCAATCGGCGGATTCAGCGTCTGGCTCGTGCGGCGCAACGTGAAGCGCACGAACGCCTGACGCCTCATCGTATGAACCTCGTAGCATGGGCAAGCTCATGAACCAGGTTGCCAATTGATGGACGACATCGACCTCGCCGCCAAGATCAGCACCGACGAAGGCCGCGACCTCGCGTACGTCATGCTCGCCGACGATCCTGAACCAGGACTCTGGGATCTCGTCAACTCTGGGCGCGCCGCCGACTGGTTTCCCGAGCTGCCCGCGTTGCGCCTCGAGCAAGACCCCATCCACCGGCACAAAGACGTCTTGGCGCACACCATCGCCGTGGTGGGGAAGACCCCCACCAATCTGCGGGTGCGACTCGGCGCGCTCTTCCACGACGTGGGCAAGCCCCGCACCCGGTCGTTCGAACACGGTGGGGTTACCTTCCGTCATCACGAAGTGGTGGGCGCGCGCATGACGCGTAAGCGGCTGCTGGCGCTCGGGTATCCCGACCAACTCATCGAAGACGTGGCGCGCCTGGTTGAACTGTCGGGCCGTTTCCACACGTTCGATGCGGGCTGGACCGATGCTGCGGTCCGTCGCTATGCGCGCGACGCCGGGTCATTGCTCGGCGCGCTGAACACGATGGTGCGCTGTGACTGCACCACCCGCGACCCCAGGAAGGTCGAGCGCTTGCAGCGCAAGATGGACGATCTCGAAGTGCGTATCGCCGAGCTCGCGCGCGCCGATGCGCGACGCGCAGAACGCCCCGACCTCGACGGGCGGGAAATCATGGAGTACCTGGGCCTGCCGCCCGGCCCACTCGTGGGCGCAGCGCGTCACCACTTGCTCGAGGTGCGGCGGACGCGCGGTGAACTCACGCGTGACGAAGCGTTGGCCGTGCTCGATTCGTGGTGGGCGGCGCAGTCCTAGGCGTTCCGACGCGTTTGTAATTGCTGAATCGCAACTGCACGTCGCGTTTAACCGGAAGTTTCGCGAATATCCGCAGGAATGCTGATGTTCTTTGCGCGCCCGAGGATCATCATGCGCTCAGGGCATGAGCTTGGTGGTGTTGCGTGTACCTCGATGGCCGCGTGCGGGCAAACCAACTCGATGAGCTCGACCAGCTGGTCGGGAGTTCGGTTGCGCCGCACGTCGCAACGCTTCAGGCGCTGCAGGATCCTGAGACCGGCGGCGTACTCGATCCCGAAGCCGCAGAGCGGGCGCTCGACGCGTTGGCTCGGGGAGTCGAAGAGGTGGGAGTCGCCGTCAAGGTTCCCGACGCCGGTGCGGCCTTCCGCTCCGACGTCGCACGGTGGCGCTTTGATGGTCTGGAGTGCACGCCCAATTTCGACCGGAGCATGGACGCGCTCAGCGAGCCCGCGAACCTCGAACCGTTTTTCCTTGTCGCACCAGTGGACGGCAATGGAGTGGCGGCGCGGCTGGAATACGTCCTGGGGTTGCGCCACGAGCCCGAAGAGGTCAACGACGTTGCGCAGTCCGTGCCGCGCGGCGTTCCAACCCGGGTGAACCTCCGGCTCATCGATGCGAGTGACGGTATCGGCGACCAGGAGCTGGCGGCCGCTGACGTCTCGACGACGACTCGCCGGAACAACCTGGTGCTCGGGTTTCCCCATCGCGTGGCCAGCATGCTGGCGAACCATGTGGTGCCCAACGCAATCGAAGCGTCCGGCCGATCGGATTGGGCCGTGGCCACTCTCGTACCCGCCGAGCTGTACCGGGCGGTCTGCGTGCACGACCACCTGCACCACGCGTACCGTCACACGCGGTGGTACCCGCGCGACGACGGATGGATCGTCGACTACGCGGGCAGCGTGCTTGACACGGTGCGCGTCGACGCCGAGGTTGCCGTGCAGGCCGCTGAGATCGGGGTCCCGTACGCAGACGCCATCCTCGACATCGTGTGTTTCAACCGGCTCTTCCCGCGGTACAGGGATTCACGCAGCGCGCCCATCCGCCGGTTCCTGTTTGCGTGGTTGACGCGTCATGGCGGCGGAGCCTTACGCTTCCGGAGCGGTTATCTGGAGCTCGACTCGTTGGCCGCGGTCGATGCCTTCGGCGAGCTGATCGACCTGATGGGCGAACTCGATGCGCTCGACCCGCATGACCGACGCATTGAAGCCCGGCTGATCATGGCGCGATATGCCGGCGACAGCACGCGAAGCGGCCCCACTGTGGGGAGTGGGGCCAGCTTCTGACGCCGCAGGAGCGGGGTTCGACTGGTCTCGGCTCCGCCGGACTTCTGACTTCGTCAGCGAGCCCGTTGCAT
>JBMOIJ010000056.1:0-5504 GCA_049317385.1 Acidimicrobiia bacterium
ACAAGCTGCAGATACGAAAGGTCTAGTGTGCCCTGGTGGGTTTTGCCGTCGTCGTGGTGGCGGGCGCGATTGGCGCTTCGGTACAGGCGGAGACCACGAGGGCGGCGCCAAGGAACGAGGCCGCAAGGGCGTGACGGGTGCGGGGCATTGCGTACTCCTGGATTCGGGGCGGAACCGAGCGAGGGCTATGTGGCGCTCACCCGGTCCATCGCACAGCGCGCTGACGGCAATGACGCGGAACTTCCCCAAATGCCGGAATTCGGGGGAGTTGGATTCAATGTGGGTCCCGATCCGGCCGACACCTTCGGTGTGACGCTGGTCGAACCCCGAATTCGCCGCCGAGACGGTGCGCGGCTGCCTGCTCCAAGCGAGCCCATCCGAACCTCGAGCACCGGAACCGATGCCGGTTCCTTTGCTGACGCCTATCCGGAACTGCTCGACATCGCCTACCGCGTGGCATGGAAGTGGACCCGTGACCGTGAGCGCGCCGCCGACATTGCGCAGGAGACGATGATTCGCGCCTACGCGGTCTGGGGCAAGGTCGGGGACCAGTCGTACCGTGCCGCATGGGTGGCGCGCGTTGCGGCGAACGTCGCCATTTCCGACTGGCGCAAGCGCGACAGCAGCACGCGCTTCCAGCACCTGGTGAGCTCCGAGGCGACTGCCGCAGATCACGACGTGCACACCGGCCTGCAGATCGACCTGGAGAGAGCGCTGGCGCAGCTTCCACGTCGCCAACGTGAAGTGGTGGTGCTGCGATACCTCGAAGACCAGAGTGAGCACGACGTCGCCGGAGCCTTGGGGTGTTCACTGGGAACAGTGCGTCAGCACGCGTTTCGTGGGCTTGCGTCGCTACGGCGTGCACTGGCCGGCGTCGAGTTCGACTCGTTGCACCTGGCTGACGACGCACCGCCGATCGACAGCGCGTCTGCGTACGGTGCGGCCGCGGCCGCCCGTCATGGTGCGCACCGCAAGACCAAGCGTCGCGCCGCGGTTGCTGCTGCGGCCGGTGTCGTCGCCCTGGTGCTCGCGTTGGTGGGCAGCAGTTTCGCGGGGAATGACTCGTCGCGCCGCATCCGTGACGCGCGTGATCCCTCGCAGACCACAGTTGCCCCCACGACGACCCAAGGAACAGCCAGCCGCACGAGTGATGTCACCACGACCACGGTGATGTCGCCGGTCGAGAACCCCACACCGGGCGGCGGTGGAACGTCGGGTGTGGTTGCGCCGGGTTCCGCAACCGGCACCGGCGGTGCCGCGTCGTCGGGTGGTTCGGCAACGGGTTCCAACTCGGGCTCGAATGCGACCTCGTCGCAGCCCCGGTCCGGCACTCCGGCTGGTGGCGGCACCTCGCCGGCCGTCGAGCGCACCATCTTCGGCGCGGCGGCGCCGACGCGCGTCGATCCCGACGGCAAGGGCACCGAAGTGGGCGTGCAGTTCCGATCGTCGGTGGCCGGGACCGTGACCGGCATGCGCTTCTACAAGCCGGCCGAAGCGAACGCGACCCAGCACACAGGAACGCTGTGGGACGCGAGCGGCAACGTGGTGGCCACCGTCACGTTTGCGAACGAATCCGCATCGGGGTGGCAGCGCGCAACGTTCGCCGCACCGGTTTCCATCGCGCCGGGGGTGACCTACACGGTGTCGTACTTCGCGCCCAACGGCCGCTACGCCAGCGACCAGAACGTGTTCGACAACGGCGGCACCGTGCAGTCAGGTCCGCTCACGGCAACCGCCGGCGTCTACCGTTACACCACGTACTCGCAGGCAGACCTCCCGAACGAGCCGGCGAACGCGGTTGGTCCGGGTGGGCCGGTGGCCACCTACCAGGGCGAGAACTATTGGGTGGACCCGGTATTCGTGGCCGGCTGAGCGCGGCGCAGCGCCCGCAATGAATCGGTTGCGGCGTCATCAACCGCCAGCGTGAGTTCCTCGAGTGACCCGGTGAGCACTACGCCGTAGTCACGTGCCGCGCCGTCGATGCTGACGTACTCGTCGAGCACGTCGTCGAGCACGGCCTGGGGGTCGCGGTCGAGCGGATCGCCCCACCCGCCGCCGCCGCCGTAGTCGTACATGACGCGCTGGCCGGCACTGATGGGCACCCAGTCGGCGGTGTGCTGCACGCGATACGGGTCGTCGCTGCCGTAGCGGATGACCAACTCGTTCGGCGCGCCGGGCAGTCCACCGTGGATGCCTTGCAGCGGATACTTCATGCCGATGACGTACGTGTACACCTTGGCGTCGGTGCACACTTCCTTCTCGTAGTGGCTGCCGCAGATGCCGCGCCATTGGCCGGGTCCGCCGCTGTCGGTGCGGTAGTCACGTGCCCACTGGATGTGCGGGTACAGGCTCTCGTTGATCTCAGCGGTGGCCTTCCAGAGGTTGCCGAACGAGGCGCTGAGCGCGCCCCACGCGTCGAGACCCTTCGCCGCGTTGCACCACCCGGCGTACACCTCGGCCGAGTGGTCGGTGAACGACGCGCCGGTGCGCGGGTCGGTGCCCACGATGATGGTGGGGATGCCGGTCTTGTAGGTCTGGGGCACCGCACGGTCGGGGAGCACGTACTCCATGGCCTTCGCGATGACTTCGCCGATGTCGGCGCCCGGATGGTGCGTGCCCGCGCTCACCGGTCGACCGGGGTCGGGGTTCAACACGCAGCCCTTCGGAACGACCAACTTGATCTGATCGAAGAAGCCTTCGTTCTTCGGGATCTCGGGGTCCATCATGCAGGCGATCTGCCCGATGGTGTAGCCGCGCGTGTTGCCGAACGTGCTCCACGCCTGCAGGTGCGACCGGTCGTCGCTTCCCGTGTAGTCGACGGTGAGCTGCTCGCCGTCGACAGTGATCTTCACGTGCAGGTGCACGTCGGGGTTCCCGAGCGGGTCGTGGTCGATGTACACGTCGGCTTCGTAAGTGCCGTCGGGCCACTGCGCGATCTCTTCGCGGAAACGCTTGGCCGCGTAGTCGATCATGTAGTCGACCGACTCTTCGACCGTGGGCGTGGTCCAGCGCGCCAACACGTCCTGGAGTCGTTGTACGCCCAGCTGCGCGGCGCCGATCTGGGCGCGGATGTCGCCCACGTACGACGGGATGCGGTTGTTCGCCTGCAACGCGTACAGCACGTCGCGTCGCTCCACGCCCTGGTCGATGACCTTGAGCACCGGCCAGCGCACGCCTTCGCCCCAGATGTCGGTGGCGGTGACGTTGTACCCACCGGGCACGCCGCCACCGGTGTCGCCGTGGTGGCACTGGATGCTCGCAATCAACACCATGCGCCGTTTCCCGGTCACGGGATCGTCGGCGAACACGGGTGCGAACACGTTGTAGTCGGGGAGGTGCCCACCACCGTGGTACGGGTCGTTCGCCACGAAGACGTCACCCTCACGGAACTCGTCGACGCCCAAGAAGTCGAGGGCGAAGCGCACCGGCAACGTGGAGGTAAGCATGAACTGGGGGATGCCCACACTCAATGCCGCCAAGCGACCCTGCGCGTCGAGCACGGTGGCGTTGCGCTCGTTGCTCTGATTGAGGATGGGCGTGGTGGCCGTGCGGCTCACGTACTCGGCCATCTCGAAACAGATGGTCTCCATCGCGCCACGCACCACTTCGGCGGTGACCGGGTCGACACTGGGGGCGTGCGAGAGGCGGCCGCGGGCTCCGGCCAGCTGCACCATGTCGACTGACGTCATCGGAACCCCCCGAGTTGGACGGCCACGAACGGGGCCGCGCCTGACGTTGGCGTCGGCCCCGATCGTACCGTCGTCGGTGGGTCAGTCCTGCTCGTCGGCGCCCTTGCCGTGCCCTTGGCCCCGTCCCCGGCTGTGTCCGGGGGCGTCGCTCGAGCCGTGGTCGTCGGTGGCGTCGTCGCTCTGGTCGTCGCTGGCGTCGTCGCTGCGGTCGTCGTCAGACACTGACGGGGCGGGACTGGTTGCCGTGGGGTCGGTCGGAGCCGGCGCGTCGTCGTCGGTGGCGTCGTCGCGACCACAGTCCGAGTGGGCAGCTTCGGAAACCGCGGCACCGTGGTCGCGGCCGTGCGTCTCACCGTGCGCAATGCCCGACACGTACTGGCCGTGGTTCTCCGCGTCACCACACGCCGGGTCGACACCGGGGTTCGGGTCGGCGGCGGTCGTGCTGGTCGGGTCCGAGGCCGTGGTGGAGGTGGGGTCGGCGGCGGTCGTGCTGGACGGGTCGCTCGCCGTGGTGGAGGTGGCGTCGCCGGCGGTGGTGCTGGACGGATCGGTGACTGTGGTGGAGGTGGGGTCCGTGCCACCCAGTACCGGGTCGAGGCCGCCCGTTGCGGCCGCAGCGGCGCCGGCACCGAGCACGAGCATTCCACTCACGATTCCGGCGGCGGCCTTGGTTCCGATCATGAACTTCATCGAGTGCTCCAGTGGGTCGAGGCGATCTGAGCTGGTAGTGAGGAGATCGCTGATCGCAGTGGGTTCGTTACGCGCGTCCGCCAACAATTCGCGGCGCACTCAGTTGTCGTCGCGGTCCTCGTTCGAGGTGCCGCTACCGCCGCCGCTGCCGCCGTGGGAGTTCTCGTCGGAGACTCGTGGTCCGTCCGAGGCACTGGGGCCGGGCCCGCGTCCGCGGTTGTCGTCGGATTCGCTGCCGTTGCGACCGCGGGTGTCCGGCGAGTCGTCGCGCGTGGTGGTGGGCGTGGACTCGGATTCGTTGTCGCCCCGGCCACGGTCTTCGGTGCGGTCGTCGGTGCCATTGCGACGGCCACTGCCGTCTTCGTCGCCGTCGGCGTTGTCTCCACGGCCGTCGTCGCCGGACCGAGCCGATGGGGGAGTGGGGTCGTCGGCGGAGTCGTCGCGTCCGCGCGAGGAGTTCGCGTCGGGTTGGCCGGAGCCGCTCACCCCGTTTGGATCGGTGGTGGTGCTGGTACTCGGGGGCGGTGGCGCGTCGTTGCTGCGATCGGGCGAGGGGATGTCGATGCCCACTGCTGCTGCGCCTGATGCAGCGACGCGCTGAATGGGTGCGGGGAGGTGCCCGGTGGCCGCCGCGGCGGCACTGGCGCCGAACAACATCACGCCCGCCGCAACGGCGGCCGCGGCGCGCGGTGCCATCGGGATGCGGCGCCGGAACGGCACGACGGTGGCGCCGCCGGCCTGGTTCGCAACCGCCGCGGTGAAGTCGTAGAGCATCGAGTCGGTCAGCGGATCGTCGAGCGGGGCTGCCGGGGCGGTGGCCGCTTGGCGCAACACCGTGGACAGCGCGCTCCATCCCGCCGGCGCGTCGGCGTTGCCGGCGGCGGCGTCCAGCAGGTGGTCGGCGGTTTCGAGGTCGAGGTCAGGAGTCATTGCACCCGAGAGATCGTCGAAGGCGGTCATTGCGTTACTCGCGTCTGGAGTGCGGCGGCGAGGGCTTGGAGGCCCCGGTGTTGGAGGACGCGCACGGCGCCGGGGCTGCGGTCGACGATCGCCGCCACTTCGTTGACGTCGAGGCCGGCAACGACCCGGAGCAAGATCACCTCGGCCTGCGCCTCCGAGCAGATC
>JBMOIJ010000057.1:0-5237 GCA_049317385.1 Acidimicrobiia bacterium
GCAGGCGGCGGAGTCGGCGCGGGCGCAGGCGGCGGAGTCGGCGCGGGCGCAGGCGCAATGAATCCCGTCGGTTCTTCGGCCGGGCCCGGGAAGAACGGCGCGGGCGGGTGCTCCGGCTCCGAACCGGCGAGCTCGAGCGGCGAACCCATGGCCGCCTTACGCACCACGTAGGTGCCGGCCACGAGGTCACCAATGCGCCGGTTGTTCTTCGTGAAGATGATCACCCAGAGACCAAGCGGGATGAACAATGAGATGAAGTCGATGGGCAGGAAGATCCAGCGCACGAATGCCCGGCCCACACCACAGACCCCACCGTTCTTCTTCGCGCAACGGATACCGAAGATCGACATGCCGGGCGTGGTCCCGCTCAAGCCCTGCATGAGGACCCGAATCAGAAAGCCCATGCCGAGCAAGACAGCAAGGGCGATCCAGGCGGCGTTTCCGCCGACGGTGTACACGCGGCTCGACCCGTTGACGGTGGCGGTCCAGCAGAGCTCACGAGTCGAGGCGTACTCGCACGACGGCAGGGACGTGCGCTCGCGCACGCCATGCATCACCACCAACACCACTGCGGCTGCAACCTCGATGAACAGCGAGTCGACGATGAACGCGAAGATGCGGCGCCAGACGACCTTCGTCGGGTTCGTACTCATGGATCCCCCAGTAGGCGGGTGTTGCGCAGGACGCTACCTGGGCCTTGGCCCGGGGACCAGGATTGCGGCATGGACCCGAAGCCCGTCGTCGAAACCCACATCTCCATCCTCACGTTCCTCGATGGCACGGTGCGCAAGCGCCGCAAAGCAGTGAATCTCGGGTTCCTCGACTTCACGTCGCTGGATGCCCGACGCCTCGACTGCGAACGCGAGGTGGCGTTGAACCGACGGCTTGCTCCGGACGTGTACCTCGGCGTCGAACCTGTGCTCGATGACGCGGGAATCGTCGTCGACTACGAGTCGGTCATGCGGCGCCTACCAGACGACCGTCGCCTCGCAACGATTGCCACCCACCAGGCACCCGAAGCCGAGCGCGCCATCAGTGACGTCGCCGAGCGACTTGCGCGCTTCCATCGGTCGTCGTCGCACTCCCCCGCTATCGACGCGTGCGCGACTACCGCTGCGATGCTCGCCCGTTGGCACGACACGTGTTCTCGGCTCGAGCGCATCGAGTGGATCGACGACAGCGAACTCGCCGACGTGCGCTCGATGGCCACCGACTATCTCGCGGGACGCGAACCGTTGTTCTCTGCGCGGATCGATGCGGGTCGCGCGGTCGACGGACACGGCGACCTGTTGGCCGAAGACATCTTCTGGCTCGACGACGGCGCGCGCATCCTCGACTGTCTCGAGTTCGACGAGCACCTCCGCTTCGGCGACGGCATGCTCGACGCCGCGTTCTTGGCCATGGATCTCGAGCGTCTTGGCCGCCACGACCTGGGCACCAGGTTTCTGGCGGAATACGCCGCGCTCGCCGACGACTCACCACCCCCGTCGCTGCTCGACCATTTCATCGCCCATCGCGCCGTGATCCGCGCGCTCGTGCATGCACTGCGTGACCAGCCCAACGACACCCGCCATCTGCTCGAGCTCGCACACAGGCACCTGCGGTCGGCCCGGGTGCGGTTGGTGCTGGTGGGCGGTGCGCCCGGAACTGGCAAGAGCACCGTTGCGCAGCACATTGCGGACGCACTTGGCTGGGAGCTGCTCCGCTCGGATGCCCTGCGCAAGGAGACAATGGGAGTACCCAAGTACTCCGACCAAGCGATCGACGCCAACTACCGAGCGCTGATCGAACGCGCGCGCCAAGAACTCTCGATGGGACACAGCGTCGTGCTCGATGCGACGTGGGCTGCAACCGAACATCGCGACGCCGCGCGCGCAGCAGCGGCCGCGACGAGGTCGCACTGCATTTCGTTCGAATGTGAACTCGACGAGCGAACTGCCGGCGAACGCATTGCCCAACGACGGGCTGCCGGCATCGACGAGTCCGACGCCGATGCGCGCATCAGCGCGTCCATCCGGGCCCGGTTCGCCCCGTGGGCCGAGGCCCAGCGCCTGGACGCCAGCGCGCCGCCGGGCGACGTGGCCGCCACGGCGTTGGGGATCCTCGCCGAGGGGTGAGCCCCGGGATTGAACCGGGAGCCGTCGTATTCGTCGAAAAAAGTCTGGCGAACGCTTCAGGTTCCGTCGGGGGAACCGATAAGTTACCTGCCAGTAACCCTCGGCACGGAAGTCCGAGGCCCTGGCTGGACCATGAGTTGGTGCTGGGGACTCCCGCTCCCAAATCCCAGTGCCTCTCGCGACTCGTGGTCATTCATCAGGGGGAGGGCGGCACGGGCCCTCCCCCTGATGCGCGCCCGAAACCAGGAGCCGCAGCTCGGCGCTCTTCAATGCCGAGACTTGGAATAGTGTTCCCTCCATGCAGAACGTTGTTCCGGCCCGGGGGAACGATGTCCCCGTCGCTCATCGATCCGTGGACCGGGCGCTCGCGACCCGCCGCACCATCTACGAGGGTGAAGTCCGCCGACTCATCGATGCCACCTACGAGGTGATCGAGCAGACCGGCGACGTCGACGCACCCGTGCGCGCGATCGTGGCCGCATCGGGCCTCTCGAACCAGGCCTTCTACCGCCACTTCACCAGTAAGGACGAGTTGCTGCTCGCCGTCATCGACGACGGCCGCCGTCAACTCGTGGCCACCCTCGAGCGGCGCTTGCGACGCGCGCAACCAGGCGTGCCACGCGTCCGAGCGTGGATCGAAAGCATCCTTGCCCAGGCCCAGGACCCGGTTGCTGCGGCGCGTACGCGGCCGTTCGCGGTGGCAGGTGCGCGGTTGTCAGCACGCTTTCCTGACCAGGCGGCGGAATCCAACGCGCTCCTCGTCGGACCGCTGGCCATTGCTCTCGCCGAGGCAGGCGTGACCGACCCACGCGCCACCCCGCTGATCGCACGCATCGTGATGTCGGAGATGCACGAGGACCTCATCGTGCGACGGGCACCAAGCTCCGCCGACGTCGACGCGCTGGTCGACTTCATCCTGCGCGGGTTGGAGGTCGACCGATGAGCGAACGCGAAGTGCTCCTCACTGGCATCGGTGGCCAGGGCGTGCAACTCGCGGCGCAGGTACTGGCCCGTGCGGCCACCATCGAAGGACGCGGCGTCAGCCTCTTCGGCGTCTACGGCGGCGCCATGCGCGGCATGAACACCGACGCCACGCTCGTGGTTTCCACCGGCGCGGTGGAGTCACCCCCGATCGTCAGCCACGCCTGGGCCGCCATTGCGATGCACGACCGCTACTGGGCCCCCAGCGCACCCAAGGTGAACCACGGCGGCCTGATCATGGTGAACGACACCACCTTCGAGACCCCGCTCGACGCCTCCGCATTCCGCGTCGTGCGGGTCGCGGCCACCACCGCTGCCCAGGAGCTCGGGAACGAACTCGGCGCATCGATGGTGATGACCGGCGCGTTCGTCACGTTCACTGGCTTGGTTTCGATCGACGCGGCCATCGCCGGCATGCGCGAGTCCATTCCGCCGTACCGCCAGCAACACATCGCCGCGAACGAGGAAGCGCTGCGAGCGGGCGCGACCCTTGTCTGCGCCAACGAATTCCCGGCATGGGAGGAGGTTTCGGCATGAGTGAAGTCGTCACGATCAAGAGCCGGGGCACGATCACCGTCGACGCCGAAGCGTGCAAGGGCTGCGAGTTGTGCGTGCCCGCGTGCCCGCCCGAAGTGCTTTCGATGTCCAACGCCGTCAACGCGACCGGTTATCACTATCCCGAGTTGCACCCGGGGTGCACCGGGTGCGCAGCGTGCCTCTTCGTCTGCCCCGACTTCGTTTTCGAGGTCTTCCGGTTCGACCAACCACAGCTCACGGAAGTGACGGTGGAGGCATGACGGCAGTCGAAACCCCCCCAATTGAACGTCGCCTCATGGAGGGTTCCGAGGCCATTGCGCTCGCCGGCATCGCCGCCGGCTGCCGCTTCTTCGCCGGGTACCCGATGACACCCTTCACCGAGGTACTCGAGCACTTCGCGTCGTATCTTCCGCCGGTCGGCGGAGTCTGCATGAACGCCGAGAGCGAACTCGAAGCCGTGGGCATGGCATGGGGCGCGTTGGCAACGGGCGCCCGCGCCGCCACCGGGTCGACCGGGCAGGGACTGTCGCTCATGCAGGAGAGCTTCAGCGAGATCACGCTGGCCGAACTTCCGCTCGTCATCTTCAACATGGCGCGCGGCCAACAGGACTACTTCCAGGCGACACGCGGAGGAGGCCACGGCGACTACCGCCACATCGTGCTCGCCCCCATGGACATCAACGAAGCGGTTGAACTCACGCAGCTCGCATTCCACCTGGCCGACAAGTGGCGCAATCCGGTGCTCGTCTACGGCGACTACTTGTTGGCACACACCCAAGAAGCGGTCAGCGTCGAACCGATCACCTTCGATGATCCCCTCCCCCCGAAGGACTGGGCCGCCACCGGCGCACGAACCGGCAGCGGCGACCCCGCCATGGTCAGCCCGCTCGGCTTCGGAAAGCACGGGCAGGAATCACCCGGCATCGAGCGTCACCTGCGGCGTATCACTGCGAAGTTCGACGAGCTTGCACGCCAAGAAGTTCGCTGCGAGACCGGGTTCGTCGACGACGCCGAAACCGTGGTGGTGGCGTTCGGATCGCCGGGCAAGTTCGTTCGCTACGCGGTGCAACAACTCCGGGCAACCGGCGAGAAGGTTGGCTTCGTGCGCCCCATCTCGTTGTGGCCGTTCCCCTACGAAACCGTGGCGCAAGCCGCCGACCACGCGCGCACCGTCACGGTTTTCGAACTGTGCGCCGGCCAGATGATCGACGATGTCCGCCTCGGGGTGCTCGGGCGCGCGCCGGTGGTGGGCATCGGCGGCATCAGTACCGACGGGTCGGGCTTCGGCGTGGGGCCCGCCCTCGACGTCGACGTGATCCGCAACCGCATCTTGGCCGTCCATCACGGCGGCCCCGAGGTCGAGCTGCCCGAACTTCCCCGCAACGAGCGAGGTTGACCATGACGATCGGACCGATCATCGATACCGGCTCTGCGCCCACCGACGCAAAGCTCATCGCACAAAAGACGTCTGACCTGTTGCTCACCAACGAGCACCACATGTGCCCCGGATGTGGGGAGCCCATTGCGGTGCGGAGCTACCTCGACATGATCAGCGAACTCGGCGTGGCCAGCCGCACCATTGCGGTGGCAGGCATCGGCTGC
>JBMOIJ010000058.1:0-4536 GCA_049317385.1 Acidimicrobiia bacterium
GATCGGACACCATCTACATGGTGGCGAAGTCGACGTCGGGCAGCTGCTACGCCGTACGTGACGTGCAAACCGCAGCGTCGGCGTCCGTCGGGTACGCCAAGGTTCCGAGCGGTACGGCCTGCCAAGCCGACGCTGTATCGGGCCTCACGTTCGCCGATTCGTTCTGACCTACTCACTACGAGTGAACCGGGAGAGCGGGCCTGCGGGCCCGCTCTCTTGCGTTCGGGATTTCCTCGAAATTGGTTCTCAAGGTCGCCCACTCAGGGTGTCGATGATTTGCGAAGTGAGTAGTGCCCACTGAGGAGGGGAAAGTGCAGAGCATCATGCGTGCTGCACGTGAACGTGCGGGCAAGGAAGAGGGATTCACGCTCATCGAGCTGATGGTGGTTGTGTTGATCATTGCCATCCTCATCGCGATTGCCATTCCCACTTTCTTGGGCGCTCGTTCTCGTGCTCAAGACCGTCAGGCCCAGTCGAACCTTCGGAACGGCCTCACGGCCGCGAAGACGATCTTCTCGGACCGTCAGGACTACACCGACGCAACGACCGGCACCACCGGCACGTTGGTCGGCGTGGAGCCGAGCCT
Source organism: Acidimicrobiia bacterium (assembly GCA_049317385.1). Taxonomy (GTDB): domain Bacteria; phylum Actinomycetota; class Acidimicrobiia; order IMCC26256; family JBMOIJ01; genus JBMOIJ01. Next base: position 587 of record JBMOIJ010000058.1, read on the forward strand.
GACCTTCGTAGCGTCGAACACTGCGTCGACAAAGCCGAAGGAAGTCTCGGTTCTGGTTGCTGACACCGACACCACGACTGCGGGTTCGGACACCATCTACATGGTGGCGAAGTCGACGTCGGGCAGCTGTTACGCCGTCCGTGACATCCAGACGTCGTCCTCCGCTTCGGTGGGCTACGCCAAGATGGCGAGCGGCACCGCATGCCAGGCATCGAACGCTTCGGGTCTGACCTACAGCGATTCGTTCTAACTGATCCCGAGCAAGCGAACGAAGGGGACGGGCCTCCGGGTCCGTCCCCTTCTTCATTTTCGGGTCGATGCGATTCGTGCCTCAGGTGCGCTGGGTCCATGGTCGAGAATGGGACCGATGACCGGCTTGGCCCTCGTGGCGCTGTTCGTGTTCGGACTCTGTGTGGGGTCGTTCGGCAACGTCGTGATCTGGCGCGTGCCCAAGCGTGACCGCGAGACCGTGTCACCCGAAGACGCGCGGGCCGGGCGTTCCTTGGTCGAAGACGTGGTCGCGCCGCATGGTGACGACGACCTGGTGCTGGCCGCCGACGAACAGGTGGCCGAGGAAGTCGCCGAGGATCACCGTACGTCGCAGTCCGTCGTGAAACCAGGCTCGTACTGTCCACAGTGCGGATCCACGTTGCACTGGTTCGACAACGTGCCGCTCATGTCGTGGATCGCGTTGCGGGGGCGGTGTCGGCACTGCGACGCTCACATCCCGGTCCGCTATCCGTTGGTCGAACTGTCCACTGCCGTGCTCTGGGTGCTGGTGGGCCTGCGCTTCGGGCTGTCATGGTCGACCCCCGTGTACCTGGTGCTGGCGTGGGGCCTGGTGGTGCTGTCGGCCATCGACCTGGAGCTCTACCTGCTGCCGAATCGCATCGTGTATCCGCTCGGCTACGCCATCGGAGCGCTCTTGTTGGTGGTGGCGGCTGCCACCGGCGATTGGGCCAGTCTTCGCACGGCGGTACTCACAGCCGTCGTCTCGTTCGTAGCGTTCTTCGTCATGCACTTCGTGTTTGCCGGCGGCATGGGCTTCGGTGACGTGCGCTTGTCGTTCGTGCTCGGGTTGGCGCTGGGGTGGCTCGGCTGGCGTGAGGCGTTCCTCGGGTTCTTCCTGTCCTTCTTGCTCGGCGCGGTCATCGGGATCGCGCTGATCGTGTTCGGCAAACGTGGCCGCAAGCAGGCGGTGCCCTTCGGCGAGTTCATGGCGGCGGGCGCCATGATCGCGGTACTGGCCGGGCCGGCGATCCTGTCGCACTATCCCGCCGTCTGAGGGCCGGCCGGTCGTGTGGGGCCGGCGTTTCCTGAGTGACTCCAGTCGGTTCGCGGTCAAGTTCGTCATCGCAGTGGCCGAAACCTCATGTTGGTACCGCTGGCATAGGGAGGGGTTGGCCGGTGACTGCTGTCTCGACTGATCATTCGCTGATGACCGTTCGTGAAGTCGCCGAGACCATGCGGGTCTCGACGATGACCGTGTATCGGCTCATCAAGTCGGGCGACCTGCGGGCGCTGCGCGTGGGCGCACACTTCCGCATCCGTCGTTCCGACCTCAACTCGTTCTTGGACGCCCACACCACTGAGGCGTTGCCCGTCGAGACGGGACGCTGAAGATGGGGCGCCGTTCGATCGGACTCGACATCGGCACGAACGCGGTTCGTGTTGCGATCATCGATCACTCCGACCGAGCGCGCCTGCGTACGTTCGGGCAGGTGGCACTCCCGCCCGAAGCGATGCGCGAGGGGGAGGTGGCCGACCCGGCTGCCGTCACTCATGCCATCGGACGCCTCTGGAAAGAACTCGACCTGAAGCGCACCGATGTGCGCATCGGGATCGCCAGTCCGCGCGTGATCGTTCGACCAGTCGAACTTCCCGCAATGGACGAGAAGGATCTGTCGGGTGCACTGCGGTTCCAAGCCCAAGAGCTCATCCCGATCCCGATCGACGATGCGGTCTTCGACTTCCAGGTCCTCGAGTCGTTCTCCGACGATGACGGGGTCGAGCAGCAGCGCATTCTGCTGGCCGCAGCGCACCGAGAACCGGTACAGCGCCTCGTTGACGTTGTCCGCGCTGCGAACCTGAATCCGATTGCCGTCGACCTGGTGCCTCTCGCGCTCGTGCGTTCGCTCGGGTTCGAGCCCATGGCCGACGGCACCAGCGAAGCCATCGTTTCGATCGGCGCCGGCGTCACGTCGGTGATCGTGCACGAAAACGGTGTGCCGCGCTTCGTGCGCACGCTCGGCGTCGGCGGCCGCATCCTCACCGAGGTTGCAGCTCGCGACCTCGAGTTGAGCGCCGACGCGGCCGAGGCCATCAAGCGGCGCGCAACTGATGCGCCCGACGCGCTCTTCGAACGCGCCAAGGGGGTGCTCGACCGTCCGCTGGGCGATCTGCTCGATGAGATCCGCGGTTCGCTCGACTACTACCGGACGCAAGTGGACGCGCCGCCGATCCGTCGGGTGGTGCTCACCGGTGGGACGGCGCTGTTGCCCGAGGTGCCGCAGCGCTTGGCCACCATGATGAACCTACCGGTCGTGCTCGGTGGACCACGATCGCTCATCGACGTGGCCGACATCGGGTTCGCCGCCGACGAACTCGCGATGCTCGACCCGTTCCTTGCGGTGCCGGTGGGGCTGGCACTCGGCGCGGACGCTACGAACCACGTCATCAACTTGATGCCCGAAGAGCGACGCGCCGGCGCGCCGTCACGACTGGTGAAGATCGTCGCAGCGGCGACGGTCTGCGCCGTCGTCGGCGGCATCGGCCTCCTGACGGTCCAGCGCGCGAGTGAGGAGTCCGACGCCCGCGACGCAGTCGTCACGCAGGAAGCCAAGCTCAATCAGTCGCGGGCGACGCTCACGCAGCTCGGTGGCGTGCAACAAGCACTCGATTCGATCAATGCGAACCAGAGTCGCCTCCAAGCGGTCTACGCGACCGAGATCGACTGGACCCAAGTACTCGATCAAGTCGCCACGAACATGCCCGACGACGTGGCGCTCACCAGTTTTCGCGGGAGCGCGCAGACCGGTGGCACCGCCGCGCCTGGTGCCACCGGTCAGCGCACCGCGGCGCCGGCTGCGCAACTGAACTTCCAAGGTCGTGGGCTCAGCTACGACTCGGTTGCGTCGTGGATCACGCAACTCCAGAACGCGCCGTCGCTCGAGGGCGTCTGGGTCAACTCGGTATCGAAGTCACAGAGCTCGAGTGACGCCGGTACGACGGGCGCCGGAGTGACGTTCCAATCCGATGCCCAGCTGGCCGCCGGCACGCAGTCGTCGCGCCTGGCGGAACTGCAGAACGAGATCGGACGCAACCGATGAAGCGCGCGACCCCGTTCTTCTTCATGGTCGGCGCAGTTGCCGTCGCGATGGCGTGGTATCTCGCCTGGTGGGGGCCGACGGGCGCGAGCATCAGCAAGGATCGAGCGGCCGCCACCGTGGCGCGCAGCCAAGCGGCACAGGCGCAGACCCAAGTGGAGCAGCTGAAGAAGTTCGAGGGCCGGGTCGCGGAACTGAAGGCGAAGGCTGTGGCCCTCGGCGATCGCATCCCGAAGGACACGAACCTCGACACGTTCATCCAAGAGGCGAGCGTCGTGGCGACCCGAACCGGTGTGGAGATGGTGTCGCTGACGCCGACGCAACCGTCGGCGAACGGACCTGCGGGCCTCACCTCGATTGGGTTCACGATGGAACTGCAGGGTGGCTACCCGCAGGTCCGCGACTTCTTGCAGCAGATCACCGAAGGTGACCGCCTGGTGGTGATCGACTCCATCAGCCTGCAAGCGGGCGGCAGCGACACCAATGCGCAGACGTTGCGCGGGTCGCTCAACGGCCGCATGTTCACGACGGCCGCCGTCGGAGGGGCGAGCGCGAACGGGAATGCGCCTGCGTCTCCGGGTGCGGCTGTGAATTCTCCGCCGGCGTCGGTGAATCCGCCGACGT
>JBMOIJ010000059.1:0-4352 GCA_049317385.1 Acidimicrobiia bacterium
GGCCGAAGGGCAAGGTCATCAACACCATCCAGCAGGAGACCGGCGCCGACATCGCAGTGAGTGACGACGGCGTGGTGGGCACCGTGTCGATCGGTTCGAAGGACGGCTTCCGGGTCGAAGAGGCACAGCGTCGCATCGAGCTCATCCTCGACCCGCCCATCCCCGAACTCGGTGTCGAGTACACGGGTCGGGTGGTGAACGTCACCAAGTTCGGTGCGTTCGTCAACATCCTTCCCGGCCGCGACGGCCTGCTCCACATCTCCAAGATCGGTGGCGGCAAGCGCATCGACAAGGTCGAAGACGTGCTGAACCTCGGTGACGAAGTCGTTGTTGTGGTCGACGACATCGATCAGGGCGGCAAGCTCAGCCTCTCGCTCGCGGGTGCCGAACCGGCAGCCGGTGGCGACGGTGAAGCAGGCGGCGAGTCGGGCGGCGGAGCCGTGCACGCGCCGGCCCGTGGCGCTCGTGACGAGGTGAGCTTCAACGAGACCTGGGATGCCCAGGCTGCCGACCAGTTCGGTGACCTCGGCCCGGCCGACGAGCGGGGCGGTCGCGGGGGCGACCGTGACGACCGTGGCGGTCGTGGTGGTGGCCGCGGTGGCCGCGGCGGCCGCGGGCGGGGCCCGCGTCGCGACTGACGCTCCGTAGCGTTTCACGAGCCGGCCGGTGGTTCGCCCCTCATCCAGGGGGTGGGCCCCGGCCGGTTTGCTGTCCAGGGCCCCGAATCTGCCGATGGATCCCATGAAGGGAGACCACGGATGGTTCGGCCCCGGCGATGGACCTGTGCGATTGCGGCCGCCTGCTTCGCGTGCGGCGGTGTTCTCGCGTTTGCCGGCGGGCGAGCGGTGTCGGCCCCCGGTGACATTTCGACCGTGGCCGGCGGCGACAGTTCCACCTACCCCTTCGATGAGGTGTGGAACACCGGGCTTGTGAACGGCATTGCGTTCGATGGTGGCGTGATGTACCTGGCCGAGACCGCCGGGGCAGATGGCAGCGCGTTGATGGCGCGCAATCTGACCACCCAGCAGCAGTGGGTGTTCGCAGGGGACCTGACGCAATCGGGCTTCTCGGGTGACGGTGGTCCCGCGTCGGCAGCGCTGTTCAACGAGCCGGGTGACGTCGTCGTTCGCGACCATGACGTGTTCGTCGCGGATGCCGGCAACTTCCGCGTTCGCAAGATCGACCATGGCACGGGGACGATCACCACCTACGCGGGGAACGGTGACCCCGCCTCATCAGGCGACGGCGGCCTCGCAACTGCTGCCGGCATCGGGCGTCCGACCGGGTTGGTCTTCGACAGCAGTGGCAATCTTCTCATCTCGACCGGTAACGGCGACGTGCGGATGGTTGACGGTGCCGGAAACATCTCGACCGTCATGAGCGTACCCAGCGCAAGCTTCGGTCGCCCGGCGTTCGACGCCGTCGGCAACTTCTACGTGTTCAACGTGTGGGCCCGCGAGTTGTTGCGGAGCGACCCCACGTTCGCGACCGTCACGGTTGCCGTGAGTTCGGCGAGTTTCAGCGGGTCGATTCCTTCTGACAATGACACGCCACTTGCCTTCAACGCTGACGGACTGCTGTTGATCAGCGACGCCAGCGCGCGCAACATCGTGGCGTACGACCCGGACACTTCCGCAGTAGCGACGTACATGGGCGATGGCACCGGCGCATGTCGTTTGACGGGGCCGGTTTCGGGTCTCCGCGGGTTCTCGGCAACGGCAATGGCGCTTGGTCCGGACAACGATTTGTACCTCGGCGGCGTCTGCGGCGACGCAATCGAACGGCTCTCACTGGTGCGGGTGGATGCCACCACCCACGAGGCGGTCGATGTCTACGGACCGAACCCGCCGAACGGGGACGGTGGGCTGGCCACGTCGGCGCCCTTCCACGCGCCGACAGATGTCGTGCGCGTCGGCGATTCCCTATACATCGCTGAAACGTTCGGCAACCGGATTCGAAAGGTCGACGTGTGGACCGGGATTGTCACCACCGTCGCCGGCGATGGGATCGGTGCAAGCACGGGGGACGGGGGGCCGGCGTCGGCAGCGCGCCTGCTGCAACCGATCGCATTGGCGGCCGCGCCCGACGGCCGCGCACTCTACGTGGGCGGTATCGACTACCGGATCCGCAAGATCGACCTGGAGACCGGCATCATCTCCACCTTTGCCGGGAGTGGTTTGCAGGGATTCTCCGGTGACGGTGGGCTGGCCACGTCGGCGCGACTCGGCGCCATGGCGGGGATTTTCGTAACCGCTGACGGCCGCGTGTACTTCACGTCGCTGTCCGAGTACGCGATCCGCTGTGTCGGCTGTGACGGCGAGGGCATCATCTCGACGGTTGTGGGCGGACTCGGCGCAATCACCCATCTCGACGGCTACGAGCCGACTCTGACCGCAGCGCTTGTGCCGTGGGACGTGGTGGTGAGTCCCGAGGGCGAACTCACCTGGACTGAAGCCACCGGAGCTCGGGTCCGCCGGATCAGCAACGACACCGGGCTGGTCGAAACCGTTACCGGCCAGGTCTTGGCGCCGGGCTACAGCGGTGACAATGGGCTGGCATCCGACGCGTCCTTTGGCCTTCCTACTGGCCTTCGGTTCGATGCCGCCGGGAATCTGTTCATTGCGGACGCGATGTACTCGGTGGTGCGCAAGGTGAACACGGCGACGGGGATCATCTCCACGATCGCCGGCACCGGGACGCGCGGACACTCGGGCGATGGTGGTCCGGCGAGGTTGGCGCAGCTCGCCACGCCCATCGCCGTTACGGCTGATGAAGGCACACACATCTACATCGTCGAGGCGTATCCGGGTTCGATCCGTCGCATCGAGCGGAACCGCCCAGATTTGGCGGTGAGTGCAAGCGACGTGCAGGCCGTGCCGAACGGTGAAGTGCCCATTCGGGTGCAGGTGAAGAATGACGGCGATGGGTACGCCACCGGCCCGGTCACTGCTGAATTTACTTTGCCTGCGTCGCTTGCGTACGTGAGCAGCAACTCCGCAGGATGGGCCTGTGACGCGCAAGGTGCAGTGGTGCAATGCGAGTACGACTCGGCCATGGCGACCGGTGCCGTTACTGAACCAGTGATCAATGTACGGGTGGCCGCCGGCGCGTCTGGCACGGCGGTCGTGCCCGTTGGGGTCACCAGCGACAGTGATGATGCCGACCCCGGGAACCAGGCCGTCGACGTGAACGTGACACTGGATCCCCAACCCACCACGACCACCGCAGCGCCCATGACGACAGTCGAGCCGCCACCTGACACTGCGATCGCGCCGAATCGGCGCCCCTCGTCGTTGCCGTACACCGGTGGAGCCACGAGCATCATGCGCTACACGGGCATCGCCTTGATGTTGGTGGCGGTCGGTTTGGTGTTCCTGCCGGCGCGTCGGTTGTCGATCTTCTACCGACCCAAGCACCGGGTGCCTGTGGTGGCGCGGGTCGCGCAGCGAATCCAGCCCCGAACGCGTCGTTGACCCCCGGTACGCTCCCGCTCATGATCACAGTTGCAGTGGTGGGCGCGGCCGGCCGTATGGGAGCGACGGTATGTGAGGCGGTGAACGCCGACCCCGAGACCGAGGTGGTGGCGCGCGTCGACCCCCACGGGGGCGAAGGGTTCGCTCCGTCGATCGAGGCGGTCGCAGATGCCGGTGTCGATGTGGTCGTCGACTTCACGATTCACGACGCGGCGCTCGCGACTCTGCATTGGTGCGCGGCCAATGGTGTGCACGCAGTGGTGGGCACCACCGGGTTCACCGACGCCGAGATCGCTGACTTGCGGGCGCGCTTCGATGCGTCGAGCGTAAATGCTGCGATCATTCCGAACTTCGCCATCGGCGCCGTCTTGATGATGCGCTTCGCCGAGATGGCGGCACCGTTCTTCGAGACCGCCGAGATCGTCGAGCTGCATCACGATGCGAAGGCCGACGCGCCCAGCGGTACCGCAATGGCCACCGCGCAACGCATGGCGGCGGCCAGCAGCGAGTGGGCCACCGATCCCACTGCTACGACGGTGGTCGAGGGCGCGCGTGGCGGGGTTGGGCCGGCGGGCATCCACGTGCACGCGCTCCGCCTGCGCGGGATGGTGGCGCACCAAGAAGTGATCTTGGGGACCACCGGCCAGACGCTCACCATCCGCCACGACAGTTACGACCGGGCGAGCTTCATGCCCGGTGTGCTGCTCGCGGTGAAGCACATCGCGAACGAGCCCGGCCTCACGACCGGGCTCGACGCATTCCTCGGGTTGTAGCGCTCCGACCTGCCGGTCGGGCCCGGCTGGCTCGTTCCGTCCGCGTCAGTACTGCGAGTCATGCGGAATGGGGAAGTTCCTGCGTTGTATTCGCACGATGCGTCTG
>JBMOIJ010000060.1:0-4103 GCA_049317385.1 Acidimicrobiia bacterium
GTGAGCGAGCGGCCGAGCGGAGGCGGATAGCCGGAGCCGGTCGTGACGACCAGCGGGAATCAGTGAGCGAGCGGCCGAGCGGAGGCGGATAGCCGGAGCCGGTCGTGACGACCAGCGTCCTCTGAGGGCCCATGCGCCTCGTACGCGTCATTGATGGCTCCAGATCGGTTCGGCGCGCGCCGAAAACCTGAGGGAGCGGATGGCTGTGGCGTTCACGCCGTAGCGATGGGGAAGTTCGTGCGGAGTGTCGCACCTCGTTGGCTGACCCATCGTTCGGTTGGGGGTAACGGAGGAGGTGCGCGGTGCTCATCCGAAGGTCCCCGGTCGCGTTCGTCGCGCTGTCGTTGCTGTTTGCAGCGGGTTGCGGCGCGTCGCTCGAGTCTGCGCCCACTTCCGCCCCCACGACTTCGACGTCGTTCTCGTCGATTGTTGCGCCGGCCCCGAAACCGGTTGCGGCGCCGGCGGTCTGTGACCAGTTGCGGACGGCGGCGACGGGAACGACGGTCACGGTGCCGGCCGGTGATTGGATCATCGGCGATTGTGTCGTCAGCGGAACGGGGCGCGCGGGGGTGCGGGTCGTAGCTGTCAATGCGGCGATGTCGAGCGGCGGGGTTCCGAGCGCGACCAAATGGTCACGGCTCATCGGGTCGCTGCGGTGCAACGATTGCGACCGGTGGACGTTCGACGGCCTCGCAGTCGAAGGCGACGGCAGCGGAACCGCCGACCCGGTGTTTGTGGTGTCCATGAACGGTGGTGAGGGCTGGCGGTGGAGCCGCTGTGACATCTCCAACGGTGTGGCGCCGGATGGCACGCGCTATGGCGTGCGCGGGGTGTTCAACACCTATGGGCCGGTGAAGGACTGGCAGCTCGACGCATGCCGGGTCCATGACAACGGCAACACGCGCCCGGAGGTTCCCGACAACAACTTCGACCATCTTGTGTACGTCAACGGCGCCGACGTTGACAGCAACGGCCGCATCGGTCCCAACAACTCGTTCTTCGGGAACGCTTCGGGTGCGGCGGTCAAGGTCGGATACGGCCTCGACGGTGCTGCGCCGGTGGGCATCCGGGGGGTGCGCGTCGACGGCAACGCATTCCGTGCGAACTCGTCCCCCGACGGGATCTGCGGCGTGCTGGTGGCGGGTGCGAGTGCTGACACGGTGGTGACGCGAAACCGGATCGACTGCGCCGGTGGTATTGACGAGCGGACGGCCAGCGCGGTGGCGCTGCGGAGTTGGCCGGGCGGTACCAGGGTGACGGTGACCGACAACCGCATCACTGGGACCCGCAATGCAGGGAACGTCACCAAGTGCGGAGCGTTCGACGCCGGCGCCTACGACCGCAGCATCAGCGTGCGCGTGTTCGGTCTGGAGACGTGGGCCCAGGTGGCGCCGTCGAGTTGCGCGTGGTGGGGAATCACGGCCTCAGGCAATGTGGCGACGCCAACCTGACGTTCAGTCCTCGTCGTCGTCGGCCGTAGCGTCCACGGCATAGCCGGCGTCGCGTACGCGCTCGAGCAGTGCATCGCGAATCGACTCACCGGGTTTGCGGGCGCGTTCGCCCATGATCCGCCAACCGTGCCGTGACGAATACAGCAGCGGTGGTTCCTTGAGTCGGCCGTAACCCCAACCAACCACGCGGGCGAAGAAGAGTTCGTGGTCGAACATCGTCTTGCGTTCGAAGGTTTCGCAGCGCAGCCAGGCCACGCAGTCGGGGACCACCGGCACGCCGTCGACGAGTTCGAGCCATTCACTTGCGATGTGGTGGAACTTTCGCCCTGGGTACGAGAAGTACTGGCCCACGTCGACTTGGTCGCCCGCCAGAATCGAGACGCCGAATTGGCCGCTCGCTTCGATCAGTGGATACGTGTCGTGTTTCGGAGACACACTCGCCATCACCACCGGTTCTTCGAAGCTCACTTGGCTCACCCAATGCGAGCAGTAGGCCCGTGTGACGCCGTTGTGCGTGGCGCCCACCACCTGGACGCCTTTCACCATTTGGCCGAGCGCACGTTTACAAGCGGGATCGATCATCGGGCCAGTCTGCTCGTTCTCGGGTGCCGCGTCGTAACCTGCGCAGCCATGCGAGCGCTGGTGCAACGAGTCGATGGTGCGTCGGTCACGGTCGACGGCGAAGTGGTGGGGGCCATCGGGGCCGGGTTGTGTGTGCTCGTGGGGGTCACCCACGCCGACGACGACGCGACGGCGCGCAAGCTCGCCGAGAAGATCTGGACGCTCCGGTGCTTCGAGGACGCCGACGGCAAGATGAACGAGTCGGTGGCCGAACACGGCGGCGAGGTGCTGGTGGTGAGCCAGTTCACGCTCTATGGCGACACGCGCAAAGGCCGGCGGCCGTCCTACATCGAGGCTGCCGGTCCCGAGCAGGCGGAACCGTTGATCGACGCCGTTGTTGCGCATCTGCAATCGCTGGGCGCCAGGGTGGCGACGGGCCGGTTCCGGACGCACATGCGGGTGGCGCTCACGAACGACGGGCCGGTGACGCTCCTGCTCGACGTCTGAGGGCCGGTCACGCTCCGTCCTCATGTGCGACCGCGCTCGGTGAGCAGCGGGCAGTGAGCAAACAAATGGTGACGCGCAGGGGAATGGCACATGTGCAGCGCGCTCGTTTTCGATGTCGCGTGCCTGAACCTTTGCGAATGGCCGCCTGGAACTGTGCTCGCACGGGAATGATGCGATCAGAGGACAAGGGAGGGGCCATGGTCACGACGGAAGAACTCTTGGCATTCGAGGCGATGGTCAGCCCGCGGGCCTCGGACGCATTCCCCGACGGCGTGAACGCGGAGAGTCCCACGTTCGGTGATCCGGTCACCTCGGCGGTGCTCACGACCCGGGTGTTGCCTCGGGGCAAGGAGCAGTCGGTCAACCTGCGTCTGCGCGTGTGGCCGACGACCGGCGCGCCGGGAACGGCCGGTTCCCAGACCATCGACGTGGAGGCGACCGCGGCGCACGGGTTCGTGGCCCAGCTCCCGGTGGCTGGCCTCGACCCCGACTCGGACTACCGCTTCCAGTTCGAGCGCGTTGCCGATGGCAAGGTCAGTGCGATCGGCCGGATGAACACGCTCGAACTGCAGGGCGCCGGCCGCGACCACGGGGCGGTGGCCGCAACATCCCGCCAGTTCGCGCTCGCTCGCTGACCGGGCCGGGTTGGCCCGCGGCGGGCCGAGGGCAGTGTCACTGGGGGTCGGTACCATCGTCGCCCAGTGACTCCAACTGATTCCCTCGATCTCCTCGCCGACCTCAACCCCGTCCAGCACGAGGCGGTGGTCGCGCCCGACGGCCCCATCTTGGTGGTGGCCGGTGCGGGCTCAGGTAAGACCCGGGTGCTCACCCGCCGGATGGCCTACCTGGTGAACGAGCGGCGGGTGTCGCCGTTCGGCGTGTTGGCCATCACGTTCACCAACAAGGCCGCCGGCGAGATGAAAGAGCGCGTCGGCGCGCTCGTGGGTCCGGTTGCGCAGCGCATGTGGGTGAGCACGTTCCACTCGGCGTGCGCGCGGATTTTGCGCCGCGAAGCCGAGCACCTGGGGTACCGGTCGAGCTTCACCATCTACGACCAGGCCGACGCAGTGCGCCTCACCGACCTGGTGCGCCGGGAACTCGACCTCGATCCCAAGCGCTTCCCGTCGCGTCAGTTGCACTCGCGCATCTCGGCGTTGAAGAACGAGTTGGTATCGCCCGAGGATTTTGCGGCCACTGCATCCACGCCACACGAGCATCGATTGGTCGAGGTGTACGAGCAGTATCAACGTCGTTTGGCCGACGCGTCGGCGGCCGACTTCGACGACTTGCTCGGTCTTGCCGTGAAGTTGTTCCGAGAGCACCCCGACGTGCTCGACCGGTGGCAACGTCGGTTCGGCCACGTGTTGGTCGACGAGTTCCAGGACACCAACATCGCGCAGTGGGAACTGGTGCGCATGCTCACCCAGACGCACCGCAACGTGATGGTGGTCGGTGACCAGGACCAGTCCATCTACGGGTTCCGTGCCGCCGACGTGCGCAACCTCATGCGCTTCGAAGAGCAGTTCCCCGATGCGTCCATCATCGTGCTCGACCAGAACTACCGCTCCACGCAACGCATTCTGG
>JBMOIJ010000061.1:0-3291 GCA_049317385.1 Acidimicrobiia bacterium
TCGAACTCGACGATGGTCGCGTCGACGGCATCGGCGAAACTCAGTCCGCCCAAGTCGTCGTCAACAACCGACGGTTCGTCGACCTCAACGCCAGCAGCTTCCAGCTCCTCAGGCGTGACGGTGGTGAGTGCCGTGGTCTCCCCCACGGCGGCGGTCTCGGGGGCACCCTCGACTTGGGTACCCGACTCCTGCTCGGACAACTCGACTCCTAATAGAACGGACATCGCTCGAGTTCTTTCGCGAACGCGAACGACGGCACCCGGATGGATGCCAAAGCGGCAGGTTATCGGGGTTGTGGCAAAAGGTGAAGCCGGACCTACCAGCGCCGCGCGATGAGCAACAGCTCGTGGTCTTCGAGCGTGACCCGATGCGCGCCGTAGCGGCCCGGCGACACCCCGTACACCGCCTCCACGGCCAGGCCCGCCCCGCCGGCAAGCAACCGCAGCTCGCGCTCGGTGAAACACGTGGTCCACAGGTCGAACGGGGCCTCGGCGCCGCGTTCGTCGCGCAGGGTGGCCGTCTCGTGCAGCACCCCCGTCGCCGGGTCGAACTCCTCGGCGGCCTCCAAGAATCGCAGGGCGAAGTACGACGAGAACGCGCTCAGCGCCAGGAAGCCACCCGGGGCCACCGATGCCGCGAGGCGATCAAACGCCGACTCGTCACCCGTGGTCCCGCGCTGCGCCGCCGGACCACCGAGCAACCCGAACCCGCCCTGACACAAACAGATGACTGCGTCGAACGTGCCGGCATCGAGCGCGCGCACGTCAGCGACTTCGAACGCAGCACCCGTCAGGCCTTCGGCGGCCGCCGCCGAACGCGCAAGTTCGATGAACTCCGCGCTGATGTCGACGCCGAGCACCGTGATGCCACGGCGAGCCAACTCGAGCGCATGGCGTCCCGGACCACATCCCGCATCCAGTACGCGCGCGCCGGGCTGCAACCCGAGCGCATCCATCAGGAAGTCGACCTCTTGCGCGGTACCCATGGTGAACGCATTGCGCAGATACGCCGGACCGAGGAACTCGGCCAACGGCTCGAACCAGTGCTCACTCACGTGCTCACCAGATCGTCTCGACCAGTTTGCTGCGGCGAATGCGCTCGTCACGCGTGACGAGCGCCGCACCCAGCTCGAGTGCAGTAGCCACGATGATGCGATCGGCAGGATCGCCGGGCATGGGTTCTTTCAGCCTTGCCGCCGCTCGCGCAATCGCCGCAGAGACGGGTTCGACCACCACTCCAGCACGTTGCAGCGACCGCTCCACCCAGTTCGGGTCGGATCCAACATCGATCCGACCGCGCGCGATGGCAAATGCCAACTCGTACACCGTCATCGCACTGACCACGCGCTCGCTCTCGTTGTCGATGGCGGTGCGCGCCTTGCGCGACAGCTGCCCGTCGTTGAGCACGGCCCAGAGGTAGGTGTGGGAGTCGAGGACGATCACGGATCGATGCGACCGTCGGTGCGCGCGATCTCCCACTCCTCAGCTGCGGTGAAGAGTTCGTCCCCGGGGACGACGATGCGTGCCGTGCCTTCCATGCACCCCACCATGCGTCGGGGCCCCGCTTCGAGCGGCACCACCTTCGCCACCGCCTTCCCACGCTTGGTGACGACCACCTCGCGCCCACTGGCAGCAACGTCATCGAGCACCGCGAGGCACTTCGCTTTGAACTCGCCGGCCGGCATCTCGTTGGCTGTCATGGTCATCACCTCCTGACCATGGTCACCATACCATGGTCAGGAGGGCCAACTGGCGGCCCTGCCCGGGCAGCTCGCCGTGATTACTTCGCGTCGGCCCACGTGGCGCCGAAGCCCACATCAACCTGCAACGGCACCAACAGATCGACCACATGCTCCATCGCGTCCACGATCTTCGGTTCGATCGCCTCGCGTTCACCCTCAGGCACTTCGAACACCAACTCGTCGTGCACGGTGAGGATGGCACGCGTCTGCACACCCTCAGCTTCGAGCAGCGCGTCAACGTGCACCATCGCGAGCTTGAAGATGTCGGCCGCGCTCCCCTGCACCGGCGCGTTCTGCGCCATGCGCTCACCCTGCTGACGAATACGGAAGTTGCCACTCGACAACTCGGCGATCTGGCGACGCCGCCCCATGATGGTGGTGGTGTACCCGCGCTGCTTCGCCTCGTCGACGACGCGCTCCATGTACTCGGCCACCTTCGGGAACCCAGCGAAGTAGTTGTCCAAGATGCGTGCCGCCTCACTCACTTCGATGTCCGCACGCTGGGCCAACCCGTACGCCTCCATGCCGTAGGCGAGGCCGTAGTTCACAACCTTCGCGAAGCGGCGCTGATTCGCGTCCACATCAGCCTCGTCCACGCCGAACACACGCGCCGCCGTCACGGTGTGCACGTCGACGTTGCGAGCGAACGCATCGATCAGCCCCGGGTCTTCGGCCAAGTGCGCCAGGATGCGCAACTCGATCTGGCTGTAATCGGCGGTCAACAACCCCCAACCCGGTGGCGCACAGAACGCCCGCCGCATCTCCATGCCCTCGGCGGTGCGCACCGGAATGTTCTGCAAGTTCGGCGTGTCGCTCGAGATGCGCCCCGTGGTAGTGGCCGTCTGCTTGAACGTGGCGTGAATCCGTCCGTCGGACTCCACCAACGGCGGCAGCGCATCGGCGTAGGTATTCCGCAGCTTCTCGACCTCGCGGTACTTGAGCAACGAACCCACGATGGGATGGTCATCCTGGAGTTTCACCAACGAGTCGTGGTCGGTGGACGGTCCGGTCTTGGTCTTCTTCACCGGGGTCAGGCCCAGCTTGTCGAACAGGATCTCGCGCAACTGCGGTGTGGAGTTCACATTGAACTCGGTGCCCGCATACTCGAACACCTCGCGCATGTAGCGGTCACACTTCGCCGCCAGGTCCGCGCGCAACTCTTCAAGGAACGGCACATCGATCAACACGCCGGCGCGCTCCATGAGCGCAAGCGCGCGGACCAGCGGTCGCTCGACCGTCTCGTAGAGCTCGGACAGTTCGCGGTCCGCCAACCCTTCGGAGAGCGGATCGGCCAGCGCCAACACGGCCGCCGCCCGGCGCCCGGTCTCCTCGGCCCCCGCCCGCCCATCGAAGTCGAGCGTGCCTTCGGCCACGTCGGGCGACGTGACCTCCACGCCCAGGTGCCGCAACGACAACTCGTTGAGTTCGTACTTCCCGTCGGCGGGGTCAAGGAGATACGCCATGACCGCGGTATCCACGTCGAGCGTGCGCACGTCGATGGCCAGGGCGCGCATCAGCCACTTCGCCTGATGGGCCACCAGCGGCGCCCC
>JBMOIJ010000062.1:0-3228 GCA_049317385.1 Acidimicrobiia bacterium
CGTGGTTGTTGTTTGCGTGGGGCGTCGTTGCCGCGCTTTCGGTCTTCAACGCGTACATCCCCATCCGCTACACGTGGGTCGTCGGGCCGAGCTTCCTGTGGAGTTGGCTCGTCATCGAACTTGCGCCGCACCAAGTGGTATGGCAGCCGCTGATTGCTGCGGTGTTCGTGTGGTTCGGCGCACTGCACGCGTGGCCAGGATGGGTAGGGCTCGCCCTCATCGTGGTGTGCGAGCTCGCAGTCGTCGGGTTGATCGGCGGGTCGTTGCGCACCCGGCGCGTGTTCGACGACGCGCTGCGCTCCGGACTCGGTGACTACACAGCCGCTACCAACCCCGCATACATCTCGAGCGTGCGCTGGTTAGCTGCGCGTGAACTGTTCTTGCCGTGGTTCCTGCGCGACCATCACGTGCGCGCAACACGCAACATCGATTACGGCGCGTCGCGCGGCAAGCGCAATCAGCTCGACATATACGCGCCGCGCAACGGTGCAACCGACGAGCGCCGTCCAGTACTCGTGTGGATTCACGGTGGCGGGTGGACCGTCGGCGAGAAACGATCGCAAGGTCTCCCGATGATGTTGGGACTGGCGCGGCGCGGGTGGGTGTGCGTCGCACCCAACTATCGCCTGTCACCAAGAGCCACCTGGCCCGATCACCTCGTCGACGTCAAAGAAGCGATTGCCTGGGTGAAAGCGCACATCCACGAGTTCGGCGGCGAGCCGTCGTTCGTGGTGGTGGCCGGCGGGTCGGCGGGCGGTCACCTTGCGGCAATGGTCGCACTCACCGCGAATGAAGCGCAGTTCCAACCCGGCTTCGAGTCGGTGGACACGTCGGTGGTGGGGTGCGTGCCGTTCTACGGCGTCTTCGACTTCAGCAACCGTTCGGGCCAGTACAAGAGCAAACAGCTGTCGTTGCTGTTGCAGCGCTTCGTCATGCACGTGCCGCTCGACGATGCACACCGGGCCGTGTACGAAGAGGCGTCACCCATCGCACACGTGCGCGCCGACGCGCCACCGTTCCTCGTGATTGCGGGCACACTCGATTCACTCGTGCCTGTCGCCGACAGCGCGCTGTTCGTGGATGCGCTGCGCGCCGTTTCAGAGCAGCCGGTTTGTTACGCCGTGTTGCCGGGCGCCCAGCACGCGTTCGAGGTGTTCCACTCGATTCGCACCGCGTACGCGCTCGAGGGCCTGGAGCACTGGCTCGCCTGGCTGCGCACCACCCACGCCCCCACCCCCTGACCGTCCCACACCGTCCCCTTTCGGCGAGCTGAGCGCTCGCCTTTCGCAGCGATTCCCGCGCCAGTTCGAAGCCGTCCTCGTTTCGGCGCGCTGAGCGCTCGCCTTTCGCAGCGATCCCCGCGCCAGTTTGCGTCGCTACGTCGCTCGAAGGGATTCCGGCGCGCTTGATGCAGCGTGAACAGTGCACACGGAGCGTCGGTCCCTACGCGAGAGCGTGATGCGGCGCTCTTCGCACTCCTTGCATCGCAGCATTGGGTCGCGACACGTCGCCAGGCCGCAGCCCTGGGTCTCGACCGGAATGCCATCCGCAGGCGAATTCGACGGCGTTTCTTGGAGGAGCCTTCGCCCACTCTCCTGCACCTCGTGGGAATGCCATGGGATTGGAATGCGCGGTTGATGGCAGCGGTCCTGTGCGGCGGACGAGGGGCGGCTGTCTCGCACCGCGCCGCACTCAAACTGCACGGCATCGCGGGGTTCGACCTCGCTCCAGTCGAAATCACCGCACGACGCCCGCACAACCGCTTCGGCGACGAGACGGTCCACCTCAGCCGCGACCTCGGCCCCGTTGACGTCACGTCCGTCGGTCCATACCCAGTGACAACGGTGGCACGTTCCCTCATCGATGCTGCGCCGATGCTGCGCCCAAAGGTCCTGACACGAGTGCTCGATGACGCTCGGCGTTCGGGTCTCGTGACCACCGACGATCTCCGATTGCGCCTCCGCGCGTTGCGGAGGCGTGGGCGCCCCGGGGTCTCGATCACCGAATCGGTTCTTCGCTCCGAGGGCGATGCGCCGGCGGCGGGATCCGTACTCGAACGGATGTTTCTCGAATTGCTCACCGACTGGGGGCTCCCACTCCCCCTCCGACAGGTGAAAGTGCCTCGAGTCGACGGCTCCTATGCGTTGCTCGACTTCGCGTATCCCGAGCAACGCATCGCGATCGAACTCGATGGACATGGGAGCCATGCGACCCGAGGCGAGCGAGCTGCCGATAGCCAGCGACAAAACGACATCGCCCTGAGCGGTTGGACTGTGCTGCGGTTCACTTATGAGCAAGTACGCAATGAGCCCGAAGCGACTGTTCGAGTGATCCGCCGCGCCCTCAACCGCTGAACCGGCGCGCGATTCGCATCGAAAAGCGAGCGCTCAGCGCGCCAAAAGGGAGAGTGGAGGTGGAGCGGGTGGATCAGTCCGACCAGCCGGGGCCGCCGCGGCCCGTCGCCCCACCCCGGCCGCGGGAACGTTTCACCTCGCCGCGCTGCTTCTTCTCCTGGAGCCGGCGCTCCTTCGCACCCCGCGACGGCTTGGTAGCCACCCGAGTGCGTTCCACCACGAGCGCGGCGGCCACCTTGCCGGCGAGTCGGTCGAGCGCGACCTCGCGATTGCGGGCTTGCGAGCGCGACTCCCGGGCCGACGCCACCACCACTGGCCCCACCCGATCGAGCAACCGTGCTCGCTGGCGCGGCCCCAGGACCTGGGACTTCACGACGTCGAAGCGCACCTCGACCCGAGTGCTGGCCCGGTTGGCGTGCTGGCCGCCGGGACCGCCCGACGGGTCGGCACGCACCTCGAGTTCGCGCATCGGGATGACCAACGAGCGGTTGACGCGCACCCCGGGCTCCATGACACGCGAGGCTAGGGCCATGACCGATGCCACCCCCGAGCGCCCTGACTTCTTCGAGCTGATCGTCGAGATCCCGAAGGGTTCGCGCAACAAGTACGAGATGGACCACGATTCTGGCGAGATCTGGCTCGACCGGCCGTTGTTCACCGCCACCGTGTACCCGGCCGACTACGGCTTCTTCCCCCACACCCTCGCCGACGACGGCGACCCGCTCGACGGGCTGGTGCTCCTCGACGAACCCACGTTCCCGGGCTGTCACCTGCGAGTTCGTCCCGTGGGCGTGTTCAGCATGCGCGACGAGGCCGGCGACGACGAGAAGGTGCTCTGCGTCTTGGCCGGCGACCCCCGCACCGAGCAGATCCG
>JBMOIJ010000063.1:0-2981 GCA_049317385.1 Acidimicrobiia bacterium
TCGCCACCATGTAGACGGTGTCCGATCCCGCAGTCGTGGTGTCCTGGTCGGCCACTGCAACCGAGATCTCCTTCGGCTTCGTCGACGCCGTGCTCGACGTGATGAAACTCAGGCTCGGCTCGACGCCCTGCAACGTGCCGGTGGAGCCGGTGGTTGCCTCGGAATAGTCCTGGTGATCCGAGAAAATCGTCTTGGCCGCCGACACCCCGTTGCGAAGGTTCGACTGGGCCTGACGGTCCTGGGCCCGCGAACGAGCGCCCAAGAACGTAGGAATGGCGATGGCGATCAAAATCGCAATGATGAGCACAACGACCATCAACTCGATGAGCGTGAACCCCTCTTCAGCGTGCTGCTCGCGCACCGCTCGGAGAATGCTGTGCATGGGAATGCCCCCTTCGGTATACCAACTGGCCGCGAGGGAGAACTTGCCCGTCCAGATGACCCCTCCGGCGCCCCCGCCGAATTCCGTTTGCAGGCTCGACCTGACTCGCACTCGATGTATCGACACCGGGCCGATGGGTCCTTGAGCGCTATTTGATCAGGTTGATGATCTGGAACATGGGGAGATACAGACAGATGATCATCGTGCCCACGATGCCGCCCATCACAACGATCAGGAGCGGTTCGATGAGACTCGTGAGCGCATCCACGGTGGCCGCCACTTCCTGGTCGTAGAAGTCGGCCACCTTGTCGAGCATTTCGTCGAGCGCGCCGGTCTCCTCTCCCACCGCCATCATCTGCACGACCATCGGTGGGAACACCTCGTGCTGTTCGAGCGGCTTGGCGATCGGCTCACCGGTCTTGACGGCTCGCTGCGTGGCCCGCACCGCCTTTGCGATCACACTGTTGCCGGAGGTCTCCGCCACGATGTCGAGCGACTCAAGGATGGGGACGCCCGAGCGGGTGAGCGCGGCCAGTGTGCGCGAGAACCGCGCCAACGCGGTCTTACGGATCAGTGCGCCGAACACCGGGACGCGCAACTTGATGGCGTCCCACGCAGCCCGACCCTTCTCGGTGGCAATCCATTTACGGAACCCGAACCCGCCGGCGATGCCCAGCGCAATGATGATCAAGAACGAGCTGCGAAACACGTTCGAGACCGCCAGCAGCATGCGGGTGGGCAACGGGAGTTGGCCACCCAGGTCGCGGTACATGGTCTCGAACTGCGGCACGATGAAGAGCAACATCGCGGCGGTGATGAATGACACCAGGAGTGCCACGATGACCGGGTACGCCATGGCGGAGCGCACCCGGCGCCGCAGCTCGAGTTGGCGCTCGAGCGTTTCGGAGAGCCGATTGAGCACGCTTTCGAGTGTTCCCGAGGTCTCACCCGATCGCACCATCGACACGTAGAGCTTGTTGAACGCCTTCGGGTGCTTCTGCAGCGCCTGCGAGAACGAGGCACCCCGCTCCACGTCGAGGCGAACCGCGTTGACGGTGCGGGCGAGCTCTTTGTTCTCGGTCTGTTCGGCCAAGATGGTCAAGGCGCGCAGGAGCGGCAAGCCGCTGTTGATCATGGTCGCGAGCTGGCGCGACATGACCGCTACGTCCTTCAGCTTGACGCGGTTCGCACCCGGGAGTTTCAGCTCCCGCTGCAGTGCCGCCGTGTCCTTTGACTCGATGTTGATGGGGGTGTACCCCATCGAACGCAACTTGGTGGCCACCAACGGCACGCTGTCGGCTTCGAGTTGGCCTTCGACGATGCGGCCCTCACGGTCACGGACCCGGTACGCGTACGTGGTGGACATGGTCACAGACTCCCGACGAGCCGGCGCAGTTCGTCCTCATGGGCGCAGCGCTCGAGCGCGGTCTCCATCGAGATCCGACCATCGCACACGAGCTTGGCGAGCGACTGGTCCATGGTGACCATGCCGAACTTTCCGCCGGCCTGCATCAGGGAGTAGATCTGGTGGATCTTCGCTTCCCGAATGAGGTTGCGCACAGCCGACGTGGCCACCAGTACCTCGGAGGCCACGGCACGGCCCTTGCCGTCGGCCGTGGGCACGAGCTGCTGGGTCACCACGCCTTGGAGCGCACTCGCGAGCTGGACGCGGATCTGTTGCTGCTGGTGGCTCGGAAACACGTCGATCACCCGGTCGATCGACTGCGGCGCGTCCTGGGTGTGCAGCGTGGCGAACACCAGGTGCCCCGTTTCGGCGGCAGTGAGCGCGGTACTGATCGTTTCGAGGTCGCGCATCTCACCGACCAGGATCACGTCGGGGTCCTGGCGCAAGACGTGCTTGAGCGCCTCGGCGAACGAGTGCGTGTCCTCCCCCACCTCGCGCTGGTTGACGATCGCGGTGCGATGGTGGTGCAGGAACTCGATGGGGTCCTCCACCGTCATGATGTGACACGCCTTCTTGCGGTTCACGATGTCGATGAGCGACGCCAGCGTGGTGCTCTTGCCCGAACCCGTCGGTCCCGTCACGAGGACGAGCCCCCGGGGGAGGTCGGAAAACGTCTTGACGACCAGCGGGATACCGAGTTCATCGAACTCGACGATCTCGAACGGGATGGTGCGCAGCACCGCGCCCACGCTGTCGCGCTGGAGGAATACGTTCACCCGGAACCGGCTCTTGCCCGGCAGCGTGTAACTCGTGTCGAGCTCCAGATCGTTCTCGAACTTCTCCCGCTGCTTCTGCGTGAGGATCGAGTACATCATCTGGCGGATCTCGGAACCGGTGAGGGGCTCGAGGTCCGGCAACGGCCGAAGCGAGCCATGCACGCGTACCGCCGGCGGCGATCCCGCCGTCAGGTGCAAGTCGGATCCGCCGGCTTGCAACACGCGGTCGAGCAGGTCGTTGACACTGGTTTGGCCTTCGAGCTCGTCGCCCGCAGCAATCGCCCCGACGGCGAGTTCGCTCTCGAGTTCGCTGGGGCGTACCGGCGGCCCGTACACGCCGTCGATCGCCTTCAGGAGTTCGTAGCGGCCACAGGCCGCGGGGATGACGACGAGCGACTCGGCCCGCGTCGCGCGGGCC
>JBMOIJ010000064.1:0-2506 GCA_049317385.1 Acidimicrobiia bacterium
GCGGGACCACTCACGCCCGCCGCGATCAAGTGGCCCGCCGAGGTGCCCCACCAGGTGCAGGACATGTTCCAAGCCGTCGCCAGCGCGTTGTTCACGGCCTTCGTCCAGCCTGTGAAGCTGTTGTCGTTGAACGCCAGCGTGCCGCTGCTGTACACGCCGCCAACCGTCATGCGCACCGCCTCGCGGGCGAGCGTGTTGTAGCCGCTCGCGCCGACCGAAGCGTCGACCGAGTTGCTCGTGAAGCTCGCCGAGGGCGTGGAGGTGCCCGTGGTGGACTGGTTCGTGCCGAACGTGGACACCTGGATGCCGCGGAAGTCGATCGGGGCCGTGTAACGACCGTCGACCAAGGCCTTCAGGCCCGAGCGGTCGTTGGCGGCCACGGTGACCACGTTGTCCGTCCAAGCCACGGCGCCCGCGCCGAGGCTCTGGTAGTTGTGGTACAGACCGATGCCGCCCGCAGACACCGTGTTGCGGGCGATCGTGCCCGTCGCGGCATTGCCGTACGGCATGTACTGGATGCCGATATGCGCGTTCAACACCACGTTGTCCTGCACCACGCCGGCGACATTGCCCAGGTACATGCCGCGGTTGTAGGACGAGTTGACCCACGGACCGCAGTCGATGTAGTTGCCTTCGATCAACAGGCCGGTCTTGGACACTCCACCGACGGCCGGGTAGATGTAGATCGGGATCTCGCTGCCGTACATCCGGTTGTTGCGGAACGTCAGGTTGTTCAGGCCGTAGCTGAACCACAGGTAGCTGTAGGTGCCGGCAGCCGTGATGCGCGAGTCCTGGGAACGCAGGTCCAGGCCCTCGAGCGCGATGTTGTCCGCGCTGGCGTCAACGAGCTGGCTGCCGTTCGGAGCAGAAGCAGGGAACTCGATCGTCGCCTCGGCCGAGCGCGTCGGATCGTTGCCCGCCTTGCCGGCGTTCGGACCGCGCAAGACCAGCGCCTTGGCGATCTCCAACTGCTCGGCGTACGTGCCGGAGCCCACATTCACGATATCAGCGGCCGTGGCGTTGTCGACGCCGCGTTGGATCGAACCAGAGTTGGTCGTGACGTACAGCTCGCCTGCCTTGACACGCACCAAGCCCAACGCAGTGTTGTCCTGCTTGTGGGTGATCTTGTCTTCCGCGGCCAGGAGCTGCGCCACGGTCGCCGCGGACGCGGCCACGCTGTCGAAGCTCACCGCAGTGGCATCCACCTCGGTAGCAGGGTTCGTCGCACCCGCGTTCAGCAAGGTGATGTAGCTCGCCAAGCTGCCGGCGAACTGCGCAGGCGAGGCGCCGGAGAAGTTGACACGCGCCTTGGCGCCGTTCATGGCCACGCCCGCGCCCGTGCCGGCCACGCCGGCTCCGTTGCGCATGGTCAAGGTGCAGGGGCCGAGGTTCGAACCCGTGCCCGTCCAGTGCACGTTGATCGCGGTGCCCGTCGCCGTCGCACCCAACGAAACGCCATCCACGATCGCCACGTTGCCGGTGCTGTAGGAGTTGGCGGAATACGCCGTGTCGTAATCCGTCAGGTACAGGCCGTTCGTCTTCGCGCCCGTCACCGAGCCGCCACTGATCAGGGTCTCGCCTTGACCGTCCGTGTTCCAGACCCAATAGCCCGTCGCCAGGCTGCCGTTGGCGTTGATCGTGTTGCTCAGCGCGTGCACCGAGCCGCCGAACACGGCGCTCGTGATGCGGATGCCTTCACCGTTGTTCGTGATCGTCGCGTCCGCATTGATCGTGTTGCCGCTGACCACATGGCGCACCGCGGAGTTGTAGCGGTGGTTGACGGAGATACCCATATGCCGGGATGCAAGCCCCGTCGGCACAAGGTTGATCGTGTTGCCCGTGATCCGTGGCTCGAAGCCGGTGGCGGCAGCGAGTCCCACGCTGCTGATCGCAATGCCGGTGTGCACCGCATCAAAGACGTTGTCTTCGATGGACACCTCGACTTCGTTCTGCGTGTACACGCCACGGAAGCGCATGTTCGAGAACAAGTTCTGACGGACATGGTTGCCCGACGAGTTGCTCGCCGGAGAATCCGGGAACATGTAGAAGCCCGTGGTCGTGAAGTTCTTGACCACGTTGCGGTCGAAGACAATGCCGCTAACCACCGGGCGCGACGACGCCGCACGGTTCTCCGTGCGAAGTGCGCGTGCGCAGTTCGAGTCCACGCCACCAAAGGCGGTGCCACCCGACAGGGACGGGTTGTCACCGTCGATCATGAAGCCGGCGATGCTGACATTGCTCGCCGTCACCGCGAACAGCTTGCCCGAGCTGGTGTTGTTGGTGGCCGGGTACACATGGGCTTCCGCCACGCGCACCCCGGTGTTCGGGTTGATGCCGGCGTTCGGACCCACGAGGCTGAGCGCCTTCGTGATGTCGATGTCTTCCGTGTAGCTGCCGGCGGCCACATTGACCGTGCCGCCAGCACCCACCGCGTTGATCGCGGCTTGGATGGTCGCGAACGAGTCGCAGCCCATCACCAGCGCGTCGCCCGCGCCGTCAGGGTCGA
>JBMOIJ010000065.1:0-1977 GCA_049317385.1 Acidimicrobiia bacterium
CCCCAGGACGACGATGCCGCCCACCATGACCGCCGCCAATACGCCCTGTCGTGCCCGAGCACCCATCCGGTGCACCTCCCCTTCGGGCCGCATCATGCGCCGATTTGCGCATATTGCGCAAGGAGCGAACTTCACCTAGGGGATCTCGTGGGCCGCCGACAGCGGGGCGCCCTCGGCGATCAGGCGACGCAGCAACATGAGCTGCCGAGGCCGCGAGAACCCGAGCGCCCCCACGAGGCGACCGCCGCGTCCGAACGCCGCGGCAAACCGAAACTCCTCGAGCGCACCGTCGACCATGAGCATCTCGTCGTCGGGTCCGAACCGCCCGGCCGCTTGAATCTTCACGTCGTACTGGTCGCTCCACACGAAGGGCACCGGCGCAAATGGCTCCGCCGCGCCCAGCAGCGTGCCGGCCGCGTGCACGCCCGACTCCACCGCGTTCGTCCAGTGTTCGAGCCGCATCAGTTCGCCCCCGAAGCGCGGGTTGGACCAGCGCGCCACGTCGCCCGCGGCAACGACCCCTGGCGCCGCCTTCAGCGTGGCGTCGCACACCACACCGTTGTCGAGCGTGAGTCCCGATCCCTCCAACCAACGAGTTTCGGGCACCACTCCGATCGCAATGATCAACACATCGCACGCAACGCGGGTGCCGTCACCCAAACGCACCGCTTCGACATGCGAATCACCCTCGATCGCTTCGACACTCACTGCCGTTCTCAGATCAACTCCGTGGGAACGATGCAACGCTGCGAGCGTTGCGCCGAGCCGCTCCCCGAGACCGCGCACCATGGGTTGCGGAAGCGCTTCGACCACCGTGACATCGAGGCCTCGCCCGCGACACGTTGCGGCCACCTCCGCGCCGATGAACCCACCACCGATCACGCAGACGCGCGGCCCGGAATCGAGTCGGTCACGAATCGCCAAACAGTCGTCGATGGTGCGCAACGTGAAGATGCCATCGAGATCGGGAACATCCGGCAGCTGTCGAGGAGTAGCGCCAGTCGCGATCAACAAACCGTCGAACTCGAGCTGGTGATCATCGGCAAGCGCGACCTGCCGACGGTCGAGATCCAGGCGCGTCGCCGCCACGCCGAGATGCAGATCGAGATCGAGATCGTCGTATGGCTGCGTGCGCAAGACGGTGCGATCGCGCTCCCAAGCGCCCGAGAGCATTTCCTTGCTCAACGGCGGCCGGTCGTACGGCAAGTGCGATTCGGCGCCGACCAGCGCAATGGGCCCGTCGAACCCGTTGGCTCGGAGTGCTTCGACGCCACGGAGCCCAGCGAGTGAGGCGCCGACAACGACGATGCGGTTCACTTCGCCAAGTCTCGTGAACGTTCCGAGCCGGCGGGCAACGATTCGAACATCTGGGCAATGCGACGCTGCGCGTTGCGGAAGGTTCCGAGGCGATGCTCGGCCGACCGAAGGTCAGAACTCTGGCCGTCGATGATTCTGGCGATTCCTTCAGCACCGTGCGATTGGAACTCGGCCAGCAGCTGCCGAGACAAACCATTGAGCGCCACGACATCGAGCCACAGACCGGGGTCGTAGCTGGCGCGTGCATCGCTGGGGGCTGCGACGAGGGTCGCGCTGCGCGCGCCCGCAAGCGCAAGGCTCGCCATGCTCGGCGCAAGGTCAACACCCGCAGCCGCCGAGTCGCGCACCAGCTCGATTCCGTGCACCAACGCGCCGAGCGCGTCGGCGGCATCGTTGTTGAGCACGCCACTCACCCTTGAACTCCAATCGCTTGGGTTGGACATTCACGCGCGGCTTGCTCCACTGCGGCGCGCAGCTCCTCGGGCGGTTCCTCTTGGAGGACGTAGAGGTACCCGTCGTCGCGCACCTCGAAGACCTCGGGTGCGACGGCCATGCATACGGCGTTGCTCTTGCACTTGTCGAAGTCGACGACGATCTTCACAGCGCCCCTCCCCCTCCGCTCACCCGCAAGTTAGCCACCGGAAGCGCCCCGCGCAGCAC
>JBMOIJ010000066.1:0-1615 GCA_049317385.1 Acidimicrobiia bacterium
GCTACGGCCACCCCGACCACATCCAAGTGCATGTGGTGGGCGTGGAGGCGGCGCAGCGCGCCGGCGTTGCAAACGTCTACGAGGCCACCATGAACCGTGACGCAATCAAACGCCAGCTCGAAATGGCCCGGGAAGCGTTCCCGGAGTTCGGCGAAGAGATGCCCGAGATCAAAGAGGAAGGGCCGGAGCGCTTCGGCAGCCCCGACGCCATCATCACGACGCGCATCGACGTGAGCGAGTGGATCGACCGCAAACGTGAGTCACTCAAGGCCCACGCGTCGCAGATCCCCGAGTCGTCGTTCTTTCTGCAGATGCCGCCCGAAGCGTTCCGCGAGTCGTTCGGCACCGAGTGGTACATCCATCGCGGAGTACCGTCGGAAACCCGCGAGACGGAGTTGTTCCAATGAGCATGCGTCGACTGGGCGTTGCCCTCACCGTCGGAGTCCTCGTGCTGTCGGCGTGCAGCAGTTCGAAGAGCGCCACGAGTTCCACCGCCAAGGTTTCGGTCTCGGGCACGCCGGCCGAGCCCGCGTTCGCGAAACGCGGCCCGTTCGCGGCCGGTGTCACCACTCTCCAGATGGGCGATCGCAAAGTCGAGGTCTGGTACCCAGTCGCACCGAAGTCAGTGGCAGGGAAAGTCGCGGACGCGTACTCCATCACCACCTGGCTCCCGGCCACGGTGGTCGCCAAGATCCCCGCCGATCAACAGGCGAAATACGTCACCAAGGCGTACCGCAATGCGCCCGCCGCCGCGGGGCAGTTCCCCCTCGTGGTGTTCTCGCACGGCGTCTTGTCGTTCCGCGATCAGAGCACCTTCCTCACCGACCATCTCGCGTCGTGGGGAATGGTCGTGATGGCACCCGACCATCTCGAACGCGGCATCGCAACCATCTTCGAACCCTCCGCAAAACCAGTCGACGACGTGGGCGATCTCAAACGCACCATCGACCTTGGGCTGGCCGAAGACGGCCGGGCCGGCAGCATTCTCCAAGGCCGCATCGACGAGAAGAACATCGGCGCGGTCGGACACTCCGCGGGCGGAGCCGCAGTGTTGAAGCTCGGAGAAACCGATCCGCGGGTGAAGGTGGTCGTCTCGCTCACCACGCCGCTGCTCGACGCTGCGAATTGGCCAGCCGGCAAGCCGGTCATGTTCATCGCCGGCTCCGCCGACCAGATCATCCCGTCCCAGTCGGTGGTCGACAGTTACAACGCCCTCACCAACGCGCCCAAACGACTCGTACTCATCATGGGTGCCGGACACCTGGCGTTCTCCGAGATCTGCGAGATCGGCAAAGAACGCGGCGGGATCCTCAAGATCGCGCAGTCCAACGGCGTGGCGCTGAGCGACCAAGTGATTCGCCTCGGCTCGGATGGCTGCAACCCGCCCGACGTCGCACCCACAGCAGCGTGGCCCGTCATCGACAACTTCACGACCGCGCAGCTCGCCAACACGTTCCGTCTCGACCGCACGCCCATCGGGCTCGGCGACGGCGTACAGAACCAATTCCCCGGCGTACAGGTGCAGTACCAACAGGCCAGCTGACCTCATGACAATCGCGTCGTGGTTGTTGTTTGCGTGGGGCGTCGTTGCCGCGCTTTCGGTCTTCAACGCGTA
>JBMOIJ010000067.1:0-1549 GCA_049317385.1 Acidimicrobiia bacterium
CTCCACGTCGCCCGCGCCCGCACCCACCGTGTCGCCGACCGCCGCCACCAGCCGGTCGAGCAACGAACGGAACTCAAGCTGGTTGAACAACTCACGCACGCGGTCGTGGTCCCACTGCCCCATCCGCAACTGCGCCGGTTCGTAGGGCACATCGACATTGAGTTCCAACCGACTCATCTTCCGGTTCAGGAAGACACGGTCCTTCCATTCCGGCAAGGTGGCGCGCTGCTTGGGCTTCAGCTCGTCGACATGCTCGAAGATGCCTTCGAGATCGCCGTACGCGTTGATGAGCGCCGCCGCTGTCTTCTCGCCGATGCCCGGCACGCCTGGCAAGTTGTCTGACGAGTCACCGCGCAACGCCGCGTAATCGGGGTACTGCGCGGGCGTGACGCCGGTGCGTTCCACAATTCCGGCTTCGTCGTAGAGCGCGTAGTCCGACACACCGCGCTTGTTGTAGAGCACCTTGATGTGCGGGTCGTGCACCAACTGGAAACTGTCGCGGTCGCCCGTGACCACGATCGCGTCGATGCCCTCAGCTGCCGCACGCGTCGCCAGCGTGCCGATCACATCGTCGGCTTCCACACCTTCAATCGACACCACCGGCACCTCAATGGCGTCGAGCACCTCACGAATCAACGGCAGCTGACTCTTGAAGAGATCCGGCGTTTCTTTGCGCCCCGCCTTGTACTCGGCGTCGAGCTCGTGACGGAACGTGGGCGCACCCGTGTCGAACGCCACCCCGATGTAATCGGGCTGCTCATCAGCCAACACCTTGGTGAGCATGGCGGTGAACCCGTACACCGCGTTGGTGAACGTGCCCGACTTGGTGGCCATGTCGGACGGGAGCGCGTAGAACGCGCGGTAGGCCAACGAGTGGCCGTCGAGAAGCAACAGTTTCGGCATCACGGGCGAGGCTACGCGGACCGGTAGCGTCACGGTCGTGACGAGCGAAACCAGCGCACCGAAACGGACATTCCGGCGCAGCCTCTTCGCCGGCCTGCGGCCCACCGGCATCGTGATTGGCACCATCTTCTGGGCCGCGTCACTCGCCCCATCGATCCTGCCGCGCAACTGGACCTTCCAAGGCGTGGTCTCCGCACTCTCGTTCGCAGTGGGATACGGCATCGGCGTGGCGCTCGGCGCGCTCGCACGCTCCATTGCCACCCGAGTGCAACCGAACTGGCGCGACCGCCTGCCCGCCGTCTCGCCACTCGTCGGCCGCATCGCATTGGGCGTCACCGTCGCGCTCGGGATCGTGTGGGTCGCCGTCGCCTTCGGATGGCAGAACCAACAACGCTCGCTGGTTGGCATCGCGTCAGCATCGTGGTTCACCGTGCTGCTCGCACTCGTGGTCACCGCCGCAGTAGCTGTCGTGCTGATCGGGCTGATCCGCATCTTCAACTACCCGTTCCGCAGCCTCGACCTGTGGCTCGGCCGTCACACCCGCCCCTGGCTCGCCAATCTCATCGCGGCCGTGGTCGTGGCCGTAGTCATCACGATCTTCCTGCCCGACGTGCTGGGTCGCGCCTTCATCGACTAGGCCAACGAC